>JAIPJM010000032.1 GCA_021734255.1 Fidelibacterota bacterium | reverse complement strand
TTGGGGCACCGAACTTCTTATCGATGACCACGTTACGGCCCTTGGGACCCAGTGTGACCTTGACGGCATTCGCCAATACGTCAACACCGATCTTCAGCTTACTACGGGCCTCCTGGTCAAATTCAATATACTTTGCCATTTTACTCCTTGTCTCCTACTTCTATTTATTAACAAAAAAATTATCAATACACCCTCTTATCTTCAAATGCTGTGCCGAAAGATTTTATGGGTCAAACTGACAGATTAGAGAAGGATTATCTGGACATGCGTATGTGTAGATCGCATATGTATGCAGATTGTGCAGACATGTGTGGCAATAGCCTGCAATAATGGCAGATAGATTGACTTGGCATACCCTTCGAAGCAAGATGGGTGGAGGAAATGAAAATGAATGAAAATGTAAATATGAATCCAGAAGAAGATATAAACGCCTTAGAGAAATATGGTATTGACCTGACGAAATTGGCCAGTGAGGGTCGCATTGATCCCGTGATCGGCAGGGAAGAAGAGATTCGACGAATTATCCAGATCCTGTCTCGCCGTACTAAGAATAATCCTGTTTTGATCGGTGATCCGGGAACTGGGAAAACCACTGTAGTTGAAGGCTTGGCCCGACGGATCATTGAGGGGGATGTCCCGGAGAATATTAAAGGTAAGCAATTGGTTGCATTGGATCTGAGCGCCATGGTAGCCGGGGCTATGTACCGCGGTCAATTTGAGGAGCGCCTTAAAAACTTTATTAAGCAAGTTGTTGAGAGTGATGGTGAGATCATTGTATTCATCGATGAATTACACATGATCGTTGGGGCAGGAAAAGTTGATGGACAAATGGATGTCTCCAATATGATCAAACCAGAATTGGCCAGGGGACGCATGAAAGTAGTGGGAGCAACCACACTGAATGAATATCAGAAACACATTGAGCAGGATGCAGCCTTGGAGCGTCGCTTCCAGCAGGTTTACATCGCAGAACCAAGTGTGGAGGATACCATCACCATACTCAGGGGCATAAAAGATAAATATGAACTTCACCACGGCTTGCACATCAAAGATTCGTCACTCATTTCCGCAGCTACGCTGTCGGACCGTTACATCACAGGCCGATTTCTACCAGATAAAGCAGTGGATCTCATGGACGAGGCTGCTGCCAAGATCCGGATGGAGATGAATTCCGCACCGGCAGAGATCGATGATGCTCGCAGAATGCTCATCCAGCTCGAGATCGAACGGGAAGTGCTGAAAAAAGAAAAAGACAAGCGGTCAAAAGAGCGTCTGGAGCTTGTTAAAGAAGAGATATCCAATCTGAAATCAAAACTGGATGGCTTGAACAAAGTATGGGAGCAGGAAAAATCAAAGGTATCCAGCATCCAGGAGCTAAAAACAAGCATTGAAAACCTCTCTAACCAGGCAGACCAGGCACAGCGGGAGGGAGATTATCAGCGTTCGGCAAAAATTCAATACGATGATATACCCAAGCTGGATGCCGAACTTGAAAAACTGAATGAAGACCTGAGTAATAGTAAATTCCTCAAGCTTGAGGTAGAGACCGAGGATATTGCTGAAGTTGTGTCTAAGTGGACCGGTATTCCGGTACAAAAGATGCTCGCAGGTGAACAGGAGAAGTTATTACACCTGGAAGACCTGTTAAGTCAACGGGTCATTGGGCAGGAGGAGGCGGTCACAAAAGTAGCTGATGTGATACGGATGTCCAAAATCGGTATTGTTGATCAAAGCCGTCCACTGGGCTCCTTCCTGTTCATGGGTAATACGGGTGTCGGTAAGACCGAACTGGCAAAAACGCTGGCACAGGTGCTCTTTGATGATGAGAAGGCACTGACCCGTATCGATATGAGTGAATACATGGAACAACATTCAGTTGCCAAACTCATAGGAAGTCCTCCCGGTTATGTGGGCTACGATGAAGGTGGTCAGCTTACAGAGCGCATCAGGAGAAGACCTTACGCGGTTGTGCTCTTTGATGAGATCGAAAAGGCGCACCCCAATGTGCTCAATATCCTGTTACAGATTCTGGATGATGGGAGACTGACAGATACAAAAGGTCGCACCGTTAATTTCAAGAATACGATCATCATCATGACGTCTAATATCCCTGTTTTTGAATTGAAGCAGGAGTTACGTCCGGAATTTATCAACAGGATCGACGAGATCCTAAATTTCAATGACCTGGGTAAGGAGGTCGTGCACAAGATCGTCGACCTTCAGGTCCAACAGGCAGTTGACACCTTCTTCAAACAGGGAATTAAAATCAAAGTGGATGATTCATTGCGGAATTATTTGTGCACACACGGATACCAGCCAGAATATGGTGCCAGACCAGTGAGGCGCCTGATAAAGGAGCATATACTGGCACCAGTTGCTAAATATCTCCTGTCACATCCAGAAGTGAAGGAATTGGAAGTATCGAACAGAGGAGAGGAGCTGGAGATTCAACCAATAGGCGCTTAGTCCAACGCATCGCCATAGATATCCAGGATGCTTGCAGCAGGGTAATAATGCTGGAGGATCCAGTCATATGAAATGCCGTTGGATGCCTGAGCAATTGCCCCTGATTGGCACATACCAACCCCATGTCCCCAGCCTGCGCCGTGTAGAGTGAATGTGTCACCCCGCTTTTTCACGTAAAAGCAGGAGCTCCTCAGGGATGGGCTAAAGAGCTGCCGAATAGCCAGCTCACCCTGCTTCTCAAAAGCACCATTCTCAAAGATGAATTTTGCCTCAATGATCCGCCCTGAATGACCACGTTCCAGGATCTTGATCTTTTTCAATTTACCCAGAGAGTCATCATTGGTGATCATCGAGGAGATCTCCTCTGTTTCGAACTCCCGGGACCAGCGAAAATTTTTCTGGCTCCAACTGGGGAGTGAGCTTTGTCTAGAGGGATTGCAATAGACATTGGGGGAGGATCTGATCCACCACTTGGCCAGGCAGTTTTTGTTTAGCTTTATTCCTCGCCAATTTTTTCTGTCTGCCTGGGAAACCTGATAGGTCGCAGGGCGATCCCGGCCTGACCAGACATTTTCGATCAGTTCAGATCGTCCACCACAGTTGGATGCGTAGAATGCGTGGATAACAGTATCATCCTCACTGATCACCAATCCGCGGGTATCATCAACAGCCTGATCTGATGCTTCTGTTCGTCGGTGGTTCCCACTGAATACCTGACATTCGACATCTGAGGTAAGGTCATGCTGGTCACCGCCATATAGACCCGAGTTCAGGGCGATCACTGCCTCAGAGCGAGCAGCTACAGCCTGTGCTTTCAGCGCCTCTGCGGGGGAGGTTCCACCGATCTCATAAGGGACCACTCCTTTCAGATACTGTTCCAGAGGTAGGTGAATTGTGACACTCAGATGCTCGGTATTGGGGTAGATATGGATGATGCCTTCATACAGTCGGTCTTCCTGACCACCCCACCACCAGCCCACACCAAAGGGTACATCTGACATTATGATCTGGGCAGAATCTTCCATTGAGGACAGCGAAAAATGCCGGAATTCCTGACCAGATAAACTGGGAATATTCACCAGGGTCATTCCCGACCCGAATCGTATGAATTGGAGCAGTGTACTGTCAGCAAAGGGGAGGGTCATGTCTTCATTGATCTGTAGGTTCCAATTCCCATCCAGGCGGACCTTGATCGTATCCAGTGTATGTATGACCCGGACGCGCACCACAGGTTCTGAATCAAAATGAGTGATTGCGCTGGATAGTGAAAATAGGAGCAGAAGTAGGCTAATTGCTCGAAACATAATAGGGTCCCCGCTATAGAATTTCCTAATCTAGGAATGTGTTGCTATGGTGAATAATATCGATTTAGCCGGGAGTTTGTGGATCTTATGCCTCAGGATCCACGTCCTGGTCGTCATCAAAGTCCCAGTTACCTGCCCAGTCCAGTACAACATTAAACTCGAGTATATTATTTTTTAAACACATGATCTCATAATTGACACCATCTGTGCAGCGATATTTATAATTCTTGCCCACAAAGTATTGACCAGTAAGATCACCCTTGGCAAGTTCGTTCCATCCTTTACCCACAACCTTAAGAAAAGCCGGCGCGGTGGGATATTGTCCGTTCGTACCGTAGTATATTTCCAGAGATTCCTTGACCAAACTGATACCAGCGATAGCTTCCGTACGCTTCGCGCTTTCTACATTTTTTTGATAGATCGGGACGGCAACAGCTGCCAATACCCCTGTGATCACCAAGACGATCATGAGTTCTACTATAGAAAAACCGTGTTTTGAATTGCTTACGTGCATATCCCCCTGCTACTTTAGTCTGTCGGGAATATAATCTTGGGCAAGGCCCTCGTACAAGGAATCACAGCGCTTTATGTGTTTTGTAAGGAACAAATAGTACTGGCATTAGGAGTAAAATCATCGTTTATTAAATTCCGCCGGCGCTGAAAGTGCAAAGGCGGGGTAAACTGCTCATTGATAATGGGGGCGACCTGGTTTCGACGGGATGACGGAGACCGTTAGCCGCATGTAGTGTTTTCCCGAGATCACTTTAAAAAATTGGACGTCATTTATAAATGGCGAATCTAACTACGCAATGGCAGCTTAATTAAATAAGTAGCCCGTTCCTTACTCATTCTTCCCATTGGTGGGTTCTGGAGCGTCGCTTAAATGGGATCGGAGACTCATTTGTCAGTGGTGAGAATCTTAAATTTAGCTGAATAGTCGTCATAAGATCCAGCCTGAGGGAGCTGTGATGATGAATTCAAATATCAGGATAAACATGTAGACGCTGATTGGCTTTGCATTGCGGACGGGAGTTCGATTCTCCCCGCCTCCACGAGGCTTCGTTCGAACGAAGTGAGAATGAAGCCGAGTCCCGGTGAAGTGCATTTGCACGAAACCGGACACCTACCTAAACGCTAACCACAAATTGTTCGAACTACGCCCGCGCTTCGCCGGGTTCAACAAAAACTCAAATCAATTGAACAGGTTGAGGTCACCCATGCATTACGTATACATCCTGAAAAGCTTGAAGGATCCGGATAAACATTACACGGGTCTATCGCATAACCCCAAAAAACGCCTAGAAGCTCACAATAGGGGGAGATCCAACTACAGCACCAAGTACAAACCTTGGGAACTGGAAACAGTAATAGGTTTCAAGGAACTGGCGAAGGCAAAGCATTTTGAGATATATCTCAAATCCCACTCCGGCCGAGCATTTTCATCGAAACACTTTTAAAAGTCTACTCCCGATATGGATTTGCATAGAAGCCCAGGTTGTGATCGATGCAAAATGTCAGATTCATGTCATCTTCTGAGAGCACCTGGTGCACACATCCCTATAGTTGCCTGTAGAACTCCCTGTTTATCAGACCGCTGTGGAATGCACTCAGGAGATTGTGAAACCCCTCGCCAAACCAACACATCTGCCAATCTAGTGCTGCGTGTTATCATCAAACTCCTTGTGAATGCTGATAAGCTGGATATTGAAGGGGGCCTGAGCTGTCACCTGTTCCCGTATGCCTTTGATCTACCCGTAATTTTATACATCTCCTCCATCCGGCTTCACAATTTGGATAATATATAGATAAATCTGCCTGACCATCAGCTCAATTATGAACTCGAGTAAATTGGTTTTCCATCCCAGCCCACACATTGCTATCAACAATGTGTGTAGAGTAAATAGTATTGCATCAACACATAGTGGATCATGTATACACTCTCTACTGATGGCGCAGGGCAGAAATAGATTTGGTCAGCTTGAGCAAAAACTTCTACTGTGGTACGCTGTTAATCCTAACTTCTCTTGATTTTAAGGTTGAGGGAATTATGAGGATTAGGCTAAAGATTTTAGCAGGTTTCATGATCATATCGCTGATGTTGGTGATCTCCGGATACTGGTCCATTCTGGGCTTTCGGAGCATCGGTCATTCGGTGAGTACCTTGCTGGGCGAGAACTACGAGAGTATCGAAGCCGCCGAAGTCATGATCGAAGCGCTTGAACGTCAGGACAGTGGCGTTCTCCTGTTATTGCTGGGCGAATGGGAGAAGGGCCGTCTCGCGTTGAAGGTCGCTGACAGCACATTTCGTAGTAGGCTCTCCTTCACTTTCGGGAATATCACGGAGCCGGGGGAGGAAGCGGTCTTGAAAGAGATACGACATCGTTACAATGTATACACAGCCTTACTGGAAAGGCCGATTGTCGGAACCAGTCACGAGAGGGATCTCGCCTGGTACAAGAACGAAGTTCATCCTGCTTTCCTAGGTGTGAAGGAAGGGATTCGAAATTTTCGACAAGTGAACAGCAAAGTCCTCTACCAAACAGCGTCAGCCCTCCAGGCAAAGGCGGAGCGTGCGGTACTTCCTGGTATGCTGGCGATCGTGTCTGCTTTGATCTTGACCGCTCTCTTCAATTACCTGATACACTTTGCACTGATCAGTCCGATCCTCAGGCTGATTGAAGGAATTCACCGCTATCGGGAGGGCCACGAGTACCATGTCGAAATCTACTCCCGAGACGAAGTGAGACAACTGGCGGATGAGGTGAAGTCCTTGATCAGCCAACTAAAGCGACACCGCTGAGACACATAACATGCGCTTCTTTGTTGTGCTCCGGTATGTGTCCTATTCACTTCCCCTGCTCAGTGTGTTCTTGTTGCTCTCAAGCATCATCGCGTTTCTTCAGGGTGGGCTAGACACCCTCCCGCTAGTTTATACAACATGCTTCACGGTCCTGTTTGGTCTTTTCCCTTTGATCTTCATTCCCCCTATCCCCGATGTGAGCAACAAGGAAGGTACGCTTATCGTCGTATTCAGCTGGCTGGTTGCCTGCGGAATAGGAGCCATCCCCTACATCCTGTATGGTGGTCCCTTCACTGTGACTAACGCCTTCTTCGAAAGCGTCTCCGGGTTCACAACGACAGGCTCCACGATCCTGGTTGACATCGAAGCACTCCCTCAGGGTCTCCTTTTCTGGCGCTCGGCCACCCATTGGATCGGAGGAATCGGGATTGTCATCTTCGTGGTGTCCCTGTTGCCCTTCCTGGGGTTTTCAGAGGTCGTTCTTTTCAGAAGTGAGATATCCACCCTGGCTCAACAGAGCCTGCAGGGCCGAGCACGGCATGCCGTACGTATCCTGGTCAATGTCTACACTGCCCTGACCCTGCTCGAAACGATTTGTCTCCTGCTGGCAGGTATGGGCCTATTTGATGCCGTAACCCATTCTTTTGCCACCATTGCCACAGGCGGATTCTCTCCCCGGAATGCGAGTGTTGCGCACTTTAACAGTCCGACGATTGAAGGCATCATCATGCTTTTCATGATTTTCTCCGGATTGCCCTTCTACCTCCTGTTTGGCTTCGCTATCAATAGAAGCATCAAACCCTTTTGGGGATCTTCAGCTGTGCGCTTCTACTTGGTAAGTATGCTGATCGGAATTGTTCTGGCCACCCTGAATCAGGTTAATGATGGGATGGTCTCGTTATGGACGGCTCTGCGGCATGCCAGCTTCAATATCTTATCCGTGGGCACGTCAACAGGTTTTGCCAGTGCCGACACATCCATCTGGCCGCATGCGTCCCGGCTTATCCTCTTGTGGTTCACGCTGCAGTGTGCCTGTGCGGGCTCTACATCTGGGGGAATTAAGGTGGACCGCATCGTGCTTGCATTGAAGGGATTGGGCCTGCGGATTACGCAGATCATGCGGCCCCGTGCCTATGTCCCCATGAAACTTGATCGGGAAGTTGTCGATGTTGAGTATGCTAACCACGCGGTAGTGTACATCACACTCTACTTGGTCATTCTCGTCGTTGGCAGCCTTTGCTTGAGCCTGCTGGGAGTTGGGTTGGTCGAAAGCTTCAGTGGAGCCGCAGCCTGCATGGGCAACGTCGGCCCCGGTCTAGGGGGAGTGGGTTCGATTGGCAATTTCAATTTCATCCCCGAAACCGGGAAATGGGTGTTATCGCTTCTGATGCTTCTGGGGCGATTGGAGATATTTGCCCTTCTTATCGTCTTTACTCCCATGCAGTGGAGCAGGATGAAAGGATATTAATCTGTATGGGACTTCTACTTGCTTTTACCCTCTAATCCCCCAAAACAATGATGGGCATTAAACACTAACATTATATGGAATTGGAGAGATCCCTCGATCCATTACGCCAAGGAATTCTGAATTGGTCGGCAAAAATTGCGAGAGATTCAGGAAAGAGAACACTAAAGGATTCTCTGCTAAAGTAATGATCGTGCACACCATGCACAGTGCAAACTAGCCACCCCTGTAACTCGCGGGCTATCAAATAAGTACTGGGTTTCAAAACAAGACTGAAGATCTCCTGGCCAAAGATGCAGAAAAATCTCGTGCAATCTAGAGAAGAAAGAAAATGTCCCCGCCTGCCACTCAGTGCACAAATCTTGGCAGTACCTCTATTAAGCCGCGAATCGTCTGGGATTTTTCAAATGGGACTAAGTGATCGGAAATACCCGTAGTGCATTACCACAGTTATGTTGAATCACAGGCGCATGGGTCAAAAGTTTAGGACGGAATCTGATTCAATTGTCCACTGTGCGATAATATCCATTCCACTCCTCACCACACCATCGATCATCTACTCTTCTGATACCCCACGGGCATCACAGCAGGTACCTCAGGTGTGAACGTCATATCCTCGGCCGATTACTCCTTTACGCATTTGGACTTCCCCTGGTTTAGTGGACACCTGCTAAGGTAAATTCTAAGCAAAAAGGAGGAAGTTAGATGAAAGGTAAAAGATACACCGAAGAGTTCAAAGCAGAGGCTATCAAGCAAGGGCAGTCAGTCGTCGATTAGGCGTTTCAGATAAAAGTATGTACTACTGGATGAAGCAGGCTAAAAAATCTCCTACCGAGCGAGCTGAACAGGATCTTCAGGCAGAGAACGCCACACTCAGGACAGAACTGTCACGGGTTGAAGAAGAGCGAGACATCTTAAAAAAGGCCGCCGCGTACTTTGCAAAAGAGTCCAAGTAAAGTAAGCGTTCATCAAGGGCCACAGAACCGAGTTCAAGGTTACCAGCAGGTGTCGAGTATTGAAGGTTCACAGGAGTGGCTCGTATAATGAAAGAGAACAAGATCAAAGCCCAAAGGGGATATAAAAAACCCAGATTTAAATATGGGAAGCTATCAGCGGCAGCGCCTTGTTTGTATCCCGCATTCACCAGCCCACTTGCTTGCGCGCCACTCCGATGGTCTGATACAAAATGATCCATATTGGCTGGTGAAAAATCCCACCTTGGGTTAAGTGCGAGACTGCGTTATAGAGTGACTCATAAATAATGCAATAACTCTTGGTACAGCATTGTATGATGGACTTGCTGCACAGAAATTCCTGGAATACTGGTATAAAGGATAAATAATGTATCCACCGCGTACCACATTCGTGCCATGTTCTCCGTGAAGCTCAGTGATCTAGAGTGAAAAACCTGAGAAGAAAGTGGCAGAAAATCTTACTTCCTATACTTTCTGAGATTTTGAATCCTGACAACCTTATCTCTGATAGGGATGCGCCCTTGGCATGCGTGATGAAGATCATATATTGAAGGTAATGTGCGACCTTACCTCGAGACAGTCACGATTTAACTAAAACATAACCATATATATTAAATGAGTTTACAGTATTCTCTTGCTTGGCTTGTCTTAAAGATGTGATCTAGAATGATTCTCAATTGCAACCCTGTTTTTTGTGAGTTGCCTCACTGACGAACGCATCACCAACTTATAATTTTTGATCAAATAACAAGACCATGAAACCCCAACGAAAGGAGTTTAGCCATGTTATTTTGCAAATTAAAATCGATCAGCCTTGGACTGATTGCCATAATGATGGTAGTGGCCTGTGATAGTAACCCTACCGGAACTGAGAACACCACCACGGATTATGCCGTCGTTCGAGGGAAAGTAGATCAATCCAGCGCGGCTAAATTAGCAAAATCTGCGGATGGAAGCACTGTTGCCTACCTGGCAGAAGTACAAGCAGATGGTTCGATGAAGTTGGCCTCCCGGGATTCCGTGACGGTAAATGCTGATGGAACCTTTGAGCTGGAAACACAAGCCACCAACGACGAGTATCTGGTGGTAGTGGTTGACAATGGGCAGGATCAGAAAAAATCTACCGTTAACAAACCTCCCCATGGAGAACGCCCTGTTTACACCAAGCCGGTAAACGATGAATCGACTGAGGAATCCAACACCTGGATGCAGGTCATCGCCGAAGGGAAGACAGAGGCTGTGACCTATTCTGATATTGATATGCTGATTGACAGTGATGTGGCAGCTCAAATCAAGGCTGGAAATGTTTCGTCTGCTGATATAGCCATGCAGATCGAGACATCCAATGAATCGCGCAAGCAGATCTTGGTCGATGATTTTGAAGCGACAACCACCGCTCAACTGGATGCTACTGTGACTGCACAAGCCAACGCGCAGGCTGATCTGGACGAGGCATTATATAGCGCCAACAGTGAGGCAGAGATCCAGGCTGCGTTGCAAGCCCAGTGGGCTGCCTATGTTCAGGCTTATGAAGATGCCGGTGTCGACGCCAGCATGTATGCCAAGGCCGAACAAGCTGCGGTAGCGAGTGGTGAACACGAGATGTCTGCCTCGGGGCAGGCCAATGCACAAGCGCGTTTCGAACTCAAACAACGCACACGAATGCGATTGGCCAATATGCTTCAGGCCTCGGTTGCTGCTGGCTTTGAAGCACTCGATGCTGATACAGTTCAGATAAACAGTGCCACGCAGGCAGGCTTGAACCTGCAGGCTGACCTCAACGCTGCACAATCAACACAGGAAATCACTGCAGCTTTTCAAACCTATCACGACTCCATCATAGCAGGTTTGAGTACCTCTTTTGGATTGGAAAGCAATTTGATTTCCTCCATAGATGCTGGAATTAACGGCACGACAGGGTTGAAGGCTACGCTCAGTAGTTCACTGTCAATTACCACCTCCACTCAAGCGATCATCAATGCTTACCTGACCTTTTACAACGGCATTAGGACTTTGGTGGAAACCACCCTATCAGCTCATAGTCAGGCTGAGATTGATGCTACCGTAAAGATCTGTATTTTAGCGAATCTGATGGTTAGCTAAATACGACGGATTTCGCAAGATCGTAAAGGGTGTCTCAACCGGGACACCCTTTTTGTTAATTGGTGCTTTTCCTTTATATGATTCTTCATCTTCAATCTCTTGAATTTCCCCATCAAATAAATGTACGATCCTGTCAGCTTCCAAGTACGTTGAGCTAAATGATCCCAGGGAGGGTCAGCATCTAAATACCGATGGTATGCTACATGAAAAGCTCCTTTAAGCCTTGAAACGTACGAAATGGAAGATTAGAATATGCTCACTGTCGCAGAATTCAGATCAGGCGTCTCTGACACGCCTTCCTTACAATAATCAGTGGTCTCGTATCAATGCTATAAGTAGAAGCATAATAAGTGATATCCAAAACGAGGCAATTATAACCCTGAGCGTTTGTTCGTTTCAACGGAGATATGCACTATCCCCAGATCCTTTGGAATTCTACCTTTATATGCTCCAGGAGATGCTGGATCGCTTGAGACTATTGAGATCTCTGCCGCATAGATTTCCGGGCCGATGGACCAGACATGTAAATCAGTAATCTCTGTGGCATCACCATCCTCTAACTCATTCTTGATAGAATTAAGAACGGTTTCAGAAGCTTGCTGGTCTAAGAGAATCGAACTGGTTGAGCTCAAAAGGCCAATGGACCAGCGGGCAACAAGACCTGCACCAACAATCCCCATTATTGGGTCCATCCAAATTGAACCGAAGTACTTTGCAGTGAGCAAAGCGACAATGGCTAACACCGAGGTAAGCGCATCAGCCATTACATGAAGATAGGCAGACTTCAAGTTGTGATCATGGTGGTGAGCGGAATGTTCATGGTTGTGATCATGATCTTCAACACCGAGGATTAACACGCTAACGCCATTCACAACGAGGCCTAACACAGCCACAAGTATGGCCTGATTGAATACAATATCCACTGGGTTGAGCAGGCGAACAACACTCTCGATGCCCATATAGAGAGCGAAAATCGCTAATAGTATTGCCCCAGTGAAACCACCTAGGGCATTAACCTTTCCTGTTCCGAAACTGAAACGCCTATTCGTTGCATTTCGTCGTGCATAGGCGTAGGCAAAGGCAGTCACACTCAGCGCGACAGCATGTGAAGCCATATGCAAGCCATCCGCTAGAAGCGCCATGGACCCATACTTGATCCCAGCAACAATTTCTACCAGCATTGTCAGCGCAGTGATTACTATTACTACAATCGTGCGCGACTCACCGGGTCGACGTTTGTCTTGTCCAAAAGCGTGGTCGTGGTGCCGATTCTTCATTACCGGGCAATCCTCATAGTTTTAACTCATACACATCGTGAATTAGACTGTCTTTCCGCTCAACTTATCCATCGCCATAATACGGGCAAGTCAGAATGTGTCATATTTGCAGATGTTATGTGCTCACAAAGGAATTTGATACTATTCCCAATGAGGATTTTTAATATCGTGCATGAGCCTACTCGAAATCGTACTCATAGCAATCGGACTCGCCATGGACGCTTCTGCAGTATCCATGACAGCAGCAGCTGCAGGGTATGCCCACCAGAAACGCCAAGTATTTCGGCTGGCATTTCACTTCGGTCTGTTTCAAGGTATAATGCCCCTGTTGGGATGGCTCCTAGGCTCAACAGTTGTTTCATACATCGAGAATTGGGACCACTGGGTTGCCTTTGCACTATTAGCAATTGTGGGAGGGCGTATGGTTGTTTCCTGGTTTGAAAAGGATGAGGAGAAGCTCAAAAGCGATCCGACCCGGGGATGGACCCTGATCACATTAAGCGTTGCTACGAGTATCGATGCCTTGGCTGTTGGATTAAGTTTTTCATTATTAGATGTGTCCATTTGGCTACCGTGTTTATTAATAGGTATGATAACATTGATCCTCTCTATTGCTGCCACTCAAATTGGCAAGGTGGCCGGGCGCTTTCTGGGCAAGCAGGTTGAGGTCCTGGGGGGGCTGATCCTCATCGGGATAGGCTTACGGATACTGATCACCCATTTAGCCTGAGACACTACCTGGAGACAAATGGGCCTGATCCAAATGACAGAAATACGAACATTCTGCTCATCATTAAGGAAGCAGGATCACAGATCATACATGTTGATGCTATAGAGGTGACTGAGAAGCCTGATTGTTTATTGTCAGAATACTATCGTTTATAGGTCAATTCCCAGAGTATGATCGCAATCATGACGAAGAAAGATATATACATGAGCGCCGAGCTTAGCAGCATAAGCCAGACAAAGCTACCACTTAGAAATCGAATAGCCCACATGGATCCAAAGGTCAGGATAATTGAGATAAATGGTTCTATGCCCAGAAGCTGACGTAAGCTTGAGCTTAATGTTCTACTTAATTGGATCAAAAACCCCAGGAAGCCAAAAATGAAGGTAAAACTTAAGATGTGATTGTGCGTCGTAATGAGCAGTTCTTTTACTGGCATAGGGTACTTGTCGGGGATGAGGTCAACATTGTTCGGATCATCTCCCTGGTAATGAGCCTTGATACCATCAGGGAGACCGGTGGTCGTAAAGAAGACGACAATCAATCCTAGAGACACACCGAGTGTGAGAGTGATAACCATGGCGATCAATATTTTTTTGAAGGGTTGGGGGATTGATGAAAGCGTTATTTCATTCATGCTGTTCATTAACGTTCCTATTCACACCTAATCTTTTCCAATTAAAAGTGATACATATACACTTATTCTTTTAACACCCCTGGTCAGTGCATTTGCTGAGAGTGTTGCACCCGTAATACCATCGATATCGGCACCCAGTAAGAATTTTGAATCGGCTTTGAAGCCTTTAAACTGGTCAAGCCAGGATGGGTCCTGAACGGCTCCTCCATATTGTTCCCGGTAGCGGATGATCCGCACAGCCACAACAGCTAGCTTCCGGTCATATACCACAACATAGGTGATCGGCTGCACCTTGCCTTGTACGTTGTCCAGGACGGCAAAACCAATGACTTCTTCTCCACTGCGGATCTCCCACAAGAATATTTTTTCCATTTGAAATGCTTGCCTGCTTGCTATTTCAGCCTGTCTCTTTGCCTGGTGATCCAATTCCAGGGTCTTGAATTCAAAGTCATCTGCACCAGGAAAGATCTGGTGCAGAATAGCCTCCGTTTCCTCGCCGATCCCAGCAGAGAGATCCATTGGGATCATCAGCATTAGCCCGACGATCAGATTTATTGGTTTGGGATACTTCAAAAGGATCCTTAGAACATGTATCCGACACCAAGATTGAATAGCGTGGATTCAGTACCATTTTCGGGACGAAACTTACCGTAGTCAAGCTTGTATACAACCTGGGGGATGGGTTTCAATTGCAAGCCTATCATCCACTGGCTGTTATGGTGATCTGCTTCGATTGCGGCATCCACTCCCTCTGTGACTGCAGCAGTATTGATGTCTGAGTATCGAAACCAGGGGATCAATTCTCCCTTCAGATTAAAGATTTCCCTAAAATCATATCCAAGATCCAGGTAATACCCACGGGCAGATCTCACACCACTGACAAGCTCAGGTTTACCATAATGGATCTGACCAAACTCGCCCCTCACAATGAATCCACTTCTTTCCATATTCAGGTGTAGCTCAGTAAGCGTCGTGGGGTTAGCACTGGATATGCCCTGTAACGTATCTGGCGCTTCCATATGGCTGAATGACCCTCCGACGATCATCCCATCAATTGCCCGACTTTCCAATTTTAGATTGACGAGGGGATGAGTAGCTTCCGCCTTATAGCCTTTCTGACGGCCACTTCGCAACCCGCTGCCTGGAGAAAATTTGATTCCATCGAGACCTTCCATAAGAACGACACGGTAATCAACCCCGAGAAGCGTACCATACACAGCAGCGCCATTTCCAAACCAGGTAGTGGGGATGATATATTTGGCATAATCAGGCCGCTCTACTCCGAAGAAGAGAGGTGGCTCATGATATTCATTGATA
This sequence comes from Fidelibacterota bacterium, assembly GCA_021734255.1. Taxonomy (GTDB): domain Bacteria; phylum Fidelibacterota; class UBA8477; order UBA8477; family JABMPR01; genus JABMPR01. The sequence continues at coordinate 14,282 of JAIPJM010000032.1, read as the reverse complement.
AAACCCACACTAGGTAAGATCACACCCGTCTGGATCCCAAACGCATCTGAATGATGATAATCAACAAATGCCTGCTCCAGTTCAAGTTCTCCCTGGCCACTTTTAACGAAGTTGTGCTCGAGTTCAACTTCTGATTTGAATGACCACTTTTCAGTCCAGGCATGACTGTAAAAAAGAACGAAGCGATGAAAGTCCAAGGTTCCTGTTGTGCTTCCATTTTCTGAACTAACCTGATTGTAGTGCATTTCACCATAACCACCGATTGTGGTTTTAGGGTTAAACACCAGTTGATCCAGACCTGCAAATGTTTGTGTATATCCACCCGAGAATGGTATGGATACTGCAAGCAATGTGGCGAGTAGTAAGTGTTTATACTGCTGCATATTTGCTTACCCCTTTCTGAGTATATCCCCCTGATTATTAATTTTCACCAACATTCACTCTAAATGCGAATGTGTCTCAATACTAATACGAACGCCATGCTGATTCAATCACTTTATTCACCCTATCAAGAAATAAATCCAATTTACAGGGGTAGCTAGCATAGCTGACACTGAATAGGGATAAGTGATCTTCCCTCGCGTACCACGGTCATGCCACTTTCTGAGTAACCTTCAGCGATCTGGCGTGAAAATTATAACGCGAGAGGCAGCTCTACCGTTTCTCTAAGTCACTGATAGACAGTTGTATACGTTGATAGCGCTAGGTTTGAAGGAATTGGGTCTTTTGTATCTCCCCACCTCCATACGGCTTCACTGTCGTGTTGCTCAAACTACGCCGGTGCAGGATTGGCGTGCAAACAGTGAATGCAAAGGCGAATGTCCAGGCTATTATGCACGGAGTTGGACTTTTAACTATAGCTATGCACCACTAAAGCTTTATTACTCAAAACTCAATTCAATAGATAAAACCGATGGGAAGGGTGCAACGCGCTTTATATGGCGGTATACCCAAAATAGACGCCGCCAAGTAGAATCAAAGTTCCCAGAGCGCGTTTGATGTATACAGGTGTTTTGGTCTCTCCAGACCAATTCACATATCGCTTAAATACATCGGCAAGTACCCCTCCCAATACAAAGACAAGGCTATGACCCAATCCAAATGCCATAATCAGTCCGAATGGTTTGATAAATGACGTATCATTGAGTGAAAGGATCACAGCCAACACGGGGGCAAGAAAGGCAAACGTACAAGGTCCAAGACCCACGCCGAAGATCAGTCCCAACAGGGCTGCACCCGTGAAACCCGCTCGGTCGATCTGCGGCAGCTTCATATTGAGCCAGTTCAGGCTGACCAGATCCATCATGTAGAGTCCAAATACGATGAGCAAACCTGCAGCCAGCCAGGGGCCCCATGCCCCTACATCACCCAAAAGACGACCCATGGCAGCAGTAATGAATCCGATGAGTATGATGGAGACCAGGATGCCGACGGCGAATACGAGGGCCAGCAGGGCACTCTGCTTGCTGGAGCCTTTGTTTTGTCTGGAGATGTAGCCGATGACAAGTGGAATGCTTGTAAGATGACAGGGACTCAGAACAATGCTGAGAATTCCCCAGCTGAAGGAGGCAAGTATGGCGATCCCAAAACTCCCTGATACAGCCTGTGTTAAAACCTCAAACAGGTCGGTCATACTTACTCTGCTTGGGGCAGGGCTATCAGTCCCTTACTCGCCAGAAAGGCATTGATCTCAGACTCAGGATAGAATCCTTCGTGCCTGAAGATCTCTGTACCACTGGAATCCAGGAATACCTGGGTGGGGATCAACCTGATTCCATAATCTCGGGCATATTGTTTCTGGTCTTCCTCCCAGACATCGTAGAAAACAACGTCGATTTGATCTCCGTATTTGGCCTCGATGGCAGCCATCACAGGTTGCATCTTCTTACAAGGTATGCAATTTACGGAGCCTAATTCTACAAAGGTGATCTTGTGAACGCTTTTCAGCGTCTCTCCTGATACTTTAGGCGCATCATCGGAGCAGGCAATACTTAGCAGCATTGAACAAAGCAATCCGGTGATCAGCATCCCCCTGGGCATCATTACCCACCCTTCAGCCAGGTCAGAATTTGATCATCCCTGGGGATGTTCCCTGTGCTCTTTGCCACATCGTTGATGATCAATCCCGGGGTCATCATGATCCCGTAATCCATCATCTTGTTTAGGTCGGTGACCTTCTCAACGGTCACATCCTGGAGCTGGTTACTTTCAATCACTTCTCTTACTTTGCGCTCAAGGAGATTGCATTTGGCACACCCTGAACCCAGTATTTTTACTTCCATGATGGGATTCCCCTTTATTTATATCATTAATTCCAAGTAACGTTCTATTGAACCAGTAATCCATAAACCATCCCAGCCACTGTTGAAAGCAGGACCACCAGGAGGATATATACCGCTGTCTTCTTATTGCCCAATACACCCCGAATTACGAGCATGTTGGGCAATGATAATGCTGGCCCGGCCAGTAGCAGTGCCAGTGCTGGACCATCACCCATTCCGCTGTTTATCAGTCCCTGGAGGATGGGGATCTCTGTCAGCGTCGCGAAATACATGAAGGCGCCCACGATTGAGGCAAAAAGGTTAGCCCATATAGAATTACCCCCGACCAGACCGACCACCCAGCGTTCCGGGATTATCCCCCCGCCATTCTCAGGCGTTCCCAGAAGAAATCCAGCCACCAGCACGCCTATGGCAAGGAGTGGCAGGATCTGCTTTGCGAAACCCCAGGATTCAGATAACCAGTCACCGGCTTCATTTTTTTGGAAGCTGAGAATGAGGGTAAGGGCTGTGATGGCAGTGACAAAACCCAATAATGGTGACCTGGAGATGATGCCGACAATTGCAACCACAAGGCCGGCGATGACAACCTGAATCCAATTGATATTCAGGATCCTGATCAGACTGATTCCCAGACCGATGCCGAAAGTGGATGTGATGATCCATTTATGGGCATATATCCACGCCCAGGCACCTTCAGAGGACGTTCCAGGACCCCAGGTGGCACTGATGAGGATAAGCACAAGGATGACGAAGTGGTACATAGTTTGCCAGATGGGTCGCTCTTCACCCACATCGGCGATCACCATTTGGCCTGCATTGCGCTGGGCTTCTTCCTTACTGAAAATTATCTGCATGAGAATACCGATGATGATGCTGAAGAGAACGGCACCGATGATCCGGGCAAGTCCGAGTTGATACCCCAATACGCGGGCGGTAAGTATGATCGCCATGATATTGATGGCTGGCCCTGAATAGAGGAAGGCTGTTGCTGGCCCCAAACCGGCACCCCGTTTGTAGATTCCCGTAAAAAGTGGAAGCACGGTACAGGAGCACACAGCCAGGATCGACCCAGAAACGGAAGCCAGGGCATAGGATATCCATTTTTTTGCACCAGCGCCCAGGTATTTGATCACAGCATTTTGACTGATAAAAACAGCAATGGTCCCTGCGATGAAAAAAGCAGGGATCAGACAGAGCAATACATGTTCTCGGGCATACCATTTGGCAAGCTCGAGAGCAGAGTGAAGACTCTGCAGGAAGATCGTGTTCTCAAGGGGTAGGAAGTAGGCTAGCAGAAAGAGACCCACGATCCAGGTCAAATGCTTCCACTCACTACGCCATTCCATTGGCAGCTCCTTCATCTACAGGATCAGAGGGGGCGCAGATGACGAATCTGTCCACCGCTCCTACACGCTTGCTATCAGCCTCGATGAGAGGGTCATTTTGGAGCTGCTCTGCCAGGTGAGCCAGAACCATTGAGATATCTTCAGACTCGTTGACATTGGCAATCCGGTAATTCACCCAGCGACCATCTTTCTCGTCCATGATGAGATTGGCGTTACGCAGGATGGAGAGATGTTTGGATACGGTGGAGTTCGCCAGTTCCAGGATGTCCACGATCTCACACACGCACAGTGGCTTATTTTTGAGCATCATCAGGATTCTCACCCGGTTCGTATCGGAGAGAGCTTTGTAGACGTTTATCGTATTTCGCATGCTTGATCCATTTCGTTATATGACGAAATGTAATGCATGAGAGCCGTCTGTCAATCCCTCATTTAATAGCACAGTGAGAGGTGGGGGCAACGATAGCATTCGTGTCACTTGTCCCCCTAAAGCTCAGTGATCTGGAGTAAGACCCCCACGCAAGTTAAGAAGATTTAAAAAACCATGCTGTTTGTGTAGGTATTCTACAACTGACAATGAACGAACGCCATGCTGACAGGCGACAATTAAATCTTCTTCTTGTGGAATGGCATCAATCGATTGAATGATTTGGGAGACGGGAATGTGCAGCACCATTTCGCCTTCCAGCTTGGGTGATTCCCAGGCTTCACGCACATCCAGAATTTTGGTCGTTCCGGATTCGAGGATCGTGTAGAATTCCGCCAACTCGATTTCCCTGTAGGGCTGTTTGTTCATCTGTCGTTACCCTGGCCTTTCATTGTCGAAATCGATCATTTTAAAATGATCACTATATCTTAATCCGCCGGCCTGGTTGGCTACTTATTTATTTCCGTTGAAGTGAGGAAAAAATCACTTCAGCCCGATCTCTCGGAGTCTTTCATCAAGGTAACTCTTAGCAGTGGTTTCCGGGTTGAGAAGGACATCATCGCGGGGATGTAGGAAGAGCGGCATGGAGAGCCGGGGACGCTGACTATCCGTTCCAGTAGGATTTACAACCCTGTGTGTCGTTGAGGGCAGAAAACCATTGCTCGCCATTTGCAGCATGTCGCCCGTATTCACTGCGATCATACCCGGGTCACACGGTACTGGATACCAATTCCCATTTACGCCCTGGACCTCCAACCCTGCTTCAGTTGCTCCTACCAGCAGGGTGATAAGGTTGATGTCCTCATGGGCAGCCGCTCTGATGGCACCTGCTTCTTCACTTCCAGTTAGCGCTGGATAATAGATGGTGCGCAGCAAGGTGCGATGGCTGTTGATAATCATATCTCGTAGCGGTTCGTAAAACAGGTTCGTCACCTCTGGAGGTAGTTCTCCCTCAACCCACTCCAATAGCTTCCCTGCCAGCGTATCAAGTGCGGTGTAGAGTGTTCGGGTGGCATCTTCTAACTGATCTGGAACGCGTCCCCACGTGTAGTAGTGGTAGAACTCCTTCAAGTCCTTCGTGTCAGATCCTTTGGCGTTCTCAGTCCCAAAAGGAAAGTAGCCGTCCTGTTGCTCAGGGTTGAACAAGAACGCCTCTTTGTTATTGCCTTCGAAAAATCCCTGCCATGCTGTATAGACCCGGGTTACAAGCTCAGCGGAAATAGGGTGATTGTTTACCACAGCGAAACCCGTTTCTTTCAGGGACCGGGTAAATGCCTGGGGGCCTTGTGGATCTTCAAAGTCTATGACTGCAACCTGCATGATGCATAAAATAAATCCGACACCATCAAATCTCTAAATAAAATGTGATAATAATTCTCTTGATATTAAATAGTTAAATATTAAACTAATGTTATGGGCACACACTACAAAGGAAGTCAGCGGGAAAACCTTGTTCTAGATACCTGGATCAAGTTGTCGAGAGCAAAGAACACCTTGGATACAACGATGCGTCACAATGTTGAGGCGCAAGGACTCACCCTGTCACAGTTTGGCGTCCTTGAAGTGCTGCTCCACCTGGGTCCGCTAGCAGTGAAGGACATCGGTGGAAAATTACTAATGACACCTGCGAACCTTGTCACAATAATTGACAATCTGGTGAAGCAGGACCTGGTTCAGAGGATGCCCAGTGAGCTGGATCGTAGATCCACCATCATTCACCTCACCAGTAAAGGAAATGGACAGATTCAATCTGTATTTGAAAACCATCTGAATGAGTTGATGCAATGCTTCTCAAGTCTGGATGACTCCCAACTTTTAACGCTCGGATCCCTGGCAAAGGATCTGGGCTTATCTCAAACACATTAAGGAGAATTAATCATGCAACATATAAAATCAATCGGACGTTACCTGTTTACCATTCCATTTGGACTGTTCGGCATCATGCACTTACTCAATGCTGGGCAAATGGTCGCTTTGGTCCCCAGCTGGCTTCCTGGTGGTGTATTCTGGGTTTATCTGACCGGGTTGGCGCTTATTGCAGCAGCAGTGAGTTTCGTGATCCAAAAACATACCTATCTAGCGGGACTCCTTACGGCAGCTTTGATGGTGGTCTTCGTGCTCACCATACATCTACCTGGCCTCATCGGTGGTAATATGATGGCCATGAGCGGTCTGTTGAAGGACCTTGGACTGGCTGGCGGCGCTCTGTTGCTGGCGGCAAATTATCAAGACAATTAGGGGGAGGGGCTGAGCTTAATGATCAAAGTCATACCTTTTGAATCACTTGGACATGCAAAACACGGGTGGCTCAACGCACGTCACCATTTCAGTTTTGCCCGTTATTATGATCCTGAAAGAATGGGTTATCCACCCCTTGTCGTCTGGAACGATGACGAGATTAAACCAAAGACCGGATTTGGTAAACATCCCCATGATAATATGGAAATAATCACTTACGTACGGCAAGGCGCCATTACCCACCAGGATAGCATGGGGAATGTGGGTAGGACAGAAGCAGGTGATGTACAGGCCATGTCTGCTGGCACCGGTGTATTTCACAGTGAACACAATGAAGAAGAGGAGGAGACCGTACTGTTCCAGATCTGGATACAGTCTGCAGATAAAAATGTTGAGCCCAGGTGGGAGGCTCGTGCGTTCCCAAAACAGTCGAATGATGTGTTAGTACCGCTTGTTAGTGGGAGGGACATGCATAAAGACCTGGATACGCTCATGATCTATCAGGACGCCGCTATATTCGCTGGTACCATTAGCGCAGGCAAATCCTATGTACATCCCCTTGAACCCGGTCGGCACATGTACCTGGTCCCTTCAAAGGGAGAGGTCAGTGTGAACGGAGAAAAGGTGAACGCTCGTGATGGCGTCTACATTCAAGAAGAAACCGAATTAAGGATTACAGCGACTGCTGATGCAGAGATCGTGCTGGCAGACCTGCCCGTCATGAGTTGATGTAGCTGAGGATGGTGAAGTTGAAATGTGACTTTCATCATCATGTATCTAATTGGTATGACTATATTGATTTCAACAACTCGCACTAGCATAGGAGAGATATAACATGTCTCAATTGAAGCTTATAAATATTATTACGCTAACATTTATTGTGCTTATTGGCACACCAACAGCCAGCCTGGCAAAGGCATTCCGTGTCGGGCAATTGCCAAACGGATCCGTCAATGGCTGTGCGAATTGTCATGTCAATCCGGCAGGCGGGGGTACGCGCAACGCTTTTGGTCAGCTGGTGGAAAATTCCTACCTGAACAATGGGAATGTGGTCTGGGGACCAGCCCTGGCCTCAGCGGATGCTGATGGTGATGGCTTCAGCAACGGCCATGAGCTGGAGGATCCTTTTGGTCTGTGGGCCAGTGGCTCAGCTCAGCCAGGCACCGCTGGATTCGTTTCTCTACCTGGCGTTTCCAACAGTACGCCTGGAGGTGCGGCAGAAATGTTTTCACTTCACACATCATTTACAGGAATGGGCAGTTATACCAATGGCTATTTTGAATTAAAGCTTATTGATGCTGATAATGGTGAGATGCTGCATCAGGAGACTGTCAATAATATTAGTGCGGCAGATTTTGATTTTATCATCATGCATGTGCTTACATCCGAAGGCAATTATGATCTGGATTTTTGGGTGGATGTGAATCGGAATAATACCTATGATGCTCCGCCTACGGACCATGCCTGGCGGGTTCAGTTAAATGGCGTGATCAATAATGTTTCATCAAGCTTCACCAGTAATAGTAACTATACAGATATTGGCGGAACCGTTTCAGTGGATGAGGCGGTAGAGGTGCCAACGATCACTCAGCTTTATCCAAACTATCCCAATCCCTTTAATCCGACCACGAAGATCCGGTTTGAGTTAGCGCAGCAGGAAAATATCAGTCTTGATGTTTTTGATGTGAGAGGGACCCTGGTGGCCAATCTATTTAAGGGTATGCAAAGTGCGGGTTACCATGAGATCAGTTGGGATTCCAGAAGTAACTCAGGTGAGTCCCTGCCGGCAGGTGTATATATTTACACACTCCGGTATGCTGGATCAATGGAGACGGGGCGGATGATGCTCCTCAAGTAATACGACACTCACGATGATCACAGAAAAATGCAGAGCAGCCACCTTATTGGTGGCTGCTTTATTTATTACCCTGAATTATTAGAACCGCAATCAGGCGAAACTATTCTCAGCTCTACTGCTTGCCGGGATCTGAGAATTGCGTGGCAAGTTCTTTTACTGCCGGCTCTACTTCCTCGGCGGTCACCTCAATACCATGATATAAGTTCATCCACTTGACACGAATCTGATTGATAATGAGGAATCCTGCTGGTAGGACCACCAGGATCAGGAATGTGCCAAACATGAGCCCGTACGCCAGGGATACCGCCATGGGTATTAGAAACTGCGCTTGACGACTGGTCTCAAAAATGAGTGGAGCCAGCCCGAAAGAGGTAGTAAAGGTGGTAAGCAATATCGGTCTCAATCTGGCAACACCTGAATCAAAGACCGCATCCATTACCAGCATCCCGGATCGTAGGTTTCTATTGATCCGATCAACCAGAACAATTGAATCATTTACGATAATACCTGTCAAAGCAAGGATACCGTAAATGGAGAGTGTATTGACCTGAATGCCCTGGATCCCGTGACCCCAAACAGCACCGATGACCCCAAATGGTATGAGCCCAAAGATGAGGATTGCCTGGAAATAGGAGCGAAATACAAGGATCAACAGGATAAACATCCCTGCAAATGCCAGGGGAAAGGTGCGTTGGAAACTTTCGCCGGTTTTGGCTTGATCGCGGGACTGACCCTCATATGACACCTGCACACCCTGTACCTGTGCTAAGATTCTGGGAACCACTTCTGTTCTGATCTCAGCCAGAATAGGGGGTAGGTCCAGGGATGCATTCGAGAGATCTGCTTCTACTGTCAGTTCACGCTTCTTATCCAAATGGCTGATCGAGGTGATACCCCGTTTTAAGGTGTATTCAGCCAATTCACCAAAAGGATATTCAGAACCATCCTGGGTTCGAATGCGCATACGGTCAAGGAAGCCCAGTGATGAACGGTCTTCAGGGGAATAGCGCACCCAGACCCTGACCTCATCGCGGTTTCTTTGAATACGTTGAACTTCTTGACCAAAAAATCCCTGTCTGACCTGCCCAGCTATGTCTCGCAGGGTTAACCCAAGGGAGTACGCACGAGGTTTAAGCTTAATATCGATCTCACGGCGACCTTCCTTGCTGCCCAGTGAAACATCCCGTAGTGTGGAAAATTGTTCCAACTCTTCTGTTAGCAGGGCACCTGCCTTTCGCAGCTCAATCAAATTGCTGCCAAGTAAACTGACTGACACAGGCTTCCCAAACATGCTGGCACGACCAAAAGAGATCTTCTGGGCTTCCGGTACAGGACCCACAGCATCACGTATTCGATTGGCAAGAATGAAGCTGTCCATGCCACGTTTCTCACCATCCAGCAGCTGCAGTAGGAGTTTGCCTGTATGACTGCCCCTGTCACCAAAATCGTTACTACCGATATCCCGCTTAATGCCCAGAATGAAATCGCGACCATCATCTCTTTGAGCACTCATCTCTGAATTCACTTCCCAGACGACCTTTTCGATACGTTTGAGAACCGATTCGACATCGGCTTCCTGGCGACCAGCGACCAGACTGACGTTCACGGGGAGGGTGTCTCCATCAATAAACGGGAAAAATGTGAATCCAATGAATCCGCCGGAGAAAAGACCCACTGTTATGAATACGGTTGCTATGGGTAGGGTTACTGTGGTCCATTTATGTTTTAAAGCCCATTTCAGAGAAGGTGCATACATACGATGCGTGAGGAAATTGATGATCTTCTCGATACGAACCCGTAGTGCAGAATCTTTACTATGGTCGTGGAGCCCTTTGGAATGCGCCAGGTGTGCTGGTAGGACAAAGAAGGATTCGATCAAGGAGAATACCAAGCCTGCCACCACAACGGCTGCCATGTTCCAGATAAAGCGACCGAGAAATCCATCCAGAAAGAAAAATGGCATGAAAGCCAAAATCGTGGTCATCACAGACGTTGTTACCGGTCCCACCATAACGACGGTGCCATCCAGGGCAGCCCGTAAACCTTTTTTGCCTCTTTCAAATTCACTGAAGATGCTTTCGGATACCACAATGGCATCGTCTACCAGTATTCCAATGACAATGATCATCCCAAATAGCGAGATCACATTCAATGTGATGCCCACAAAATTCAGAACGATAAAGGTACCGGCAAAGGAGAAGGGGATACCGATGGCAACCCAGAATGAGATCCTGAGATTCAGAAAGAAGCTGAGACTCATGACCACCAGCATCAGGCCCATGAAACCATTATTGATGAGCAGCTGGATACGCTGACTGAGGCTAATGGTGTTATCGTTCAGTACTTTGGCCACGATCACCTGGTTGTCAAGATTGAACTCCGCCACCATAGCTTTTGCAATGTCGGCAACTTCCAGGACATTTTCTTCCCGGGTCTTGGAGATGTTCAGCACGACTGCTGTTTTATCGTTGTAGTAAGTGCGGTCAGGTGTATCGGCCCAGCCCTCTCGGATAGTTGCCACATCCTTCAAGCGGACCAGGTTGCCTTCGCTATCGCCCCGCAACACCAAGGTGCCTAGCTCTGCGGCGGTGTACTCCCGACCATAGGCTCGGATCAATATTTCTTCATCCAGGGTCTCGAATTTTCCACCGGAAAGATTCACATTTTCTGCCTGTACCCGACGGGCGATCTCATCAAATGAAAGCTGGTATCTCCGCAGGTCTGCCTCCGACACTTCAATGCTAATCTCTAAACCGGGATAACCCTGAATATCCACCTGTGAGATAGCGGGTGAAGCAATGAGCGCATCCCTCAATTCTTCAGCATAGATCTTCATGGTTCGCAGATCTGTCTCACCGTAGAGGACAATGGAAAGTGCCCGTGATCTGAATTTTTGTTCGTAAACAATGGGCTTTTCCGCTCCCAGGGGAAATGAGTTGATCCGGTCAACGGCATTCTTCACATCCGTGAGAACTTTGTCTATATCTGCACCGCTAAAGGTTTCCACGATGACCACACCCACATTTTCGGTTGAAGTAGAAGTCACGCGCTCGATGCCATCAAGGCCATCCAGATTCTCTTCCACTTTCATGATGACGCCTTCTTCTACTTCCTCAGGCGAGGCACCGGGGTAGAGGACCTGTATGGTGATGCGATTGGGTGAAATCTCAGGAAATGTGGAATATTTTAAGCTGGATAAGGCCAGTCCCCCGAATAACAGTACCCCAAACAGGAGAATATTCGTCCAGATAGGATAACGGATAAAAAATTCAATGACACGTTTCATGCCGGTCTATTCCTCATCTGGATTTGATAGGAGGGCTTGGGCTGGCATCCCGGTTGATACGCCCTGCAGTAATTCAGTTACCAGTGTATCACCATCAGCTATACCACCGTTGATGATATAGATGTCGCCCTCATCAAAGGCAATATCCACTGCCTGTTGCTTGAAGATACCCCCGTCTACGAGAAACACGTAAGACTCTTCATAGACAGCCTTACGGGGGACTCTGAATGCGTTCGGGATGGTCTCGGCCGCAATATTGACTTTAAGAAATGTCCCGGCAAAAGGGTGTTGTCCATTCGTATCATCCAATTTGATATAGGCTGGGATGGATTGGGATCTTTCTCCGATCGTATTCCCTATACGGTCGATCCTACCCTGCCAGTGAATGTTTCCATCACTGGTGCTCAGGTCGACGATATCGCCTACAGTGATCCACCCGATATCCTTGGCTGGGAGCTGAATTTCAACTTCCAGTTCATCCAGGTTGATTATTTCAGCCAGGCGTGTGCCAGGTGCCGCCGTACTACCTGATCGGAGTTGGGTTGAGACGATCGATCCGTTAAAAGGAGCATAAAAATAGTGTTTCTTCAGTCTGATCTCCAGGTCCTGAACCGTGAAATACAATTTGTAGACGTTATAGCGAGCGAGAAGTGCCTTCAGTCTCAGATCAACAGTTTCTGGCAGGGGCGGGATCGGCTTATCGAAACTGATGGAATTAAAGTATGCCTCCCAAGTTTTGTAAACACCAGGCATGCTCAATTTTATTTCTGGCAGTAAGTTACTCAGGGTTGACAAAAGATCACTCTTGGTACTATTGAGCTGCAGGCTGATCGGGCGATCATCCACTTTCAGCAGGAGATCACCGGTTCTAAAGGATTGCGCAGGCTGAAATTTTATGGCGCCTTCTTGCAGTGTGCCGGAAACCTCGCTGATAAGTGTAACTGGTTGGCTGGATTCTAGTGTACCGTAGGTGGACAGGGTGGCAGGGACCTCTGAAAGGGCAACCACTTCTGTGCTTACCAGTCTCGGTCGAGCCTGGGGCATGCGTTTGGGCTGATCTTCCTTGAAGGAACTCAATACTCGCATAAGTATGATCCCAACGACCAGGACAATAAAGGGTGACAGTACCAGCAATTTTCTTTTCATGATGTTCTTTCTCTCCTTGGTCCTAGCTTCGAATCTATCTCACCGTACAATCACATATGAGCGATATGCACGTTATATATTAATTGGCAATATCGCCAGCACAAGTTTTCAATTTATCCGCCTTCTCGAGCCCCGCAGGATGCGGGGGTGCGAACAGAACACCCCGTGTTCACTCGGGGATGAATGTAAAGTTAGTCGCTTCGGCGCGATGTCACCACCAGTGCCGGGCGGATAACCACGCCGTAGCTGAACCCCGCCAACGGCGGCGGGTGGAGCGAAGGCGGGTTATGAATGGGACCCCGGGTTTACCCGGGGGGATCCATATATCTTCAAACAGTGCCGAGCATATAGATTAGGACACACCTGAAGACCTGGCAAGGGAAGACGCTCTCGCTGGGTACAAAAAAAATTGCTTTCAGATACATTTAGAAATATTCTAGCGTGATAAGTAAGAAAGGGAGTCAGATGGAAATATTAACAGGTATTCACCCGGTTTTTCTAGCTCTGTTGGGAGGGTTGTTCACCTATTTTATGACCGCTGCAGGAGCAGCAGGCGTATTTTTTACCGGGAAAAACGCATCCTATAAAATGGATGGTATGCTGGGTTTCGCTGCTGGCGTTATGATAGCAGCCAGCTTCTGGTCTCTCCTCGCTCCGGCGCTTGAGCTAGCCGAAGGATCCAAACTGCCAGCATGGGTGCCTGTGGCTCTGGGTTTTCTAACAGGTGGATTTTCGATCTGGGGCGTGGATAAATTACTGCCCCATTTGCACCTGGGTGACTCCATGGATAAAGCCGAAGGCCCAAAAACGAGTTGGCGCAGAAGTACGCTCCTGATCCTTGCCGTGACGCTTCACAATATTCCGGAAGGTTTGGCCGTTGGTGTGGCATTCGGGGCGATCGGGGCTGGGTTATCCTCAGCTTCTTTGGCTGGTGCAGTGGCGCTCGCCATTGGAATCGGTGTTCAGAACTTCCCGGAAGGTATGGCGATCTCTATGCCCTTGCGCAGGGAAGGAATGAGTAAGGGGAGGAGCTTCTGGTATGGGCAGCTATCGGGTATAGTCGAGCCGATTTCAGCAGTGATCGGTGCCTCCCTGGTCATGATCTCACAGAGTATCCTGCCCTTTGCCCTGGCCTTCGCTGCGGGTGCCATGATCTTTGTCGTGGTAGAAGAACTCATTCCTGAAGCACAGCGGGAAGGGAATACGGATCGACCCACCGTGGGAGCAATGATCGGCTTCACTCTGATGATGATCCTGGATGTGGCGCTGGGGTAGCGGCTAACAACGATCAATTCTCATCATGCAGGCATTTAAAGCTTGGGAAACGTATCCCGGTCTTTTAGGTTCAAATCGTATGCTGACACTACAAAACATAGAAACCTATTTTTACGATAGCTTGGGCATTCAAGCCCAAGAAGCCCTCTATGTTCTGCGACGTGCCACTATCGAGTAATCATCTGATCTTTTTTTTGTCCCTTAACTCAAATCGAAAGGAGAGATCATGAATTTAAAGGACATGGTAGGAAGAGGAAAGAAAGTAAGGATCAGCTCATATTGCAGTCATACCTGTCCAAAACGATTGAATATCTGGCTTTAATAAAATAGAATAGCCCCGCAACTAGAGGGCAGGGCTATAAGGAGTGTCTCTGCCATTCTGTAACCCAACAATAGCGGAGGCGAGATGAATGTAACCCTGTTC
>JAIPJM010000006.1 GCA_021734255.1 Fidelibacterota bacterium | reverse complement strand
TTCGGATATTATGCCCTGGGTGATGGAATCTCAGCCATTTTTAAAAGAAATCCGGGCCAAATCAACCCGGTTTATAAGAGAAAACATCGATATCGACAGTTGGACCTGATTTTTAACTGATATAACGGGGGAACTCCTGGGACTTTTCATCCTTCTTTATTCTTGAATCTTGCTTAATTTCTTTGCCAGCTATGAAAGATCTTTACCTCCATATTGACACGGTTAGACGACTCCTTCGCCGACATGCGAAAAGCAATCTGGAAAATATGCTGGCCAAGCTGCACCCGGCAGATCTGGCTTTGATATTCAGACACATCACAGTTGAAGAACGTAATGAAGTCTTCCTGCTGATCCCAACGGTTGAGCAGGCTGCTGAAGTACTCTCGGAGATGGATGAGCATCTGATCGAAGAGGTCCTGACAGAAATACCCATTGAAAAGACCATGCGCCTGATGAAGGCGCTCTCATCTGATGATGAAGCGGACATCCTGCAGTTGCTACCGGAATCGCTGGCTGAAGAGATCCTTAAGCGAATGAAGGGTAGTGAATCGGAAGAGATGGAAACCCTGATGGCCTATCCAGAGGACTCGGCTGGTGGGTTAATGATCCCTGACGTGTTCGCATTACACGAGAATACGACCGTCAGTGACGCCATCGCATCCATTCAGAACCAGGATGAACAGGAGATGGTATTTTATCTCTATGTCATTGACGATCGCGACCATCTGGTAGGTGTCATCTCCCTGCGGGATCTCATCACTTCAAAACCAAACCAGACTCTCACGGCGCTGATGACCACCAACGTTCACTCCGTTGACCCCTTGACCAATCAGGAAGAAGTGGCTCATATCGTGTCACGCTATAATATCCTGGCCGTTCCGGTGACAGACGAGAACAACAAGCTCATGGGTATAATCACAGTAGATGATGTTATCGATGTGATCCGTGAAGAGGCTACAGAAGATTTTCTACAGATGGCTGGTGCTGGTCGAGACCGGGACATCCTGATGAAGAGTTCCTTTGCGAATGTAAAGACACGTGTCCCCTGGTTGTTTGCCAGTTGGCTGGGAGGTATGCTGGTCGCCGGTATCATTACCAATTTCGAGGAGACCCTGGGGCAGGTTATCGCCCTCATGGCATTTCTGCCCATCATTATCGGTATGGCCGGGAACGTGGGTACTCAGACTGCCACAATTATCGTTCGCGGTATTGCCACGGGCAGAGTTGATCCTGCTGCCGCCCTTAAGATCGTGTTCAAAGAATTAGAAGTAGGGGTGATGCTGGGGGCGCTTTATGGCTTCCTGCTTGGTGTCGCAGGCTATCTTCTGGGTGTGACTGGCTATATGGATGTTGGCGTCATGACCTCCGTTGAACTGGGGATAACAGTAGGTATTGGTATCATACTGGCCATGTCCACGGCAGCCTTTGTAGGGGCTCTGGTCCCCGTGCTGCTTCATCGAGTCAATCTGGATCCGGCAGTTGCAACGGGCCCCTTCGTAACCACATCAGTCGATATTCTGGGCGTTGCGGTATATTTCCTGGTAGCTGGATTTTTCATTCTTTAAAAAATGCTTCTCATTCTATTCAGTGTTCTTGCACTTAGCACGCTAAGCTACGGTATCTTTGCCCTGCTCATTTCCTATGGGCTATTAAAAAAGGACAGACGACCTGACGCAGAGCATACACCTGATGTAGCCGTTATCATGGCAGCGCGTAACGAAGCACACCAGATCGAGTACATACTAAGCGACCTGGCCAGACAGGAGTACACGGGTAGGCTGGATATTTATATCGCTGATGACCGCTCCACTGATGAGACTGCCAGGATCATTGACCGCTTCACAAAGCGACACTCCCATTTCCATTTAGTCAGGATCAATGAAACCGCGACCCACATGACACCAAAGAAGAACGCCCTCACTGAGTGTATCCGGCATAGCACGGCTGAGATCATCGTGACCACAGATGCTGATTGCAGGGTGGGTCCCCATTGGGTCGCCAGTGCAGTGGCCAGGATGCATGAAGATGTAGGTGTGTTGGTCGGGTATTCACAGGTGGCCGCGAGCGGACTCTTTGCAGAGTACCAGGCACTGGACTTTGCAGCTGTCATGGTTGCCAATGCCGGGATGATGGCGCATGGCTACCATTGGAGTGGATCCGGTCAAAATCTGGCTTACCGCCGGACTGCGTTTACATCCATTGGTGGATACAATGCCGTATCCGACAAAATTACTGGCGATGATATCTATCTCGTTCAAACCATTCCTAAAAGAACGGGTCTAAACGCTCATTTTAATGCGGACCCCAATAATTTTGTGGAAACGGCGGCTCAGGAGAGCTTTGGCTCCTTCATCAATCAGCGGATAAGATGGTCCTCAGATTCACGAGGTATGGAGCGTGATGATCCGCTATTTTTCACCTTTCTGCTGTCGGCATTTCTGAGCAATCTGATGATTCTGCTTACTGTCTTCACTGGCAATTTGGGTCCGGCTTTCTGGATCCCGGTCAGCGCAAAATTTCTCCTTGAAGGTCTCGTATTGAGCCTGGCGGCCAGAAAATTTAAATTCTGGTCCCTCTTCAAACTCTACCCAGTCTGGTTCATGCTCCAGCCCATATATATCACCTACGTCGGCCTTATGGGTCTGCGTGGAAAATTCACATGGAAACCCTGATCATGCCAAAATTCAAAACCATCGGTGTCATCATTATTCTCGCCAGCAGCCTCCTGGCCAGGAATAAGACAGAGGTGATCAATTATGAAGTATCCTACCTCAGGATTCCTCTGGTCAACATGACCCTGACCTGGGTCGAAGACGATTCGACTGTGCGGGTATCATATGAGAATCGACTCAAACCCTTTATCAATGTGATTCACCCGGTTCATAATATTTATCGGGTGGAGTTCAGAAAAGAAGACTTTCACCCTTTGAGTTGGTCAAAATCAATCAGCGAGGGGGATATGCAATTCCAGCTCAGTGCCCGGCGTTCAGGTGATGGTAGGACAGTCGCCTACTCCAACGGATCCCGAGTGGCTTTCCCAGCAGATGGATTAACAGTGTTCTCAGCCACCCATTTTTTGGCTTCAAAAGCGCATGACCCCGCCTTCTTTCCAACAACCCTGCCTGTCTTTATCGATGGTGAACTGTGGGAGGCTACCGCTACCCGCTATGATGCAAGGCATCCTCACCCAAACCATGGAGTAGCCCCTGGCGAAATTCTTATTCAGACGGAGCTTCATTATTCAAGTGGGTCGCCCCTCATCCAGCGCAACGATGTCCTGACCAACGAGATCGCAAAGGAAGGGACCCAGTTCTTTCTCTGGGTACAAAAAGACGGCACCTACTCCCGTGCTCAATTTGGTAAATTTCCTAAGGCAGTCGTTTTGAAACGGTTAAAAAACTAAGTGAATCAGTGAGTCAAATTCTTAATTTCACTGCCCATGTTTCAGCGAACCCTTGATATCATAACCGAATACTGGAAGACCTTTGTCTTTCTCATTGCCACTAGTGTATTTATCTATGTTGGTATCGTGTTTGAATGGGACAAGGAGATCATGGCTGGATTCGTTGTACTCATCGGAATCCTCTCCAATGCTTTTGCAGGCCTGGTCGGCCTTGTGGCACTCATCCCCTTTATTGGCCCCCTGCTGATCAAGATACTTTCTATTCCCATATTCTGGCTGCTTAATGCCGGTGGATATTTTGTCTCGATCCTGTTCGTGAAAAAAGGCTATGGCTCAAGTGTGGTTCAGGGACGAGTTCTCACCATGGTTTTGTTGATTGGCGTGGTAATCGGCTTTATCTTGGGAAAATTACTTTAGCCTGTTTCTGGATGAACAGAAAACCGATCCAAGAGCATCGGTTGGATATAATACAAACGTGTAACAATTAATACATAGCCTGGACGGATACCATGACTGACAAACCGAAAGTATCATACCCCCTTTTCGACAGTTTCAAGGATAAATTGAAACCGCGGCGCAGCCAGGCTGAGATCGCCCTTTCTCAGGTCAATGTCTTTGGGAGACTGACAAAGCATGAGATCAGGATCGTGGAAAAGAATGCCCACATCAGGAACTTTGCCCCCAACGAACCTATTTTCAAGCAGGGTGATCCTGGGAACGGTATGTATATCATCATTGACGGACGGGTGGGAATTTTTCTGGATATCCCTAATCAGGAGCCCAAACAACTCTCAGAGCTGCATGATGGTGATTTCTTTGGAGAGATCGCCCTCCTGGATGAATCCCCAAGAACAGCTGGGGCTACCGCCCTGGAAAACAGTACCATCATTGGCTTCTACAGACCGGACCTCATGGATCTGCTGAAGATCAAGCCAGGAATCGGTAGCAAAATATTATTATCCCTGTCAGAAGTGTTAGCGACCCGGTTGAGGTCGACCAATAGTGAGCTGGTAAAAGTGTCGAGACAGCTGGAAGAAATTTTGGGACAACAGGACGATGAGTGATCAGCATCCCGTTCGAATAGATTCCCAATCCGTCAGATTCTTTCACCAGAACCTGTTCAAGACTCTGGTGTATTTCTTTGCGCTCATTGTGGTGTTGGCCGCCATGTACAAGGCATTACCCCTGGTCATGGATGCCATTTTCCTGATCATAATTGCCACCGTGCTCACGGCAATACTAAACCCCATGGTTGATCGACTGGAAGCATCTGGAATTCGTAGGATCTGGGGAGCACTCATCGTATTTGGTGGTATTTTTACCATCCTTGGGACGGGCATCGTCAAAGGTATTCCAACCATGCTGGGCGAGATCACTCGCATCAAGGATATGATCCAGGAACAGTCCACAACAGATTCACTGAATTCGATGATCGATAACATTAATACCAAGGTCTCTCAGGTCATTCCGAACTTTCAGCTGGACACAGATACACTTTCAGACCTTACAGCCCAATTCTTTGGACAACTCGGATCTGTTCTCGCTGGAGCACTGGACACCCTTGCCACGATCGTGTTTATTCTCATCATTACGATATTCTTCCTCATCGATGGTTCCAAGATGATGAAGCGGCTCATTGGTATGGTGCCTAATCGTTATTTTGAAATGTCTCTGAATATCAGTTACAAGACCAAGAAGCAACTTACCAACTTCCTGCGCGGGCAGCTCTTAGCGGCGCTGGGTGTGGGAATTCAGTCCATCATCGGTCTCTCGTTACTGAACCTCATATTCGACGCCAATATCTCCGGCGTATTTCTCATCGGTTCCATTGCCGGAATGGCCAATATGATACCATTCGTGGGACCCTTTATGGGCATGGCACCTGCTATTGTTGTCAGCCTTTTCAACAACCTGGGTGACCCCATCGCTGCAGCCAGCTATTACTATATCATTCATATTATCGTCATGTTCCTTATCGTCCAGATGATAGACAATAACGTCATTTCACCGATCGTGGTTTCTGGTTCGATGGAAATGCACCCGCTTACCGTTATCCTGCTGATCCTGGTTGGATCTCAGGTCGGTGTATTGGGGATGTTTCTGGCAGTGCCAGCCTGGGGGATTTTCAAGGTGATCATTCAAGAGGTGTATAGCGGCCTGAAGGGCCATCATCTGATCTAGTTGCGCTGTTCTATTTCACAGCGACTTTCTCAATAAGACCATTTCTAAGGTAGAGCCATAGCTCTGTTCCATCTTTCCTGGAGTAGGTCCAGAGCTCATACTTACCTTCCTGGAATTTGCGACTGGGATCGCCTACATAGGTTGCCAGGACCGACCCCTGCATACCTACCCTAGGCGTAAAATTCTCAGGATCAAGATTTGAGACCTCATCCAGCATGTTCTCCACCGCCATACGTTTAAGGGAGCGAACTTTATCCTCCTGGATCCTGTCCATGGCATGTTCCAGATCTTTCATGTGTTGTTCAACCACATCACCGAGTCCTGGGTTCAATGATTTAGCCTCTTGCATGGATTGGTATACCATCTCCCGGTCTTCCTTCAGAATACCCTCGTTGGCATCTTCCAGGCGGCCCTCACCGATCTTCTCTCTCATTTGAGCAGTTACCATTTTATAACGATCTGTGAGACCATCGGCCAGTTTTAGCCAGTATAGGCTCCGGCTATACGTTTTGGATTGATAGAGAATGGTTGCGCGGATGATATAGGAACGGGCCAGTAAGGCTTTTGCTACCTCAACACTGCTTGGGTCGCTTTTCAGAGCCAGCTGTATCATCTCTTCAGCCCGCAGATAATTCAGACGCTTTAGCTCATCCGCAGCCGTCTGCAGTGCCTGGTCAGCAATGGTGCGCTTCATTCCTTCCACCGCGTTGTTTATTCGCTCTGTCGGAGGTGTTTTGCCCCGCCTAAGTAAAGAATAGGCGTTCTGTAGTTTACCCTGGGACAACACGTCATGCGCATCACGATAATAGTGCGTGATCAGGGTATCTTCGATCATCTGCCGCTCAAGCCGCATGATGTCCTTGTTGTGGTGATTGGGAAAAGCAGACAGGAAGTCATCCTGTATCTCCACGGCACTGGTAAATTTTTTATCCCGGAAAGCAGCATGTGCTTCCTGCGCTGCATTCGTCTTTCCACCAAAGATCAAGCCGATGTCAAATGAAATGACGGGGTGACTAAAGTCCACATAATTTATGGGTGCAATAAAGCTGGGGGTTTCAGGCTCAAACTCAGACTCAGCCAAATCGATCTCAAAGGCTTGCTTGTAGTATCCTGCGCTCAACCCGATAGCGATCAGGGAGCTCCCATCACCCTGGACCGTAAATCCAACACCACTGCTGACCTGCCAGGTGAATGCACCAGCTTTGATCAATGATGATTTATTAATGTTTTCATAGAGTGTAAGATTCGCGTACCCGGTTCCTGCGCCAATGGAAGCATACAATCGTTTCCCCAGAGGATAAGTGATCTCATGATCCAGGTAGACGTCCAGGATCTTCGGTGCGAAGGCCATGCCTGTCAGGGTTTTGCTGCCGTCTGTAAAATTCCTTGCCCACCCCGAGGGAAGGTTTGTGTGCTGGCTGGTCTTCCAGTAGCGGATACCAGCACCACTGAAGGCATCAATATTAGATTGCTTGATAAAATGAAAGGGCCAATTGTATTTAAATATCTGTACATCATAGTTTTGTGTGACCGCGCCCATGGAGGGAACCTCAAGGCTGACACCAGCAGTGTCGTATTGAATGCTTACACCATCCTGCAGGTTTATCATCCCCAGACCAGCGCTTAAATTCAAAAGACCAAGACGGAAGGGATCACGATAGGGGGTGTAGGCTGAAAAAAACCGTTCTCCCATTTCAATACTGATCTGTATATCCGGGGTATTGAACGAAATGGACTGGATGGGAGTCAATTGGCCAGCAGATCCATCACTCAGCGTGATCCGCTCATCTTGCTCACCGATGTCAAAGTTTCTGATTGAATAGCCCAGATTGAACCCGATGCGTACCCGGTCACCATCTCGGCCGAAAAGCGTATATTTCCAGCCAGTCCCCAGATGTATGCCAAGGCCAGAGGCGTCGATCAGTCTGGCTCCACTATCATTCCTGTAAAGCGAGAGATGGGTGAGACCGGTTCCCAGGGAAGCGTGGAACTGTCCCCGGCGACTGTACTTGAAAATAAAACTGTGTTGCAGGTAGGTCTCGCTGATCAGGGCTTTCATTTCAAACCCACTCAAGGGTGTGTTGGATACCTGAAAGGCGTTTGGATAGGATGAATGGAGCTCATTTGAGTCAAACTGATAAAAGATGGATGTCCAGATGCTAGAGTGAATATCCATTTTTGATGAACCCAGGATGTACTTCCCCCAGCGGAATCGCAGCAGTTCGAGATCAGCAGTTCCGGCAAATCCCTCCAGGATGTCGGCAGAGGTCCAGCCCGAGGTCGCTGCAAGTACCAGGTTATCAGTTGGTATATGGCTGAAAAATGTAGCGCCACCTTTGAAGGAGGGGAAGGGGAGTAGTTGGGGTTCTTTTACCGGAATTTGTTGTGCAAACAGCAGGACGGATTGAAAGAGTCCGAGATAGAACGCTGCTTTTCGGATATGATTGAACATATCCCTAAAATTAGCGCGTATTCACCACCTGAAAAAGGGTAAAGCTCTCCCAGAAAAGAAATCTTATAGTGGCTTTGATCCCCGGATTTTACTCTGTATCAGGTGCTATTGTGACAACCCGTGTATAGACATGATCGCCGGTTTTCTTTTTATTCCCATTGCCCACATTAAAGGCAAAATAAAAGGATGGGCTCACCAGGCTCGTATCTGGGGCCTGCCACTGGATCTTCCAGGCAGGTGATTTCTCTTTTTCGGATCCTCTGATTCCCGAAACCGTGTGGGTGATGTATTGACGGTTTGTTCGGCTCTTGTATTTTTCCTCAGGCAGGAGCTGAGTATTCTGACCCTCCATCGAGATGATCTTCCCGACCCGCATTCCCTCTTCATCAGCAACGGTAGCCTGAAAACCCCATAGCTTGCCGCGCTTTTGCTCAAGCTGGAGAGTGATCTCATAGACTTCATTGGCCGTGTATTTTTCAGGGAGGCCTTCAATGAAGATTTTTGCATCTCCTGAATTCAGGTCGTAGCTGGCATGGCATTTTGATGCGGCACAGGTCCGGTCGCCATTTGCTCCAGCAGCCATGGGTGGGGCTCCCTTTTTCTTTGCGAAAACCGGGAAGGCCAGAATTGTAACAAAAGTAAATATTATTAATGATCGCATGAGATTCCTCTTTGATTAATGATGCGGGTTCATGGAAAATAAATGCTGCAACAAGTGATAAAACAAAAAACCCCGCAAGCGGCTCTGTGCCGGGAGCGGGGTTTTAAATAAACCGATTCAGTAAAATTTTACTTCAACGATTTCTCCAGCTTATCCATGGCTTTGAACTTCTCGTGCTTGGTACCATAGTTATGGTAGTAAGTCATCTTCAGTTCATGTACCACATCCAGACTTTCAGGTGTGAGCTCGTAAGCCATTTCAAGATATTTTTCAGCTTCTTCGTAGTTTTTCATGCGGCCAAAAGCCAGACCCGCGTTGAAAAGGCCATCAACTTCCATTGGGTTCAGTTCAGCGACTTTGATAAACTCTTTGGAAGCAGCTTCAAAGTTTTCCTGCTGGAAGTAGAGGACACCCAGATTATAGTGAAGATCCGTATTCTCGGGATCCACTTTAATGGCGTCCAGATAAGCTTCAGCTGCTTTTTCTTTTTCACCCATTGCATCATAGACAAATGCAACCTGCTTGATGGCATTCAAATTTGAGGGATCAATTTCCAGGGCTTTGGTCAGATGCAAAAGTGCTTCTTCATATTCTTTATCCCTGAAAAGAACATTCCCCAGGTTTATACGGGAGGTGATATCCTCAGGGTTCATGTCGACAGCTTTGACCATGGCGGCCTTGGCCAGTTCAAACTCCCCCTTGAATAAATAGACCTGGGCGATGGTGCTGTTTGCTTCAGGTTTGGAAGGATCGAGTAACATGGCATTCTTGAACGACTGAATGACTGAATTGTACAAAGCTTCTTCATCTTCCACGCCACCCTTGATCAGGGCGTTGTATCCCTTGGCCCCCAGATTAAAATTATCCACCCAATACTTCTCACGGGCCATTTTGATCTTTTCAACATTTTTTGGACCGATGGCCTCTGACTTGTTCAGATATTCTGCGACCTTATCCCAGTCTTTGTTCCTGGCGTAGATCTCTGTGGCCAGAAAATATGCCGGGTCTGGATTGGCAGGTTCTTTCTCGAAAGCGAGAAGGAGCATCTCCTCAGCTTTCTCATAGTTTTTCTGCTGTAGGTAAACTTTAGCAGATGTCATGTCTGTGGAATCGCATCCCAGGACTGAAATCAGCAAAAGTCCCACAACGACAAACCGTAGGTTCTTTGACAGTTTCATGGAGTCTCCTTTGATCAAATTTATCATGTATTTGAGTGTCATATTCATGCAGGCGCAAATATATCCGAGCACTTCACTTGAGGCAACTCTTTCAGATACGTAATTTCGCTATTATGACATATATCCCATAATTTTTTTAAGTATTTGATTTATTAAGGGGAAATGAGATATTTATCCCCCAACTGGATGACAACGATAATGCATCGCAACAGGATTTTGATTGATGGTTAAAGATAAAAGTAAAATGACGTACGCTATCCTTACAGATATCCACTCTAATGTCTTTGCCCTGGAAAAAGCCCTTGAGATCGTGCAGGCCGAAAAGGGTGTTGATAAGATCATCTGCTTGGGTGACTGCTTTTCGCTGGGATCTTCCCCGAATGCGGTGCTGGATAAATTGACCTCCCTGGAGAATGTGGTATTTATCCGCGGGAATCATGATCGCTATCTGGTAGAGGATATCTGGGAATATGATCGTCCGACGATTGAAGGCATGGATCCAGATGATCCGGTCTGTATCGACATCATCGCCAATGAGAAATGGACAGCAGAACAGTTGGGTGAAGCAGGGAAGATGTTCGTCCGCAGTATGAAGTTGAGCCATTTTGAGACAATTGGCGATACCTACATTGAATTTACCCATGCCTGGTTTGGTCGCGATGAACTACCCCCCACGCTGGATGAAGCCAGACGGTGGAGAACTCACGCCGCCAACAGACATCCTGACACCAAACGCTTCGTTTTTATTCACGGGCATACCCACATTCCTCGTAATGAAAAGTTCGGGAACTTGACCGTTTTATGCCCTGGCTCCACCGGCCTGCCCTTCGATGAAGACACCCGCGGCGTTGTTGCCTTTTTAACCGTGGAGGGAGATGATATTAACTGGGATGTCAGACGCTTTGATTATGACAATGAGGCCGCCAAAGAACACATGCTCTCAGTGAAACCACCATTTTACCGCAACCTGCTCTCAACGCTGAAGTATGCCAGTATCAGGAACGACCTGGTCGAATAATACACTCCAAGTTTTAACAACAACAAAGATCGGACTGGATTTTTAGTCAGGTGGTAACTCAGACAACAACCGTTGGTAAGCCTTGAATTTCTCCCCATAGATGCCTGTCACTTCCAGATTATCCCGCTTTGCAGCCCCTTCAGCAAGCACTCGACATTTGAAAACCAGCTGTTCGAGCACAGCTTTCTTTTGAACGGGTTCAAGATCAGCATCTATCTGTTTTTCCATGGCTTGAATTCGAAATCGATCCATTCCCCAGTACTTTGCACTGAGTTGATCAGGATGTCCGCCGTAACGGGTAACCAGTTTCTCAGGCAGTAAGCCTATTTCATAATGGGGCGCGATCCTGAGCCAGAGATCATAGTCCTCACAAGCAGGCAATTGTTCATCAAAGCTACCAATATCCTGAAATATGCTCCGGTGGATGATGACAGCACTTGGACTCACGATACACAGAGGCAGACACTTGTCAAATATCCAGCCACCGTGCTTGGCATGCTTAACCATAGGATTTACCCGGACACCGTTCCTGATCCATATCTCATCACATTGACTGATCAAGATCTCGGGGTGCTGTGAATGATAGTTGACCTGCGCTTCCAGTTTACCGGGATGCCAGGTGTCGTCGGAATCTAGAAAGGCTATCCAGTCACCAGTGGACCGGGAAATACCAGCATTTCGTGAGAAAGAGACACCTCTGTTCTCAGAATTTCGGATGACAGTGATTTTATCGGCGAATTGATCCAATATGGCTGCTGTTCCATCGCTGGAACCATCATCTACAACGATGATCTCGGCAGGGTGGTACGTCTGATCCAGTACCGACTTAACCGCTATTTCAATTTTATTGGCTCGGTTATAAGTGGGGATAATAACAGAAATATTCATGTGATGGAGAATCAAAGTATCTGCTCAATGAGATAATTCTGCAACAGCTCAGAAGCTCGCTTGAAATTATTACGGAATTCTTCTGGTGTAGAAGCGCCTGCTCGATCAGAAATGATCCGGAGACTGGTGAATGGTATGTTGCGAGCCGCACAGAAATAAGCCACCTCATATGATTCCATATCGACTGCCTGGGCACCATGAGAGATCGCTATCTGTCTCGATGCTTCATCGCTAACTACATCCATACTGCTGAAATATCGAACGACTTGAACATGGGGTAGGTCGCAGTGCTGGGGCTTTTCAGATTTGAGGGGCTCTCTGTCCAGGGCAGTGAACGTGTGCGCACAGATCTTTGAATGTACCGGGAGCTCCTCTGCCAGGGAGCCGCTGACCCCGAACTGTAAGAATAATTGGTAGGAATCAGGACTCGGTACGTGCTTAAGCGATGCTGCGGTTCGCTCAAGCCCAATTCCAGTCCGTAAAATGTCATAATGGGGGCTTAATTCATGCAATGCCATACCTGGATGGGATACGCGCTCAGAAATAGCCGGGTACCGAGCCCTGATGAGGGCAGCTTCGGGATTCAGAGCGTGGATGAGCAAGGTTTTCATAGGTGGAATCTAGCCCCTGTAGGTAGAAAATCATGAAAAAATTAATCAAAAATCCACAGCATCCCGTTCCAAAATCCATCTCGCTCATAACTCTGGTGAATCGGTCGGAAGGGGTCGGAATTTTGTGGCAAATAGGGTGTAAAATCATTTAATTCCGCCCATGATGGATAGTCACTCAGTGCTGAGACACGAATCAATAAAATTTACACTGATAATTGGAAGGAAATTATTTTTATGACTAAACGCGTTTACACATTTGGCGGTGGGAAAGCTGAGGGAGATGCCTCGCAGAAGAATCTTCTCGGTGGCAAGGGAGCCAACCTTGCAGAAATGAGCGGGTTAGGGATTCCCGTCCCAGCCGGATTTACCATCACAACAGACGTTTGTACGGAATACAATCAGGTCGGTAGAGAAAAAACAGTTGAGCTGATCAAGGCAGAGGTTGAGGCCGCTGTCAAGGAAACCGAAGCTGTCATGGGTGCCGTTTTCTGTGACCCGGAAAACCCACTCTTACTTTCAGTAAGATCTGGCGCCCGTGTTTCCATGCCCGGGATGATGGATACGGTCCTCAATCTCGGTCTCAATGATACCGCCGTTCTGGCCTTGGCAAAAAAATCAGGTAATGAACGTTTTGCCTGGGATTCTTATCGCCGTTTTGTCCAGATGTATGGTGATGTTGTGCTGGGAATGAAGCCCGAGTCTAAAGAAGACATTGACCCCTTCGAAGAGATCATGGATGAGATGAAGGAAGCCAGGGGTTATGAGCTCGATACAGAGTTCACCGTGGAAGACCTGAAACAGCTCGTCACTGATTTCAAAGCGGCTGTAACCAAAAAGACTGGTAAAGAATTTCCAGACGATCCTTGGGATCAGCTCTGGGGCTCAGTCATGGCTGTTTTCGACTCATGGGAAACACCCCGCGCTGTCTATTATCGCGTGCTGAATAAGATCCCTGGCGATTGGGGAACGGCTGTCAATGTGCAGGCGATGGTCTTTGGGAATATGGGTGATAACTCAGGTACCGGTGTTGCATTCACCCGCGATGCAGGAACAGGTGAAGATATTTTCAATGGAGAATATCTGATCAATGCCCAGGGTGAGGATGTAGTGGCTGGTGTCCGCACACCTCAGCAGATCACGAAAGTTGGTTCAGAGCGCTGGGCTAAACTGGCGGGGATTTCTGAGGAAGTACGTGTGAAAGAATATCCATCGCTTGAAGAGCTCATGCCAGAAATATATGCTGAATTGCATGATATTGAGCAGCGACTTGAAGACCACTATTCTGACATGCAGGATATAGAATTCACCATGCAGGATGGTAAACTCTGGATGCTCCAGACCCGTAGTGGAAAAAGAACGGGTGCCGCTATGGTGCGTATCGCCATTGAGCAGTTGGAAGCTGGTCTGATCGATGAGAAAGAAGCTGTTCTGCGCATGGAACCAAATAAACTGGACGAATTGCTTCACCCCGTTTTTGAAAAGGCTGCCACGGCATCCGCAAGAGTATTGACCAAGGGTCTGCCTGCTTCACCCGGTGCTGCAACTGGCCAGCTGGTTTTCCATGCTGATGAAGCCAATAAATTTGAAAATTCTATTCTGGCCAGAATTGAGACCTCCCCTGAAGATCTGGAAGGTATGAACATCGCCAATGGTATTCTTACTGCCCGCGGTGGGATGACCTCCCACGCAGCTGTGGTTGCCCGTGGTATGGGTAAATGCTGCGTCTCCGGTGCAGGTGGAGTCAAGATAGACTACAGAGCCAGGACCCTGACAGTTGACGGTGATGTCTTTAATGAAGGTGACTGGGTTTCCTTGAATGGTTCTACCGGTGAGATCTATGAAGGCAAGATCAAAACCATTGATCCAGAGGTCAGTGGCGATTTTGGAAAACTCATGGACCTCTCAGAGAAATATACCAGAATGTATGTCCGCACCAACGCCGACACACCGCGTGAGAGCAGGATCGGTCGTGAATTTGGTGCCAAGGGCATTGGCCTTTGCCGTACCGAGCACATGTTCTTCGAAGGTGATAAGATCATCGCCATGCGTGAGATGATTCTCGCTGAAGATCAGGCTGGTCGTGAAGCTGCACTGGAACGGCTGCTGCCGATTCAGCAGAAAGACTTTGAAGGTATTTTCGAAGCCATGCAGGACCTTCCGGTCACTGTACGCCTGCTGGATCCACCACTTCATGAATTTGTCCCCCACGATGAAAAAGGTCAGCAGGAAATGGCCGATGTCATGGGTGTAGATGTGAAAGTTATTGCCGATAAGGTTGAGGATCTATCAGAGTTCAATCCGATGCTGGGTCATCGTGGTTGTCGTCTGGGGAATACTTACCCAGAGATCACCGTCATGCAGACCAAGGCTATCATAGGTGCCGCTCTGGCTCTGAAGAAGAAGGGCATTGTCGCAAAACCTGAAATAATGATCCCCTTGACAGGTACACTTGCTGAAATGGAGCTTCAGGAGAAGATCGTCCGCGAAACGATCAAGGACCTGTTCGCTGAAGTTGGTGATTCAGTTGACCATCTTGTGGGTACGATGATCGAAATTCCACGTGCTGCTCTGACGGCTGATAAAATTGCTACCAGCGCTGAGTTCTTCTCATTCGGTACCAATGACCTGACCCAGATGACCTTTGGTTACTCCCGTGATGACGCTGGAAAGTTCCTGCCGGTCTACCTTGAAAAAGGCTTGCTCAAGAATGATCCTTTTGAGGTGCTTGATCAGGAAGGTGTTGGTCAGTTGATTGAAACAGCTTGCCGCCTGGGAAAACAGACCCGTCCCGATATTAAACTGGGAATCTGTGGTGAGCATGGTGGTGAACCCAGTTCAGTTGAATTCTGCCATCGTACAGGATTGGACTATGTAAGCTGCTCACCGTTCCGTGTGCCAATTGCACGGTTGGCTGCTGCTCAGGCTGCATTACGCGAAAGTTGAACCGAGATCAATTCGGTTTGAAATGAATATGAGCCTCCTGTTTCAATTGAAGCAGGAGGCTTTTTCTTTTAACACCTGCAAATTTTTGGAGATATTTGATCCTGTATCATTAACTTGCGATAAATGACGTCCACCAGACGTTTTGATGAACAAAACCGCGCGGAAATATGAAACTAATTGAGAAACCCACATTTGATTCGTTCAGGAATATCAAAATATTCAAGGATATTTCCGACCAGGATCTGAAAATGATCTATAACAAGGTAGAATGCCGAAATTACGAGCGTGAAGAGACCATCATCCAGGAACAGACAAAAGGTGATAATGTCTATATCCTGACCTCAGGCAAAGTAAAGATCGTTAAGCAGGTCAATGATGAACGGACAGAGGTCTTGGGTTATTACAGTGAACAGGGGGGGCTATTTGGTGAGATGGCTGTTCTGGAGGATAAACCCAGAAGCGCAGGGATGATCGCCGATTCAAATTGTGAGATCCTGACTGTTACGAAAGATAATTTTATCCAACTGGTGGAAAACGTATCGGCCTTTTCCGTGGCAGTGGCAAAGAACATATCCCAATTCCTGCGAGAGACAGATGAACGCCTCATCAAATCGTTGAAGGAAGAGAACGACCAGCTGCGTCATGCCAATTATATGCTCCAGGAAACACAGGAAGCCCTGATCAACAAAGAACGACTGGCCCTTATCGGGAGAATGGCTTCCACTATTCTTCACGATATGAAGAATCCCATGTCTACCATTGGCGGATATGCTCAGCTCATTAAGCTCAAGAAGCATACCCAGACTCAGTTGAATAATTATGCAGATATTATCAGTAGACAGGTCATTCAGTTCACCTCAATGGCCCAGGACTTACTGTCATTTGCCCAGGGGGGAGAAGAACTGCTGGTCAAATCAATTCAGGCGAATGTATACTTTCAAGAATGTTGTGATTCATTAGACCTCAAATTTGTTGACAAGAAGATCAATCTGAAACGTGATCTCAAGTTTGACGGAGACATTCGTATTGATGGGTCTAGGTTTTTCCGGGTACTGGACAATATTGCAGTGAACGCACTGGATGTTCTTGAACCGGGCGGCACATTTAGAGTGGCCACTCAAGCGGTTGATACCGGGTTGCGCCTGATTCTTGAGGATGATGGACCAGGCATGCCGGAAGAGGTGAAGCAGAATGCCTTCAAGGAATTCTACACTTTTGGCAAACGCAAAGGTACAGGCTTGGGGCTTGCAATTGTAAAGCGCATTGTGGATGAGCATGAAGGTGTGATAACTGTGGAGAGCTCAGAAGCAGAAGGAACCCGATTTTTGATAGACCTGCCAGCAGTTGGTTATGACCTGCTACCCGGATCCAAGCACCAGATACCGATCCCATTCAATAAAAATAGCCAGCAATCAGTACAGAGCTAAAGCGGATCACTCAGGTCGGGGTCGGGTGAATACCCACTCAGTCTGGTCAGAATCTGCTTTAGAGAACTGATAATTTGATTCATTGAAGGTCTTGAGGTCTTCAGGATCGGAAAGCTTGTTCTGGATGATATGGTCCATCATCATTCCCCTGGCCCATTTAGCAAAGATGGCGATGGTCTTTGCCCGGCCATTATCCACTTCCTTGAACAGGATAGTGATGACGGGTTGATCAAGTGCCTTAAAATCGATCACCCGTGAATATTCCTGTGAGGCCAGGTTGATAAGCACAGGATTAGGGTCAGAATCCAGGTCGCGTTTAAGCGCCTCGGTTATCCGACTTCCCCAAAATTTGTATAGATCTTTCCCTCGCCTGGTTTTCAGCCCGGTCTTCATTTCCAGTCGATAAGGCTGGATCAGGTCCAGTGGGCGTAAATATCCATAAAGACCAGATAATATTCTCAGATTGTCCTGGGCAAATTCGATCGTCTCCGGATCATAGGTGTTGATACGCATATGGCGGTAAACATCTCCAGTGAATGAATACATAGCCTGCTTCGCATTTTCCAGTGTGAATGGTGGGCTGAACTGTTCGAAACGTTCATGATTGAGCGCTGCGATCTTCTCACTGACGGACATGAGGCTCATGAGTCTCTTCTTGCTGTAGCTGCGCAATTTTTTTACAAGAGCCTCGCTCTCATCCAGAAATTCTGGGAGTGTGAAGCGCTCTGTAGGTGCTGGATCGTCAAAATTCACACTTTTAGCCGGGGAAAGGATGCCTATCATGGGTGGACCTTTATTTGTATTCCGTTTCAAGCATTATATTCAGTCCCTGGAAAATATGTATTGAGGATGCGAAAGTTGAAAATATTTGATAAAATTTGAAACCTTTTTAGCAAGGTGGCATTCAATGCAATGGAAAATGGAGACGAACATATGAATAACAAAAAGCTACTATTACTACCAATACTTTTCATCCTGATGATCCTTCCAACTGATCTGAAGGCGACTGATTTGGGTCTCGCCAAATCTTTGAGCAACACCTTTGTAACCATCGCTGAGAAAGTATCACCGTCTGTGGTGACGATCACCAGCGAACAGGTCTATAAACATCCGAATATGGAACAATTTCGTAACTTTCAGGATATGCTGCCCCGCCAATTGTGGCCGTTCCTTCCCGATGAGGATCAGGAGATGCGCAGCACCTCCCTGGGCTCTGGCATCGTGATCAGTAAGGATGGCTACATTATCACAAATAACCATGTGGTTGAAAAAGGGGAGAACATCAAGGTCCAATTCTCAGACAATGAGGAGTACGATGCAGAGATCGTGGGTGCAGACCCCAGAACGGACGTCGCCCTGATCAAAATAAAAGCCCGAAATCTGGTTCCCATAAAGATGGGAAACTCCGATAAGATCCATGTAGGTGAATGGGTTCTGGCTTTTGGAAGTCCGTTTTCAGGAAGTTTGTCACAGACAGTGACCCAGGGCATCATCAGTGCGACGGGACGTTCTCAGGTGAATCTCGTAGACTATGAGGATTACATCCAGACAGATGCTGCCATCAACCCTGGGAACTCTGGCGGTCCCCTGGTGAATCTGGACGGTGAATTGATCGGAATGAACTCAGCCATCGCTTCAAGGAGTGGTGGATATCAGGGGATCGGTTTCGCCATTCCTATCAATCTGGTCAATCGTATTGTAGAGGACCTGCAAGAGAATGGCCGTGTAACCCGTGCCTGGCTTGGTGTTTGGATCCAAGCGGTTGATAATGATCTGGCAAAAGCTTTTGGCTTGGAGAAAGCACACGGCGCCCTTATAGATGACCTTGTTGAGGATAGTCCGGCGGATAAAGCAGGTCTGAGAGAACGCGATATTATCCTGGAATTTGATGGACAGGAGATCACCAGTTCTGATATGCTCCCGACCATTGTTTCCATCCAGCGCCCCGGCCAGAAGAAAAAGCTCAAGATCATGCGGGATGGTAAGATCAAAGAGATCAAAGTCACTCTGGAGGAAATGCCGGAGGAAACTGCCGCAGCCGGACCACTAGAAGCCGAGCGATCGGACGTGGGATTTACCGTCGAGACGGCCAGTGAGTCTCAATTACGTTATTATGGCTTCTCTGGGAATACGGAGGGCGTGATCATCACTTCTGTCGATAAATACAGTGAAGCTTTCAAGAAGAATCTACGGGTTGGACAGATCATACAGGAGATGGGACCTGATGTACGCCACCTGGATAAAGTGGAATCAAAAAGAGATTTTGATAAGAAACTCTCTCGCTACGAACCAGGTGATGTTGCTCTGCTGCTCGTAAGGCGTGATAATGATAACACCTTCTTCGTGGCCTTAAATATCCCAGATTAGATAAATGAAACCTCCAGGCTTAACAGCCCCATCTTTTGATCAAAAGATGGGGCTGTTTTTGGTTTAAGAATGTGTCTAAAAGTGAGACAACTTTACCCAGATCGAAGGCATAAACCAAGCTCCGTTCATCGGATCGATCGTGTTCAACTGATTCGAATAAGTTCGCAAGATATGGTGCAGGGAGATTATATTGGGCTCAATTCCCTTACGGAGGAGGTTCCCATGGGTAGGTATTTTATTGCTGTTTTCATAGTCCTAAGTATGATTTCTTGTGCTGGTTTCCCCTTCCTGCCCGCCACAGAAATGATCAAAGGGATACAGATCGTCAGCGTCGAGGAGGTTGAGGACAGCGATGGATTACTTCGACGTCTGGTAAAGGGAACCGTCTCAGAACCACTAGCTAATGATGAAGAATGGTTGGTAAGCGTCTATGCGATTTATAATGCGAAACGGCTTCCAGGTCAAAATCTCACCATTCGTATTTATTTAGATTCAGAGAAGGATTGGATATCAGGAACTGCCTTCGCGGTGGCAAAATTCGGACCCAAGGCTCTTCGGTCAATGAAGATCGATGATCGGACATTGAAATTACCGAACCAAGAATTGAAAACTAAACCTTAAGTGTGGACAAGATTGCCCTTTTCAGAAAAACGACGGGTTTACGACTTGATTCACGGTAAACTCATACCCTAGTATCTCTATGCGTCGCAAACTGGTCCTAACGCTGACAGGTGTAACACTCCTGCTCATTTTCTTGGTTCTTTCGCTGCGATTGTTTTTTTATTCCAGCGCCGGGAAACAATTCATTATTCATAGACTTCACCAGTTGAGTGCTGGTCTCGTTGAAGCTGATCTCTATGTCGGGGACCTTGAGCTTTCTTTTCAAGGGCAGATCAGTGGAACAGGAATTCGCTTTCAGGACCGACTCACTGGCAATGACTTGGCACAAGTTGATACCCTTCGAATTGAATTGGAAATAGGCGCTCTCCTGAAAAGGGAAATCAGGATCACCAACCTGGTTCTTACAGGACTATCATGTACAGTAAATTCTGACAGCACGGGAATCTGGGTCTTACCAGAGATACCTGATACATCCACAATGTCTGAAGCTTGGACGGTCACACTGCAAAAACTCCAGGTAAGCCGAGGGATGATTGGCTTTGAAGAACACAGCCTGGACATTAGGGAGCAGTTTAATTTAGAAGTCATGCACTTAAACCAAACCGATGGGGGCTATGATCTTCTCCTCTCCACCACCTGGTCAACACTTGTTTTTGATAGCCTTCCGCCACATTTAAAACTTCACGCTCAGCTGGATTCAGAAAAAATGGAATTGTTGCAGGGTGAATTGCTGCAGGAAGGTTCGACTACAAAAGTAAACGGCCATATAGGATACGCACTGCCTGAAGTGCCTTGGGACCTCAACATCGAAATGGTAGGTAACCCGGATCCACTTATCCCAGTTCTGTCGAAAATGATTGCTACCGATCTACCTGCGCTGGGTGGGCAGATCAATGCTACCTTTGCACTAACCGGCAGCATGGATGAGCCCATCGTGAATTTCCGCACCCAGTTTCAAAATGTTCACTACGCTGGAGTTGATTTGAGTGAAGGATATGGGCAGGGGCTGATCAACTCACAGAACCTCCAAATAGACAGCCTCATGATCACTGCCTGGGGACAGCTTGCCAGTGGTTCGGGGATATTACGTTTTGATGATTCTCTGAGCCATGAGTTCACCGGCCGATTATATGAACGGGAAATCCAACCGACTTACCAGGCTTTGGGGCTTCCTGATCAGGATATTAGTGGCGTCTTGTCTGGGACATTCAATAGCCTGGGTCCTCTCCTGGCACCTCGTCATATTATGTTGAGTGGACTTTTTCGAGTAAACCAGGCTGCGTGGGATAACCTGAAAGTACCGCCCTTAGAAGCGGGAATTCGTCTAAGCGATGGAACCGTCAGCATCGAGGTGGATCAGGATCGAAACCGTATCATTTACCATGGACAGCTGGATAGCTCGCTTTTGAGTAGTGGGCAATTAGTGATTAATGCCCCTAACCTTATGAGTCTCAGCGCACTAACTCCCTTCATAGGTATAGGTGGCATGGCTCAGGCAAACGCTCAATATTCTACCCTGGCGAGTGGTGTTCGGTGGAAGGTATCCGGGCAAATACAAAATCTAGATTACCAGGGAGAGATGATCGGTGATCTCATGCTAAAAGCGTCTGGTATGGATCAGAAATGGCGGGTCACAGAGAGCAATATCGACATTGAAAATCTGAATATGCACTCCCTGACCGAACGGTTCATGAAAACCCCCGTCAATGGTATCCTCACCCTCCACACAAATATGAGCGGTACATCTGGGAATTTAACAGGAGGCTTTGATGGATTTATCTTAAAGCCGGGGTATGAGAATATAGGGCTGGATTCGATCTCCATTCAGGGAAGTGCCAAGGAATCTCTGATTAATCTCTCAAACCTCCAGATTTATAAGGGAAATGATGTCAGCAGGCTGAATTTGGCATATGATTTCTGGGAAAATAGCGGTCGGGGACAGGTATTTATCGCTCGCACCATCGACAGTGTTCAACAGAGCTTGGGAAATGCACAATTCGATTTTAGAGGCGCCAAAAACAAGTTCAGCCTGGATGCGAGAGTTACTGATGTAGATCTGCACAATTTGAACCACTTTATTCCTGAGCTCCCCAGCACCAGCGGTCTGCTCTCTGGATCGATTTCAGCCGTTCAAGAAGATCTTCATTTTTCATCCGCCTTCAGCCTGAGCGTTTCGACCGCCGAATTCGATGGCGTTTTCATGGATAGCATCGCACTCTCTGGGACGACATACAGGGAGAATATCAGACTGGATTCAATTGCTGTAGATATGGGCCGATCTCAGATTCGAGCCAATTTTCGTACAGCTTTGAAACGCAACGCACTTGTTCTAGATAAAGGTCGTCCCATACGAGGTAAAATGACCTGGAGGAATCTAGATCTTGACCCACTCAATAAATGGTTACCAGACGGGTCCCACCTGTCCGCTGGTAGTTCAGGATATCTGGATATCACGGGAAGTCTACGACACCCGCGTATACATGGTTCCCTCCAGTTGGACAGCTTAAACCTCAATATGAAGGATGATTGGGAACTCTCCAGCGAAAATTTAAGCGTAGGCTTTCAGGGCGATACAGTCAGACTATTACAAAGCGATATCATGCTCAGTGACCAGCAAATGGGAGTAGAGGCATTCCTGGTCTTTGAAGGCTTAGAAAAATATCAGTTGTCCCTTGATCTAAAGACCGCCGGAAAGGGATACGCATCCCTGCAACAGAAGATCGGTTCTGGAATCGAACGATATGAACTGAAATTTGTGGATTTGGATCTAGGGGCCGTGTCATCGTTGATTCCTGGTGATATGCATGTGGCCGGGCTACTCTCTGGAGATCTATCGTTGAGTGAACCGAGAACCCTGCCGATTCTCAAGGGGCAGTTAAGTGTCCGTGAAGGCATGCTGACCCTTCCATCAGCAGGGACAATCAGTGATCTGGAAATGACGCTTAATTTTCAGGACCCTATGTATCGAATTCAAACAGCCAGGGGCATCATCGAGAACACGCCTTTTATAGTTGACGGGTTTTTTGAGCATCGCGCATGGCAACACTTCACATTGGGTCAGCAGATCACCATAGGTCAAAATAAAGTTTTGGATTTGAGAGGAAGTATTTATCCCGATGGCCAGGATCTCCTGCTTCGGATCCAGGATCTGGATCTGAGTGAGATAAAAACGGTTCTGCCTTTAACAGAGGGTATCGTAGGGAAGGCCTCTGCTGATTTTACGATACAGGGGACACGGGCTGAACCTCAATTCAGTGGATATCTCCAGGCGGACATCAAGAAATGGGCAAGTCCCATGCTCTCAACCCCGCTCCAAAATGGAAAGTTGATCCTGAGAGGTGAGGGGCAGACCATCCACGTCGATAGCTGCACGGTCGACCAGGGGGTGAATGGACATGCAAGTCTATCAGGCTATATCAATTTAAAGGAGGTAAACAGAGCTACCTATTTTCTGGATGCCAAAGCAAACGCCTTGCGTTTCAGGGATGGCCGTGACTTTACTCTCAGCTTGGATCGTGGCGACCTTCACCTCAGGAGTAAGGACCAGTATGAACTCCTCTCAGGTGAGATGCGTCTGGGAGAGACTCGTTATAGGCGACGGTTTTCCCCCCAGGATGTTGTGAGATCCAGTAAAATAGCTGCATCCCAGGCCTCGACCAGGCAACCCGGTGCACGGGAGCTGCGGTTCCAGCTCAGGATCAAAGACTCAGGTAATATCTCAGTCAACAACAACCTTGCAAATTTGAAACTTCGAACTGATGTAGTGCTGACAGGTACCAGTCAAAAGCCTATTCTGCTAGGACGAATAGCAGTCGTTGACGGTTACGTTCTATACCTGGATCGACGATTTACGATCAAAGAAGGCATCATTGATTTTGATTCTCCTGATCGATTAAATCCCAAGGTGATCTTACACGCGGAAACCGAGTTAAAGGCATTTCAAACGCGATCAGGCAAAGCATATAGGGTCTATCTGGATTTAACTGGACCTATTGATTCAGCCCAACCGATCCTTCGATCCGATCCCGAATTGGATACACCAGATATTCTGGCTTTATTGACCATGGGAGCTACGCGGGCGGATCTGATTGCAGCCAACCCCTCGCTGGATGCCGGGTCAATTTCAAAGATTGTCCAGACACGTCTGGAGGATTATTCGAGTAAGCGTATCTCAGCTTACAGTTCAGATAAACTTGGGACCCTTCTGCGTCTGGATAAGATGTCCATAGAGGGGAACCTTTTTGATTTTGGGAAAAACTGGGGTCCAGAGCTCGTCGCTTCCAAGAAATTGAATGAAAATACTACAGTCTCTTATCGCACAACAGTTGGTCAATCGACTGAGCAGTCTATCCAATTGAATTATGATATCAACGAATTGATGTCTGTAGAGGGACAGACCGACCAGAAGGGTCGGTCAGGATTGGACCTGAAAATAAGGTGGCGCTTTCGATGAGATCTAGAGGTCTTTTAATATTCTGCCTGGCCCTGGTCACTTCACTTAGCTCGCTCCAGGCTGCCAAATCCAAGATCAAAGTTAAAGCGGTTACTTTTGAGGGAAATGCGCACATAGCAGGCGCTGTGTTGAATGATGTGATGCTAACGAGACCTTCTCGCATATTCAACCCTACGTATTATCAGGAGGTATTTCTGGAAGATGATCTAGAAACCTTAAAATCATACTATGATGGGCAGGGTTACCAGGATATGAGGGTAGTCGATCATCGTGTGGAAGTGGATTCCTTGAAAATGATTGCCAGGGTTTGGATTACTCTGGTCGAGGGTGATCGAACCTACATCGAAAGCATTGGATTCATTGGGAACAACATTCATTCAGATTCCTTGCTTCTAAAGGTGGCCAAATTGAAGGTGGGAGATCCATTGGTTGGGGAGAATATTGAGAAAGCAACTCTCCGATTACTACGATTTTTCGCTGATAAGGGCTACCTGGAAGCTGACGTGGATCCAGTCTGGAAGGTGAATCGGGATAGTGATCAAGCTATTCTGGATTTTACCATTAAAACAGGAATACGATCCTCTATTGGTGAGATCCGGCTGCCCAAAGGGGGCAAAACCAGATCCACCGTGATCCTGCGCGAACTTGAATTTTCTCCAGGGGAGCCCGCAAACTATTCGCACATCATAATGAGTCAGCGAAAACTTTATCTGACGGGGCTCTTTGAAAGCGTTCATATCCAACCTGTTGCAAGTGCAACTGGCGATAGCACGCTTCGAGATATACAGATTGATCTGAAAGAAAAACAGGCTGGGGAGCTTAATTTTTCCATCGGCTATGGATCTCTGGAGAGGGCACGTATTCGGAGTGAATTCCTGCAGGGGAACCTCAAGGGTAAAGGAAATAAATTGGGTGTCAAATTACACTGGAGCAGTCTTTTGAGGGGTGTAGAGACATCCTTTTCCAACCCCATGATCTGGAATACCCAATGGAGAGGAGATTTTGTGCTACGGGCGGAACAGCAATTCCAGCCTGGTTATGATCTATCGAGAATTGCAACCCAACCAGCCCTCATGCATAAGATTGAGAAACGACTGACCACTGTAATCGCCCTACGGAATGAAATAATCGAACTTAACAATATTAAGGTTCTGGATAGTGCTGATGTGAATGCAGCCGACGTTCACAGTATACGCTTCCGCCTGACCTGGGATAGCAGAAACAATCTCTTCAATCCCACGGAAGGCTTATTGGTGGATTGGGGAAACGAGATCGCTGGAGGGCCAGCCACTTCCACCAATGCCTTTCTGAAGACCACCTTGAAACTAGCTTCACACCACCAGATATTGAACAATGTGGTTGTGGCCAGCTCGATTGAACTCGGCTCCCTTTCATCATACGGTGGGAACCAGCGAATCTCACTGCAAGAACGCTTCTATGCAGGGGGTCCAAACTCCTTGAGAGGATACCCTTATCGGTTGGTCGGTCCTGTGGATGCTTCTGGCCTTCCTCAGGGGGGACTTATCCAATTTATTTGGAATGTTTTTGAAGTTCGTGTACCAGTCTATCGCTCATTTAATGTTGCTACATTTGGTGATATGGGGAATCTATGGGCTAATCGGGATCTGGTGGACTTTAAGGACCTGGAAAAGGATGTTGGTTTCGGTTTACATTACATTTCACCCCTGGGAGTCATTCGCCTGGAAACAGCCGTTCCGGTTGGTGAGGAAAGTAGTAAAGTTCAGGTATATTTTAGCATGGGTTATGCATTCTGATTTTGCCGGAAGTAGTTACCTTCATCGTGAGAAAGGGTGCGTTTGGCACTTTCCCCTCATGATACTATTCACTAAGCTATTCCTGACTTGGGTTCGGAATGAAAATGCTGCTGTTATTGAAGCGTCCTCCTCGAACGCTCTCAATCAGCGGTTCGACAGGTTTATTTTTCAAGTAAGCGTTGAAAAAATGCAGACTACTGATACGAATTAATTGATTCAAAGCCAGCGGTTCCCTGGTGGCAGTATAGCCAATAATCCGGGAAAAGGGCGAAAAGAGGGGCATATCTGTATAGTCCGGGTGTTTTGTGTTCGAAACCAGCAATTTGAATTGCGGTCCGCTACTGGACCCCAACATTCTATCCATACGCGTATAATTCCTGGGGTCTAGCCATATCTTCTGACCCAGATGCATATAGGGTTGCGTGACACCGCTTGATATCACCGAATCTGGGACCGGCATGTACCAACCATCAAGAACCATGACCGCATCAACCCGCTCGTCCTCATAGGCAGTATTGACCACGGCTGCCCCACCCAGAGAGTGACCAATGACACCGATCGCATCGCGGTTGATAGGTAGATCTTCCAAAAGTTCACCGGGTTCATCATTAATCACTCTATCGATAATGAATTTGAGATCTTCAACAATGATCGATAATTGGGAAAAATCGAGATGTGCCGTGGCTTCTCCTCGAATAATACTCCTGCGCTTCCCACCAGCATATATGGCAGTTGTGCCATCAGGAAAGATAGTGATGTTGGCTTCATAAGCATGATCAGCCGCCAGCACGATGTATCCATGGCTGGCCAGCTCTTCCATAAGGGCTGTGTTCTGAAATCGCATACCGCTCAAACCGTGGGAGAATATGATCACGGGGTAAGTAGCTCCTGATCGATCCGGGATGGCCTCGTCATACGAATTAGTCAAGACCTGGGTGAAATGTTTGATCGGAAAGACAGGCAGTCGCAACTGTTTTGCCAGAGCCGGCATCCTTAAGTCAGGATCATCTACATAATGAGAGGGGTCTCCAGATACCGTTTCACTGGCCGGAAACCACACCTGGACGACCATTCGTCGATGATCTGCCTGGGAAGTAAATGTTTCGTCCCGACTGCTGTCTGCCCAGGTCGTTGTTCGCGTTCCAACAGAAAATGAGCCGGTGGGTGGTGGAAGATCTTTAAAGGGAGCCACAATTGGGAAGACAGTGGAACAGGATTGCACGCTGACCAGCATACTGAGCGCTGTACCCAGTGCATAAGTCTTGAGATGCGTCATCCTGGACCCCATGGTTTTAAAGTAGTCGTCACCTCAGGGCTGAGAAATAGTTTTTCTGATTCTACCTGCGCAAAAAACTTAACAACGTACACCTTGCTGTCTTTACCTCCCATAAAATCGGTTTATCTTCAACCAATATGCTTGATCGAATACCAAATAACATACTCACCGTTCTAAAGGACGCGGGCCAGCTTGCAGAAAAATCGGGTCTGAAGAGTTATGCTGTCGGTGGATTCGTCCGCGACCTGATCCTGGAAAAGGCGAGTAAGGACGTCGATATTATGGTCATTGGCGATGGAATATCCTTCGCCCGAACCTTGGCGGACCATTTGAAAGTCAAAGATATTGTCGAATATGGCGACTTTGGTACTGCTCTTATTCCCTATGGAGAATTTCTTATTGAGGTAGCCTCTGCCCGGACCGAGCGTTATGAATCTGATTCGAGAAAACCGCAGGTGGTTTATACGGATCTGAAGGGGGATCTGAGTCGTCGGGATTTTACGGTCAACGCCATGGCGCTTTCCCTGAATCCAGGAAACTTCGGACAACTTGTCGATGAATATGAGAGTATCCAGGATATCAACAACAAAGTCCTGCGAACCCCGCTTGATCCTGTACAGACATTTGATGATGATCCGCTCCGTATGATGCGAGCCGCTCGCTTCTCAGCCCAGCTTGAATTCACACTGGTTCCTGAAGCAGTGGAGGCCATCCGCTCACAGGTAGAGCGCATATCCATCGTTTCCCAGGAGCGCATCACCGAAGAGATAATCAAGACCCTGAGGGCTGATAAACCCTCCATTGGCTTCTATGTGCTCCAGGATGTTGGGCTCTTGCCGCTGGTCTTTCCAGAGATAGCCGTCCTTGGGGGAGTTGAGGATCGAGACGGGCAAAGGCATAAAGATGTTTTCCATCATACCTTAAAGGTCGTCGACAATGCAGCTGAACGATCTGATAAAATGCGATTGAGATTTGCCGCTCTGGTCCATGATATAGGCAAGCCATCTACGAAAAAATTCATCGAGGGAACCGGCTGGAGCTATCACGGCCATGAGGAGGTCGGCCGCAAAATGCTGAATGAGGTTGGCCAGCGTATGCGCCTCTCCAGACGATTGACAGCCTATCTAAAACGAATGACCCGTCTGCACCTGAGACCGATAGCGCTTGCTCAGGAAAGTGTAAGTGACTCCGGGATCCGTCGTCTCATTGTGGAAGCTGGAGATTTCCTGGATGATCTCATGATCATGGTGCGGGCGGATGTGACCTCCAAAGATCCCAGAAGGGTAAAGCGATATTACGGAAATTTTGACCGTGTCATGGATCGTATCGAGGAAGTGGTTGAAAAAGATGCCATGCGTGCCTTCCAGTCACCCCTAAGAGGAGATGAGATCATTGAGCTGTTGGGCGTTAAACCAGGCCCGATCGTCGGAAAGATAAAGTCGGCCATTGAGGAAGCTATTCTTGATGGGGAGATTCCCAACGAGTATGAGGCTGCCAGGGAGTATTTCTTCAAGATCAAGGACGATTTCCTGAACTAAATCGCAGTGCCGCTCCTCCAAATCTTTTATAATTTGGTTTAATTTGGTCTCCATATCATATTAACACCCACGTCTCGGTTAGACACATATGTTAAAAGGGATATACAACCATGCTTAAATCAGACATCGATAATTCGATCAGCACACTTATCAATACGATACAGGAGTGTAATATTGAAAGTATGCTGCAGACCATCATTGAAGGTGAAACTACTGTCAATACGGTCGAAGCATTGAGATCTTATAAAGAATTCATCAAGCACTATCAGACGTATAACGATGCTGATATCCAGCTGCTTAATG
Source organism: Fidelibacterota bacterium (assembly GCA_021734255.1). Taxonomy (GTDB): domain Bacteria; phylum Fidelibacterota; class UBA8477; order UBA8477; family JABMPR01; genus JABMPR01. The sequence continues at coordinate 79,105 of JAIPJM010000006.1, read as the reverse complement.
TTATTGGTCTGGGTGATCTCACTCAGGAATCCCTGTGGTCCAGGTTTGTCAAGCCTGAAGAATCAGACACACCTGAGGTCATTGCTGAACTACGCAACTCCATCCATTTCCTGATGAATCATTTGCCCAGGGTTCAGGAGCTGAGAGCTGCTGACGGGGAAAAGATCCAGGCTGTTATAGACGCGGGTAAGAATGCTGGTGTGGAGTATGTAACCCTTTCTGTTGTCGTGATCGAAGAAGAAGAGCTGACAACACCGGAACGTCTGATCTTCATGATGGATGCTATTCAAACCCTGTATGAAGTTTTTGGTCGAATGGTCGGTTCACCGTATCAGAATCTCATCGTTACCTCGTGTGATTCTGGGAATGACAAAGTTTTTGACTTTTTAGGCACCTCAACAATTATTGGCGGTGTAAAGGATATTATCCTTAGTTATTGGGATCGGGTGGTCTTTTACCGGGAAGATAAACAGGGTGAATATGTTAAGCTTGTGACCCAATCACTTCCCGTCATTGAGGTCATCAATAAAATGGAAAATGACGGTAAGTTGGAGAAAGAAGAAGCAGAGATCCTGCGGAGGAAGGTTGTTTCTTCAATGACAAAACTTTCACGTGCAGGGATCACCATTCCTGAAATGGAAGAGCATGCACACCAAAATCCCAGAGAACTTCTACGCCCCGATCGCAAAGAATTGACGGGTTCCATTTATCCTGAGGAAAATTTGGAATTATCTGGAGAATACCCGGCTGTAGTAGAGGGCGATGAGGAGGATCCAGACGACTTCGATGTTGATTATTATCCGAATGAGACAGAAGCAGCTGAGCCGGTCCCACAAGAAGACACCGAGCCAGAGCCAGAAGCAGAGGCAGGGCTAGAACCTGAGCCAGAACCAGAACCAGAGATGGAAGCGGTCGACCAAGAAACCAGTGAGCCGGAACCTACTGAAGAAGAAGAGACAGAACCGGAGCTGGAACCAGAGGAATCAACCGACCCTGACCCAGAGCCTGAGCTAGAACCAGAGCCTGCAGAGGAGCCAAACCTGGCTGCAGAGCCTGAAGAAAAGATTGAAGAACCCGCAGTTGATCCTTTTGGTGACCTGGATGAGAAACCGTCCATCACTGAGTCGTTTGATGAATCTCCCATTCCAGATACGGTCTCTGAAGCCGAGCCAGCACCTGAAGTGACATCAGAACCCGACCCCACCCCTGAACCTGTACCAGCTGCCACAGACAACTTTGAGGACTCGGATGCTTTTGGTGTTCCACCAGACAAGTCTGCACCGAAACCAGATCCTGAGCCCGAGGGACCAGTTAAGAGTGAAAAAGATTATAGCAACCTGGGTGAAGATATATACATGCAGGCAGGTGTTGATGATGTGGAAGTGATCCTGGATAATGAGCCCCTGTCAGCACCGGCTGCTCCTGCCGATCCACCACCTGAGGCACCTGTTGAACCTGCTCATGAAACGGTTCCAGAGCCGATACCGGATCCCATTTCGGAGGAGGAACAGCCAGAAGCTCCTACCGAGGCCGCAAGTGAAGAGCGACCCGCCAAGAAAGATGAAGGTGCGCCAGTAGCAGAGGAGGAGGATGAGGCTACCAAGAAGTTCGATGAGGAAATTGACAACGTCTTCGAACGGATTGCCGCCGGCTTCCTTGAAATGAAAAAAGAGGAAGCAGAGAAGGAAAGCGCCCAGAAGAAGTCAAATAACCCTGAGGAGGAGGGCTCCTCAGACTAAACGTTTGTCCAGTCACTAATAAACCTATCCAGATAGTGGTAGCATTAGCCCGATAGCAGTAGCTATTGGGCTTTTTTTATTTTTAAAAAATATCTTGCATTTAGTATTGTTATGGTGTTATAGTAATGTAGAACACCAAAAGAGGTGCAGGAATGATAAAATTTGACCAAAAAACCCCCATCTATCAACAGCTGGCCGATTCGATCCGGCAGGATATTCTGTCAGGTGCACTGAGAGAGGGAGAGGCGATTCCCTCAGTCAGACAGATTTCAGTCGATTATGGCCTGAATCCCCAGACCGTGCTCAATGCAACACAATTGCTGATCCAGGAAGGGCTACTTGAAAAACGAAGAGGTCTTGGGATGTTTGTACAAAAAAGTGCCAGGAAACAACTGAATACATCGGCTGGCGAGCGCTTTAAGAATGAAACGATCCATTCGCTGGTAAACGAGGCGCGATTACTGGCTATTTCAAAAGAAGAATTGATCGACCTTATAGAGAGTAAATACGAGGAGGAGAACTAATGGCATCCCTCATAGAATTAAAAAATGTTACCAAGACCTACGGTGATATTCGAGCGTTGGATAATATTACGCTGGATATTCCCGCCGGTAAGATCGTTGGCCTGGTCGGTCCGAATGGAGCAGGGAAAACAACACTTCTCCGTGCCTTAACCGGTGAACTTGACTACCAGGGTGAAGCAAAGGTATTGGGTTTTGAACCCCGTGATGAACGAGCGGAACTTATGCAAAAGACAGGCGTCATCCACGACATTGCCGTCCTGCCCGATTGGTTCAAGATATCAGACCTGATCGATTTCATGGTCGGCGTACACCCCGGGTTCAGCCAGGAAAAAGCAAAGACATTCCTTGAAGCCACGACCATATCCTTGAATAAAAAAGTAAAAACCTTGAGCAAGGGAATGAAGACGCAACTCCATCTGGCTCTCACTCTGGCCACAGAGACAAAGTTGCTGATCCTGGATGAACCTACACATGGTCTGGATATTCTTTTCAGGAAGCAACTGTATAGCTCTGTTCTGGAAGATTATTTTGATGAGGAAAAATCTTTGCTCATCTCGACGCATCAGATTGAAGAAGTTGAGCATATCCTCAGTGACGTCATTTTCATTCAAAAAGGGCAGGTATTACTCTATGCGAGTATAGAAGAACTGGGCGAACGATTTACCCAGCTGACCATCCCGGCGGATAAGGCTGACGCGTTGAGGAAGGAGCTCAAGCCCATGAGTGAATACAGTCTGCTGGGGAGAAAAGTGTTTCTTCTTGAAAACCCAGACACGAAAGCATTGGCCAAAGTGGGAGATCTGCAGACACCCTCTGTCGCTGATATTTTCGTTGCTCTCATGGGAGGTGCAGCATGAAGACACTGACAGTCTTGTTAAAGAGAGAATGGCTGGAATGGAAACGAGTCGTCCTCGGTACTATTATCGTGATCACCTTTCTGAACTTTCTCATGCTGCTCTCGGTTGCACGTGGCTCATCATGGTTTCATGAGACAATGGCTCGAGATGGATCGATTCTCATGAAAGATGTTCAGATCTCTGATGATGAAGTTGGCAACCTGGAGATCATTCAGGAAGATGGACAGCTTCAGATCTATTATGAACGCGAGAATGAGTCGCATGATGTAGACGAGTTCTTGACCGAAGCCGCCAAACCCATGGTGTACGGTATGCGCTTCGGGATGCAGGGCATTTTCCTCTTCGTACTGTTCCTGAGCCTTTTCTATTTTTCAGATGCGATCTATAAGGAGCGGGCTGACAACAGCACCCTGTTCTTCCGCAGCTTGCCTGTTAATGATCACTATTTGTTGGGGTCGAAGATCCTGGCCGGTCTACTTGGTGTCATTGGGCTTACGCTGCTATTATCTCTCGAATACTTGCTGTTCATTCGCGTAGCCTTCATGATCTGGGGAGCACCCTTAGACACCATGCTGTCCGCCCTGTTTGAAAAGATATCCTACCTTGGGATCATATGGGATTGGTTCTCATATCTCCTGTTCGCCGCCATCAGAATGGCACCTCTGGCCCTGTTTCTCATGCTAGTTGGTGCTTATGTGAAAGGCAGACCACTGCTCATCGGTATCGGAGGCCCCCTGCTGCTTTCGATCTCCTGGGCAATCGTTTTTAAGAGTGCAGCCCTCTTCAAGATCATCGGGAAGTTTTTCTGGGGATTCAACCTGGTAATGATCGAACAGTGGCACCTCCTGGAGGATAAGTTTCAAACAGAGGATGTTATCTACGCCAATCCATGGGACTACATCCTGAATGTTGATACCCTGGCTGCGCTTTTGGCATCAGGTGTGCTTTATTATGCCCTATGGAAAGTTTACCGTAAGAACATACCAACGGGATGAGGAGTTCAAGATGAGTAAAGAATTTGTGAAAATCAGGAATACAACAGCGGTCCTTATCGCTATTCTCCTCGGGTTGTTTGCCTATAGCCTGCCCTTATACGCAGGAAACGACCGGGCCTATCATCTGGAGGAAAAAACCACAATTGATATTCCTTTTGTCGGTAAGATCACAACCTATACAAGCACTTACCTTGCTGGCTGTCAACTAAAGGAGTCAACCCGGGTTAAGATGCATAATCCGCTCATTAAAACCCTTTCAGATTCTGATGGACTGATTGAAGAAGCTCAACTCAGTGATCTTTGTGATAAGGTTCAGTGGTTGAAGGATGATGAGTCAGGTGAATATGTGAGAACAGCTTTTGCCGATATCAGAGCCCGTGAACATCGGGACATGGAAGCTGATGAGGTTCATATTGATATGGAAGTAGATCAAAATGATATAGATGATCTACCCCGTATGACTCATGAAATTCTTCCCGGCAAAAAAAATATCATGGGTTTTTCATGCAAAGAGGTTCTCACTCAGGTTTATAGCGACGAGATGAAGCACCCAATCGTCATCAATGAACTCTATACAACCGATTCCAGAGCTTTGAGCAAGGTTACCCGAGCGCGGAAAGAGCTGTTTGAAGACCTTGGCTACGCTGAGGACCATGCTGAGGGAGTCCCTGATTTGATCAAGCTGGCCTATGAAGCGATCCGAGAGGATCAGGAGTGGGAGAGACCCGATGGTGAAGTTATTTACTTCCACATCGAGATGGTTGATGAGGATATGGATACTATATTCAGCATGACCTATGAAGTGCAAACAGCAGAAAGGACCACCTATCGAGTGGATCAATTCACACTGAGATGAGTATATGGCATAGCACTTGCCGAATGAATTAAGGCCGAGATGAGAAGGGTTGGCTCATCCCAGCTTTTTATAATGACACTTACTTCCAATCCTCAAGACGAAGAGGGGTAGCCCAATGGAGCAAACTTCATTCTTACAGAGAATAGTAGATCTGGTATTTACGCCGAGTAAGGCATTCAATTTCCTGTCAGATGGTATATCGTATAAGGATTGGCTGTATCCGATGATCATTGTATCGCTGGGGATCATCATATTGCCACTTTTCTTTCGGGATGTGAGCTATGACGAGGCAGAAAAAAAAATTAAGCTCACTGAAGAACGAATCATGAGTAATCCTGATATACCTGAAGATCGCTTGGCCACTTTCGAGGAACGAATGGCTGATGCAAAAGAGAAGATCCGGGATTCAAAAGAAAATCCGCTGGCATTAAGAAATCTGTGGGGATATCTGCTGGTGCCGGCCATGCTTTTTCTGCAGGCTGCCTTTTTCACGCTGGTATTACTCATGGTGGGGAATTTTGGCATGGGAGAAAAGATCAAATTCTTCCAGCTGTTCACAGTGGTTATGTCCACCTACATCATTGGGGGCAGTGGCTTCTTTATGAATATGATGCCCGGTGTAGGCACGATAGAAATGCTGGTTAAGACACCGCTTATCGTCATGAGGGAATCAACAGATATGCTTTTTAGCCCCGGCTTAATATTTGACAACATCGATTCATATTTCAAGCAGTTTCTGAATCAGCTTGATTTGTTTCGTATTTGGGGTGTTGCAGTGATGGGCTTTGGATTCGCAAAACTGTACAACAAGTCTACAGCAACCGGCATCGTCGCTGTATCTATCCCCTGGTTGATACTGGTGGCGATCGGCGCAGCACTCATTAATGCAAACAATATGTTGGCTGCATAAAACACTAATTCTAAAACAGGGAATCTCATGAAATTTAAATATACCATTCAAATTATTTTCATTCTGCTTGCGGTACCGGCCTTAACGCAGAGTGATCAGGCTCTGAGTCTGGACGACTGTATCAGGATCGGATTGGAACAAAATCAATCCCTCATGGTCAACCGTCTGGAGACTGACAGGAGTATCTCTCAGGCAAAGAGCAATATTAGTATGGTATTGCCGAGTATCAATTATTCACTATCCAGCTCCAGTGCAGATGTTGCCGGGGCAGGGTGGAGCGATTCATATAGTACATCCCTCAGCCTTTCACAGAATATCTGGGATGGCGGAAGATGGTGGAACACGCTGAAATCAGCAAAAGCGGCACAGATCGCTGCTGATATGCAGTTATCACTCTATGAGTTGAACACGGCCTATCAAGTCAAGGTTGCCTATTATAATTATCTATCCACGCTGAAGCTGTTGGATGTTTATAGAGAGAACCTGAACACATCAGAGTATCAGCACCAGTTGACGCGGGAACGCTTCAACCTGGGAGCAGCTTCACAGAATGATACGCTCAGGACGAAGGTGAACATCGAGCGCGCGAAACTCCAGATCATCCAGGCGGAAAGTGACCTGCAGTCCAAAGCAAGAGACCTTAATATTATCCTGGGAAGAGAGGCTGATAGCCCCCTAGCGCTCGTGGAGCCTGTCTGGGAAACGGTTCAGATTCCTACCTTTGAGAGTGTGGTCAATGATGTTCTTTCGGTGAACCCGCAGCTACAATTGCTGGATCAAAATCGTGAAATTACCGGCTATAATGTCAAAGTGGCTCGTTCGGGCTATATCCCTTCCCTCAATTTCGGCGCATCCTATTCCAATGGCGCTGTGGACCTAGGAGATGTATATGACGGCAACACAGCCACACTTTCAACAGGCCTGAGTTTAAGTTGGAACATTTTCAACGGTACGCAGACCAAGCGTAGTGTTGAGCAAAGCAAGATCACTCGGAAGATCGCTGAGGAAAACTACGATCTGGCGCAACGTAATGTTCGTAAGGATCTGACCCATGCGCTGGAACAGATGGAAACGCTTCAGGAATCATTGGAAATATCAGAACTTATTCTGGATGCCGCTGAACTAGACCTGGAATTGGCTCAAGAACAATATCGCGTCGGGTCATTATCAATCCTTGACGTCATAACAATTACTGCCAATTATGAGGATGCTAAATCCGGATTTATTCGCGCGCAGTACAATTTAAAGATTGCTGAAGCAGGCTTGCATCAGCTCATGGGAAAACGCTAGAGGAAGTTATGTCTAAGAAGAAAATTATCATCATTGTTGTGGTTGTCATCCTGGTCGGGATCATGGCGTATGCTGCTGTAAATAAAGACAAAGGCAATGCCAAGGAAGTTCAGGCTGAAACGGTTGAGCGCGGTACTGTCGTACACAAAGTTGCCGCCTCTGGCAAGATCCAGCCCGTCGTCGAGGTCAATGTGAGTGCCGATGTAGCCGGCCGTGTGATCAGGATGGCAGTTGAAGAAGGCGATTGGGTAGAAGACGGTCAGTTTCTGGCTCAATTGGATGCTACCCGATATACTGCCGATGTTGAACGAGCACAGCAGGTGCTTGCCTCTGCCGAGGCATCCCTCTCGCTGGCAGAGCTTGAGAAAAATCAGCAGTACAAACTGTTCGAGAAAAAACTGGTCAGCGAGCTGGTCTATCAAAGCGCCATGGTGCGATACCAGCAGGCACTTTCATCAAAAAAACAAGCCCTGGCCGCCTTAACACAGTCGCGGGATAATTACAATAAGACCATGATGTTAGCGCCCATGTCCGGCACCGTTACCCAGATCAATAAAGAGGTCGGTGAAATGGCTCTGGGGTCCGCCTTCAGTCAGGATGTGATCATGGTGGTAGCAGATCTAAACGAGATGGAAGTGCTCGTGGATGTGAATGAGAATGATGTGGTCGATGTCGCTTTGGGAGATACGACTGAGATCGAGATCGATGCTATCCAGGACACTATGTTTATTGGTGTCGTGACTGAAATTGCGCATAGTGCCCAGAATACAAACATGGGTAGCCTGGATCAGGTCACAAACTTCAAGGTGAAGATCCGTTTACTGGATCCACCGCAGGAAATTCGTCCTGGGATGTCAGCTGCAGTCGATATCCGTACCGATGTTCAAAGAGACGTTCTTTTTGTCCCCATCCAGAGTGTTACCATGAGAAAGCCCAAATTGCTGGAGGAGAAACCAGATCCAGAAGCCAGTCGGGTCGATAGTGCTGAGATGAAAGAAGAAAAAGATCTGGATCCTGTGGAGGTCGTCTTTGTGCTTGTTGATAATGAGAACGGTGATCACAAGGAAGTCATACAGCGGGAAGTCAAAACAGGTATCATCGGAGATAGAGAGTTCGAGATCAAGTCCGGTCTGGAGCTGGGTGACGAGATTGTCACCGGTCCCTATCAGGAGATCAGCCGTGGTTTGCATGATGGTGATATTGTCAAGGTAACCAAAAGAAAGAAATTTAGTGCTAATGGTGGGTAAGCACCAGCACCCACTATTAACCGCTCTCAGAGTCATAAGTCATAGCCGAGGACAAAATGCCATTAATCCAAGTCAAAGATCTATATAAGATATATCAGATGGGAAATACAGAGGTACGCGCCTTGGATGGGGTTTCCCTTTCGATCGAAAAGAATGAGTACGTCTCCATTATGGGACCCTCCGGTTCAGGGAAGTCTACACTCATGAATCTCCTGGGATGTCTCGACACGCCCTCATCAGGTGATTTTTATATGGATGGGATCAACGTTGCCACCATGACGGACAATGAACTGGCTCATATTAGAAACAAGAAGATCGGTTTTGTTTTCCAGACCTTTAATTTGCTCCCGAAATCTACCAGTCTTCGGAATGTTGAATTGCCGTTGATCTATAATGGTGAGGTGAAAGCCCAGTTTCGAAAAGACCTGGCAATGAAGGCGCTCAATAGAGTGAATCTGGGCGATCGTGTCGGTCACAAACCCAATGAACTTTCAGGTGGTCAGCGCCAGCGAGTCGCCATTGCAAGGGCCCTGGTAAATGACCCGGCGATCATCCTTGCTGATGAACCAACAGGAAATCTGGACTCCAAGACCGGTGAAGAGATCATGGCTTTGTTCGATGACCTGCATGCTCTGGGGAATACCATCATTCTTGTAACGCATGAAGAGTACATTGCTGAGCATGCCCAGCGGATCGTTCGCTTATTGGATGGTAAGATTGCCGTTGATGAACTCACAAAGAAGAAGAAAAAGTAAATGGGCGGATTCTTCTGGGAAAATATGCGTATCGCCCTGTCTGAGTTATGGGGTCATAAAACACGTTCAATTCTGACTGCTACCGGTATCGTCATCGGTATCATAGCGGTTTCCTTAATGTCCACCCTTATCAATGGCGTGGATGGTCTCTTTGAAAACAGCATGAAATTCCTGGGGAGAGGAAATCTCTACGTTGATAAATGGCCCTGGTTTGGCGATGAGGATTGGTGGACCCTGCGCAATCGACCGAGAATTGAGCTGGACATGGCAGAGGATATTGAGGAACGGTCCACATATGCAATTGCGGTTGCGGCTCAGCGGGGTAGATCAGCTGATCTGAGCTACAAAGAATATTCCTCAGAAGGGATATTCATTAATGGTGTTTCAGCAAACTACCCAGACGTTTCAACCATTGACGTTGAGTTTGGAAGGTTTTTCACTGGCTCAGAGGACCGTACAGGTGCCCAGGTGATCATATTAGGCTCTGATGTTGCCAAGGCACTATTCCCATTCGAAGATCCGATTGACAAAGAGATCTTTGTCGGTTCCAGTCGATTCCGAGTGATTGGTGTATTGGCAGAGATGGGGAAGTTCCTGGGCACGTTTTCCCAGGATGCCCAGGTGATCATTCCGATTAAGACATTTAACAAGATCTTCCATGGTCCTTGGGGAATGCGCCGCATTACCGTAAAGGTACCGGAAGAACATATTGAAGATGCCAAAGAAGAATTAAGAGGGATCGTTCGGGTGCTTCGGGGGCAAAAACCTGAAGAAAAGGATAATTTCGCTATCAATCAGCAAAAGGCCTTCCGCCAGCAATATCAAGGGATCAAGTTGGCCATCGGTGGAACTGGCTTGGTGATCACAGCACTATCCCTGCTGGTCGGGGGCATTGGAATTGCCAACATCATGTTCGTTTCCGTGAAAGAGCGGACCAGGGAAATTGGTGTGCGCAAAGCTTTGGGAGCAACGCGGGGCAAGATACTGGGACAATTCCTTATCGAATCCATGTTGATAACAGCGTCTGGCGGCATTGTAGGACTCCTGGTCTCAACCCTGGCGAGCCTGGCGATAAATAAGTTCTTATTCCCTGCAAGCATGTCTTTCGGTGTAGCCTTTATGGCAATTGCATTAAGTGCCACAGTTGGTTTAATAGCGGGCTTGGCACCAGCCCGAAAAGGGTCCCTGCTAGACCCCATTGAAGCGTTGAGGTATGAGTAATCCATGTATGTAAGAACCGTTTTTAAGACCCTCGGTGACAGCTTCCTCATGGCCATTGAGGCTATCAGGGATAACCTGCTGCGATCTATTCTTACTCTGCTGGGAATAGTTATTGGTGTGTTTGCCATTATTTCGGTAATGACGGCAATTCGGACCATGGAATCATCAATCAACTCCGGGCTGAATATCTTTGGTTCTGATATCATCTATGTTCAAAAATCCCCGGTTTTGCAGATCGGCGATAATTCGAATCGGCGCAAGTACTGGAAACGTCCCAATATCACCTATGAAATGTCCATCGAGTTGAGAGACCGTATGGAAGGGGCCAAGTTTGTAAGTGTCCTGGATGGGACGGGTGGAAAGACCATTCGATACCGCAAAGAGAAGACCAATCCGAACGTGGAAGTGGACGGAATGGATGAGTGGGGGATTCAAGCACTCAATGTCACCCTGGATTACGGTCGGAATTTTATTAAAGAGGATATTCAATACGGGCGTCGGATAGCGTTGCTGGGGATGGATGTGGTTGAGAAACTCTTTCCCTATGCTGATCCTATCGGAAAAAGTATCACTGTTAACGGACTAAGTTTTGATGTGGTTGGTGTGATGCAGCGGAAAGGGGAGATGTTCGGACAGAGTCAGGATAATTATGTGCTTATTCCCATTACAACCTACCTTCAATATTTCAGTCAGCGCTGGACCTCACTGGGAATATCTGTAAAAGCACCTGATGCTGAAAGCTTTGAGGCCGTGAAACAGGAAGTCACGGACCAGATGCGAATTGTTCGTGGCCTGGGACCTGATGAAGAAAATGATTTTGAAGTAACCTCCAATGATGCATTGATCAAGACCTTCGGTAGCTTCACTGCAGGCATCAAGTTATTTGCCGGAGCCGTCAGTGTAATAGCCCTGGTCGTCGCCGGGATCGGCATCATGAATATCATGCTGGTTTCAGTGACCGAGCGTATTAAGGAGATCGGCATTCGAAAGGCTATCGGCGCTACACGAAACAATATTCTCTTTCAATTCCTGTTGGAAGCCGTGTTCCTGTCGCTCATCGGAGGGATCATTGGTGTTGCCCTCGGCGTCGGTGTCGGGAATATGATCACCCTGGTATTTACCAGCATCGAAACAGTTATTCCCCTGGATTGGGTCTTTATTGGCCTGTTTGTCTGCTCTTTCATCGGGATCGTGTTCGGAATCTATCCTGCCTACAAAGCAGCCGGTTTGGATCCCATCGAATCCCTTCGATACGAATAGCACTCCCCCGTTTTTATCTCATTATTCTGAGCAGTGTGAACCCTCTGTTTTCCAGAGTGGGATCGAACCGTCGTCATCCCTTGCAGAATAAACCTTCTGCCACCCTGGAAGGAGTGAACCCACCGTCATCCCGAGCGGAGTCGAGGGACATATAACATGAAAGAAGGACAGGTCTACATACTGCAATGTTCCGACGGATCCTTGTATACAGGGGTCACGAGTGATTTGGAATCTAGATTAGCCGATCATCAGGAAGGCAGATATCATGGATACACTCACAAGCGTAGACCGGTGAAATTACTTTGGAATACAGACACTATGGAAATCCAGGACGCCATCCTACTGGAGAAGCAGATCAAAAAGTGGGGAAGGGCTAAAAAGCTAGCCCTAATCGCGGAAGATTGGAATACCTTAAAGTTGCTAGCCGAGTGTAAGAACGCCACTAACCATAAGAATCGGTCCCTCGACTCCGCTCGGGATGACGTAACTAATTAATACGCTTTAGCGAAGATCACCTGCTGTGTACTGTCTTCTCCAGTGTAGATACACTTTCCAGCTGCTTCAGGTTGATCGAAGGGAATACAGCGGATAGTGGCTTTAGTCTCATCCTTGATCTTTTCCTCGACGTCAGCGGAACCATTCCAGAAAGCTTTGACGAATCCCCCCTTGTTCTCGATGATATCCTTGAATTCATCCCAGGTAGTCGCAGTGTGTGTATTTTCTTCACGGAAGTCCAAGGCCCGCTGAAATAACTGATCCTGAATGATTTCCACATGAGAATCAAGAAAAGCCGCCAGTTCAGTCAATTTGATAAAGTGTTTCTCACCGGAATGTCGGATGACAACTACAGCCTGACCTTTTTCAACGTCCTTAGGGCCGATCTCCACGCGCATGGGGACACCCTTCATTTCCCACTCGTTGAACTTGAATCCAGGCGATGATTTCTGATCATCATCAACAGTGGTACGAACATTTACCTTATCCAGTTGATCAACAAGGTTGTTCACCTCCTCCATGACCAAGGCCCGGGTGTCGTCCCTGTAGATAGGGATAATGACAACCTGGTATGGGGCTACTCGGGGAGGCAGGATCAGGCCCTTGTCATCACCATGTGACATGATCAAGCCGCCAACCAGGCGTGTGCTAACACCCCAGCTGGTTGCATAGACCAGTTCTTCCTGGTTGTCCGTATTCTGGAAGGTCACCTCGAAGGCTCGTGCAAAATTCTGTCCCAGGTAATGACTGGTACCAGATTGTAGCGCTTTCCCATCGCGCATCATGGCCTCAATGGAATAGGTCCGGACCGCACCGGCAAATTTTTCAGATTCGCTCTTCTGACCCGTGATCACTGGCATGGCCATAAAATCCTCTGCGAAAGTCCGGTAAACTTCCAGGATCTTGAGTGTTTCTTCTTCAGCTTCTTCGGCTGTGGCATGGGCCGTATGACCTTCTTGCCACAAAAATTCAGTTGTCCTCAGGAACAGGCGGGTCCGCATCTCCCAGCGTACAACGTTGGCCCATTGATTGATGAGGAGGGGCAGGTCACGATAGGACGAGATCCATTTTTTATACATATTCCAGATAATGGTCTCTGAAGTTGGACGGACTACCAGTGGTTCTTCCAGCTTTTTCCCACCACCATGGGTCACCACGGCAACTTCTGGAGCAAACCCTTCCACATGCTCCGCCTCTTTATGCATAAAATGTTCAGGGATGAACAGAGGGAAGTAGGCATTAACATGACCAGTGTCTTTGAACATGCGATCCAGAATGCGTTGAAAGTTCTCCCAGATGGCATATCCGTACGGTCGTATGACCATGGTACCTTTTACCGGTCCATAATCCGCCAGCTTAGCCTGACGTACAACATCTGTATACCATTTAGCAAAATCGTCGCTCTGTTTCGTTACTCCTTTTGACACTGGGGAGCCCTTTCAAATTCTGACTGTTCCGTTCATTCAGCACAGCGCTGCAATCATAATATATGCAAGCCCATTAAACAACGGGGAATCATATAATTGGGTGCCTTTTTCAACTGGATATTAATGGAATCAAACAGGTGTGATGAAGCGCAAGCTGGTCACACCGAGTACAATCAAATCTTGTCTAATATGGTAGTCAATACTAGTATATCGTTCCACAAGGGAAAGGGGTCAACATTGGGGTCAACATTCGTAAGCAATCACAACTGATCATTGGCTTATTGATCATTTTACCCGCGCTTGCCTTAGCCCAGCAAGATACTGTGATCTATGATCGGGAGGTCCTGGGTCGACCATTTAGTCTGGATGAGATCGTCCAGCAATCAGGCTTCAACGCTCAAAATGTGTCGCCCAATGGAGTACCTACTTGGGTAGTGGATGGAGCAATCTATTCCGATACTATTTACTACGGGATCGGGAGGTCCTTCGTATCACAGGATGCAGCTGATGATGACGCTCGATTGCGATTTGCCCAGCATGTGGAAGTGAGCGTCCAGAGTATCGCTATTCAGAAGGTTAAAGAAAATAAAGAGCGACTCACCGATGAATACAGTTTTGAATCTCTGGTCTCAACGAATATGAATCTCAGTGGGGTTCTGATCACAGAGCGCTATGTGAGCCCCGATTCCACTTTTCACAGCCTCATAAGCTATGGAAGATCTGAATATCATCGTATGGTAACCAGGGAAATAGAGATCACGCTGGAAACTGACATTCGTCAGCAGGTATTGGCTCACAAAGCGAAAGAAGCCATGCGGGCAGACTCCCTACGACACAAAATCAAGATGGACAGTCTCGCCCTGAGTAGAAAGCAGGCTGTGATTGATTCCCTGGACCGCATTCTGGCTATGGAGGAGCGTGAACAGCAGCAAAAGGAAGAGCGCATCCAACTGCTCAAGCATCGATATGCCTCTTTCCTGAAGATCAAACCACGATATCTGCTCATTGATGCCCCCACCGCCAGTACGCCAGATTCATGGTTCAATATGTCTGGACGATGGAATCCTGAAAACTCTCAGACCAGTGAAGTAACTGCTGGACTATCGATCTGGCTACTAAGTATGCAGGCCAGCTTGCAGGCACACTCCAACTTCATCAACCAGGGGGAATTTGTAGCAAAACTGGAGGTCCTTCCCACCGTAGGGGAGATCTATCCCATTAACCTGGCTTTGGGTTGGGTCCAATATTATGAAATATTTGCTCCAGAGAATCAGATCAGATTGGATGAAACAGGGTTGTTTAATGATATGATCTCTCACCTCAGGGATGAAATGCAGGATCCCTATGCTCCTGGATCCTCATTTTTCGGTGTGGTTACCATGGGCTACCCGACACTCAACAGCCAATTTTCCTTCTATATGGAAAAACGAAAAATCTCTCTGGGTGCTATCTGGTATCCATTCCCCCGCCATTTGGGGGACGCAATCAGCGTCATCAATCAGGTGGACATGATAAGCGCAAAAGGATTTAGAAATAGGTTTAACGATACCTTCCAGTGGCAGGTGGGGTTGAGACTGATCGCCATTCAGGACAGATTTGCCACCATGATCACCTATGAAGATCATGAATGCTGGCGCCTGAACTTCGAATTTCAGTACTAAAAAATAAGCGTAAACCACGAAGCACATGGAGACCACAGGGGTACTTGGTGGTTACCCACCAGGAAAGCTCTGTGTCCTCCCGATTTTCTAAACTAAGCGTTACTAGATCTTAACGAAGATCTTCTTTGAGTACAGGTACCACAAGATCGCCAACCAGAGCAGAATATTGGTGATGGCGAAGAGTAATGATCCATTCAGCTCTCCAGCCAGGGGCACAAAAAAACCGGAATAAATAGCCTGTTTGATGGATATGATATTCCCTTCTGCATCAGTTGATTTTACCATATACATGATCCGCCCGATTATACCTGAGCCAACAAATACAACCAGGGGATTGCTGCCGAATACAATAGCTGGTTTGGTCCAGAAGGTCATTTTCTTGACGTCAATGAGGTAGGATGATACCACGATCATCATCACAGCAAGTCCATCCATGGTAACCACATACGAGACCGTCCAGAGCTGCTTATTGATGGGCTCTACCAGAGACATAAGCGAGCCTGATATGAATAGGATTATCCCGATAACACTCAGGTTGGACAGGCGCTCCTGATGGTCAATAGGGCGCCGCAGGTATTCACCCAGCCAGAACCCGCTGAGGAGTGTTACAGCAGCCGGCAGGGTTGATAAAAGGCCTTCCGGGTCGAAGGGGATGCCCATACCACCATAAATATGTGCTTCTCCCAGGATGAGGATATCGATGTAGCGAATGAAATTATCCTCGAGCGCAAAACTACCGGCGCCCCAGCCATCGAGCAGGGGAACTCTCATGAAAAATTCATATATGAGGACCAGTGCTCCGGCGGCAAGAATTCGGTCTCTGTTATTACGGAAATAGAGCACGATCAGGCCACCAATGAGATAGGCCAGACCGATACGCTGCAGCACACCGACAAGCCTGATGGTCTGGAACCGTCTGAAAATGTCCAGAAACTCAAAGTCTGCTGCCATCTGTGCATTCAGTGGAATGTTGAAAGGAAAGCCATTCAGGAAGAGGCCAAAAGCGATAATGATAAAGCCTCTGGACCACACTTTTTTCTTCAGGTCGCTAAGGTCAGCACCTGCCTCAATACGCTTACTAAAGCTTAACGCCATGGCTACACCAACAATAAAGAGGAAGAAAGGGAAAACAAGGTCAGTTGGTGTCCATCCATGCCACCTTGCATGGCGCAACGGTCCATAGATGTGCGACCAACTACCGGGGTTATTTACCAGGATCATCAAACCAACGGTTAATCCTCGAAAAACATCCAGTGATATCATCCGCTCTTTCATTCCAACTCCCTAATATTATGTGCTGTTAATTGGTGGTACAAAATAAGGTGTGAAGAGACGCTTATCCACGATTGAATAAATTTTTGGTCAAAAGCTTGAGCTGGTGCATTATTTGCTTCAAGCAATTGACAGAACAACGATACTTAACTTGTCGATATTAGATAAGTCAGAGAGTTGACACTTGAAATTTGAATTGGGGAGTTGATATTTACATGGTGAAGGAACGCCATATAAAATACTCTTCATATACTTATAAAAGATCGGAGCTGGTATCATGACAGGAATTGATACTGAATTATATCCCAAGGCAGAATCAAGACATTCGCAGAAAAGCAGTGCCTTTAAGAATGCCAGGCGAGCGTTGCGTGATGAGCGGATCAGTGGTTTTACTGGTGCTTTTCTTGCCCTGTTTATCTGGGGTCATTTATTAGCAGAATCATCCATAATTTTTGGTCGAGAGACTTACGATGTTGTAGCAAACTTCATGGAACACACCATCCCTCTGGCCCAGCCAGTGGTGTTCCTGGTATCCATTGCCTTTTTTGTTCACTTCATCTGGGCCAGTAGAAAAATTCCCGGCAAACTGAGAGAACGTAAGCGCATGATGGAATTGGGCAAGACCCTGAAGGCTTCCCGAAAGACCTGGCAGCAGGACCCGGCGTCAGACATCAAGCTGAGAAAACATTTTGAAACATCACTCTGGATCTGGCAGGTGCGGACAGGCATGATTGTCCTGGCAACCGGTTCATTCCACCTGATCCTGATCACCTGGAATCTATTCTCTGATATGGGGTATGCTGGCCAGCCACCCGGATTTACCGCTGACCTTACCGTTTCCAGGATGAGTAGCGGGCTCTGGATACTCTACGCCACGCTCATGGCCTCCGTCGTTGCTCACATGGCAATTGGCGTATATCGTCTCCTGGTAAAATGGCTTGCTGATACCTGGTTCGTGAGAAATTATGCCAAAGCCTTTTTCTATCTATTATTCGGATTCTACATCGTCCTGGGGACCATTACAATTCTGGCCGGAACAGGCGTTTGGGGAGGGATCGTGCTATGAAGACCATAATTACAGATGTTCTGATCATAGGTGCTGGTCTGGCGGGTGAAAGAGCTGCTATTGCCAGTGCACAGGCAGGTCTCGATGTTACCATGTTGTCCCTGGTTCCTCCAAGAAGAAGTCATTCAGCTGCAGCTCAAGGCGGCATGCAGGCATCCCTGGGTAACTCTGTTAAAGGAAAAGGCGATAACCCGACCATTCACTGGCTCGATACCGTGAAAGGATCCGATTGGGGAGCCGATCAGGAAGTTGCCAGGATCTTTGCTGACAGTGCACCCATTGCCATGCGTGAAATGGCCCACTTTGGGGTGCCATGGAACCGAGTAGAGGGTGGCCCGCGAGAGGTCTATATCAAAGGCAAGAAGGAAACCATCGTCGAGGACCACGAGAAAGAAGGCTTGATAACCGCCCGCGACTTTGGCGGTACAGCAAAATGGAGAACCTGTTATACGGCGGATGGAACAGGACATACCGTATTATATGCAATGGATAACCTGGCCATCCAATTGGATATCACCATCCATGATCGCATGGAGGCTCTGAGCCTGATCCATGAAGATGGCGTCTGTGTTGGCGCCATTGTCAGGTCACTTCGCGACGGTGAAATAATGGCCTATATGTCCAAAGCAACAGCCATAGCCACAGGTGGTTACGGTCGTCTGTATGGTGAATCAACCAACGCCATCATCAATGAAGGCACTGGCTCATGGATCGCCCTCCAAACAGGATCAGTACCCCTGGGTAACATGGAAGCTGTACAGTTCCACCCAACCGGTATCGTACCCACGGATATTCTTGTAACCGAGGGTTGTCGTGGTGATGGTGGATTACTGCTGGATGTGGATGAGTATCGTTTCATGCCGGATTATGAACCCGATAAACAAGAATTAGCGTCTCGAGATGTTGTATCCAGAAGAATGAAGCAGCACATACTTAAGGGCAAAGGCGTGCAGTCCCCCTATGGTGAGCATCTCTGGTTGGATCTGCGTCACCTGGGTGAGAAGCATCTCACAACCAAACTTAGAGAAGTGTACGATATCTGCATGTACTTCATCGGTGTGAATCCCATCAAGGAATTGATCCCGGTACGGCCCACACAGCACTATTCAATGGGCGGTATTCGCGTGAATAAGGATGGTCAAGCCTACGGACTGAAAGGTTTGTTTGCCCTGGGTGAGGTTTCCTGCTGGGATATGCACGGCTTCAACCGCCTGGGAGGAAATTCACTGGCTGAGACAGTCGTTGCCGGTATGGTTGTCGGCCAAAAGATCGCGAATTATGCAAAATCTGCGACTTTGGATGCTGATATATTACTGGCAGAAAAGTTTGCCAAGGAACAAACCGACAAGATCGCTCACCTGGTCAATAATACAGGTAATGAAAATGTCTATGCACTTCGCGATGAGATCGCTCACCTCCTGAAGGACCACGTTCATATCTTCAGAACGGGTGAAGGGCTGGAAAAAGCAGTCAATGGGTTGGAAGATATTCTCGGTCGTGTCGATAAGGTAAAAGTGAGTACGACAGCACCAGGAATGAATCCTGAACTCTCTCAGGCACTTCGCATCGAAGGGATGGCAAAACAGGCCTACATCATTGCCAAGGGTGCCCTCCTGAGAACAGAATCCAGGGGTGCGCACACACGAGAGGATTATCCTGCACGTGATGACAAAAACTGGTTGAATCGGACGCTGGCAACCTGGCCAGCTGGTGCAAATGAGCCCGAATTCAATTATGAACCGGTAGGGCAGCTGGATCTTCCTCCCGGTGATCGAGGATATGGGGGTGGACAAATGATCGACATGGATCTGACTCTGGATGAATACAATGCCAAAGTAGATGCTGAACAGGCTGCACTGGGGAAACTTCCTACAGAGGAACCCATTGGAACGGGACTCCCCAAGGAAGCCTGGAAAGAAGAATCACCCTATAAGGATGCAAAATAATGGCAAGAACACTAACCTTTAAAATATTTAGATATAATCCTACCAAGGACAACGATGAGCCGCATGTAGAGACCTTCGAACTGGAAGAGACACCCCGCTTGAACATCTTTACGGCACTTCATTTGATCAGGGAGAAACAGGCACCAGATCTTATGTACGACTTCGTCTGTCGGGCAGGGATATGTGGATCGTGCGCCATGATGATCAATGGTCGCCCAACCCTTGCATGCCGAACCTTAACCTCCGACCTGGATGATACGATTGAGCTTCTTCCGCTCCCGTTCTTCAAATTGCTTGGAGATCTATCGGTGGACACTGGCGTCTGGTTCCATGATATGGCCAAACGTGTTGAATCCTGGGTCCACACGGATAAGGAATTTGATCCCACTGCCGAAGAAGAACGCATGGACAATGCCACAGCAAATAAGATCTATGAATCTGAGCGTTGTATCGAATGTGGCTGTTGTGTGGCCGCATGTGCAACCGCCCAGGTCAATCCTGACTTCCTTGGAGCCGCAGGTTTGAACCGTATTGGTCGTTTCTTATTTGATCCCCGGGATAAAAGGGGTGATCAGGAATGGTTCGAGCTGGTCTCGACGGATATGGGTGTATTCGGCTGTATCGGTATGATGGCTTGTGATGATGTATGTCCCAAGGATCTACCCCTTCTGGAAGTCTTTTCCTATATCAGGCGGAAAATGAACGCAGGAGTGAAGATCGCAGTTCCAGACCTGGAAATGTAATCAAAGACCATACGAATAAAAAAAGAGCCGACGAACATCGGCTCTTTTTCTATATACATATAATTTCAGAGCTATTTCAAATAAGTGATCTTCTGGGTCTGGTAATTATGCCCATCACTAAGAACGACAAGATATACGCCAGCGGTCATTCCATGGCCCTTGGTGTCGGTACCATCCCATTCCAGGCTGTATTCTCCAGCTGCAAGTTCTGAGGAGAGCAGTTCCTTTATCTGACGACCGGAAAGATCGTAGATCTTGACTGATATCTGGCCTGTCTGGGTCACGGAAAAACCAATTTGAGTTGAGGGGTTGAATGGATTGGGAAATGCATTATGCAAGGTTGCTCTTGCAGGCAGGGCAGGTGTTTCCCTAATGCCAACAACAGTGGTATTCTCAAAATAGTTAAACGTTCCGTCATAATTTCCCACCGCAAGATCAATGTCCGTGTCTCCATCGAGATCAACCAGGGCTGGTGTGGCATTTTGACCAACCGTCAGGTCCGACACCATGTCGGTTTTTTCTACCCAGATACCGCCCTCGAAAGAGAAAAACTGAAGTTCCCGGAACAGGTCTCCGGTGATCATATCCAGGTTTGCGTTATTGTCTACATAACCGAAGGTCATGGTAGCATTGCTCCCCACATCGATCCCGGAAAACATGTTTGGATCATGTGTCCAGACGGGTAATGCGGAAGAGCCCGTGTTTTCATAATAGGATATTTCACCATTTTCATGACCCACTATCAGGTCCAGGTCAGAATCCATATCCATATCATAAAGTTTGGGTGCCGCGAATCCACCCACGTTGATATCGCTGAACATGCTGGCATCATAAGGGAAACCGCTTCCAGAGTTTGGATGATAAAAAAGATTTCCGCTTAAATCGCCAACAACCAGGTCTATCAATCCGTCACCATTAAGATCTCCAGCAGTAACGGCTGCATAGATCGAGTGATCAATGCTGGAGAAGCGGGTATGGTCTGCTTTCCAGGCAGCGTTATATCTAGTGCCGATGTTTTCAAAATATTTGATGCTTCCCAGGGTTGAACCGGACAACATGTCCACATCTCCATCCCCATCAAAGTCGATAAAAATTGGCGTGCTGGCTCCACCGACATCCAGGACACCACCAAACAGGGAGGTTACTTCCAGCCAGCTGGGTTGGTCCAATGAGCCTGTATTGCGATAGTATCGAAGTGGACCTGAGGCAGTTCCATGGACCAGGTCCTGTTTTCCATCGCCGTTCAAATCGATCAGACTGGGTGAGTTCCAGTAGGTGGATTGTCCCAGGCCATTGAAGTGGACGTCGGAATCGATCCAAGCCCAACTGAACTGATTCCCATTATTGCGGTAGTAATGAAATCCATAGCCATCTCTTCCGACAAGGAGGTCATAGTCCCCATCAGAATCCAGGTCTGAAAAATACGGGTATGCATAAAGCCCAACATCGAACCAGGTTTCAACACCATTTGCATTGAATGCGGCGCTATCTGCAGTGCCCTGATTCTCATAATATTTCACTGCACCACTTTCACTGTAGCCCAACACGAGATCAAAATCATTGTCTCCATCCAGGTCAGCAAAATGTGGAACTGGATTAATACCAGCACTTACCCCTGTGAAGGCACCCTCTTTTTTGGTGAATGCCGGCGCGCTTTTTCCACCATGATTGTCGTATAGTTGTAAACCGGTATAGCCCCCAGTGACGGCGTCCAGGTCATCATCACCATCCAGGTCTACAAAGACTGCTACCTCACAGTCCAATTCAGAAATTGCAGAGAAAATATTGTCACCTGGCTGAAACCGAGGATTGGTTGAGGTCCCATGGTTCTCAAAATAGCGTGGGGGCTTGCTAATACTCCCAAGGATCAGGTCTAAATCGCCATCATCATCCAGATCGGCAAACCGTGGTTGCGAGAAGGGGAGAGAGGGGATGCCACTTGGATTAAAAATAAGGTCATTTTGAACCCACATTTGGGCACTGAGTGTGCCAGCAAGCAGGAGGATGACAAGCGGGTAAATGGTGTGTCTGGACATGAGCGTACCTTTCAAGTATTTCTGCATGTACCATGAGCGGACAATGCAAAGATTGTAAATAGTTTGTACAAACCTCAGTAGAAAGTTGAAGCTTTTGTTAGCAGCTCGTTCCACTCATCCTCCCAGTTCGAATCGATAGTGATCCCACCACCAGTACCAAGACTGAGATTTTCTCCTTGCTGAATAAGGGTTCGGATAGCAATGTTAAAACTGAAGTCCCCTGCAGGATGAAAGTATCCCAGACAGCCTGTATATATCCCACGTGACTCAGATTCCAGGTCATCGATAACCTCCAGAGCTCTTTTTTTTGGGCAACCGCTGATAGAGCCACCCGGTAACATGGAGAATAGTGCATCAAGAGGTGTGTACTCATTCCCTAATTTACCCTTGATCCGAGAATAAGTATGCCATACCCGGGGCAATTTTTGAATTCCCTTGACCAGCTCAAGTTCGACCGTTCCGATCTCACATACCTTCCCCAGGTCATTGCGCAGAAGATCTGTGATCATGAAGAGTTCAGCTTGCTCCTTCTCACTCTCCAGGAGCGCTGTCATTTGCCGCTCATCGTCTTCATCACTGTTCCCTCGCGGTCGCGTGCCCTTGATGGGCTCGGTGGTCAATGTACCCCCGGCAAAGTGGAGAAACAGCTCGGGTGACAGGGAATGGATCGTCAGATCCTCCCACTCAAAATAACACATATGACTGGCGGGATGACGTTGCGATAAATGAGCAAATAGTTCTCGTGGTTGCTGTGTAGTCCTGGCCCTCAATTGCTGTGTGAAATTGATCTGATAAAAATCGCCTGCCCTGATATACGCATGAATCCGGTCAATGGATGTTGAATATTCCTCCTGGGTGAGACTGGCCTGGAAGCTCAGGGGCGGGAATGTACTCTGTGGTACTGGTTTCTCCTGATGACCCTCTTCCCACGTGTCATAAGCATGGAGCACTGCTAAGGGATTAGAGAAAGTATGTCTGGATTCGACCCCCAGTAACCGCAGTCCCAGATCATATGCGAAATAGCCAGCAATGAGCAGACCCTTGTGCGTTTCATAGAATTTTTTGAGATTTTCCAGTTCGTTCAACCCATTCAGCACAAAGGTGCTTGCTGGATTGAAAGCCAGAAGGTGTCGCCACTCAGGATTCTCAGGCCCATCCGTGAAGAATACATTCTTGATCTGGCTATCGCTGGGAATCATGTCAAACGAACTCCAGGAAGCGCTTGATGATCATATTCCCCTGCTCCAGCATCAGAAATGATTCCGGATGGAACTGGACACCGAAGATGGCATCTGATTCGTGCTCCATGGACATGATGTCTCCCCACGCATCGGTAGATGTGCCATAAAAACCATCCGGGATATCATCGATGACCAGGGAATGGTAACGCGCAACTTGAAATTCTTGGGGAAGATCCACTAATAACCTCGACGCGCTCCGGGTAACCGCTGCAGTCTTACCGAACAGCAGTTTTTGTGCAGGGCGGATAGTCTGACCATAGGCCTTAGCAATACACTGATGGCCCAGGCAAATACCCAGGAGTGGTATGGACCCCTGCAGCGCCTGAATGAGGGGGATAGATACGCCTGAAGCGGCAGGCGTTTTGGGGCCGGGACTTAGAACAATTTGCTCGGGCTTGAGCTCCAGAATTTGATCAACCGAGAGTTCATCATTTTTTACTACCCGTACTTCAGCACCACAATTGCTGATCTGCTGATAAAGGTTATATGTAAAAGAGTCATAATTATCAATGAGAAGAATCATATAGGTTTACGGTGCGGGCTGGCCGAGTGCATTCAATCGCTCCAAACGCTCCGATTCATTTTGTTGAAGCCAGGGGTCTTGAGAAAGAATTTTCCACGCTTTCAGAAAATAGGGTCGGGCTTTTTCCGGCTCTCCCATGCCCTGAAAACACTCGGCGATCTCTTCGTATACATAGCCATCTTCTTCCCCAGAGGTGGCCATATCTCGAGCGAGCGTTGTCTGCATCTCCAGGGCTATGTCTATATTTCCGAGTGACCTGTGGGTGCGGGCGGCGGACCATTTTGCGATCTGCATGAATTTTAGATCATTCTTTGACGCGTACCAGTCATAGGTTTTGTTGAAGGCATCCAATGCTTTATTGAATTCCCCATTACCATGGTATGTCCAGCCAATATTGTTATAAAGGGAACCAAGCCACTCCTTGGCGCGGGGATCCTGGCTCTTTTCAGCAAGCTCAACAGCCTTTTCATTCCACTCCAATTGCACGTCTGGACTTGCTGCGGTTCCCATCATATGGGCGGCATCCACAGCATAGTAATCAGCCCCTTCTTTCAAGCCAAGCTCCCAGGCTTCCATAAAAAAAGAGAGAGACAATTCAGGGTTTTGTGCTGAATTATAGATCCGTCCCCGTTCCAAAAGATAGCGTATACGGGCAATCGTGTACGCTGGGGTGAGGGCCTGCTCAACTTCATCGAGAAGGGTATGCCCAGCCCTGTATTTTTGCTGGAGACCCAGAGTTCGAGCGATTTGAGTTTTCAACTCCAGGTGATACTCTGGATGGTCTTTGAAAGCGATCTCGTCGAGCATTGCCCGGAAGATCACTTCCGTTCCGGCCGGGTCATTGTAATCCCACCGTTCATCAAAATTAGCCAAGCTCATGGATTCATCCTTCTTGCTGGTTGATGCGCAAGACATAAGGGATATTGTTAATATGATTGTTAGCAGTGTTTTTATTTGCATGATACTTCCCTCTGTATTGGTAAACAGTCCTTGTGATTAATACCAGATACCGTCAAATTATTATGAAAATTAATCGAATTCGCATGAATTCTCAAACAAGTAATGATAGCTGGGGTAATTTGATTTGAATAAGGCGCAACGGGGGTCACGATGAAGGAAACTGGATTGTTTCATAGCTATACAAGAATGGCTGTCTGGCTATTGGTTGCCTATCTCTCCATATTCCTCACAGGCTGTTCATTTCGGCCAGCTGAGTTAACTCCCGAAGAGGCACGGTTACTTCAAACTCGGGAATTGAATGGGACCCCTGATGACATTGCCAAAGCAGCTGTCATTGTTCTCCAGGATATGCACTATACCTTGGACAATGTGGACATGGGGATGGGGTTGATCACTGCAAAGCGTTCATCGGAAAGACGTTTAACCCCGATCAGCCGTGAAACCATGAATGAAGAGGAAGTCGATCAGGGGATCAAAACCTTCTTTATTGTTGCCGGGGTCATTGCAGTCGTTGGGATAATTCTTGCCCTGGTGTTCAATGATTCCGAGGATGATGAAGAGGATGAAGATGACGAGGATAGCAACAGGGGCTGGCGCGCCAGGCCACACCATCATAGCCAATCCCATGTCTACATCGGACATGGCAATGATGGTCCCGATGCGTATCTATACACGATGACAATTATGCTTGAGGAGATTGTCCCCGGGCAAACACGCGTCCGCACCACCGTCCAGGGGCAGCGTCGTGAAGGATCACGCATCACTGAATCGGGGCCGGTTCAGAGCGAGGCTTTCTTCACCGATTTTTATAGTCGCTTAATTACGGAAGTGAACAGATAGGGACCTGTCTCGGATCTAGCGAGGTAATAAGAAAAGCCTTCTCTACGATGCGGCTTTAAAGCCATTAATGATGGTCTGCATGGCTTCATTGATGATCGGCTCTATTTCAACTTCTGCCATGATATGCTTTTCAATGAGAATCGATGCAAGTCCATGAACTGAACTCCAGGCCACATAGACCAGGGTTCGGGTATCCTTTTCAGATATGTCACATTCTCCCTGAAACCCTTTGATGACCTCATATAAATGATCAAATAGACCATCGGCAGATTCTTTCAAAACGGGTTGATTCCACCTGCTTAAAGCCTCTTTCCCATACATCAATCTATAGTGGGCGGGATTCTCAATTGCGAATTGCAAATACACTTTCCCCAGCGCGAGTAGTCGGGATTCAAAGGACATCTCGCCGTTTTGGATAACGGACTGCACCTCGCTGCTAAGCTTCTCGAAGCCACTGGCAGAGACGGACATCAGTAATGCATCCTTATCACTGAAATGTCGGTAAGCGGCTCCCCTGGACACGCCAACACGCTTCCCAAGTTCACGCATAGTAACGCTGGCTGCGCCCCCTTCAGCAATCATCTTCGCAGCTTCATCCATAAGGACGGGGCGCAAGTTCTTATGGTGATACGATTTCTTTTCATTTTTCATGTTTTAAAGATAAAAAAAATGTTGACAATGTCAATATGCTGTTTTATGTTGACACTGTCATCAAAGAGAATGTATGGTTATTGTATGAAGAAATGGACAAGATGAAATGCAATTCTATCAAGCCAATCCAAGCCTGTCTCAATCTGATATGAGATATTCAACTATTATTAAAAAGCATAAATCAACAGATCATGACGATTGCCTGCGATCCTGTGTGCCAGCCATCATGATAACGAGGAGGGTATTATGAAAACGATGAACCTAGTGTTGCTGACCAGTCTACTGGCGATCAGTTCGATCGCTCAGGATGGTACTGCTATTTCAGCCCAAAAGATGGCCATCAAAACTTTGGCTACTCAGAATGGGTTTACACTGAAACAGCTGGACGAGTATCTACTAAATAATTATGGATCAGCATTGGACAATTTGTCCAGAAATAATGCAGTTGTAGTTATCCAGGCATTTCAGTCAGACGTTAAACCAACACCGATCACCTCATATGCTCCTACACCAGCAAATAAGCCAATCAGGGGACCGGTCCAACCGGCTATACCAAAGAAAACAGTAGCTGACCAGGAAGAAGCGCGACCACGAGCCAGTATCCTGGAAGCAGGAATGTCAAAACGCTTTTATCTGGTGGATGGGAATATCATTACAGGAACGATCCTGGAAATCAAAAATGATATCTGTTCCATTGAAACACCGGATGGTACGCTCAGGATACCCAAATCGGATATCCTTGAGGAAACAGCCAAGATCACGAAAAAAGATGATACAAGATATGTTGGTCCAGTACTGAAAGATAGCATGCAGGAAATTGTCATCCGCTCGAAATACGGTGATGTTGTGATCAACAAAAAAGACATCAAGGAAATGGATCGATATCACGGTGGCCGCAGAGTAGCATGGGCTGAAGAGAAAAAGACCTTCTATCAGGGTGAGGCGGTGTTGACTGACATCTTTTTGGATCCGACTGCTTTTCCACTACCAGCACATACCTTTTACATCAGTGGTCTGTCACTGGGTTATGGATTTACCGATCGTTTCATGCTCCGGACCAAATTTGGCAGCAACTTTTCTGGTGATCTGAATATACAGGGACACTGGAGATTTTACCATCGCCCAACCGCAGCAAAAGAATCTGCTGCAGCAGTGGGGATGAGTCTGCATCGTAACTATCCAATGGAAAACCTGGTTGCCCGTTACTCACAATTTGTTATTGACGAGAGCACCGGCCACACCTTGAATGATAGTCCAGTGCTCTCAGCCAGTGATGTCATGAAAGCTAATATCGAATCTGGAGTTTATGCCGAGTTGTACTACGTCATGTCATACCGTCGAACCATGGAGAGTGGTCGAGGAAAAGTAGGCGCTCATTTTGGTGCCCGTACGAACAGTTTACCGCTATTCCAGGGGAGTATGCTTGACTCAAGCTACGTGTGGGACGATGGATTCAAGGTTCCGTTCAGACTCTTCGCAGGATTCGAATATGATCTCTCCAAGAACATGAAATTCATCGCTGAGGTTTGGGCAGACAATGGCAACAAGTATCGCTCATTCTCACAATCATGGGATGACTATTTTGGTGATGAGACACGCTTCGTCCTGGATGGGACAGAAGGTGAATACAGCATGTTAGATTTTGACTTTGGCTTCCTCTATGCCGTGAGTGAAACCTTCCGGATCGGTATCCATTTTCAACAACCCTATTTGGCGTTTTACTGGGAGTTTTATGAACTTTAACGGCTCAGGAGGTACGCAACATGACAACCGTAAAACAGTCGCTGGTATTGGTGCTCATCATTTTAATGGTGAGCACCCCTGTCAAAATGAATGCGAGCGATGAGCAGCAAAACTTATCAGAGCAAACAAAACTAATCCGGATCAAAAAAATTGCCAACGAGTGGCAGGGCGCCCTTCTCACGCTCCATACGAGAAATGGCGATGAGATCCATGGTAGGTTGATAGAAGTCAGCAGAAATATGTACCATCTGGAAATAGGTGTGTCAATTGTCGAAGTGCCCCTGAGTGATGTTACCATGGTCAGCTTCAGTCCAGGATTCCCGGAGGTCATGCTGACAATTGCTTCAGCTGCTATGGGTGCAGGCTTTTTAGGAGGTGCCATGCACTTGGTAGGCGAGGACAACAATGAAACCAAGGTTGGTATCGCTACTCTGCTTGGGCTGATCGGAGGGGGACTGTGGGGCTACTCCACATTTTACGAGAGTGAAGTGATATATCTTGAATAGATCCTTCAGAAATATCGTTACCACTGCAATTTCAGTAATGCTGATCATGGGCTGTTACAACAACAGCCATGTCAGACCGCAACGGGTAATCGAGCCTGGTGAACGGATCGTATCTGTAGGATCCAACCTGTCGGTTGGTGGTCCTGGCGATCATGATTCGTATCGAATTGATGATCATGGGGTAAGTGGTCTCAGGGTGGGACTATCCTATTTGACAAATATAAACAATACTGAGCATGGAATTTACCTGGGATTGGGCTCTCTGAGTATCTCGT
This sequence comes from Fidelibacterota bacterium, assembly GCA_021734255.1. Taxonomy (GTDB): domain Bacteria; phylum Fidelibacterota; class UBA8477; order UBA8477; family JABMPR01; genus JABMPR01. The sequence goes on along the minus strand of JAIPJM010000006.1, from coordinate 50,066 downwards.
CCAGTTACATTCTAGGCTATGATTTTCGGAAAGTTGTTGAAAAAGATGGACGACAGTATCGTTACAGTCTGTACTCAGAATTTAACGGGATTTACAGGTCAGAGGAGGCTTATTGGGATGATAACATATGGGGGAGTGCTTTTCAATTTAGACCAGCAATTAGCACAGTGACCTCAGCCTCCAGCAAGTATTATGGTGGTATCCATGGCATCCTGGGCTTTGGCATGATCCAAAAATCCTTTTGGGAAGATTACTATAACACTCAGACCAGTGAATTAAGTGTTTCCTTTAACACTACGACAGCGGGAGTGGGTGTTACAGCAGGGCATGAGCAACGTCTGTTTGGTCTGATCGTTCAAACGCAGTTTGATGTTTCCCTTCTCAGCCATAGCAATAGTCTGATTGAAGGAAATATCGATCGTGATTACTATAATGGATTTGATCCAATGAATGAGACAGCCGTCCATTTCGGACTTGGGATGGCGTGTTATCTAGCACCTAAAAAGAAACCTGGAACAACTAGAGTGAATCGAAAAGTCTCTCACCAATATGTCTCAGCTAAAAAAACAGAGACTGAATTACGCTATGATCCCTTTACCGGAAAATTAGTGAAAAATAAGCATGAAAAACCGCTCCTCCAATTCGATCCAGTTACTGGTGAACCGATGAAAAAAGATGAATCACAGATATTTGATCCAGTAACCGGTGATCTCATTCCTCAGGAAAAACCATTACAGTTCGATCCACTGACAGGACTGCCTTTAGAAAAAAAGGGACCAACCAGATCACCTGAGGCATCACTGCTTAACCCCCAGGAACAAACGGCATTGGTCGTGAAGGGGTTGAGGATTCTTGCTCTAAATGGATTAGAGGTAAATGCGAAAGTGATGGACCTGAATGGTCAAGGTATTGTGATAAACTATAAGGGAGTCGGTAACCAACCCAGGGAGACGCTTTATTATCAGCGGATACATAGCATTACATTTGGTACGCCATCGAATGGACTGGGAAAAGCAGGGAGCATAGCCCTGGCAGGTTGTGCAGTGGGAATAGGCATACCCTTATCAATTGCTCTCGTTGCTGATGAGTTTGAATTGCTTGGTATCGGGATCTTGACGGCGCCTTTGGGTGGTGTTGGCGGACTCTTATATGGTCTGACTCACCGCGATTTGTACCAGCTGAACTTTGTCCCTTTTGAGAAATTGAAATTAACACCTGGTGACCTCAATGATAAAAAGAAGCATGCGATCCTAAGTATGACAAAGCAGTATCTGGATTCTGGCTTCCCAAGTTATAATCTCGTGGAATAGAACCTGGTAGGACGATTGAGATCAACACTATTAGCACTTAGCATTCTGACAGCAGTAAAAATTGGGATGTGTCAGTTCATGACACCGCTTGATTCTCTTTATGCCTCAGGTGAACTCTCCCTGGGTTCACGCATCCTGCTTAAACCCATCCAGATCTGGCAGGATTTCAGCTATCGCTCTTTTGCCATGAATTGTCAATTCGAGAGCTCTTGCTCCAACTACATGGTCCACGCCATTCGAGTGAAAGGTATTCTTCCCGGTCTCGTTATTGGGACCGACCGCATCGTTCGTTGCAATCCAGCAGCACGCCATTACCATTTACAAGAAGAATACTCAATGATTCAAGCGGATGGTCGACTTGTGGAACCCATGCGGGTCCAACCAGGACATGCACCAGGAAGGAGCCCCTATATCGCATTAGGTCTTTCAGTCATCCCTGGCTTGGGGCGTAGTTATGCTGGCCACGTTGTAGATGGACTATTCAGCTTTTTCTTCGTGTCGGGATTTGCCCTTAACTCAGCAATGCATGTAGAGGCGGGTCATACGTTCAGCGCCAGTGTGTATGGTCTGACTGCAGGTTTGTTCTGGGCAGCTGATTTCTACGGAGCTTATCGCACAGCCAGATCGGCTGTTCCAAAGCAATGACAACACTCAAGCTGTGCCCAAAGTCAGGGAATTATTCATATCTTACAAGAATTTATATTATCTTGAATCGCTAATTTTACTGGATTCTATTGATAAAGCCCAAGAGGGAAAAATGAAAAATCGCTATTTGCTAAATCTGCTGCTCCTGCTGCCGATGCTGTTTATCATCGTTTCATGCACATCCAATCCATACATTCGAAAGATCCCAAAAGAACAGTATGTCGTCATGTTGTCCCTTGACGGCTTTCGGTGGGATTATAGCCAGCTGGCAGATACGCCAAATCTTGAATCCATCGCCCGTGATGGGGTAAAAATGGAGTCGCTCCAACCCTCCTTCCCAAGCAAGACCTTCCCCAATCATTACAGTATTGCTACTGGACTTTATCCGGACAATCATGGAATCGTTCAAAATTCTTTTTATGACCCTGAATTGGATCGCTATTACAAAACCGGCGACCGTCAAGCCGTTGAAGACCAGGCATTTTATGAGGGGGAGCCGATCTGGGTCACTGCTGAAAACCAGGGCTTAACTACTGCCTCCTTTTTCTGGGTCGGGAGCGAAGCACCTGTTCAGGGGGTTTATCCTTCTCAATGGAAACGCTATGATCATGAATTTTCTTATGAAGCAAGGGTAGATAGTGTGATCGGGTGGTTGAACTTACCCGAAAAGGAAAGGCCACGATTGATCACCTGGTACTATCCTGAACCTGATGGAGTAGGACATCACTACAGTCCTGAGAGCCAGGAGGTGAAAAACATGGTAGAGTACCTGGATAGCTTGATTGGAGATTTTCTTACCAAACTGGAAGCACTGACAATTGCTGACCAGATCAATGTCATTGTTACTTCAGATCATGGCATGGCTCGGATCAGCGGAGACAAGGTCATTTACTTTGACGATTACATAGAGACTGCCTGGTTGGATACAGCACTGGGGTCCAACCCATTTTGGATGTTCGACCCAAAAGAAGGGTATAAAGATTCGGTTCTGTTAAACCTGCAAAGCCACCCTCATCTTCATGTCTGGGAAAAGGATAGCATTCCTGAACACCTCCATTATGGATCAAATCAACGAGTTATGGAGATCGTTGCCGTTCCCGATATCAACTGGAGTATAGCGTGGAGAGCGGAAGAAGTCCCTACTGATTATGTAGGCGGTGCTCATGGATATGAACCCCAGTACAAGGACATGCATGGGATATTCTATGCCAAGGGCCCTGCCTTCAAAGAGGGTTACATCCAGGCAACAACAGAGAATGTGAATATTTACCCGCTGCTTGCAAAAATTCTTGGATTGGAACCTGCGGAAACAGACGGGAAACTTGAGAACGTACAGCATATGATCGTTCCCAGAATGCTCAGCACAGAATAAATATGTTCGATATTGTTTTTCCTGGTGGCCTCTACTTCCTGGCGGGAGTTGTGGTCCTTCTGGTTACCGTTTACCGCTTGCTCAAGAAGGACGACGAATGAAAATGAATGGATCACCACCCAGTCTGCAGGTGGTGAGTCTCGCTTTGCTGGTCACATTGTTGGGCTCTTGTTCAATACCAGGTCTTTATCTGGATAAATATTTTCACCCGGTTAAGCGTGTCCTGAATAAGGAACGTAACTTCTGGGTGGACATGATCGAATACGAAGGAAATACCGGCGTCGAGGCTGTTTACTACAGACAGGGACGTCCCGCGCTTGAGCGGTTCTTCGATGCAAATGACCTTTTAAAGACGATCAGCTATTTTAATAGAGCAGGAGCGATCATCCGGTTTGACTCCCTGGTATACTCGAATGATAGAGATCTGATCGCCGGATATTACTTCTCTGAACCTGAGCATAGACAGATCCTGAAATTTCTAAACTATAAGCAACAGGGACAATTAAGCCAGCGGTCATGGTTTGGAAGTGTGGGTGAGCTCCTTTCCAGGGAATTTTTCCTGTTCGATCCGTCAGGTAATCGCCGGATGCGAATGGTCTTTGATGAGTTTGACCAGCTGCTTTTCTCTGAGATATACCAGGCGGGCACGGATCAGATGCAAGTTCAAAACGTGTACTCTCCAACTGGGGCGCTCGTTAGCCAGACATCCTATCTTGCAGATGATCGGATATATCGCTACGACATGAATGAAGCTGGCCAGATCGTTCAGATTTCTCACCTACAGGACGATGGTACACCGCATTGGACCTCAGATATCTTTTACAATCAAGATGGCACTCTCACGAGAAGCAATTTCAACAGCGACGGAAGATTTCTGTTTAGCTATACAGGTGACCTTGAGCTCAGGCAGTCCAGTGTTAGAGAGTGGCGGCACCCATTGACCCCATCCCATACACCACAAAGTCTTCGTATCCAGCATCAAGACCCTTTTACGATTAAACAGGAGTCCAGGAAACTCGGGTTAATCAATAAGGACTTTCACCTTCCTGTCACTGGTGCTTTGTTCAAAAGATCGATCACGAGTTCAGCTGGCGTACCGATAAGTGACACACTCTACTCCAGCTATGCCGGCTTGCATCCTGCTGTCGTGATCAATTATGACAGTACCGGCCTGGTGGACCATGAATTTCTATATGATCTGGATGGGGCTCCTGCCTGGAAGCATCAACTATACAGGGATGATAAGCGAAGGATCATTCGTGAAGAGGTCATCGAAATTCCAGACCAGTTTACTGAAGCTGTCACCCGCTTTTATGACTTTTTCAGCCAGCCAGCAATGTCTGAGCATTTTGTGAGACCCGATTCCTTTGATGGAAGCTGGCTTTATTACAATGGAGGAGGACTCAACAAGATCCTCTATTATGGGCCAGAATCGCAACTAATGGAATCATGGCTGGTTCGGCCTTCAGGTGATACCACCCGTCATTCAAAGTTCAAGCAAATTGAATACATTACCATTGAATCAAAATATAGCCCAAATGGGCGGCTGCTTTCACAACGACGATTCTCTGATGATGGTAAGATGAATTGGGAACTGTTTTTTGATAACAGTGGGAGGATCATGCTTGAGACCCATCGGAAGATGGATGGAGGGGTTTTTAAAGAGATCAGCTATGACGCCGAAAAACGGACGATCAAGAGTAGTACATATGCACCCGTTGATCTGGAAAGTTTACCTCCAGGGGCTGAATTGAAGGGTGAATTAACTTCCCAGCGTGTGAGCCGACTGAATAAGGCTGGTGAAACGATACATGTGATCTCCATGAACTCCAGTGGTCAGCGAGAATGGGAGCGGCGCTTTGCGTATCGCAATGGAAGGTTGGTCAAGTCCGCACAGCTTGGTTCAGAGGGCGTACCGGAGGTTATTTCCACGTTCACCCACAATGAAAGAGGCCAGGTCGAAAGAGAAATGGCGTATAACAAGGAAGACAGCCTGGTCCATTCCATTGATTATCTGTATGGAGAAAACAATGAATTGATCCAGCAGGCCTTCACATCCAATGCGCATCAGATAGTAAACTCAAACCGGCTTTACTATGATGAAGAAGGGCGGCTATCCCGAGATGAGATCATTGAAGATGCCCGCTTCATCGAAGCCATTAATTACACCTATTATCCGGAATTCTTTGTGCGGGTTGCTACCCATGTTGATCCGGAGGGGAATGAGCTACGCAAAGAGATTGAAAATTATTTTGGTCCCAACGTTTTTGAGTTAGATACATCACTCTGAATCTCACTTATTCCATAAAAACATTTCAGTTTTCACCTAGCGCCATGGGCTGCAAAATGTTATGATACGCGCATGAAAAATCTACACGACCTGGCTGCAGAGGCAGCAACTCGCGCTGGCGATGTCCTTATGAAATATTACAAAAATGCATATGAGATTAAGGATAAAAGTTACCATAATCCAGTGACGACTGCCGATCATGAAGCGGATGCCTTTTTAAAGGATTTTCTGCTCAGCCAGACACCTGATTTCGGATGGCTTTCAGAAGAAACTGTTGATTCGGATGAAAGATTGGAGAAGAAATTCGTCTGGATCGTAGATCCGCTTGACGGGACAAAAGAATTTATCGAGGGTGTTCCTCATTTTGTTGTCTCCATTGGATTAGTACAAAACGGCAACCCCATCGTCGGCGTACTTTATAATCCAGTTCGCAAAGAATTGATCCGGACTGACGAAAGTGGTAATGTATGGTACAATGAGCAAAAAACCACCCTGGTGCCCACACCTGATTTGAAATCGGTCTCCTGTCTAAACAGTCGCTCAGAAACTCGTCGTGGATTATGGGAACCCTGGAAGGATGAATTTAGAGAACTCATACCGATTGGGAGTGTTGCTTACAAGCTGGGTCTTGTCGCTTCCGGGCACGAGGAATTCTTTGTCACTCTGAGACCAAAGAATGAATGGGATGTCTGTGCCGGTCACGCCCTTTTACTTGCCAATGGTGGGAGTATGAAAACCAATACAGGTGAAGAGATCAGCTACAACAATAAGCATACGATCATTAAACCAGGGATGACCGGGGGGAACTCACACCTGGTTGAAGCATTTGTGAAGCGATTCAGTGAACGTGAAGGGAACTAAGATGACAGCAGATACAAAAAGATTTGAAGCATATGATGTCCTGGGAGATGGTATCAGCTTCGTTCGGCTGATCAACACAATGGGGTCAGATGTTGAGATCGTCAATGGGGCCAGAGTATCTTTTGGCAAGCGCCGCGAAGCGCTTGATGAAAAGGACAAGGTACTCATTCAATATCTTGCAGATGAACGCCATACGTCACCCTTCGAACATGTGGCATTCACCTTTCATGTGAAATGTCCTCTTTTTGTTACCCGGCAATGGCACCGCCATCGCACTTGGTCCTATAATGAGATCAGCCGTCGCTATACCTCTGTGAATATGGAATTTTATGTGCCGAAGGCATACCGTCAGCAGGCTGAGACCAATAGGCAAGCCAGTACTGATGAGTTGGTGAGCCAAACAAAGGATGGAAAGAGTATCCAGGAAGTGATCACCACTCACACAGAAGAAGCCTTTGCACTATTTGAGAACTTATTGGAGAATGGGGTTGCCAGAGAGCAGGCACGCATGGTACTTCCCCAGAATATGTATACAGAGATGTATGCGACGGTGAACCTTCACAACCTGATACATTTTATAGAACTTCGGATCCACGCCGGCGCTCAGTGGGAGATCCAACAATATGCACTTAAGCTTTTGGACCTGGCAGAGGAAGCCGCTCCATTTGCAGTGCAGGCGATCCGTAAAGCCAGAAACTGGTAAGGAGACTTATATGGGAACGATAGGAATGGTGTTTGGTTTAGCTGGTTTGGCTTTTGCGTTTATTGCCAATTCAAGGCTTAATAAACTTGAGGATAAACTCAAGGAATTGGACATTCTGGACAAAGAATTTGGCAACAAAGAAAGAATTATTTAACTCACGATTTAATGGAGAAACAGATGAGCAAAGCAAATGCTGTCTATGCCCAATCTGGTGGCGTGACCAGTGTCATCAATGGATCTGCTTACGGTGTGATCAAAGCCGCCCAAGAATCAGGTATCATTGACAATATTTACGGCGGACTCTACGGTATCAATGGAGTTTTAGAAGAGAAACTGGTCGATATAGCACAGGAAGATCCGGCTGATATTGAGAGATTGCCCTACACGCCTTCTGGGGCATTTGGCTCTTGCAGAAAGAAACTACCCTCCCTGGAGAAGAATCGCGCTGATTTTGAGCGGATCATCGAAGTGTTCAAGGCGCATGATGTCCGCTATTTCTTTTATAACGGCGGCAACGACTCCATGGACACTGCTTATAAAATTTCTCAACTTTCACACGATATGGGATATGAGGTCACTTGCATTGGAGTCCCTAAAACGGTGGATAACGATCTTCCGGTTACAGACAACTGTCCAGGGTTCGGATCAGTTGCCAAATACAATGCGGTATCCATCCGTGAGGCGACCTTCGATGTGGCTTCCATGCACAAGGATAGTACCAAGGTGTTTGTTTCCGAGACAATGGGACGACACGCAGGTTGGATCGCTGCATCAGCTGCCATGGCAGCCAGGAATGAGGAGGAAGGTCCACATATTATTTTATTACCAGAGATTCCCTTTCAGGAAGAGGCATTTCTGGCTGAAGTTGAAAAAATCCGGGCGAAACTGGGATTCTGTGTGGTGTCTGTTTCAGAAGGGCTGCAAAACCCAGATGGCAAGTTCGTCGCTGATGCCGGTACGGTTGACATGTTCGGTCATACTCAATTAGGAGGCGCAGGCGATTTCATCGCAAACCTGGTCAAGAATAAACTTAGTATAAAAGTGCACAATGCCTTACCAGACTATTTCCAGCGATCAGGTCGTCACATTGCCTCTAAAACCGATGTGGAACAGGCAATCGCAGTTGGACGGGAAGCCGTTAATCTGGCCGCTCAGGGTTTAAATGGTCAAATGGTGACAATTGTCCGCGATTCTGACACCCCATATGCATGGTCGGTAGGTCACACTGACATTGCCAATATTGCCAATAAAGAAAAGGTACTTCCTCCAGAGTATATCCGGGAAGATGGCTTCCATATCACAGATGCTTTCCGAACCTATTGCCGCCCATTGATCGAAGGGGAACTGTGGCCGGATTATCAGGATGGGATACCTGTTTACACGAAATTAATGCGCCATCTGGTGGCTCAGAAACTGTCATAAGCGCCTGTAAGAAAAGCCGTTGGAGTAGCTTTTTCCGTCGTCTATATTGACCCGCTTTTTAATACGCATGGTGGGCGTAGCTCAGTTGGTAGAGCGCTAGATTGTGGCTCTAGTGGCCGTGGGTTCAAGTCCCATCGCTCACCCCTCATCAGCCGGTGAAAATACTATTTGTCTTCCTTTGGGAAATTTATAGTTTCGCTGCGCTTTGAGAGTTGGCCCCTTCGTCTAGTGGTTAGGACTCGAGATTTTCATTCTCGCAACAGGAGTTCGATCCTCCTAGGGGTCACAAAAACCCTGCCTTTGGTGGGGTTTTTTATTTTAAGCCAATTGGACAAATGGCTACCTTAAGCTTATTTTGCACCATATGATTTCTGAACGGCAATACTTCAGTTTCAATCTCAGATCCCTTCGCGTCGAAGAGACCATAGCTATCCTCTTTCTTGGATTGAGCATATTTATATCATTGATTTTTAATGTAACACTCCTCATCGATGAGGTGACGAGCTCATTCAATGCAGCAGCTGGAATTATAAGAGCATCACTATCCCTCATTGTTACCCTGCTTTTCTTTTGGCTCATTCAATTCAAGATTGAAAATAAGCCGGTGCAGATCATCCGAGACTTCGCACCATTTTTATTCACAATTGTGATCTATCTGAACCTGCATGATACGATCCGGGCACTCAACCCTCATGATATTCATCAGGGGCTACTCATTGCAGAAGAATGGATATTTGGGCTTCAGCCGACCGTTTGGATAGAACGGTTTTACCACCCACGCCTCACAGACTGGTTCGCTTTCTCCTATTTAAATTACTACTGGATGACACTAACCCTTGCTATTTGGCTTTACAGACGCAAATATTTCAGGGAATTCAGGACGCTTATTCTGGCAGGCATGCTCAGTAATTACCTGGGATTTATTGGCTATCTTGTTTTTCCAGCCGCATCACCGTACATGGTTATGCCGGAGCTTTTTACTGTTGATATCTGGGAGGGAGGCTCGTTCATATCCGAGCTTGCGAGAGCAGTTGTCGGCCTGTCCCCAGAAAGAGTCAGGGATGCCTTCCCCTCGCTCCACAACGGCATCACACTGCTGACAATGATCATGGCCTGGCGTTACAACAGGCTACTGTTTTGGCTGTTCCTACCAATGGCCCTGTCATTACCGGTGGCAACAGTTTATCTACGCTATCACTTTGTGGTGGATATTATTGCTGGTTTTGGAGTTAGTCTGCTGGCTATTTGGTTAGCGCCAAAATTAGAATTATCATGGCAGGCTTTGCAGAAAAATCAGAGCTTGGAGCCAGAGATCAACTCCTTTTTGAGGTGAAGGTGGATGTATGAATGATTCGATCAAAGTCCGTATTATCAGCGATGAAAACGATATGCAAAATGCGCTAGCCATCCGTCAGGCGGTCTTCGTCGTTGAGCAGAAGGTAGACCCCACCATCGAGTATGATGAATTCGAAGCAGTGGCAACCCATGTTCTGGCAACGCTAGACGGTCATTCAGTTGGGACAGCTCGCTGGAGAGAGACGGATTCTGGATACAAACTTGAAAGATTTGCCGTTCCCACAGCATTCAGAGGGAGAGGGGTGGGTGCCGCGCTGCTTCGATTTATCCTGGACCAGATCGATGACAACTCCCATGTCTACCTGAATTCGCAAATGGTGGCAATTGGGTTTTATGAACGATTTGGCTTCAAGGCAGTCGGAGAGATCTTCTACGAGGCAGACATCCCCCACAAAAAAATGGTTCTCTGAGCCCTCTTTTTATTCCAAATTAAGCGAATCATTTGATCAGATAGCTGGTTAACAACAGACAGACCCCAATTTAGTAGATATGAAACAAAGGTGTTGAACGATGAGTCGGTTTCGAGAATTTGATGTAAAAAAAGACAGAAAAGCTGCCCACCGGATCTGGAGAGAGATCAATTGGATCGAAGATGAAAAGGGAGAAAAGCTGCTGGACACCTTTCTAAAAGAGGGCCACGCCATGGTGGCTGAAATTGATGGTGAAGCTGAATGTCTCGTCACGGCAAAACCAAGCGAACTAAGATATCAAAAGAAAGATCTGAATATATCCGTGGTCACATCCGTAGGCACCAGTCGAATTGCTCGTAAGCAGGGTTTGGCCAAGCGATTGACAGCCAAAGTGATAGCGCAGGAGGCAGAAGCTGGAGCCCTTGCCAGTACCCTGGGAATATTCGAGCAGGGTTTCTATGATCAATTGGGATATGGGGGTGGAAGCTACGAACATTGGGTCACCTTTGATCCAGCTGATCTGAAGGTCGATCGTACATTTGACCCACCGAAACGACTGAGCAAGGATGACTGGAGCATCGTCCAGGATTCAATGATAAATAGACAGAAGCGACACGGGGCGATCACCCTGTTGCCTCCCTGCATTGCTGAAGCAGAACTTGGTTGGACAGAAAATGGATTTGGTCTTGGATATTTGAATGACCAGGAAGCCCTCACCCATTTTCTCTGGGGTAAGATAAAGGGAGAGAGCGGTCCCTTTCATATTCAGGTCATGGCGTTTCGAAATTTTGAACAGTTTCTGGAGCTTATGGCTGTTGTAAAAAGCCTGGGGGATCAGGTCAAATTAGTTGAGATGAGAGAGCCGGCTGGCATCCAGATGCAGGATCTGATACTGAATCCTTTCAGAAAACGGATCATCACCAAGCGCTCCGAATTTGAACACATTAACCGGGCGAATGCTTACTGGCAGATCAGGATCTGTGATTTAGAGGCATGTGTTGCCGCCAGTTCATTTATGACTGGCTCCATACCATTCAATCTCGATCTCTCTGATCCAATAGTTGAGCATTTGGATGACCATGAGAAGTGGCAGGGCTGTGGCGGTCAGTATACGGTTACTCTCGGTCCAGAATCCCATGCAGGCCAGGGCTTCACAAAGGGCTTGCCCGTTCTCAAGGCAGATGTAGGCGCTTTCTCCAGACTGTGGATGGGAGTTGGATCAGCCACGGGATTAGCCGTCACCGGTAATCTTTCCGGACCTGAGGAATTATTGAATTCTCTGGATGAGATCATTACACTTCCACAACCCCACCCGGATTGGGATTATTAGATCTTTTCGCGGACACCCAGGACGGGGGGGCTGTTAGAAACAATTCCCCGCTTTTGTTGGTAAGACCTCCACCATGTATCAATGCGTGGTGTGACCCACCAGACTGCCATGCATAAAAATAGACCTGCATAAATATCAATGATGTAATGATGTCTCAGGTAGACCGTTGCGATAATGAGCGAAATTCCAATGGGGAGAAATATCCAGAACAGCACTTTGTGGAATCTCCAAGCCATACCAAGTGTCAGGAATGTTATGGTGCAATGAAGTGAGGGAAAGGCACCACGTGCTGAGGACGCGCTTATGTTGACAACCTTTCTTGCACTATCTGTAATGAGGGATGTCCCCTTGAAAATATTGATGCTATAAAGATCGGCAAGTGCCAGCCTGGGTGGCGCTGCCGGGAACAGGATATAGAGCATATAGCCGCCATAATAGCACAGCATCATAGTAAGCATGACCGTTCTGAATTGTCGATCTTCATTTTTATAGTACATGAACATCACCAGGATCACAGTGATCCAGAAATAATTCATATAAGCAAATGAGAGCCAATCTGTGAGAGCGGGATGATAGAATTTCTCCGCCCAGACAGTTGGAGATACACCAAACATCCATTCATCAATGGCATTTAGCTGGAAATGTATATCATTGGGGTTCACGAAGTGGATCGTATCATGGAGGTTGGTGTAAATGGCAATGGCAAAGATGAAGGGCGCCACGTTGCGGATGAATTTGAAGACCCGCTTCTCTGGCTTGAACCACAGATACCAATAGAACCAGATCATTAATAGGAGCGTAACGATAATGCGCCAGATACCACCTTCTATCTTTACCGATGATTCCGTACTGGACATGTAAAAGTACCAGTTAGCTCGAAGGGTTATCAAGATCGAGGGGATCAGGAATACGAGGAAAATGATCTCCTCAATACGTAAACTTTGAATTCTTAATTTCCATTTATTCATGTTTCATCCGCTTCTAATTGCATATCTGAAATTTAAAAATCTGCTAATGCTCTGTTGAGAGCTCAATAAAGTTTAACACACCCATGGATGCCAGTGCAAATATCAGGCAACCAATTAATACGCCAAGACCCACAGCGAGAAAGGTTTTTTGATGGGAGAGTGACATCAAACGGGAGAGTGCCATGCCACTCCATACACCTCCTGCAAATGGTAATGCCGTTATTGTGAGTGGGCCGAGCCACCCGAGACGGATCAAGGCGACGCTGATCTTCCGCTGGCCCATTCGTTCCTGAAAGCGCTCTGATTTTTTTCGTAGCTTTTGTAACCAGGGAAGTTTGTCCAGGGACCACACGAAGATTCTATCCACGAGGATCATGAGAACAAAATCTGATAAAATGACAAGAATAGCAATTTCCGGAACAGAAAATCCGAGAAATATACCGAGCGGAAATGAGACTTTTTTACCCAGTGTATATTGAGCAAAAAGGAGTGTGAAAACTAGAGCGACTGATTCAGGAAGCAGCGTCAGTTTCCTCAGCTTTAACGATCATGAGTCGCTGAAACGCTGTAATATTGGTACCCACGGCTAAAATAATGAGCGCAAGCTCCAGGATGATCTCCGAACCCCAGTACTGCATTCCAAGGGGGTTCAGGATCGCCGCTATTGCCAGGATCATGAACCGTTCAAATCTTTGGAGATATCCAACGAGCTTCTGCACACCTAACGATTGTGCTCTGGCTCGCACGTAACTCACCATGACGGACCCCATTAAGGCTAGTGAAGCCCAGAAGAACATGGGTGTATCCTTGAAATGGTAAGCGATCCCCATGAACACGAACATTTCCACATAGCGGTCAAGGGTGGAATCCAGTGTTGCCCCGAATTTGCTGGCTCTTTCACCTAATCGTGCAACGGTGCCGTCCAGCGTGTCCAGAATGCCGCTGAGCAGGAGGATCATCCCACCCGTTGCACTACGACCTATCATGAAATAGTAGGCGGAGATCAACCCGATCAACGAAGCGAGAATGGATATGATGTTGGGATTTTTTCCAACCAATGGTGTGCGTTTGATGATAGCCCTGGTTGCCCGATAATAGGCATCAACCAGGTCAGATCTTAGATGCATATGGATCCCGGGTATCTATTCATAGGAATCATAGTACTCGTTTCCCAAATGTGTGATCAGCTCTTCGCCCATCATCCAGCGCAGAGTGTTCTTCAATTTTGTGAGTTGGATGAAAATATCATGTTCAGGGTAAAGTTCAGGCGCCACCATTGGGGCTTTGAAGTAAAAGGAGAGCCATTCCTGAATGCCCCGCATATTATGACGCAAAGCGAGGTCGGCGAATAATACCAGGTCCAACACAATGGGAGCAGCCAGTATTGAATCTCTGCAGAGGAAATCAATTTTGATCTGCATTTTGTAGCCCATCCAGCCAAAGATATCGATGTTGTCCCAGCCTTCCTTCTCATCTCCGCGCGGTGGATAGTAATTGATCCGCACTTTGTGGTAGAGGTCTTTATAAAGATCGGGATAGACCTCCGGTTGAAGGATATAGTCCAGCGCCCCCTTTTTGGAAACCTCTTTTGATCTGAATGACATGGGATCGTCAAGGACTTCACCATCCCGATTTCCCAAAATATTTGTAGAGAACCAACCCTCCACTCCGAGCATCCTGGATTTCAAGCCTGGTGCAAGAATGGTCTTAATCAGAGTTTGGCCAGTTTTAAAGTCCTTACCGGCTATGGGTAGACCCTCAGCCATCGCAAGCTCCTGGATCGCCAGTGTATCTACAGCCAAATTCGGTGCCCCCATAAGGAATGGAACCCCACATTTTAGGGCTGCATAAGCGTAGATCATGCTCGGTGCGATAAGCGGATCGTTATTTCGGAGGGCAGTTTCAAATTTTTCCAGGCTGCTGTGGATATCAGAGGGTTCAATATATGCTTCAGTACTTGCACACCATATCATGACCTCTCTGGTGGTCCCATTGGTTTCTCTGAACTGTTTGATGTCGTCCATCAGCATCTCAGCCAGGTGCATTTTTGTGGCCGCGGATTTTTTATTCGGCCCGTCGATATTCTTTACGTAATCATGGTCAAAGACTGCACTCATGGGCTTTACTTTTTGGAGAGCATCCTTGGCCTGTTCCAGGTCCTGAGGACTCAAAACGCTGGCATTCAATGCAGCTTGATAGGCATCTTCTTCAAATATATCCCATGCTCCGAACACCAGGTCCGTTAATTCAGCCAGCGGGACAAAGTCCTTTATCTTTGGGTTACGGTCATCTGTACGTTTCCCCAACCTGATCGTACCCATCTGTGTAAGACTCCCAATGGGGGGAGATAAATTCTTTATGATGGCATTAACCCCGGCTATGAAAGTGGTAGAGACCGCTCCCAGCCCTGGAATGAGTACACCAAGTTTACCTTCTGGTGCTTGATTTTCCATTAGTTCTCCTTCTTAGATCTCATTGCAAAAATATGTTCGAAAGGACATGAAGTTAGTCTGCATGCATCTCAATTTAAGCTGTGGATTAGATTCTTAATAGGATACTTTATCACTTATTTACATCCATATAGCTAATAGCAGTAGATCTTTTGATCTTCATAATAATCCTAGTGTATGCCAACCAGCTCTGACAGCAGCAGTTTCCACCCTCTCCTGGCCAGGAGATCAGACATTTTCCGGTAGCCAGCACCGTAATCTGGATCCGGGCTTTCCACCATATTTACCAGCTGATATTTTGCAAATCTGGAGGCACTCTCCCTGTAGACCAACTCACTTCCCAGATTGCAGAACCCCTCTCGGATATCTGAGCGGAGATCCAAGCTCCGATCGAAAAGGTATACATGTAATAATTCATGGGCCAATACAGCGCGGAACATGGTCTGGGGCAGATCTGAGAGGATATATATGTGGCTCTCCTTTGAGACAACTACACCATTTCTGGAGTTCATATTGTGATCTGTGAATCCTTTCATTGCATCAGAATAGAGGCTGGAGACCCTTTTTAACCTCCCCTGGTCCACCAGTGAAACCGGAATATGCTCCGGCAGTTCAGAGATATGGTTAGAAGCCAATAACCTTCTGACATAACGCATGGACGATTCGACCTGATATTCATTGGTAACTGCAGTCTCATTGCAGATCGTACAGATGTGTCGACCATCGCTGAGTTTATATCCCCCACTGGTGAGAGACTCACAGATCAGTCGTCCACAACTGGAGCACTCGGGGTAATCGCGTGGATGAGACAGATGATAAGAGTTACCCCAGTAATCAGTGTAATACCTCCCCTGCAGCGGATCTCCACATATGTCACACTTTTGGAGAATGTTGTCGCGGTAACAGTCTGGGTGGTAGTTCTTCCCATCGGCTATATTGAATTGTCCTTCAATGGTCTCTCCACAATGATCACAGCGCAGTTGGACGTGCTCTTCATAGCATGCTTTATGATAGGATTTACCCTCAAACATGACGTAATCATCGCTGATCTCCAGGCCACAGTGGTAGCATTTTGTTTTTGCATTGAGCAGCGTCACCAGAACCAGCAACAGCCCGAATGACAGGCTGAACTGAAAATTGATCATTGATCCTGGATTCCATTTTGTCATTCGCTGATAATATAGATAATTATTATCAGTCAGTGCAATCTGCCTTCATCTCAGTAACCGCTGGTTGAACTCAGACCCGCATTGACTATATTCACAGAACACAATTCAACTGGGTAATTAGGAGTTGGTCCATGCGACGTCACAACATATACATTTTAACGCTATTCAGTATGCTTCTATTCAATGCCTGTAGCTCAACAAAAGTTGGCACCTATTCAGACCTTGATGAGCGGAAGATGGAGAAATCCTTTGATAAGTATTTGGGAACCCCCTACAGATGGGGGGGGACGGAGCCGGGTCAAGGTGTTGATTGCTCAGGATTTACTTCTGGTGTGTATCGCGACCAGGGGATTATTCTTCCGAGGACGTCCCGCATGCAATATACGGTGGGAGATGAGGTATCCAGGAGTGAGCTAAAATATGGTGATCTGCTCTTTTTTGATACCCTGGGTAGAGGGGTCAGCCATGTAGGGGTTTACGCAGGAAATAATAAGATGATCCATGCCAGTACAAGTAAAGGTGTGGTCACTGACGCTTTGAACACTGATTACTGGAAACGACGTTACATCGGAGCCAGAAGACTGACAGGGTCTGACCTTCGCTCAGGAGAGGTAAGCGGTGAGCTTCATCTGCTCCCAAAATCCTATCCGATCCGGGTGAGACGCTTGATAGATGTTCCTACAGCTGATATTATTGATAACCGATTTATAGGATTGGATATCCAGAACGATGTTGAGGGCAATTTGCGGGTGGCCAGCTCAGTCAGTATATGGAATTTCTGGGAAGTGGGAGCAGAACTACAAGTGAATCAGTTCCTTGGCCATGATGTGGATGAATTCGGTTTTGAATTACCCTTTGTCAACACCAAGATACGGATCTGGGACCAGAAGGGGAAGATCATGCCTTCCCTGGCTTTCGGAGCTGAGAGCAATAGTAGAAACTGGACAGTCACGACCGAGTCAGATACAGCCACAGTTGTAAACCGGCAATGGAGTCCGGCACATAACGCCTATGTGGTTGCCAGTTACAAATATGACCGGTTCGAGAAACTCCGTTTAGGGCGGGGTAGAGTAAGCGCAGGCTTGGCTGCAACGGATCTATTCGCTTATCATGACACATCCGCAAGCTATGACGGGATTCGGGATGCTTTTCTTTTTCTAGGTGTTGAGCAGCAGCTCACACGCCGACTCATTGCCACCATGGAATTCGATCATATGCTACTAAAGGATGTTGGAATAACCTGGAATATGGGATTTCAGTTTGCGCTTAATAATGGATCTAGTATCGCTTATACTTGGCGTAATATCGGCGCGAAGGAACGATCACTGGAGCGCGCCATGCAATTTAGTTATATCCTGGAATATTAACAAAGGAGTTGTGGAATGCCTTTCCGATGGAGACCGGACGGAAAATTCGTCAAAAACCTACCGCTTACACGGCGGATCATGCCATTTCTTATGCACTCCCGGACGGAATCCGTTGTTTACTATGAGCAGCATGTAGAAGTTGAAAAAACCTGGCAGTACGTGGATGAATTCAGGAAACGGAGTGGGTTGAAAGCCAGCATCCTACATTTCATCATCTGGCGCGCCGCCCAGGTACTGGAGAAGCGACCTGATCTGAACCGCTTTGTAGCAGGTCGTCGCATTTTTCAGAGGGATGGCATCTGGGTAAGTTTTTCTATGAAGAAGGAAATGACAGACGATGCCCCACTCGTTGTTGTTAAGAAGAAGATCGATCCATCATGGACTTTTGAGGAAACAGTGCGCCACATCCAGGGTGGGATTGAGAAAGGTCGCAGGGGTGGTAAATCCACATCTGATGTGGAGATGGGGCTGGTCTTTGCCCTGCCATATTTCATGGTAAGTGCCTTCACCTGGTTATTACGCGGGTTAAACCATTTCGGCTTGCTGCCGAAGTTCTTTATCGATGGTGATGAATTGTATGGAAGCCTGTTTATTGCCAACCTGGGAAGTATTGGTCTTCAACCCGCATATCACCATCTCTACAATTGGGGCAACATTCCAATATTTATGGCTCTCGGTACGAATGAACCACGTATGATGCTTGATGACAGAGGTCGTCCTGCTGTGAAGGATATGATGACCATTCGGTACAGTTTTGATGAGCGTATCAACGACGGATTTTACAGCATCAAAGCCCTGGAACTTTTAAAAGAATTAGTAGAAAATCCCGAGATGGAGATCGACACGAACAGCGACGTCCCTCTTCCTGAGGAAGCACCGGGCATCTAACTGGATCAATACAGCTAAAAAACTTTGGTATAGGAGACATTTATGCAGCACAGCAACTGGGAGTGTCCCAAGTGTAAGAACAGGGAATTTGAAACAGATCAATTTGCAGCCACTGGCGGTGGCCTGACAAAGATCTTCGATATACAGAATAAAAAATTCTCCACCGTCACCTGTACTCATTGCCGCTACACGGAGATTTACAAAGGTGGAAAGTCAGGGACTTTGGAAAACATCTTCGACTTATTCACAACTTAAAGTACAACCCAAATTCTTATCCGAGAACTCGTTGTGTCTGGAAAGAGGCAGGCGCTTAAATGCATCAGACCTACTCAATTAGTATATGCTCTATGCGGCTAGTGTCTTAATATTAGACATATCATGAGTATTGATCTAAATAGAGTTTTTGACCTGGAGCGGAATGTTTTTGTCGAAGCATGTGCAGGTGCAGGAAAAACCTGGCTGCTATCCAAGCGCTATGCAGCGATCATGAATGAATTTGCCAGGCAAAATACTATGGATCCAGGTGCACCGACCCAGGATGCTTCCAATATTCTGGTCATCACCTTCACAAAAAAAGCTCAGGCGGAAATGTCGGGTCGTATCTACGAAGACCTCAATACACTTCTTAATGATGAGCAGCTTAAACATGTCCCAAAGAGTTTTGGGCAGGAACTGCGAAAATCCTCAGAAGAATTTAAAACTCACTTGAGAGCAACGTTCTCTCAAAACTCCATATCCACGATTGACTCATTTTGCACCCAGGTATTAAGGGATCATGCTGAGAAACTAGACCTGGATCCAGAATTCCGAATTCAGGATGAAGCGGATGTCAAAAAAATGGAGATGGAAACATGGGAGGCTTTTCTCAAGGCACAGAGCGAGGATCAAAACGAGGACCTGGTCATTCTCCTGGACCATTTATCGATCTACCATCTGGAAGAATACATTAAAAAGCTCAAGAGTAATTCACATTTGCTCTCAGACTGGCTTGACCACTATGTGATGACGGTTCCTCGGGAATTGATAGCCGGTTATGAAACAAACCATCCTGTTCCCATAGAAGTTTATGGTGCAGAACCTCTCTTTAAAGATCTTGTGTCCGCGCTGCCTGATGACTCCCTGGTAGCCAACACAAACGATTCGGTCTATCAAAACCTGGAAAACCTGAAAGCTTATTTGCATAACCCTTACGATGATCATTTCAGGCATGGTCTGGAATTGCTTCAACAGATTAAAGTGTTTGCTCTCACTCAGAAGGGGACCTTCAGAAAAACGCCGCACACCAAAAATGGTGTTTGGTCAGATGAGGTTAAAAATATCATCAGAAACAAACTTAAAACTATTATTGAGTTTGTGTCCAAACATTTTACCGAACAAACATTCAACGTCGACCTTCCCAACAGATGGGATTTGGAGGCTCTGATTGTTCAGCATCACCTGGCAAAGTTTTTCTCCAACTATTGGTCGGAATTGGCGAAAAGATTTAACAGGGAGAATGTAATGAGTTTTAATGAAATTATCGTTAAAGCACATGACCTTCTCAAGGACAAACCCGACATTGCAGCAGCCTATGGACGGCAGTTCACACATATTCTATTTGATGAATTTCAGGATACCAATGATCTGCGCTGGGAAATTGTAAGAATGGTTGCTTCCAGCGGGACCGACGTGTTACGAGAGCGTGGATTATTCATTGTAGGCGATACAAAGCAATCCATCTATCGCTTTAATCAAGCAGATGTCCAGGTTATGAATACGGTCAGACAGGAGTTGGAAAACACAAAGGGCTTTGTTGAGACTGCAGATGTTACTTATAGATCCAGTCGTTCCTTTGTTGATTCTGTCATCAATCCCGTTGTCGGAACAATATTCCACGCAGAGGATATGCGAAATGAGTTACCACTGTATGACACATATTTTAAACCTACCAGTGTAACCAAGGATAGCCCCCTTTCAGACCACGAACATACGCTGACAAGAAGCAAGGTAACGGTTGTTTTAGATAAAGGGACGAAGAGCAGTCATCTCTCCGACATATATAAAACTGCGGATGCAGCAAGCGCTTGGTTGCAATGGCTACACAAAAATGAAATTAAAACTGGTGAAACTCCCAGCATCGGTGTCTTACTTCGTTCAGCAGCGAGAATTATTGACTACATCCGTATTTTCACTGCCAAAGGGATAGATTATGAAGTCGTCTCAAGCAAGGGACTCTTTGAGCAGCAGGAGAGCTTTGATATTTACCATTTCCTTTCAGTTCTGGTGAACCCTCATGATGACATTGCTCTGGTGGGTTTATTAAGAAGTCCCTTTTTTATTTTAAAAGATGCGCATATTCAGGAACTAAGAAATGCTGCAGATAAGGTCCATGACCTGGGGTGGGTTTGGTCAGGTCTTGGACAGGTCCAGCCCACGATATACGCGATGATAAAATCGTGGCGGTCCAGGTGTGCATATGAGCCGATCGACCGGATACTTACCGATGCCATTGCAGAAGGTGAAAGACAATTAGGGTGGATATCTGAAACAAACGGTCAATTACGCATTGCTAACATTCATCGCCTGATCGACCTTATACATTCGCTCTCTCTGGATGGACTGAACCTACGCGAGGTCCAGGAGTATATGCGGTTTCAGATCCAGCACGGTGAAGCAGGGCAGGCGGAGCAGCCAGGCTCTGCCAAAGTACAGATCATGACCATACATAAGGCCAAGGGCTTGGAATTTCCGGTAGTGATCATTCCAGAATGTCAACGCCGTAATCCTACCGAAAAGAGCGGTATGTTCATAGGGAAGTTGCAGGGCAAAATGACACTTGGCATTCAAGTGGACACTCTGAGCGGCAGCGAAGATACCAGTACCTTCACCAGGCTAAAAGAGATCGATAAACTTGAAAATGAGGCAGAGGACAAGCGTCTCTTCTATGTTGCTCTTACCCGAGCAAAATATGGTGTAGAATTCATCTCCAGGATAAAACCAGAGGGCAACCGTCTCAGTGGGTCGTGGTGGGAGTCATATTTAAAACCGGGTTTCAAGTTAGAGTGGGACAAAGAGAAAATCATTGCAGAGCCGGAGACCGTATCTCACGAGTGGCTACAGAGTAGTACCGAGACTGAGATGTATGAATTGGTGTCTTCTTCAGCCTTGGTCGTAGAGGGAAGCGCGCCTCCCGCAAGGGTGCCAACACCAAAAGTGGCGGACCATACAGCGATGATCGATGCGCAGTATGAGGAGATCTCACCCCATACGATCATGAACTGGATGATGCAGGACAAGTCCAAGGAGGTGCCTGACCTTGCCTTCGGTAGTGATTATGGTGATCTGGATACCCCGAGAAAGTTTGGCACACTGCTACACAAGATATTGGAAATGGAGTGGCTGAGTACCGAGGCACATGCAGAACAGATTCAGCAGTATCTGGATGATCTGGAAATATTCGCAGATGATCGTGAGCAGGTCATGGTAGACCTTGCCGATTGTGTTTCAGCATTCACGCAGAGTAAGCTCTTTCAAACCATTTCAAGTATTCCTCCCAACGATAAACTAGCCGAAATGCCAGTGTTTGGGTTTATGCAAAATGCGCGGAAAACTTTCAAAGTAAGTGGTATAATTGACCTCCTCTATTTTGATGGACACTCATGGATCATACTTGACTACAAGTCAGATAGAGAGCTGCCAGAAGATATGGCCGGTGGGAACTATGCATACTGGTTCCAGATCCAGACCTACCTCTGGATCCTGAGGCTGATGTATGGGATCATAGCCAAGGGTGTGCTCTACTTTAATCGCCTTGACAAGACAATTGAAATTGAAGCAGACGAAACACTCTATTTCAAGCGCCTCAGTGTGATTGAGCCGGATCTCAAGCCAGTCATCATCCATCGGTCTGATTGCGAACCGATGCTTGAAGATCTATTGAAAAAAATGGGACCCACCACACCCGTTGTCCTCTTTGAACCGACGAAGACCAGTGTGGAGTATCTATCACAGGCGCTTGCAGATAGAGAGCTCTTGCGTCCAAGACTCCATATCACCACGCTGAATGAATACAGGAAGCGGTTTGAACAGACAGGCAGGCACTTGACCACTCATGTAGCAAGATTGGGTGTGGCGAACCTGCTGCCGCGAGATACAAAATGGGGAACGATAAGCCGGATGGCTGAAGCATGTTACAGAGCGTGCCAGGGCGAGGCCATAGCAGATGTTTTTGAAAGCTTTTTTGAAAAATTTATGGCTTGGTGCAGTGAGCATAATATCATTTTACCAGATAACAGCGCTGCCGGTAATGACCTTTTTGATGCGCCAGAATTCATTGTCCATTCCATCCATTCTACAGCTCCACAGGATTATGAGTTTCTGAAAGAGCTATCCATGGAGCATACGCTTCACTTCCTGCATCCCCTGGAAGATGGGGCTCTGCAATCAGGGTTCAGCATGTCCAGAGATGATTGGAATAAGATCTCGCTAAATAAAACAAGTGCTAGTCGCCATACATACTTGCCGTGTTTCTCAATCCAGGAAGAAGTGTCCATCCATGCCCGCAGGATCAGAACCCTTTTAGACGAGGGCACTGAACTCAGCCAAATTGGTTTGGCGGTTTCTTCCATGGAGAAATATGTTCCAGCAATAAAGCGTGTTTTCCGTGATTATGGTATTTCAATTCGGCTTAATAAACGTGAGCCTATTTTAGAACGACCGGTTGTGCAATTAGCAATGACCCTGTTGAAGGGTCGACTAAGCCATCAGATCACCTGGGATTCTCTCATGTCTGTTTGGTTACATCCCTTAGTTATACCTAAAGGGAAAAAAGGTGAGGATAGATTAAAACTTGACGTAGAGGTAAGGCGGGCTGGTCTCTATTATTATGATTCCGCTACGCTGAATCTATTAAAACTAGCCCATCTAGAGCGATCCATTCGTGAATTAAAACAATTTGTTGAAAAAGAATGGTATTCAGAAATAAAGGGTGGCGTAAGCGGGCAGGTAAATTGGCTTGTAGCACTATTGGATACTCATGTAGTATCTGAACGGATGGCACCAGGTAGTGTCGCATTAAAGTCGTATAACTCGTTGCAACGCGCGCTCACCGGTATCAGTCGGGATTGGTCTATATATATGAATCGGGCCGGCAACACCATCGATCTATATCGAGAGATCAAGGAACGCCTAAAGGGCGTAGAGGTCGCATCCAGAAGTCAGGGGTTTGGTGTCGATGTGATCTCCTATCTTGATTCCTTAAATCTTGAAAATCAGTATTTGTTCATCGCCGGAATGAATGAGGGGCAATTCCCGCTGGCTGTCGAGAGGCATCCATATTTGAAAACCTCATCTTTCAATCCATGGTATATGAATGTGCATCTTTTCAATCGCTGGACTAAGCGAAGCCCTGATAGATTGTTCATAACTGCACCAGACCGTGATGCTGAAGGAAAGAGACTTCAAATAAGCACATTCTGCCAGTACCTAGGACAGGCTGACCCACCTGCTTTGCCAGCCAGTACGTACCTGGAACAGCTACGCAGCCTGGCTGGGAAGCTCATTACCGACCCGTCGTCCAGTTATACAATAAGGCACAACGAACTGCTTAATACCGATGAAACAGATGCATGGTCTGGAAGATTGCAGGGTCAAGACGTGGTTATCGATATCGATATCTCCGCTTCTGCTATGGATGATCTATTGAAATGCCCTCAGAGATACTGGTACAAGCGACAACTCTCCCTGACTGCTATCGAAACGGATCTTTCTAAAAGAGATGAGACCTGGGTTGGTAATCTGGTGCATAAGGTCCTCGAGGTGTTTGGTGAGGCAGGGGGCTTTAAGTTAGCAGCCAATGACTTGAACAGTGCCCTTATCAAACTTCAGCAAATTGCCGATAAGCTGCTGGCCGAGAAAGAAGATCTTAAGTATGGATCTGCACTGGCTATGAAAAGGATGGAGCCGTACTTTAAAAATTGTACTGACCAGGATAAGAATCTTATTGCCTACAGCTTGTCTCAAGAATCAGGTTTACTGAAGCAGTTGGACACTGGCTTTTATGAACAGAAGTTTGGGTACGAAGATGAAGAAACGTCATGGCCAGGTGTTTTAATTGAAAGTGATAAGGTAAAACTCAGAATTCGGGGAAAAATAGACCGCGCTCGAATAAATGATCAGTATGTTTGGGGAACAGATTATAAAACTGGGGAAGTGGAGATAAAAGACACGCGTGAGTTTTGGACCAGCCAAATGCTTTATTATTATCTCGCTCTCAAGTTAAGATATCCTGAAAAAGAAGTCGTGATGACCTATGGTCAATTAAAGTCTTTTAAAGATAGTAAAGTGGGTCTAAAAGGATTTGTAGGGGAAGTTGGATCTAACCACCCGGTCATAGCACACGCAAAAGCAAATGAGCAGATATCCATTGATAAACAATCTGAATGGTCGTATGAGCGCATACAAAGTGAAACGCTCGAGTATGCCAGACATATAGCGGAAAATTATTATCCACTCACTGAGCGAGATGAGAAAATTGCATGCAAGTATTGTGATTTTGAGAGGATCTGCAGGAAGACCAGCTTACCACGCTGATACTTATTATTTCAGAACCATGTAAATGGCAGCAGGATGGTATTCAGGAAAATATATCCCGGCCCCTATCAAGAGCATGTGCCAGAATTTCATTTCGATATTGAAGCATGGGCTGGGAGGGGTACTTTTTGAAGTAGGAGAGTATGAATTCTAACAACATGTCCAAATCATGCACATCACCTAGCAACTTCCCAAGCTCATCATATTTCATGATGACATGGTCCGGATCTGATATTTCCTCTCCATGCTTATAGCGTAGAAGGTACCACGCCTGCTTCGTCTTTTTTCTCCAGGCATGCACGGTCTCACTACCAGAAGCAGACTGCACTTGATTGAAGTGTTTAGAGGCACGCGATTGACCTGCATCAAGCCATGTGGAAAATTGAGTATCATCTATTTCAGGTGTAAGTGTATTGATCTCGATCGCCAATTGTTTCATGAGGCCCGCAAGGGTGTCTTGTTCGAACATATCTGGTCGGGGATCTTCGTAAAATGGGTTGTTCAGCAGAAACTCCTCCACAACCGGATCATTTCGGTGGGTCTTGGAAATTGAAAACTGACGGAAGGTCTCCACCATGACCTGAGCATCCCGGTAAGGAGATAGGATGCGACTGATATTCTTGAGAATGACCAGTGATTGTTGTGCAACCTCCCGATTGATCTTCAAAAGCGCTCGCATATATTTTGTGCGCTTTCGGATACTATGAACGGATAAAACCGGTTCAGAATCCATTGACTGGAAGAACCCATCCATATCCACATAGAGGAGTTGTACCTTCTTCATGATCATGATTCAATATAATTTGAAGCTTCAACAATCCTATTGGGCAGAACAAATTTGGCTGGAAACCCCAATATCTAATGGAAATGGAATTCTGAGAAACTACATTTTAGCATAACAAAAACAGGAGCTGGAAAGATGAAAACATTAAGGTCTGTCATCGGTGTAATCGTCATACTTATTATCCTCAGTTTTGTGTGGTTGAAATTTTTGTACTTAAAAGGTCCAACGGATGTGTACGAAGGTGAATTGACCATGTCTCAACTCTCTGCTCCTGTGCATGTGTACACCGATGATTTTGGTGTGCCCCATGTTTATGCAGAAACCGAGGAAGACCTGTTTTTTGTTACCGGATATCTTCAGGCTTCAGAACGTCTGTATAAGATGGATGTTGTTGCCAGAGCGGTGGAAGGAAGGTTATCCGAAGCCTTTGGGTCGGATCTGATTGAAGACGATAAGTATCTTCGGGTCTGGGGGTTTTACAGGGCTGCTGAAAACATTGTGGCATCCATGTCAGAGGAGAACAGACTCCTCTTGAGTAGAAGTGTGGAGGGGATTAATGCCTATATCGATGAACATATGGATGATCTTCCGGTTGAATTTAAAGTAGCTGGTTATGAGCCATTGAAATGGAGACTGGAGCACATCATCGGTTACGCACGATTGATGGCCCATGACCTATGCCTGGCTTGGATGCCAGAAGTAGTCTTCGGTGGTGTGCTCGATAAGCTGGGAGAACGAAAAGCAAGAGAGCTCTATCCTGTTTATCCGGATACCAAACCTTACATCGTACCTCAAATTCCAAAGCACTTTAGTGACGTTGCCGAACAGATCATGAGGAGTGATCAACGCGTACGTGAGATCACAGGGGCAATTGGATCCAATATCGGGAGCAACAGTTGGGTGCTGAGTGGTGAAATGACAGACACTGGCGAGCCCATATTATGCAATGATCCCCACCTGGGCTTTTCACAGCCTCCAGTTTGGTATGAGATGCATCTGGTTGGTGGCAGATTCGATGTTGCCGGTGTGACCCTGGCTGGCGTTCCGCTCGTTGTTCTGGGGCAGAATCAGAATATTGCCTGGGGATTCACCAATGTAATGATGGATGACACTGATTTTTACATGGAAGTAACGGATGAAGATCACCCTGATCAATACTTCTTCGGCGGTGAGTGGAAGGACATGACCATACACGAGGAAGTCATCAATGTGAAAGGGGAACCTCCTGTTCATTTCAGAGTGAGGGAGACCCATCACGGACCGATTATCAATGAGGTTCATGGTATTCTCAACAAAAATGAATCACCTCCGGTTTCTATGTCGTGGGTAGGTAACTACAATACGACTGAACTGGACGCATTCTTCGGATTGAATACTGCAAGCAACTGGGAGGAGTTTTCAGATGCTGTCAAACATTTCTGGGTGCCTGGTCAGAATATGATCTATGCAGATAGGGAAGGAAATATTGGGTGGAGACCTGCCGTCGCGATACCCATCCGGGCACAGGGAGCCGGTCTGGTGCCATTGCCTGGTGATGATCCAGCCTGGGACTGGCAGGGGTTCGTCCCTTTCGAGAAGATGCCATTCATGTATAATCCCGAGCAGCAGCATATAGTAACTGCCAATAATCGCACAATTGGCGATGAATTTCCGTATTACATCAGTGCTTACTGGGAACCTCCGGCACGGGCCGCTCGCATCGTGGAAATGCTTTCTGATGATGAGCGGAAATACTCTGTCAAAGACATGCAAGTGATTCAGAATGATGTCTTATCAGACCACGCCAGAGATCTAACTCCACACTTTCTGGATCTGCTAGTAGATATGGAAATGAGTACACCCAATCAAAAGGCTGCATATGAAGCACTCAGTACCTGGGATTATCGCTTAACGGTGAATAGCGTAGCCGCTTCAGTGTTCAACACCATGTGGTTAAGATTTGCCAACAACCTGTACGGAGATGAAATGGATCTGCTGGGGCCAGAGTTCAAAAAGGGCTTTTTCAAGTTGAATAGCCTGGCAAACAGAAATGCCATCTTCTTACTGGAACATGTACCAAAATCTGAATGGTTCGATGATATCTCCACCGCGGAAGTAAGAGAGACACCGGCCTTGATCGCCCAACGATCATTTTCTGAAGCTGTAGCAGAGTTGGAAACTAAACTGGGTGATGATCCCCAGCAGTGGCGCTGGGGTAAACTGCACACCCTGACCCATAAACATCCCATGGCCAAGGTCAGTGCTTTGGAACAATTGCTCAAGCTGAATGTTGGTCCCTTCGAAACACCAGGCTCGGAGACAACTGTAAATGCCATGCAATATCGAATGACAGAGCCATTTGAGATCGTATTGGGGCCATCCGTGCGCCATATTTATGATTTTGCCGATTTTGAAAATGGGTCCAGGACCATCCTGCCGACAGGACAGTCTGGGAAGCCATCCTCTGAACATTACCGGGATCAGGCTGAGCTGTATAACACCGGGAAATATCGCACCTTCCCTACAGATGAGACCACGATCAAAAACTCAGGGTATCGACACCTTGTCATGAAACCTTAATATGCATATAGGACGCTTTCGCAGGAATAATACGGTCAGTAGGTCAACTGGATCTCAGGTATGCTGATTCTGTTGTTATTTCTATCGGTAGCGGCAGTGCTGCTCTATCATTTCTTCATCTGGGAACCCCTGGATACAGCCGTATTATATAAAAATCATTCCTACCTCTTGTTTGGCCATCGTGGATCACCTGTTCATGAACCGGAGAATACGATGGCATCTTTCAAGAAAGCGATCGAGGATGGTTGTAATGCCATTGAGTTGGATGTGTATCGAACCATCGATGGGCACCTGATTGTATTCCATGATGATACACTTGAAAGAACCACAAATGGGGAGGGGCGTGTTGCGGAAAAGACCCTAGAAGAGCTGAGGGCGCTTAACGCCGCTGCGAAATGGATCGACCGCTCTGATATCATCCCCACCTTAAAGGAGGTTGTGGACAGCCTCCCAGAGGATGTGATCTTCAATTTTGAGATCAAGAATTTTTCGTTCTTCTCAGAGCAGCGAACAGAGCTTGAGCTTGTGCGATTCATACAAGAGAATCACCTCCGGGATAGAGTTATCCTGTCTTCTTTCAATCCCCTGAATATCTGGCGCGTCAAAATGTCTGATCCATCAATTTTCACGGCCCTGCTTTGGTATAACCCCAGTTTGTTGTCATTGAGGCATCCTTTGGGTGTCCATCTTTCCCATCCTGACATTTTTCACCCATTTGAAGAAGACCTGAATTGGGGCGTCCGTTTTTGGTCTCGGGTAAAAAATATCCCCATGCATGTGTGGGTCGTGGATGATGAATCAAAAATGCGAGCCTTTGCCGCAGACCCGATGATCAAAGGTGTGATGTCTGATGATTCAGAATTGCTGGTAAAAACACTGGCACATAAATTGAGGTCGTGAGACACCCATTCTGAGACCTGATCAGCTTTCTATTGCCACTTTACTCAATTAATCCCTTATTATGTCACGATGAAAAATTTAAATCTCACAGAAAAGCGATTATCCCGTGAAACGGTATTCAAAGGGCGTCTTCTTCATGTGGTTCGAGATGAAGCCGAACTACCCAATGGTCACCTGACCACCCGGGAAGGCATCCTTCATCCTGGTGCAGTCGTTATCATTCCCTTCCTGGATGAGAAGACACTGATCATGGAACGGCAGTACCGTTATATGCCTGATCAGATATTTATTGAGTTACCAGCTGGGAAACTGGACCCGGGAGAAGAGCATCTGATGACAGGCAAGCGGGAGCTGCTTGAAGAAACGGGGTATGTTGCTGAAAAGTGGGAGTTTCTAAATTATCTTTACCCGGCCATCGGGTTTGCAGATGAACAGATGGCACTCTATTCAGCACGGGATCTTTCGTTTCAGGGTATCAACCGGGATGAAGATGAATTTTTAGAGATCATTGAGGTGCCGTTGAGTGAGGCTCTGGAAATGGTTCGTGCTGGAGAGATCAGCGATGCCAAGACGATGGTTGGTCTATTCTGGGCTGAGAAATTAGTGAAGGGGGAATGGGAAGGGAGAGAATGAACGACGGATTTATGTTGGCCTGTTCAACCCAGGACATTCCAAAAAATGAAGCAAAAAATGTGAATCTTAATGGCGTAGAGATCGCCATATTCAATACCAGTAATGGATTCATCGCACACTCCGGACATTGCAAGCATAATGCCTTCAAACTTGAGCATTGTGTGATCTCTGGTGATATTGTCCGATGTCCCAGGCATGACTGGAAATACAGGATTTCGACAGGAGCAGGCATCAAGCCCAGCTGGACCTCGCTTGACAACTATCCAGTTGAGGTCAGGGGTGATGAGATCTGGGTAAAACCAGAAGTTGCGAGATCGGACGAGAATTTTGACACATCTTCATATCAGTGGTAACAGGGGAGGTACAAGATGAAAAAGGTAGCCGTTATTCTATCAGGATCAGGTTTTCTGGATGGGGCCGAGATTCAGGAGAGTGTGATTACTCTGCTGACCCTGGACAGAGCAGGTGTCCAATACCAATGTATGGCTCCTGATATTCCTCAGATGCACGTGGTTGATCACGTGACTGGTGAGGTGAGTGAAGGTGAATCCAGAAATGTACTTTCAGAAGCTGCCAGGATCGCGAGAATGAAAATCATAAACATAGCCGAGGCCGATCCTGCTGATTTTGACGCTGTCATTTTACCGGGAGGGTTTGGTGCGGCCAAGAATTTATCGAACTTTGCCACCCTGGGTGCAGCATCAACTGTGCAGAAAGACGTCCTGGCATTTACTCAGGCCTTTGCAACATTAGGTCGCCCCATGGGGTTTGTGTGCATTGCACCAGCAATGATACCTCATATTTATGGACCTGATGCCCAATTGACGATCGGTTCTGATAAAGATACTGCCGCGGCCATCACTGAGATGGGGGGCGTTCATGTTGAGTGTCCGGTGGTCGATCACGTTGTTGACAAACAGAGAAAGCTTGTTTCCACACCGGCATATATGCTGGATGCCCGCATTGGTGACGTAGCCACGGGTATAGAGAAACTGGTTAATGAAGTAATAGGGATGATCGATGGATAATCTAGTTAAATATTTAAATCAGGTTGCTCACTTCTCAGAAGATGAGGCGCAGGTGAATGATGTCTTTACAAGTGATCAGCTGCAGATGGAGGCACTCTCCTTGAACCCTCATCAGTATCTCTCCCCGCAAGTGGAGCCCTTATCCGATATCGTATACTTTGTGCTTTCAGGTGAAGGTGTTTTTGAGGTAGGAGATGAAGTGCTCGTTCTGACAAGAAACACCACTGTACTTGTTGAGCCAGGTGTAAGTTCGGGTATTATCAATGAAAGTGATTCTCAATTGAGTGTACTCAAATTTATGGCACCTCCTGGAGTAAATTTATAAGTGAATACCAAGGATACCATTTTTGCTCCCATCTTTCCGCTACCAAGTGTGAACCTCTTTCCGGAGACGACGGCCAGTTATCATATCTTTGAACCTCGCTATGTGGAAATGATCAAGAGTGTCCTGGATGGGGATGGATTGCTGGCTATGGCGACTCTAAAGCCAGGTTATGAAGCAGATTATTACGGAGCGCCTGAAGTCTATCCTGTAGCCTGTCTGGGTAAGATCAAATCATTCGAAGAACTGGATGGGGGCAAATACAATATTGTTCTCGAAGGCTTGTTCCGAGTCGGTCTGGGAAAAGCTGTCCAGGATAATCCATACCGGGTTGTTGAGATGGAAAAACTCCTGGAATCCGATTTGATGGAAGATTTTGGTGACGAACGTGAGGACCTGTTACTGAGATTAAACTATCTTATGGAATATTCGCCGGAGGAACTTGATTTTAGTCCCATCCTGGGGAACGAGGACTCCTTTGTCGCTATCGTGAATTTGATCGCTCGCACACTTCCCCTGAAGTATCATCAGCACTATAAACTCCTGGCAATGGACTCCATCAGGGAACGGGCCAACCAGACCCTTTGGTACATCGATGATCAGATCGAGACCATCGAGCTTCTGAAGCGGGTCGACCCAAAGATCTCAGACGATATTTCCCTGAACTGATCAGAGTAAAAACACAATCGCCGACCAGCTGAGGTAATCAGCTAAATACCAGCGGATTACATATACTGTATTAAGCAGGTATTGTTATATATCAATCTTGATTATTGTATGATAATGCATGAGTCAAGCATGTTTGTTATTGTGAAATATTGTTAGTTAGAAAGTCCCAGTATGGCATGTGCTTTGCAATCTTGGGGGTGATGAATTCAAAGACAATTTGTAACCGAAAGCATATGCAAGGAAGTCATTATGGAGTGTTATTCTCTCAAACAATCTGACGTTCCTGCTCTCATCGATCATCTGGGAGCTTATGGGGAGGTTATCGCGCCCCATAGAAAAGGAGATGTCTCCTATTCATTTGAGCCTGTGAAAGACAGTGAGAAGGTCGTTCTGGAATACAACCGGACCCTTTTACCTCTAAAAAAGTGTTTTTTACCACCGACGGAAAAACTCATGGACTTTTCGCTCAAGGATATGAGCTACAAACCCACTGAGGTTCCGATAAAACCCGCTGTCTACTTTGGGATCCACAGCTACGAGATGCAATCCATACTGCGCTTAGACCACAGCATGCTTTCCGGAAAAGCAGAATCGAATTATTTCAATAGACGAAAGAAATCACGATTTATCGGCGTCTCTTTTTCACCTGATGAGTACCACTTTTCAGAAAGTGTCGGGATCAGTATAGAGGAGATGGAAGGTTTTGATCTATACCTGAACAAGGTGAGCGATGATTATCAACTGTATATAATCTCGGATAAAGGAAAAGATCTACTCAAGGGATTTGACAAGCTTATACAGGCAGAACCGATTCATGTCGAGGGACGGGAATTCAACAAGAAAATTAGATATCACTACAATAGACTTCCTCGCGTTTTCCAGTATGCCTACCATTCAAAGGTTTGGGCTGAAGTGGCAGAGAGGTGTGTCGGTTGTGGTTCCTGTAATCTGACCTGCCCGACCTGTTTTTGCTTCGATGTGAATGATCAGGTTGAGGTTACTGCGGAAGACGGTATGCGTCGACGGAGCTGGGACAGTTGTATGCTCAGCACCTTTGCCGAAGTGGCTGGTGGTGAGAATTTCAGGGAGCATACGCTTAACCGTACCCGCCATCGTCTCTATCGAAAATTTAAATATATCACTGATGAAGAAGGCCTCCCCTGGTGTGTAGGTTGTGGGAGGTGTACGGCATTCTGCCCTGCTGACATTTCAATGGTTGATATAATCAATGACTTGATCCGTGAAGACGAGAAAGCGCAATTTCACAAAACGGTGCGGGTATAGGGGGTAGATGATGAAACGTCTCCAAGAAGTCAAATCAAATGAAGCCCTGGATCTTTACTATCCCACCATGTGTGAGATCGTTGATGCAAAACAGCTGACAGATCTGGAAAAGTGGTATGAGTTAAAGCTGCCTGGCGGTCAAGACCTGGGACATGAGCCGGGACAATTCGTCGAAGTGTCAGCCTTCGGAATTGGGGAAGCCCCAATATCCATATCCAGCTCCCCATCCAAAGAGGGAAGTTTTGAGCTATGTATTCGCCAGGTAGGTACGCTGACCAAGGTGCTCAAGCGATATGAAAAAGGTGACACACTTGGTATTCGAGGACCTTTTGGAAAAGGTTACCCCATCGAGAAAATGTATGGGAAGGATATTCTAATTGTTGCTGGGGGGATCGGTCTGGTCCCGCTGCGCTCGCTTATAAACTTTGTACTTGATAATCGACAAGAATTTGGTCGCCTGATCATTCTCTATGGAGCCAAAAATCCATCGGAGCTACTTTTTACTGATGAGCTTGATGTGTGGCAAAGGAGAGATGATGTTGAACTGCATGTTACCGTTGACCAGGGCGATCCATCCTGGGAAGGGAACACGGGTGTGATAACCACACTTATCCCTGAACTGGATCTGAATCTTAACAAGACTATTGCGGCGATCACTGGTCCACCTATCATGTACAAGTTCGTGGTCATGTCACTCAAGTCTAAACAGCTACCTGATAGCCATATCTATCTGTCACTGGAACGACGGATGAAATGCGGCGTCGGTAAATGTGGTCACTGCCAGATCAATGGTGTCTACTGCTGTCAGGAGGGTCCCGTATTTAACTATGTAGATATTAAACCATTGGAGGAGGCTCTATAATGAAACCCAAAGTTGCTTTCTTCGATTTCACCAGTTGTGAAGGCTGTCAGTTGAATAAACTGAACCTGGAAAATGATCTCCTGGACATACTCAAACATGTGGAAATAGTTGAATTCCGTGAAGCCATGGATGATAAAGCTGATGCCTATGACATCGCTTTCATTGAAGGGTCCATTTCTTCCCCATCCTGCGTGGAGCGTATTCACGATATCAGAAGGAGAAGTAAAATTCTGGTCGCCTTGGGATCGTGTGCCGTAAATGGTGGTGTGAATGCCATGAAAAACCTGCAGCCCATCGATGAGGTTAGAGAGACTGTCTATGGGGAGGATAAATATCTCTTCGCTACCTTGCCTGCTATGTCGGTTTCTTCAATAGTAAAGGTTGACTACGAGGTCCGTGGGTGTCCCATGACCCAGCAGGATTTCCTGAAGCTTTTGGTCTCCCTGGTGCTGGGCAAACAGGCACCCAGGTATGATTCCCCAGTCTGTGTGGAATGCAAATTGAGTGAAAACGAATGTCTCTATAATCGGGGTATGGTCTGTC
The DNA here is from genome assembly GCA_021734255.1 of Fidelibacterota bacterium. GTDB lineage: Bacteria > Fidelibacterota > UBA8477 > UBA8477 > JABMPR01 > JABMPR01. The sequence goes on along the minus strand of JAIPJM010000006.1, from coordinate 15,371 downwards.
TCGGACCGATCACTCGCGGAGGCTGTGACGCAATTTGTCCAAGTTTTGGGCAGTTCTGTACTGGATGCCGCGGACTCCTTGATGAACCAAACTATATTGGAATGCTGGAAGTCATGACAAATCACGGAATCAGCCTGGATGAAGCCAAAAAGCGGATGCTACTATTCAACTCAAATGAGGTTCAATTATGAGTCAAGATCTAAATATAAAAGTACACCACCTGACTCGGGTAGAGGGGCATGGCAATATCGTAGTTAACATGAAAGATGGTGTGTTGGAGAAGGCTCATTTGAGCATTGTTGAACCCCCACGATTCTTTGAAGCGATGATGAAAGGCCGTAGTTTCCATGAAGCCGCAATTATTACTTCGAGGATCTGCGGGATCTGTTCCCTGGGCCATCAGATCACATCATTGGTGGCCACCGAAGATGCCCTCGGTCTGGAAATTTCAGAGCAGACAGAGCTACTACGAAAACTGCTGGTGAATGGTGCGACTCTACAGTCCAATGTGCTCCACGCCTACTTCCTGGCGGCCCCAGATTTTTTAAAGGTTGGTAGTGTCTTTCCGCTGATCGCTACCCATAAGGATGTTGTTCTCAGAGCACTGAGGATGAAAAGGTTGGCCAATGATATCGGTGATATTGTTTCTGGTCGTGCGGTTCATCCGATCACTCCGGTACCCGGCGGTTTTACCAGGATCCCCGAAAAGTCGGAACTCGTGGAGCTGAAGCGACGCCTGCTGGAAGAGGCCTTGCCTGATGGAATTGCCACGATTGAAACCATGAAATCACTGGCTGGAGCCATCCCTCAGTTTGAGCGCGAAACGGAGTACATCTCACTTAAGCATCCTGACGAATATGCGCTCTACCAAGGTGATATCTTTTCCTCAGATAGTGGTGCCCAGGATGTTCATAACTACCTGGATGTAACCAATGAATTTATTGTTGATCACAGCACCTCCAAACACGCCAGATTTAACCGAAGTTCTTACTTTGTTGGTGCTCTGGCACGCTGGAATAACAATCATACCCAGCTCGTACCTGAGGCACTGGAAGCAGCAGAAGCCATGGGCTTAAAGCCCAACTGCTACAATCCTTATATGAATACGATCGCTCAGGTGGTGGAGGCGGTCCATGTCATTTTCGATAGTGTAAGGATCATTGACACCCTGCTGGAAAAGGGTCTCAAGAATGAGAAACCCAACCAGACGCCTACCAGATATGGAAGGGGCATTGGTTCTAATGAGGTTCCCCGAGGCATCTTATTTCACGACTATACCTACGATAAAAAGGGGAGCATCGTTGAGGCTAACTGCATTATTCCAACTGGCCAGAATCTTGCCAACATTGATGATGATATGAAGAAATTGGTACCAGAGATCATAGCGAAGAGCAAGGAAGAGATCACAGCTGACCTGGAAATGTTGGTCCGTGCTTATGACCCCTGTATATCATGTTCTGTCCATATGCTGGATGTGGATTTTATCGAATAGAATGAAACCGCTTACTGTCATCGGCATCGGGAACAGACTGCGTGGTGATGACGCTGCAGGTCCAATGGTCATTGATGGATTGATGGAACTGAACGATCCTCAAGTGGAGTTGATCGATGCGGGGAGCGATGCCATTGGTCTGCTTGAATATCTGAATGACCGGAATCGTGTTTGGATAGTGGACGCCTGTTCAATGGCAAAATCACCCGGTGAAGTCGTAAAATTCAGACCGGATCAGGTGGACATGCTACTCAAGAATGATCTTCAGAATTTGCATGGGCTGGGCTTGGCTGAAGCCCTCAAAATGGCTACTGAACTCAAGATGCTCCCCAAGGAGTTGATGATTTTTGGTATTCAACCCCAAGCGCTGGAATTCAACTCTGCTGTATCGTCGAGTGTCTTGACTGCGATCGAACGGCTTGTGCATGAAATTCATAATGAGATTCAGGAAGTAGGAGACAATTCCTAAAAACTATTTTAACTTTTAGGGCTGAAAGGCCTGGGAGGAAAACATACATGTCGAAAAAAGTACTGATCATAGATGATGACTTCGATCTCGTGGAGGCAATGCGGATCACGCTGGAAGCTGCTGGTTTTGAAGTGGTAGATGCCCAGGATGGAGAATCCGGTCTGGCCATGATCAAAAGTGAAGCGCCCAACCTGGTGATATTGGATGTCATGATGTCAGCCATGGACGAAGGTTTCCATGTTGCTTATAAGATTCGGGAGGATGAATCGATAAAAGATACTCCCATTGTCATGCTCACAGCTGTTGGCAATCAGACTGGTTTTCAGTTCGACCCTGGCAAGGATGCCGATTTCCTACCAGTAGATACATTTCTGGATAAACCAGTGAACCCCAAAAAACTGGTGGATGTCGTCCGCGAAAATATCAAGGTATAATCCAGCGACGTGAGCCAATACAGGGCATAGATCTGTGCAAGCAATCAAGCTGTTCCCGGCAACCCCGACTTTCTCAATCTCTTCCTTTTTAAGGAGAGACAAGTGGTTGATCGGCCTGCGCTGGTTGGCCATTCTGGGCTTATTGACTGGGGTCGCTCTCCTAAAGATGATCGAGCTCGGTCCCGCTAAAAACGTGAATTTGATGGGACTGGCTGGTCTAGCCATGATCCTGTTGAATGTAACTTACCTGCTCTTCGCATCCGCAAAACGTCAATATGGCAAAACAGAATTGGTCATGCTGCTTAATATACAGATGGTCATTGATCTCCTGTTCCTGACCTTTCTGGTTCACCTTACAGGTAGCGAAGAGAGTCCGCTCATTCTCTTCTATGTCTTTCACATCATTTTAGCCAGCATCATTTTTCCTGGCGGTTTTTCATATTACTACTCTGTTCTCGTTATCTTCCTTTTTTCGGGACTACTGGCACTTGGACACATAGGCATCATTGACCATCAATGCTTCTTTAAGGAGATACATCTGGGTGGAGATATTCGGTATGCAATTGCCATCTGGTTCATCTTTGTGATCACGATGATCGTGGCAGCTTATCTGGCCCAAAATGTGACGCAAAGGCATCGCCGTGTCCGTGAGAAGCTGGAAATTGCCAATCGAAAATTGCAGGAAGTAAACAAGACAAAAACCACATTCTTCCGCTATGCCAGCCATGAGATGAAGGCACCGGTGGCTACGATTCAATCCACACTCATGGTAATAGATGAGGTCCTGGGTGATAAGATCGATGATCGTGTACGTGACATGGCGAAACGGGCAATTGGAAAAACATCCGAGATCATTGAAATGCTCAAGGACCTATCTGACCTCACATATGGAAACTTACAGGAACATCAGGAAACAGAAGAGCTGGACTTGAAGAGCTTGCTCTCCGAGATTGTAGCAGACATGTCTGCTGGAGCAGAACGGAAGCAGCAAACACTCACATTTCAGGAGCCAGCCAAACCCTGCCCCTATTCTGGAAATCTTGACGCTCTGAAGAAGATCTTCAATAACCTTGTATCCAATGCCATCCGCTACACCCAGGAAGGGGGTAGCATCGAGGTTCAGCTCAAACCCTCATTGGACAGATATACGATCGAGATCATAGATAATGGCCCTGGGATCCCCGAGTCAGAACAGGTGAACGTTTTTAAAGAATTCTATCGCACGCCCAGCGCGAAGGAACATGTATCAGAAGGTACCGGATTAGGCTTATCTATTGTGGAGCGAATGGTTGAGCTTCACAGTGGGAGTATTCAGCTTATAAGTCATGACGGGCAGGGAAGCACGTTTGTGGTCGAGTTGCCACTGGGGGAGATCCTGTGAATAAAGAACCAATCGGTGGCATCATTGTGGACGAGGATCTGACCTTTGTCAGAATATTTGATCTGCCTGATGAACCGGACTGGGCCGGCTCGGCCCTGGAGGAATTCTGCTTCTTTGGTCAGTCCGTTATCTTTATAGCTGAGAATATGGACAGTCGGGGGAACGCCAACTTATCCGCGGCTGTGGTGCAGAGCGACCCCAGGGGGTTTAAAAATGCAGTGGGTGCCATTGAGGACCTGGATGAGAACATAAGGGTACAAGTTGTATCAGATACTTGCCTGGTCACGGTATATGGACCCCATTTCAAACAGCGCTGCGGCCTGGCCGCCACCTACTTTCGCTCCCTGGGATTGAAGGGAATCAACATTCTGGCAATTTCAACCTCGATCAGTTCAATCTCTGCCATCATTGAGAAACGCTATTTGCAGCCGACCCTGGATGCACTTCGAGACGTCTTTGATGTCCCCTGATCCATTTCTGATCTGATCGTTCAGTTCCAAAAACATTTAAAAAGATTACAGTTTTGGTTTACTTTCATTTGTTTATTTGCCAAGCCGGTAACGATTAGGGGTTGAAATGGATTTTTTAAATGAGCTGAATGAACAGTTAAAATCAGCGATGAAAGCCAGGGATGAGCGAGCCTTGAAAACCATCAGGGACCTGAAGGCCAGGATCAAGACCAAAGAGATCGAAAAAGGGGAGCCACTCAGCGAACCAGAATTCGTGAGAATTGTTCAAACTGCAGCAAAACAGCGCAAGGAAGCCATCGAACTGTACACACAGGGTAATCGTCCAGATCTAGTGGACATTGAGAAAGCCGAATTGGAGATCCTTAACACCTATTTGCCAAAAATGATGACAGAGGAAGAGATGCAGATCCTGGCAAATAAAGTTGTGGAAGCAACAGGTGCTACCAGCATGGCTGACATCGGGAAAGTCATGGGACCTCTGATGAAGGAAGCTGCGGGAAAAGCCGACGGGAAGCGATTGCAAGCGATAGTTAGAGAAATACTGGGCGGCTGATGGCTACTGCTTTTGATCTCCTCGGCGCTTTACTATTGATCATCCTGGCGATAGGGGGCTACAAAAAAGGTCTTATCGATGGGGTTTTCAAAATTGTCGGCATGTATGCCGCCATGTATGCTGCCATGAATTATAGTGCCTATGGTGAGATCATCCTCGAGCCATTTGTCATCATCTCTGATGCCTACAAAAGCATTGCAGGATTTGCTACCATGTTCCTGGTTGTAATGGCTGGAATCACTTTTGTAGCGTTTCTCCTGCGAACAATTGTGAAATCACTACACCTGGGGTCTGTTGACAAGATCGGTGGTGTTATCCTGGGGACGGCTAAGGGTGGTATTCTGCTCTCGGCTTTCGTCTGGGCTATGGACCTGGTCCCTGAAGACTACCGGGGGACCTGGCAACAACGATCCCAACTTTACCCCTTTGCTGAAGTATTTGCAGATCTGGTAGTAGAAGTCGCAGGACTGGAAGATGAATTGAATCTCATGAAAGCCACGGTTGGGGGCTTCATGGGACAGAGTAAGGCAAAGTTGATGGAAGAAGCTCTGGGTGGGGCCAGTGGAGATCTGGGTATCAGTGGAGCCGATGCCATGAATTTAATCAGTGGGTCTGGCCTGGGCGGTATGCTTGATGGAGGGGGAGACCCGACACAGAGTGACGTATTTAAGAAAGCCATGGGATCGCTTCAGGGTCCTCAGCGGGAAATAATCGAAAAGGCAATGGAAGCAATGCAAACAGGCAATGCCAATTCACTCCTGGAAGGTGCCATAAAAAGCAAGGATGAATCGGGGAATTCCCTCATGGAGGATGTCATGAAAAATATGAATCCTGAAGAGAAATCGAACCTGCATAAGACGATCATGGAACTTGAAAAAGAGATAAAGACCCGGCAGAACGTAAACAATGAGTGATAACGACCCCACTCAATACACCGATATAAATCTAGGCTTTGATGATGTGAGGCAATGGCTCGCAGATGAAGCTGCAGGCCCATTCGTTAAGGATCAGTTTGAACAGCTCCAGCTTGATCATTCTCTGGACGGGATCGGTAACCAATTCAGGCGTATCCATGAGTTCGAATCGATCATGGAATCCAACAACGGATTCCTTGTTCATCCTTATGAAGATCTAAAAGAAACGTTGCGTCTGCTGGCGCTTCCCGGTAGTACACTTTTTCCAGAAAATCTGACCGACCTGCGGAATATTCTCGAGCAGACAAGATTACTTCAAGCGATATACCTTAAAAGTGTTCCTGCAGAGGATTTCATTTGGGAGGGTGATCTTCGTCGCATTGAGCCGTTACCCAACCTGGAGAAGGATATTCAACGGATTATTGGTGATGATGGGGAAGTGCTGGATAGCGCTTCTTCCACACTGTCCTCCCTGCGTCAGAAACTTCGACGATCAGCGGGAACGGTCCGTTCCAGAATGAATGACCTGGTGCGTAAGTATGGAGACGAAGGATTCCTGAATGAGAGCCAGGCAGGATTAAGAGCGGGACGACTGGTACTTCCTGTCGTTAGCAGTTATAAGCACCAGGTAAAAGGGGTGATCCAGGATATGTCCAACACAGGGACCACTACCTTTATCGAGCCCTATGAGGTCATTGAACTGAATAATCAGATCAAGGCCATGGAAGTCGAAGAGCAACAGGAGGTCCAGAGAATACTCAGACAGTTGACAGCCAGCATCCATGAGCATCATGAGACCATAAATAGGAACTACGAGGTTCTGCAGCTCATTGATTTTCATATCGCCTTGGCAAAGTTCAGCAAGACATTCGCATGCAGTATCCCCAAGGTATCAGAAACAGGGGAATTCAAGCTCATCGCAGCTCGGAATCCACGCCTGGCGCTCCAGCGAAAAGTCGTACCCCTCGATTTGCACATGGATGCCAGTATCCGCACCCTGGTGATCACCGGTCCCAATGCAGGAGGGAAGACCGTAGCGCTCAAAACCATTGGCCTACTTGCCATGATGGCAAACGCCGGTATCCCCATTCCTGCAGCCGAAGGCAGCATTATTCCCTTCCTCGATACCATATATTCTGACATTGGGGATCAGCAGTCCCTGGTCAATGACCTGTCGACATTCTCTGCCCACATGTCCACGATCATTAACATTCTTGAATCAGCCAGCCCTGATAGCCTGATCTTGTTGGATGAGCTTGGTACCGGGACGGATCCAGCCGAGGGAGGTGCCCTTGCACGGGCAGTTCTGGAGTCCCTGGCAGAGATAGGCGCAAAAACTGTAGCCACAACCCATCTGGGTGACCTGAAGGTTTTTGCACATGAGGCTGAAGGAGTTATGAATGGTGCCATGGAATTTGATAGAAATGGACTAAAGCCCACTTACAAGTTCCTGGCCGGTGTTCCTGGAAGCAGTTATGGTTTTGAGATATCCAAACGTCTGGGGCTGAAGCAGAAGCTTTTGGACACTGCCAAAGCGTATCTGGGGGTCGCCAGACACAGTATGGAAAAGTTGCTTCAGACCTTAGAATCAGAGCGTGTATCTTTGTCTTCGTTACGAGACGACAACATGCACCTGCAACGCGAGTTAAAGGTTAAACAGAAAAAGATGGACTCTGCTCTGGAGACTGTCCAGAAGGCGGAACGTAAAGCAGATCGAGAGGCAGCCCGTAAGGCGGGTCAGATCATCGCTGATGCACGGCAGACAGTGGAACATGTGATCCGTCAGATAAAGGAAACTCAAGCGGAAAAAACCAATATCCGAGAGGTGCATGGCCAGCTGAATCAACTGGAAGAACAAATTGATCATGTCTTGGAAGAAACAGAGGAAGCACCCCGGATTCAGAAGATCAAGGAGGATGCCATCCAGAAAGGAGTTGCTGTCACTGTGCTCAGTCTGGATCAGCAAGGTGTCGTCCTGGAGGAGCCAGTGAGAGGTAAGGTCATGGTCGAAGTGGAGGGTAAACGTCTGCACATTCCGATCTCCTGGCTGGGTCAAGCGGTTCAGCAATCCAAAGAGGTAGAGGCCCGGGCACCCGTTGTTAAGGTGTCGAATCGGTCGGAGAGCACTTTCAAACTGGATCTCAGGGGATTTCGAGCTGAGGAAGCTATATCAGAGGTCAGTCGTTTTGTGGATCAGGCTGTATTGAGTGGGATTCCCATGCTGCAGATCATCCATGGAAAGGGTACGGGAGTGATCCGCAAAGTCGTACATGAGGTTCTGGATAAACATTCTGCTGTGAAAAAGAAACGCTTGGGTGGGTTGGATGAAGGTGGTGCAGGGGTCACTTTTGTTGAGATGAAGTAGAGGCTAGAAACTGGAAACTGGAAACTCGACGTCGGAATATCCAATTTTTTCATCATTAGGGTAAAAATTTATTTGTGCAAAGTTTCAAGTTTCCAATTTCCATTCGCCACCCCACAAATCAAATCCCCCAATCAGCATAATTCTCTTATCTTCTCTGCATAATTGTTGAGAGGGCCATGGCACGCATACCTGAACATACCATTGAACAGATCCGGGAAGCCAATGACATTGTGGATGTGGTCTCGGATTATGTCCAGCTAAAACGATCGGGTCGTAACTGGTTTGGACGCTGCCCCTTCCACAACGAGAAGACACCCTCATTCAGTGTGAGCCCAGACAAACAGATCTACCATTGCTTCGGTTGTGGTGCAGGTGGAAACGTTATCAATTTCATCATGGAACATGAGCGGCTCGAATTTATATCCTCAGTCAAGCTGCTGGCCGACCGGGCAAACATTCAGATCATAATTGATGAGGCAGAACCCAGGAAGAAAGACGATCGTGCGTCTATCTACAACATGCATGAGAAAGCCTGCCGTGTGTACGAGAAACAGCTGAATGAGGGCTCAGGTAAAGCAGCCAGGTCTTATCTGTTGAAGCGGGGTCTCACAGAAGAAACATTGAAAACATTCAGGGTTGGATTTGCACCGGACACCTGGGATACGGTCACTCTGGAGATGATGAAGCTTGGATTATCCAAAGAGATTCTCAATCGCAGTGGCTTGCTGATGTCTAAGGACAGAGGTGGCTATTACGATAGATTCCGCAACCGCATCATGTTCCCCATCTCAGATATCAATGGCAAGGTCCAGGCTTTTGGCGGTCGCATCTTTGGTGAAGCTGAGGGTGCCAAATATATGAACAGCCCGGAGACGCCCATTTATCACAAGGGTCGCACGCTCTATGGCTTGAATTTGACCAGGGATGTGATCCGTGATACCCGAGAGGCAATTCTGGTGGAAGGTTATATGGACCTCATCCGCTTGCACCAGGAGGGCTTTCAAAATGTGGTGGCCGGCACAGGTACCGCATTCACATCAGATCAGGCAGCACTGGTCAAACGATTTGCAGACAAGGTTTTTGTGTGCTATGACGGTGATGACGCTGGTAAGAAAGCTGCCCAAAAAGCAGGTCTGATCCTCCTTGATAAAGGTGTGGATGTAAGTATTATTGCCCTTCCTAATGGCCTGGATCCTGATAGTTTTTTCGATACAAATGCAGCCAAAGACTTTGAGAAATTAAAGAAAGAGTCACGGGACTTTATGAGCTTTGTGCTGCGATCCAATGCGGAAGCACTAAAGTCACCTGTCACACGCACCAGCTTTCTTCAGGATCAGGTCGCGGATCTGGCGCAAATGGAGAATGAGATATTGCGGGGTATGTTGGCGGGCCAGTTGGCAGATGAGTTGAATGTACCGGAGGATGCAGTCATGAATCTTCTGAGTAAATTAACGCGTCGCGCGAGGCGACCACAGTCTTCACGACCTGCAGCCAAAAAGGAGCAGGCCAGGGATACGATGTTAAGACGACCCCAATCTGGTTCGGAGAAGGCAGAGTTTGAGCTTTTGAGGCTGCACCTGAGTGAAGATGAGAGCCTGTTGAATTGGTTAACCTCAACAATCGACGACAATTTTATTAAAGAATTGCATTATGTGGAAATCTTCCAGTTACTCCAGGGGCGGTTACGCAAAGAGTTACCAATTAACCACTCGAGATTGCTCGATGAGATTGAATCAGCAGAAATTAGGAGATTTATCGCACACCTAATTACTGAGGCGCTTCCAGATTTGGAAAGTATCTCACACGCACATCAATGTTATAAAACGGTACGTTGGTGGTCCATCCAAAGAGAGATGGACAAATTGAACATTTTGATACGGGAAGCAGATTCTAGGGGCGAAGATTTCTCGGAATTTCATAGAAAAAAGGTGAAACTTCAATCTGAACAGCAGGAAATTAAACCACCCTTGAGTCTGTAGTTAGGTTAGCTGTGATCTCGTAGAGAAACGACATGATTTTTTGAAAATGCGGGAAAATCGTGCGCCTCTCGATACTTATTGAAGGATACTGAAAAATCAGGTGGTGACATCGGCAACATCCTGCAGGAGCTTAAAAAGTTAAAGGAAGAAGAATCAACATTATAGCTATTCTAATTGGGGTGGAAAAAAAATAATTCTGACGCTTGACTCCCTTTTGATTTCCGTCTAAAATACTAATGGAAAAATGACAGCGAGGAGTCCCTTATTCAATCGAATGAGGGACTTTTTGTTTTTGGGAGGTAAATTATTGCGGCTAACATCTGTCAACCCATTGTACAGCCTGACTTCACAAAAATACATTCCTTTTGGATGTAGAGAGACCTCCGACTATTTTCATTTGCTCGAATCGGACCCATAGCTTCCGCCTTCGCCAAAGGCTACGGCGGGACAGGCAATTGGTTAAATTGCCTGGGTTCCAGAAATTTGAAAACAGGGCCCATAGCTTCCGCCTTCGCCAAAGGCTACGGCGGGACAGGCAATTGGTTAGATTGCCAGGGTTCCAGAAATATGATAAAAGGGCCCATAGCTCAATTGGTTAGAGCGCCGGACTCATAATCCGTCGGTTCGGGGTTCAAGTCCCTGTGGGCCCACTCAATAATAACAAGGGGTTAGATATCAATTATCTGCCCCTTGTTTAAATTGATAAACCGCTATCCCCACACTATACCCCACATATTTCTAGTAAAAAGAGGGAAAAACCCACATAATACTGGCTAAGCAATCGCCTCTTGGGTATTGATCAGCATACTTAGTTATTGCATTCTAAACCGATTTAATGCCCTCAAATGGCTTCGTAAGCACATTCGGGTAGCTTTTGTATGACGCCCTACTTCTTTAAGGGGATATTTTTTTAAGGTTGCGTCTGGTTTGGAAAAAATAATGCCCAGCAACACAATTGGGGGGAAATTGGCTACTGGGCGGAGAGTTCATTGCAAACTCACATCATATTAGTCACAGACAGGGAGAGTGCAGATGAAAGTGGTAGGTGTTTTGTTCAGCCTTCGGTAGAGATCTTGTACCTTTCCATATACTCAATCACCTCATCCCTACGATAGCGAACAGATTTCCCGATCTTTACATAAGGTATCCCGCGACAGTGGAACAGATTGTTCCGCAAGGTGGATAATGCAAAACCTGTGATTTCTGCAACTTGTTTCTCGTTTAGATAGATAGGCGTATCCTTCATGATGACTTCTCCTTTATTTGACATGATGATTCACAATATTGACTGATAACTCCTTCTTCACATCCGATTCCCGTGTACGGCTTCTGGTACGCACATCTGACCTGGGAGTCTATCTCTCGGATTGTGATGATTCGCTTATCCTTATTAGGCTGATTTTTCAACCGCCAGTCTAGGAGCAGGGTGTTGACTAGATCTTCTGGCAATCCAATCCTTTTCAAGTTGACAGCCAACCTGAAGGCTGCTATCCGTTGATTGAACCTGGTACCTGATGCTAAAAGCTTACGTATGCAGGCAGGGAGGGGATAGCCGTTTGGGGATGGATGCTTATGTGGAGAGGTATTGCCATTTTCTCTCGGACTCAACCCGTTGAGATTAATGAGATCATTCAGTTGCGATTCAGTGTGAAGGGCTAGGCTTTGGAGAAGTTCCCAGGGGTCTTTGAATTGTTGGAAGTTGTTCTCCGGATCCAGGAACACCGTTTTGCCCGACCTGACGGCTTTGCCAAATAGGGGCGCATTGATGAAGTTTCCATAGGTTCCTGGTGTCACCTCATCTTGCTTGGGGAATATTTCGACCTCCTGGTGGCCTACATCCTCAAGAAGCAGACGAAGAATGGCTCTCACTTTCCACGAGAGGACTTCCCCCTTGAATACGAACCAAAGGTGGTAACCCTTTGATTTACTCACTTCGATGAGCGGAGTCAGTTCATAGTGGCGAGATCTGGAATAAAGCTGCTGAACAAGTTGAAGATCATCCTCATCCACATCAATAACACCGACTCTTGTTTTATCTCCCTTCAGCAAATAGAACCCATAGGGTCTAATCTCTGCCAGGTGGTTAAAGATCACATCCTCAGTGACAGGTTCTTTTACCTGCCGATATTTACCTGATGCAGGGTCATACGTGCCATATGCTGATGATAAGCCTCGGAAAAGCTCAGAAAACAGGGCAAATTTTTCATGCCTTGATAATTTCTTGCTGTGTTTGGGACTTTCCATTCCACTTACCCTTTCTGTACGGTAAGCGGGCAGGGTTATCAGGATGTTACATGGGGCTCCAAGAATTTATCTAAATTTGTTTGGACGTATGGGGATTGCCTGAGATGGATGATACTATGGATCAGATCCTCGAGATGAAGGCTCAAGAGATCATGTGGGAGGTCCGTAACTTCTGTGGGAAGCAGTTCTGAATATTTGGTGACTAATTCTTCGGTGATTGAGAGCCTTGATTCTGTATCCAACAGGTCCAGGTCCTTCTGGAGTAACCAGGTCAGGCTAGATTCCTCGATTCTTGCGTGTCGATACAATTCAAAGCTCTCCAGGATATCCAGGATCCTTAACTCATTTGTATGGAGGTCTGTGACGAGTCCGGTGATCCCAGAAGTTGCATCCCCCTGGTAATGCCCTTCTATCCACCACAGTAGCTCATCAATAGGAATAGTATTTATCCTGCAAAATTGCTCCAATAGGACCATGAGCTCAGAATGGGAGTCTATCTGTTTACACTCATCCTCTATCCCAGAGATATCAAGAGGAAGAGATAGAGATCCTCCAGTTACCTGATCTAGAAATTCGTTTAATCGTGACATGCTACCATTGGAAGTTTAAAAGTAATCCAAAGTGAAATCACCCTCGGCTATGATACGTCTTATCAGCTCCCTATCTGATTCCAGGAGGGCGTTCTCAGGACCATAGTCACTCTCACGCTCTCTCAACTCTCTCTTTACTTGCGCAACCGGCTTACAATATTGAGCTCGACTCTGTGATACAATCCTATTCATAAAACCATCAGAGCCTACAGGTGCAGGTGGATCTGGTTTAATTTTCAAGATGTGTGTTCCCATTTTCATGATGGCCTCACCTACTTCCAGGTCTATGATGTCATCATAGATGGCCATTTCTTTTAGATCCTTGCTCAAGTGCATCGCATCCTGGATATCGATGTTGAATATGACTGAAGTGCCTGCACTGGAGAGAGCGTCAATCTGAGCTTGTGGAAATTGGTTGAGGTATTGATGAGCTAGAACGAGACTTATGCCGTACTTGCGGGACTCCACCAGCATATCCCCTAAAGAATGGGTGGTGAGCTTATGGGCCTCATCGCAGTAAATTGTGAATAGCTCACGATCCTCAGGCAACAGGTTAGAACGGTATAGCGCGGTATGGAAAAGACTTGAGAGTAAGAACTTTCCCAGAACTTTTCTAGCATCATCACCCACACTCGAAAGGTCGAGTAGTAGAACTTTCCTCTTTTCAAGACACTCTTTGATATCCACAGCATTTTGAGATTGAGACAGCATGAGTGATATAGTCTCTGAAGCAAGTAGGAGTTTACTTAATTTGTGATGTGTAGAGCTAAATTCTTCACGCTTGTAGCTGGAGTAGTCCCTCTCCCAGAACATTTCTGCTGCAGGGTTATCCAGCTTTGAGATAATTTCGTTTATGATTTGAATACGTTCAGACTGATGTTTGGAGCTGTGACCCTGGTGAAACAAATGAAGCATATCAATGATACTGGCATCCCCATGTGTCATCAATGCATAAAAGCCATGCCTTAAGAGGTGCTCAAGTCGATCCCCCCACTGTGTGATGTGTATCGTGCTCCGGATTGCATTAACAAGGTCATCAGCCACTCGTAGTGTTGCAGGCCCCTCATGACCCCATAGCGGGTTCCAAATGGGTATCCAGGAAGGATCACCGAAGTCCAAATAGATCACTCTTGATATTTGGTCCTCAGGGATGAGCCGCAATAAGCGCTTTATTGCATCTCCATGTGGATCGATGAATGCCAGGCCATAACCTTTTCCAATATCTTCTAAAATCATATTCTCCAGCAAAGTGGTTTTACCTGTACCGGGCTTTCCAATGATGTGAACATTTTTTGAGCGTTCCTCAGAACTGAGAAGAGCAGGAACCTTACGTCCGTTTTGAATTGATGTACCCATATATATCCCCCTCGTAGAGAGAGTTATGAATGGGTTAGCTGGAAGAATATCTAAGACGGGGTGTTGGGGAAAGTTTTCTTTCAACACGTTTGATGAAGGGATATGCAGTAGACTAACCAGTTCATTTGAATTCATTAAGAACCCATGCCGATATGTTTGGAGCTGTTGAATCATTCGTCGCTTCTCATAAGCTTTGAAGCGGTCATCAATATGATGAGGTGGAATGATCTGAAGTGCTTTACCGCCATGGCGAAGTAGAGACAAGAACCCAGAGAGCAGCTCTGGCTGAACTGGACCTGTTTCCCCAGTGATCCCCAGGCGCACAATAACTGAATAGAACGGTTTATCAGGATGTGCTTTTTGCTCTAAAGTGTGACCCAGCTGATGCATTTCAACAGAAGGGGTCTGTTGGATCAATGTGGTGCTTCTATTCCCTGGTTGGATTGATTTTGACAGGAATTCAAGATCTGTCAGTAATCTTACATTTTCATGCCATGGATGCCGGGCTGCTTGAATCAGAACCTGGATAAATCCTTTTTGGGGAGCAGGAATCTGTTTTAGTGCCTGGATGTAACTATTAAGAGGGGACTGAACAAGTTCAGTTGGATCTGTAAACAGGTGATGGTAGGGTGGTGGAGGGAAGATCTCCATGAAGGATACTTTTGCCCCTAGCCAAGAAGGTTTTGCCTTCTCCAGGTAACCCTCAGCATACTCTGCCTGGAAGGCTGTTTCCACAAGTTGACCAGCACTCTCACTGCATGAAAGGTATAGTGAGATCTCTTCTTCATTGCCAACGATCTCAAATGAAAGAGGGCTAGGCAAATTCGACAGCTGCTTGACAAAACGTTCAGCATGCCCCCAATCCAATTTGTGTTTCGCAGCAGGTCTAACCAGAAAGTGGGTCCTTCGTTCCCCAGGGATCTCAGAAGGATACCCATCCGAAGTTTGACCGGTTACAGTCTTAAGGACTACTGGCGACTACTAATTATTAAGACGGCCCAACATAGTCGTATGATATAAGTGTTAAAATGTTATATTGAGCCATGGAAAAAACAGACGCAAGAAAACTATCGTTAGAGAATCTGGAGTTACTGAGAAATCAGGCAATCAGATTATTAAAACAA
>JAIPJM010000031.1 GCA_021734255.1 Fidelibacterota bacterium | reverse complement strand
ACCCATCAATCACTTGACAAGCTGACTCCGGATGAAGTATACTTTAAAGAATCTATGAGGAAGCTTGTAGGATAATGAACACCGGAAGCTCCACACCTAAGATTCAAGAAAATGTGTCCAAGGGATGGGGTCCACCTGTGTTCGGGTTACAATAACTGGCGAGTGCTGGGTTGTTTTGAATCACCTACACTATACTGACTCTGCTCCTGTTGGGTGTCGTCATTTCAAGCTTCCATACAGTTTCCGCAACATTGTTAACAAAATAGCGATCATGACTCACCAGGAGTATCGCGCCAGGCCATTCCTGCAGAGCTTCCTCAAGACAGGAGACGGCGAGAATGTCAAGGTGGTTGGTGGGCTCGTCCAGGACCAGCAGAGAACAGTCCTGAGACATTCCAAGAGCCAGGAGCAGTTTCCGACTTTCCCCGGGGCTGATGGTCTTACCATATAGCAATCCTTCAGGATCTGACCCCAGCCGCCTCACGATAGTGAGAGCACTACCTTTTTCTTCTGGAGTGAGTCTGTTCAATGTAGCGACGAGTCTGCTTCCTTCCGAGCGAGTGATTTCCTGTGGTAGGTAGAGTATTTCAGAATCAGCTAATGTTGTTCTTTTCAGAAAGAATTTGAGTAATAATGTTTTTCCAGAGCCATTGGGACCTGTCAAACCGACCCGTTGCCCCCTCTCAAGCTGGAGATCAGGCAAATCAATATTGAGCGATCCAGTTGCTTGAAAGCTTGCTGCAGTTTCATTTATTATGAAAGGATTACGTCCAGCAATTCCTTCTAATTTTATGCCACTGCTAAATTGCTCCTGAATGGGGATGGTTGACCTCTTTTCCTTCAATTCATCCACTCGATCGGTCATAACCTGTTTCAATCGTCCAGCTTTCTTATCCTTACCTGAATAGATAGCCATACCTATCTTGGCCTTACCATCACTATCACCACGAGCCAGATGACGTCTGCTGCGTCTACCCTTAGTCCGGCTTGATTCTACTGATCGACGCTTGAGTTCCTGACGAAGTTTGTTTTCCTCCCGTTGTAGTGAATCTCTTTGTCGCCGAAGTTCAAGTTGTTCGCGTTCCCGTTCCCGTTTTGCCTTCGTGTAGCCCCCTATACGCAAATCATGATTGGTGTCCCCCAGAAAAAGGGTGTGGCTGCACAGTGTATCTAAGAGATGCCTGTCATGACTCACAATGAGACCAATACCTCGAAACTTTTGAAGTGCATTGAGAAGGATATCCCGAGTCTGAATATCCAGGTGATTATCTGGTTCATCCAGAAGGAGTGCATCCGGCTCTTGTGCGAGTGCCACTGCGATCTGAAGACGTTTTCTTTCGCCATGGCTTAGCGTGTTCCAACGGTCAAACCATTCGGTTTGAATACCTAGGCTGGATCGCCAGACCCAGGATTCATGATAATTTCCCTCTGCAAGTTGTAGGAGGCCAGGAGGAGCGTGGTCTGTTCTTTGGGCAACCAGACACACGCGACCTGGCTTTTGGATAGTACCTGAATCAAGTTGAAGTTTACCGTTGATCAGATGCAAGAGGCTGCTTTTTCCAGATCCGTTTGGCCCAACGATCCCAGTCCAACCGTCATAAAAACCGATGCTGAATTCATACAAAATTGGATCGAGGGCATCCGAATATTTAAAGCTTATATCATTTAGAATGAGAGAGTTCGTGCTGCGGGACATAAGTAGATCCTTTGTTACGGGGCTGCAGTGCAGTGTTGATCTGGCATTCAACACAGCGAGTTGAGACAATAAGTAATCATCGACCGGGGTCGAATTTTTTACTTCACTTTTCAGTTATGATTATCTGCGCATCCCGCTGATCCCTTTGAAAGGATATATTTAATGTCCGACCCCAAAATAATATTCAGGTCATCACAGTACAAGGGTGTTTAGGTGTTCTGTGACCGTGGCTTGAAACAATAGGGGGGCTTCACCACGGATATCACTTTTGAGTTATATGATTGGAGTAGAGCTGGATTCTGAGCCTGCCTGCTAGATCGAAACTCAAAGGGGGTAGCCGGGCCTATCCCACCAAAGCTAACAGGGGGCAGGTGGAGGGATCCACAATAAAAGAGATCAGCTCTAACTGATCTCTTTTTATAAGCTTGTAGCAACCCTTCAGATCAAAGGGTGCTCACTTTCTCATACGTGACCCTATATTTGAATTCCGAAGAATGGCTTGCTCCTCCCAGTAGATCCATTCCAGAAATCATAGTCATCGGACACGGTCTTTTGAGATAATCCAGCAACAACAGACAACCGGGGAGTTATGCGAAGTCCAAGTGCTACCCTGGCTTCAACCATTTGCTCTGCTTCCATTGATTCCAAGGTCAGGAAATCACCAGGGAGCGTATTTCCAGTTCCGACATCGATCTCAGTATAAAATTTTGCAACAAGCGGAATATGGAATCCAAGATGAGATTCAAAGCTGCCGAATGTATCCCGATTACCAGGACCTGAGTGTTTACCAACCGTTAAGATGGTATACCAGTAATCATTTGGGGCAAATTTTACCCCGACTTGAAAATTTTCATTGCTTGATGCCCAGGATACCATATGCACCCGTCCCGATTCTGATAAGTTGACCAGGCCGATCGCTATACCGTCCAATTTTTCTGAGTGATTGATGAGGCCGATTTGGACTCCCTTAACATGCTTCGCATGATTCACGATACCGGCGATCTGTACTCCCTCCACATCAGAAGCTTCATTGCTGACCCCTGAAATTTGTGCAACTCTGACATTCTTGGATCGATTATGGATGCCACTTATCTGCAGACCTGTGAAATTCCCGCTAACGTTATTTAAAATACCTGCAGTCTGAAGACCAAAGAAATCTGCTCCAACTTTATTAAAGACGCCTCCTGTCTGCATTCCAACAAAATGCCCACCAACGTGGCTCACGATGCCGCCTGCCTGAAAACCTGCGTAATTACCATCCACTCTTGAATAGATGCCTGTGGCATCATATCCCACAAAATGAGAAGTAACATGGTTACTGATCGCACCAAGCTGGAGACCCTGAACGCCTCTTACTTCGCCAGAAAAAACAGAGAGGTGGAAATTGACAACACGATCTTGCCATGGATTGAGTGCTCCTCCTGAGACAGAGAAAGCAAACGGCAGGGGCTGTTGGTCCTGAGACATTTCCCCAGCCTCCATATCCCTATGAGTTTTTGCATATCCAGTACTTATCAAGCCTACTGCAAGGGTGAGTAATAAGGTCAGTTCAATTCGTTTCCTGAAATTCATGTTTTGCTCCAATACACATTTTAAAGGTGACTGTCAGATCATTCTGTCTTTGTATATCCAAGAGCTGTGCCAAGAGAAATGTGTAATACATATCTAATTGATAATTATGAATATAGGCGATAAAATATTGGCTATATGGTATTGGGCTCAAGCCCGCTCTAGACCAAAATGATATAATCCGGCACATTATTGATATCATACCAATATCGGGTCAAGGTTATTATTATTTAGAACATGAGCCCCTGACCTGAATACTCAGGGGCTTTTCTGTACTGGACACTTTCCAGTCATGCACCCCGCAGGGGTTCACCAGGGAGAATCAGCCAGCAGCAATATGTTCCGTGAGGTGGAACGGTATGAATGACTCAGGAACAGGAATACCAGAGCAATACTGATCACCCTGGCTAAAACTCTAACTCTCGGCCGGGGTGCAATACACTCGATCCCATTCTTTCTCCCCTGACTTATCGACTTTTAGGATCCAAATGTCCGTGGCGTTCTGGCCGGTGGATTTACTCCCGGCAGAGATGAGGAATCCGCCCTCCGGTGTCTGCTTTATATCGTAAGCCCAGTCGGTCTTTTTCCCACCATAGGTCCTGGACCATTCAAGCTCACCGTGGGCATCCAATTTTATGAGGTAAACATCTCTAAACCCTGCGCCAGAAGACTGGGTATAGCCGATAACAACATACCCACCATCTGAAGCTGAAATGATATTGACAGCCCCATCTTCACTCTTTCCACCAAAATACTGTTTCCATTCAATGCTGTCAGCAGCATTGAATTTGTACACGACTGCATCCCTTTTATTGATTTTGTCCTTAAATTCAGTGCCTGCCACCAGGTAGCCCCCGTCAGAAGTAGCTACGACTCCTCCAGCTTCATCACTGGAGACACTGCCAAATCTGTTTTTGCTAACCAGCACACCTGACTGATCGACTCTGATGAGTCCAAGATCCACAGATCGATCCATTTTATTCTGGATATTTCCCAGCATGAGAATGTCACGATCAACGAGAACGGTTAGCGCAGCGGCCCCACCCTGCCAATCATGATCAAAGGTCCATTCATCAAATAGTTGCCCTTGCATGGAAATTTCTGACAAATAAAAATTTGCCCTGCCCAGAGAATCTGACCAGGCAGATCCTGAGATATAAGCTCTTTTGTCGGAGTTGAGAAAGGATGCCATGCCGTGCTCAGCCTGATCACCACCGACTAGCTTTCCCCAAACTTGCTTGCCGGTTTTGTCCAATTTGAGCAGGAATATTTGATAGTCTTTCCCAAAGGAGTAGGTTTCCCCGGTTATCAGAAAATTCCCATCTTGCATTTGCCTGACAGACCAGGCTCGATCGGTACTCTCACCACCGAAAGTTTTGCACCACTCCTTATTACCTGCTTTGTCAGCCTTCATTACCCACAGATCGTGGTCCCGATCTTTTTTAGACAAGTATTTGATATAGCCGCTGACGATGAATCCGCCACCTTTTGTCAGATCAAGGGCGTGACCGTAGATCCCGATCTGATATTGACCCTCAGGCGCAGAGGTCTCGTAATTGGGTCCCTTTTCCTCCCGGGAACATTTTGTGAATGCTATTACAAGGATCATCATAAAAACGATGCGGAGTGAGGTGATATGTGTCTTTGATGTTGCCATTTTCATACCGTTATAAATATGTGGTTTAACCTGCAGATCAAACTAGACGAAAAGGTTTTGGAAGCCTATTGAAAATTAGCCCCTGACAACTGCGCGATTCAATAAGTTTAGCAATCAGTTCTGTATTATCAGTCGCTTAAGAAATATGATAATAATCATCATATAAAAACTTGACAATCGCAATATGACGGATTATAATCGTGACGATTAATGTCTTAATTAACGAGGATAAGGGGAAATGGATGGACTGTGCATACCGCTAGCGCACACCGATCCGGGGAACATCAAACAGCAAAGGGAAATGGACAGCAGGTCATCGCTGCTAGGGTTACTGCTCATTGTTTGTTCCGGCTTATTCCTGGTCACGATAAGAGACAGGTAACAAGAGGAAACAGGGAAACCTGAGAAGGAGACAGTAATGCTCAAAACTAAACTTTTCTTGCAAAGCGTTCTATTGCTAACAATGAGTACCATGGTATTTGGAGCTTTCGAGAACGTAGAGTTGGATCCGGTTGCATTTGGGTCCAAGGTAATTGGCGCCGATGCCGCAGATATCGATGGGGACGGTGATCTCGATTTTCTATCAAATCAGAGCTATTACAGCCATTTGCATCTAACGGTTAATAACGGATCTGCCCTGGCAACGCATTATCTCACCAATTATGGCAACGATGGTAAGTTTATTGACGTTGATGGTGATGGTGATGTTGATATCGCAAACATGTTCAATTATGGCAATGTTGGACAGCACTGACTTCAGATACGACTGAACAATGGCAGTGGTGGATTTACCCACTCCAGTACCACGAGCAATACTGATCTGGGAACCAGCCTGAATAGTATCAATTCGATGGCAGCTGGCGATTTTGATGGTGATGGTGATGAAGACCTGGTGCTTGCAGGTAGTCGTTGGAATCAGAGAATTGTTGTCCTCGCTAACAATGGCTCAGGTGCTTTTACTGAGCATTTCACGGGAACATGGGGAAATGGTCAGACCAATGATGCTAATGAAGTTCAGTTCGCAGATTTGGATGGTGATGGTGACCTGGATATCTTTTTACTAGCTCAAACCTGGGGTAACGGTCCCCTCCCAATGGTATGGGAGAACACTGGTACAGGCTTTAATCCTGCATACAGCGAACCTACTGGTGCTGCTACCTCCCTCTGGGGAGCTGACGCATCAGTAGCCGATATGGACAACGATGGTGATCTGGATCTGGTAGTCCAGGGTCAAGGTGTGATGGGAACACAGGATCATGCGGTCGTTATTTATGAGAACTCAGGTGCTTTCAGTTTTACCAGTCATCTTGTTTATAACCAGACAGGTCAGAGTCTTGGTGGTGTCCGTGCAGCCGATATGGATTATGATGGCGATTTGGACCTGGTTACAACCACCGGTCTGCACTGGGGGGGCGCAGATAATCAGAGACTGGTGATCCTGGAAAATCAGGGTGGTCTAACTTTTGTTCCTGGATTCCAGGGTTCACAGACGACAGGAACAGTGGCAACAATCGTTAATAGTATCGCTTGGGTTGGTGATGCAGAAGGCGATGGGGACAATGAGGTACTGACTGGTGAATACTATGCCGGTTTTCTCTGGGGCTTCGATTCACCTCCTCCAGCTCCTACCTGTGAACCTACATATCAGACAATTACAATTCTGGGTGCTAACGGAAATCCTGGTGATGTCGATCCATATGCTGACGCTTCACTTGATGGTGGCCAGACCTGGCAACCTGCAGTCCTGACCGGTGGACCTCACCCATTTGACAACTGGTACTTTGGTGGTAATATGATCTCGGGTACAAATTCCTGGATCAATTATCAGCAGGATTGGAATTCACCGAGTTGGGTAGATGAAGATAATCCGCTTAATGTGGATTTCAGGATCAGATTTAACGTGCCTGAAGACTACACTGATCCTAGCATGCAGCTACAGGTTCGCGTGGATAATGAAGCAATTGTCAAATTAAATGGTGTTGAACTTGCAAATATCGATGGTTATGGGTCTCCTGCTGTACCTGAAGCAACTCTAAATACTGCCATACAGGTTGGTTACAATGAGATAACGCTGAGACTTGTGGACTATGGTGGTATTATTGCCATGGCGTATCGGATCGACCTCTCTATGTATTCATGTGAGGACCTTACCGGTGCTGTTGACCCAAGTGAAGGCTCACAGAATCAGGCACCCACAGCAGATGCTGGTGCAGACCAGACCATTGATTGTGTGGTTGAGAGTGCTAACGTGACCCTTGAAGGATCAGGTGCTGATGCTGATGGCGATGACCTGAACTATCATTGGACTGATGGCGAGGGAACCGTTTACGAAGGTGCCAGCCCAACGCTTACTCTAGGTGGCGGCACGCATAACTTAACGCTGCACGTTTCAGACGGTACAGTAGAAGCTACAGACGAAATGACTGTTACAGTTAATCTGGACGAGACAGCACCTACCTTTGCAGCCGTATCAGAAGCGACAACCCTGTGGCCACCGAACCACAAGTATCATACCTTTAATGCAGCTGATTTTGTTGCCTCCGCGGATGACAATTGTACAGATCTGAGTTCCGCCGATGTGGTCATCACCTCTGTAACAAGTGATGAGCCAGAAGACGTACAGGGTAGCAGCAATGGCAAAGGTAAAAAAGGCGGCAACAGTGGTGGCGGCGATGGTAACACGAAGAATGATATCGTGATCACTGGAAGCTCTGTTGACTTACGCGCTGAGCGTCTGGGTGGTGGAAATGGTCGTGTCTACACCATTTATATGGCTGTCACAGATGATGCTGGCAACACCAGTGAAGCCAGTGCCCAGGTTCATGTACCCCACAGCAAAAAATCGGGAGCTATCGATGATGGCGCGGCTTATAGTGTGAGTGCTGGAGGCGCAGGTCTGGCCAAGGGTGGCAGTGGCTGGAATGATGCTCCGCTTGCAGCCGTTCCCTCTGAGTTCGGTTTGCATCAGAATCATCCGAATCCCTTCAACCCGAGCACAAAGATCAGCTACAGCATGTCTGAAGCTGGTAATGCAAGCCTGATCGTTTACGACATCAGAGGAGCGGCTGTGAGTCAGTTGGTAGAAGGTTACAGGAGTGCTGGTATCCATACAGTGAACTTCGATGGAAGTGACCTTCCGGCTGGTACATACATCTATGTGCTCAGTACAGGTGGAGAACGCTTCGTCGAGCGCATGCTGCTTGTGAAATAAAACACAGCACCATATAAATCCAAAAGAAGCCCCAGCAATGGGGCTTCTTTTTTTGTAAACTTTTAAATTCCGGGAATGGGGTTAATTTCAAGTTCATGAGTTTATTCGAATACATCATGGTCTTAACCTCTATCCTTATCGGTCTGGGTGTAGCAGAATTGCTCAGTGGGGTTGTTCGTATGCTGAGGACCGACTTCAAGGAGGGGTTTTACCTGCCCCAAATTCTATGGGCTATCTACCTTTTCTTCTATTTGATCATCGTGTGGTGGAGCCGATGGGATCTGAGGGTTAACTTTCACTGGACCTTTTTCCAGTTGATCATGTCGCTGGCTGGCCCATTGCTCGCATTTGTCTTGGCTGGTCTTGTTTTTCCACGCAGTCGTCCAGCACGAGAATACTATTTCCGGCAGCAGAAGACTTTTTTTGGGCTCCTACCCATCATCATGCTCATCGGTCTATTTCATGAATACCTTATCGAAGGAACACCCTTGCTTTCCATGACCACTGTGCTGGCTTCAAGTATGCTGGTTTTGTCTCTCATCCCAAGGTTCGTTAAAAGGGATTGGATTCACATCCTATGTGGCCTGGCAGCCAACCTCATCTTTTTTAGCTGGGTTTATTTGTCCGTATACCTGCTCAGCTCCTAGTTAATCAAACCCTATACAGTACCAGTTTTCGTGAAAGCGTGAAATACTTGACAAAATGTATCCACATCTACGAGTTTTGAATATCCTTATCAGGTTAAAATATGGCAATCATTCAAATCTTGGAGACAAGAGCATTCATAAAATGATTGTTAGCGAAATAAGTTTTTATTCCTTCTCCATCATTTATTTTGATTCCCTGAGGGCAGAAGCGGCTCACCATATATAACGTGTTCAAGTGACCGTGCTTAAAATAGGCTGCAGTCAACTGAACAGACCATAAATCAGGGGAATTAAATGTCATCAGCAACAATCGTTTGGACAAAAATCGACGAGGCACCAGCACTCGCATCCTATTCACTCTTACCCATTGTACAGGCGTTTACGAAGGGAACTGGCATTGAGATTGAAGTAAGCGATATCTCATTAGCGGGAAGGATCATTGCCAACTTTCCAGACAATCTCAGCGAAGAGCAGAAATTGCCGGACGCCCTTGCTCAGCTCGGGGAGTGGACCCAATCCCCAGATGCAAACATTATTAAATTGCCTAATATCAGTGCTTCCATTCCACAGCTGAAGGCCGCTATTTTGGAGCTCCAGGAACAGGGGTATGATATACCCGACTACCCAGATGAACCTTCTAGTGATGCAGAAGTAGCCCTGCAGAAAAGATTCGCAAAAGTGTTGGGGTCAGCTGTCAACCCCATCCTTAGAGAGGGTAATTCTGATCGCCGGGCAGCAAAATCTGTGAAGCAGTTCGCAAAGCAGAACCCCCATCGCATGATGAAGCCCTGGCCAGAGTCTGGATCAAGGACCCGTGTCGCCCACATGACTGAGAAAGATTTTTATGGCAGTGAAAAATCAGTGACCCTGGAGGCTGCGACCACTGTACGAATCGAAATGGTCCATGACAATGGTGCTGTAGATGTGCTAAAAGAAGGGTTGGACCTGCAGGTAGGTGAGGTCATCGACACAGCAGTAATGAATGTGAATGCACTACGCACTTTTTATGGCAAGACCATTAGCGAAGCGAAAAGTGAGGACGTGCTGCTGTCACTCCACCTGAAAGCAACCATGATGAAGATCTCAGACCCCATCATGTTTGGCCATGCCGTAGCCGTTTACTACAGGGCAGCGCTGGATAAATACGGTGATGAACTTGAATCCATCGGTGCAAATCTGAATAATGGATTGGCTGATGTCCTCAATCGACTGGATCGACTCCCTGAAGATAAACAGGCAGCCATTGAGGCAGATATTAATGCCGTGTATGCCGACCAGCCACCGCTTGCCATGGTGGACTCCCGCAAGGGGATCACCAATCTCCATGTACCTAATAATGTGATCATTGATGCCTCCATGCCCAATGTAGTTAGAGATGGTGGTAAAATGTGGAATAATGATGATCAGCTCCAGGATGTGATCGCCATGATCCCGGACCGATCCTATGCAACTATGTATGGCGAGATCATCGAGGATTGCAAGGTGAATGGTCAATTTGACCCCTCCAGGATGGGGAGTGTATCCAATGTGGGCCTCATGGCGCAGAAAGCCGAGGAGTATGGATCCCACGACAAAACTTTTGAAGCCCCTGCAAACGGAACGATCCGTGTCGTCGATGCCAATGGTACGACACTTATGGAGCAAGCAGTAGAGTCAGGTGACATTTTCAGAATGTGCCAAGCAAAAGATGCACCGATCCAGGATTGGGTGAAGTTGGCTGTGTCAAGAGCCAGAGCCAGTGAGTCACCAGCGGTTTTCTGGTTGGATGAGAACCGTGGCCATGATGCCCAGGTCATTGAAAAGGTTAGGACCTATTTGCAGAACCACAATGTGTCAGGTCTGGATATCCGCATTTTAAAACCAGATGAAGCCATGAAATTCACACTCGGAAGAGTAAGAAAGGGCTTGGACACGATCTCGGTAACTGGAAACGTACTCAGAGATTATTTGACGGATCTGTTTCCGATCCTTGAGTTGGGAACCAGCGCCAGAATGCTCTCAATAGTACCGCTTATGAAAGGTGGTGGATTATTTGAGACCGGAGCAGGTGGCTCAGCACCAAAGCATGTGCAGCAATTTTTACAGGAGGGACATCTTCGCTGGGATTCCCTGGGTGAGTATTGTGCCTTGGTCCCATCTCTGGAACAGGTAGCCGAGGTAAGTGGCAATGCTAAGGCAGAGGTCCTGGCAAGCGCGTTGGATCAAGCGATCAGTATGTACCTGGAAAATGAGAAATCACCGTCACGAAAGGTAAATGAATTGGATAACCGGGGGAGTACCTTCGCCCTGACCCTGTACTGGTCAAAGGCACTGGCCGAACAGACCAGGGATGCTGAGCTGTCTCAGCGATTTTCAGCAGTCAATAAGCAACTAGAGGCACAGGAGCATATCATCAACCAGGAGCTGTTAAAAGCCCAGGGAGAAGCCGTTGATCTGGGTGGTTACTATCGGCCGGATGATGTCAAAGCTGAGCAGGCGATGAGGCCGAGCAACACGTTTAATGCCATCATTGATCAGCTCTAGTATCTTAAGCTATTAGGGGGAGCCCTCCTGGGGTAAGTTTTTAAATCATTCAGCTCAGCCATTCCTGGACGGTCAATAGTACTAGGAATGATTACTATTTAATTTATATTGTAATATGCGCTACAGTGCTCAGAGAGAATTGATCCATAGCATTATTATGGATACAATAAGCCACCCAACTGCCGATTGGATCTATGACCGTGCGCGAGAGAAGATGCCGAAGATCAGTTTGGGAACTGTGTACCGAAATTTAAAGCAGTTAGAGGATGAGGGTATGATCAGGTCTCTCCTGGAAGAGAATATGACCCGCTATGATGGGAATATTCAACCCCATCATCATTTGCGTTGTAATATTTGCGGTGATCTGATCGATGTGGACATCCCTGATACGAATCTAAGAAAAGGGATCCAAAAAGATTATCAATTCGAGGTAGATGAGATCGAGATGGTATTCTTTGGTACCTGTTCAAAACATTAATTATAAAAAGGAGGAGTTAGAATGAGTTTAAATGAAACCAAAACTCTGGAAAATCTGAAAGCAGCCTTTGCCGGCGAATCGCAGGCAAATCGTCGCTATCTTTATTTTGCCCGTCAAGCAGATATCGAAGGTTATCCAGAAGCAGCTGGTGTTTTCAAGAACACAGCAGACGGTGAAACAGGCCATGCCTTTGGCCATCTGGAATTCATGGAAAAACAGGGTGGTGGAGATCCAGCCACTGGCATGGAGATCGGTGAAACAGATGCTAATCTGAAGGCAGCCGTTGCTGGTGAGACCTATGAATACACAGAGATGTACCCAGGTTTTGCCAAAACTGCCCGCGAAGAGGGTTTTGAAGAGATCGCCGAATGGTTTGAAACACTGGCGAGAGCTGAAAAATCACATGCCGGAAAATTCCAGTCCACACTGGACACTCTCTAGAAACATACACAGCGATTTCAGCCCCTGAAAATATTCGGGGGCTGAAATTACATCTTCAGGGGAAAGGTGGGAATATGATCAATCATTCGAATACCAGTCAAACAAGCTATGATATAAAAGATTCACTTTATTGGAGCAAAGAATCGCTCAATCTTGAAATGGATCGAGTGTTTGATGTCTGCATAGGTTGCAGATTGTGTTTCAATCTATGCCCATCCTTTCCTGCACTTTTTGACGCAGTTGATGCCGTGGGGGACAAGAAGAGGGGTCAGGCTGAACTGGATGGTCGGATTGGAAAACAGGAAGAACGAGATTATCTGAATCGCCCTGAGGGCGAGCATGCCTCTGAAGCCAGTATCGAAGTAGAGTTCAGAGGAGAAGTATCGGATCTGACTGAGGAAGAAAGATGGGAAGTCGTAGATCTCTGCTACCAGTGCAAACTCTGTGATCCGGTTTGTCCCTACACCCCAGATAAAGAACACGAATTTCAGCTGGACTTTCCAAAATTGATGACGCGCGCCCAGGCGATCCGCACCAAAGAACGGGGAGTCAAACTTAATGACAAGTTTCTAGCCAACACAGATTTTACAGGTAAGCTGGGATCCGTTTTTGGCCCCATGATCAATCTGGTGAATAATATTGGGATCGCCCGCTGGGGGATGGAAAAAACAGTTGGGATCCATCGGAAGCGTGTCTTGCCGAATTTTAATATCAACACCTTCGAAAAATGGTTCAAGAAACATGAATCAGCCGTAGTTGAGCCCATCGATAAGGTGGCTATTTTCAGTACGTGCTATACCAATGCCCATGACGTGGAAGTTGGGAAGGCGGCCGTTGCCATACTTGAACATAATAACGTGGAATGCATCTTACCGAAACAACAGTGTTGTGGAGCACCCCATCTGAGTCCTGGTGATTTTGATGGATTCAAAAAGCAGGCGGATCCAAATGTAGAGGAAATGTCCAAGTGGGTCGATAAGGGATATAAGATCGTCGTCACTGGCCCGCCAACTTGTAGCCTGACCCTGAAGAAGGATTATCCAGACTACCTGGGGATGAACGAGAAGATCCAGAAGATCTCTGAGAACACATTTGATATCTCAGAATATCTCATCTATTTGAACAAGAAAGAATTATTGAAGACAGATTTTAAGCATGAGATCGGCACCGTCAATTATCATGTGAGCTGTCATTTGAAAGCACAAAAGATCGGATTTAAGGGTAGAGATGTTCTCCGCCTGATACCCAACACTAAAGTCAATCTGATCAACCGCTGTAGTGGTATGGATGGTGGCTGGGGAATGAAAGCAGAATTCTTTGACGCGTCCATGAAAGTTGCCGAGCGCTGCGTCAACGACCTGGGGCAGAAGGAAGCAGACATTGTCTGCTCGGATTGTTCCATGGCCAGTCAGCAGCTCAAGCAAGCCAGTGATGGTCAATTTGCCCCAAGTCATCCTGTCATTGAACTCTATAAAGCATACGGACTTGGAGACGAATAAACACCTATGAATCAGAACATTGTTATCGATGATCTGCTGAATATCATCGAATATGAAAAAGTCAGAGATGACTACCGACGAGATATCCTTGATTATAAAAAGGTCAGACGTCTGTCGCTGGGACCTCATATCACTATCACCTTTGAGAATGTGAAGACCATGAAGTTTCAAATTCAGGAGATGATGCGAGCTGAACGCATGGTCCATGATGAGCAGATCCAGGAAGAGATCGACATCTATAATAGCCTTCTGCCGAAGCCTGACAGTTTGAGCGCTACGCTCTTTATTGAGGTGAGCGAAGAAGCCCAGATCAAACCAGTGCTGAACCAGTTCATTGGATTAACGCACGGGAATACGGTCTATTTCCAGGTTGGCGATCAGAAGGTCTTTGCTGAATTCGAAGCAGGCAGGGAAGAGGAAGACAGAATAAGCTCTGTGCATTATGTCCAATTCCCCTTCACCAAAGAAATGCGAACGGCCTTCCTCGAAGCCTCCGACGTCATCTTGGGAATTGATTATAGGGATTATGATTATCAAGTGAACTTGAGCGAGGAAACGCTCTCTTCCCTGAAAGCAGATCTGTAGGTCGCATCCTCTGTTCCTACATGCACCCCCCATGGTGAGACCGCTCTCCAGCTGATCACATAAGCTGCTATTCCCTGGTTCAAGGCTGCGTCGCTGATCCATGCGTCATTGAGCGCCCAAATAATCCAAAATGCCACTTTGTGAATTGATGACTGACCTTAACTTTGTAGAAATTACTGAAAATGTTACGGATATCCATATACTACCTCTTTTCCCTGGCGGTCATGACTCTCTATGGCGGACAGGTCTGCCCTTTTGTAGATAGCCTGACGCTGGTCGAGTGGGGCAAAACCCTGTTGGGCTTCTTCAGTATTCTCTTTATCATCCGATATCAGGTTGTCAAACACATGGTGCTGAATCGACCGATCGTAGAGCAACCCCGCTGGCAGATGATCACGGAGTTCTGGCTTTTTATCGCAGCCGCCCTTTCAATAACGATCTATAATCATTTTGTTTACGTATTTCCACCTCTGGCAAGTGGCGGCAAAGTCAGTGTAGGTATGCTCACCCTGGGTTCCTTCCTGGCCATCGACATGGCGCTCTTCCGTGAGCGGGAAGTTATTCGAACGGCCCAACGGTCGGGTGAACGCTTGACACCTTCAACCGGATTCAGGTCATTGACAAAAAAATTCACAGTCTTTGCCATTCTGGTATTGTCTTTTGTCTCTGTTGTGATCATGCTGGTTATTTCCAAGGATATTCATTGGATCTCAATGACACAGGGCAGCGATGTACGGGGCGCCCAGTTAACCATCACACTTGAGATCCTCTTCGTGGTTACTATTACTCTGGGTCTGGTACTCAATCTCATTTACTCTTACTCCAAAACGCTCCAACTCTTCTTTAAGAATGAGACGGAGGTGCTCTCTCAGGTCAATGACGGAGATCTGGATGGATATGTTCCGGTGGTAAGTCGGGACGAATTTGCTGAAATTGCCCATCATACCAATGATATGATAGATGGTTTACGCGAGAAGCGCCATATTCAGAACGTTTTCGGAAAGGTCGTCAGTCCGGATGTCGCTTCCAAGCTATTGAGTCAAAAGGAAGGCGATCTGAAACTGGGTGGAGAGCGGAGAGAGTTGGTGATCCTGCTCTCGGATATTCGCAATTTCACCAGCATGACAGAACAATATGAACCTGAGCATATGGTGACGGGGCTGAATTACTATTTTTCTGATATGGTGGAGATCATCCACCGGGAAAATGGGACGGTTGATAAATTCATTGGGGATGGGATATTGGCAATATTTGGGTTGACCAACGAACATGATGGTCCTGCAGAAGCAGTAAGATGTGCCCTTGATATGATGAAGAGATGCATGCTAAATAATGAGCAGTATGGCCTACCCATTGAAATGGGAATCGGGATTCATTCTGGCGAGGTCATTATTGGCAATATCGGTTCGGAAGAAAGGCTGGAGTACACCGTCATCGGGGACGCAGTGAATGTTGCTGCCCGGATCGAAGGCCTTACAAAAGATCTGGATGTGCCGCTGCTAATTTCAAAATCACTCCACACAAAGTGCGAGGATGTCCAGAAGGCCTTACCCTGGGAGGATTTTGGGGATCAGGAGCTGAAGGGCAGGGTGAAGACCATCGAGGTGATGGGCCTTTCAAGGGAGCGGCTAGAAAATATTTAATAAAGCTCTAGATATCTGCATATAGCTACACAGTTAATTCTTTAAAGCGAGGGACCTCCCGAAGGACATCAAAGATTGGGTCCAACTTCAGATCCCAAACAGTGGTATGACCAGGGTTTTTCACCAAGGTATCCAGCGTTTGGATTGCCTTTTCATATTCACCAATAATTGTATAAGCACGAGCAAGATTCATTTGGGCGAGTTGTCCGGAATAGCTCATATCTTTGGAGTCCGCAAAGAGAGTCTCTGCTTTCTGACAATGACTCAGGGCACCCTTTTTATTCCCCAATGCGGCCAGGGTTAGACCTAGGCCTGTCTGACTCTGTACGTCCTCAGAATCACTTTTGATCAAGTCGTCATAATATGTTTTCAGGAATGTGAATTCAGTCTTCATCATATCCATTTTATCGGCGCTATAATAAGCCAGGCCCAGAAATGTTGACCCAGGATGATGCTTTTTGTGCTGTCGGGCAACATCGATGGCATCCCCGAATGCACGTTCATACATGGCAATGTAATATTTCGGATATAAGAGGATCTCCGAAGAGAGGTTGTCACCCACTGCCGGGACCTGATCAATGATCTCTCTGGCTTTCTCCGTGTTTCCATAAGCATTAATCTGATGTAGCGCAGAGTAGGAATAGCAGGCGACATTGGATGGATGATAGGTCATGGCCAGGCCTAAATAATGCTCTGACTTCTCATAATTACCCATAAATCCGTAGAATCTGCCCAGCTTGATCGCCGGATCGACTTCCCGGGGACTCATCTCATAGGTTTTGACGTAATATTCTTCGGCCTTATCCATGTCTCCCATTTGCTGGTACATGGCAGCGATGAGCAAGGGGGTATCATAGTCATTGGGTAACAATTCAAAAGCCTTCTCATATTCTTGTGTGGCTTTCTCAAGGTCACCAATAACCTGGGCATACATGGCGCTTGCCCGGAGGGATTCAGGGTGGTTTGGTGCAAGCGCCAGGGCTCGATCTAACACCTTTTTAGCCTGGCTGAGACGCTCAGGTGTTCGATCCCACATTGGAACAGCATAAAGGACAATATGAACAAATGCGGCTCGAGCATAAGCGATGGCAAAATTTGGATCCAATTCGGCGGCTTTCTCAAAATTTTCAGCTGACTTCTGGTTTCCGTCTTTGGTATACGACGTGTGCCAGTGATACAGTCCTTTCAGGTAGAAATCGTAAGCCTCCATATTTGTTGTTGGTTTTTCTTCCTTGATTAGCTTTTGCTCATCTGGTGAGAGGGTGGTTTGTAGAGCAGAAGCAATATGCTGAGCAACATCACTCTGGATCTCAAAAATATCCTCATAATCCTTGTCGTAGGAATCAGCCCACAGATGCTCATCACTTTCGCAGGAGATCAACTGGCCGGTGATCCGTATTCGGTCACCACTTCTCTGAACGCTACCTTCCAGAATGGATGCGACACCTAGCTCATTCCCGATCTCTTTGATGGTCTTGGTGGTATGCTTGTACTGCATAATGGAGGTTCGTGAAACGACCTTCATGCCCCCGATCTTAGCAAGGTGGGTGAGTATGTTTTCGGTGATGCCATCACACAGGATCTCATCGCCCTCACTTTTGTTGATCGAAGTAAAGGGTAATACGGCAATGGATTTGGGATTTATTGCGATGCGTGGTGTCTCAAGCTCCCGGGTAGTTTCATCCAGTTGACTTTTTGAAAATTCTGACTGAGCAGTAGTTTTTACAACGCCATCAGGTGTGCGATCAAAGATCCATGAAAAGATGAGGGCAACGGGGAAGCCCAGTCCCAATAGTACCATTACCAGCGTGACCGACCAATCAGGTAAAGCCAGGCGGGGCAGCACCATCTCGCTGGCTTCCAGCAGGACGAAGGCTGATCCCATGTACACTGCAGCCACCCGAAACACCTTCCGGCGTCTCAGTTCGATATAAAAATGTCCAATTCCAGATCTGTTGTCACTCATCTTATCCCCTCATGCATAGATGTTACTAATGTTGGATTGATCAATCTAATTATAATCACAACTAAAAACATGACAAATTTAATCATAATAGCATTGCATAAGGTAGCTAATTTCCACATATTGAAGGATTTAGTAGGGGAATATGATGTCAAATCAAAATCAATTCATTAAACGAATTTTCGGTGAACTCCGTAACCGACGGGTATTTCGCGTGGCCACTGTTTATTTAGGTGTGGGGTTTGCGCTTCTGGAGGCGGCAGACATTATCGTCCCCATGCTGGGATTGCCGAATTTGACCATTCTCATCGTATTGGCTGTTTTGATGTTGGGATTCCCCATTGCAGTTATCATGGCCTGGCACTACCAAATGACACCAGAGGGTATTCGCAGATCACCCAAAACAGGGGAGACGCAATCTGAAGCCCATAAACCGTTTACCAGTAATGCCATCATCATCGGCTTACTGGTTATTATTGCTGCGCTACTGGCGTTTCCACGGTATCAGGATGCTCCGCTCACTGATGAGATCTCAAATCAGGCCGGGCTGTTTGATTCAAAGTCAATTGCGGTCCTACCTTTCACTCCCTTTACAAAAACCGTTGAGGACGAAAGCTTTGCCGATGGTGTCCATGATGATATTCTGACTCAGCTATCCAAGATCGCTGAATTGAAGGTGATCTCTCGAACCTCCGTGATGCAGTACAAAGGCACGACCCATCATATCGCTGATATTGCCCATGACCTGGGGGTTGCCAATGTGCTGGAAGGCAGTGTGAGGCGTGCAGGTGATCAGATCCGCATCGTGGCTCAGCTCATTAATGCCAAAACAGATGAACACCTCTGGGCAGAGACCTATGACAGAGAGTATGCAGATATCTTTGCCGTACAATCTGATGTGGCCAAGAAAATTGCCCGGGCGCTGAAGGCTAAACTGACACCACGAGAACAGCAATACATTGAGACCAAGCCTACGGAAAATCAGGAAGCCTGGGAGTTGTACACCAGAGCTGAACTGTTAATGTATACACAGGGAGATAGCAATGACTCCATAGCCTCAGCCCTGTATGATGAAGCATCTCGACTGGATGCTGAATTTCTCTTACCTGTGACCCGCCTGGCCAGATATCACGCCTACGCTTACTTTGACGGGAGTGGAACAGATCCTTCAGCTGAACGTCTGGGGAGAGCGAAAGCGGCACTGGATAAGGCACAAACAATTGAGCCAAGCGCTCCCGAAACCCACATGGCACAGGGCTACTTTTACTACTATGGATCCCGTGATTATGAGAAGGCTCTGGAGGAATTCTATATTGCTCAGGATGCTCAACCCAATAACAGTGACTTGTTTGCTGCTATTGCCTATGTGGAGAGACGCCTGGGGCGCTGGGAAGCATGCTGGGAGCATCTGGAAAAAGCTGTTTCCCTGGATCCTAGCCATCCTCAAAAGGTTTATGAAATACGTGACACCGCCAGACGCATGCGTAAGTGGGCGGAGGCAGAAAAGTATCAAAAACGTTTCTCAGCCATCAGGGGGGGTAATGCCTTTGCAATTGAAGTAGCTGATTACTGGATCTCACTGGATCACTATGGTGACCTGGAAAAATTGCAAGTTATTTACGATAATTTGACCTCACGCTTCAGTGAAAGTGAAACCATTGGACTCAGACAGTGGCACGCATACATCACCAGAAACTGGGAACAGGGACTGCTGCAAAACCTGGCATTGAAGCAGTCGGATCCCTTTATAAGAGGTCAATGGCTACGGCTAAATGGCAGAAGTGATGAGGCAATGGCCTATTTTGATTCAGCTCGCGTCGCTGCTGAACGCAGGATAGCTGACAACCCTGAAGATTGGGATGCCCACAATGCTCTCGGTATTGCCTTCGCTTGGCTGGGAGAATATGATGCGGCTATCTCCTGGGGCAGAAAAGCTGTCGAAATGATGCCAATATCCCGTGATGCCGTGCTTGGTCCAGAAGCTTTAAATGATCTCGCTGAAATATACATTGCCTGTGGCGAAGAGGAGCTGGCGATCGACGCCATCGAAACCTTGTTATCAGTCAATACCTGGTTGACAGTTAACCGGCTTAAGATCATGGCTGCCTTTGACCCATTGAGAGATGATCCCCGGTTTCAGGCTCTAATGAAAGCACGCACCTGAGTCAATTTTACCCTGTCAATGGGCGGAGCAATCCAGTTGATTGCTATTGCCTTCATTTAAATAAAGGCTAATATAGTCACGTATATATGAGTTACGTAAATTATATATTTCTCGATTACATTATCCCGTTTAATTCGCCTTCGCACCCATTTCCGCTCATTAATAGCATGAGTAAAGTATTTTTGGTATATTGGCGCGAAAAATTTTTACAAAAATTAGTGAATCGGGGGATTCAACAGAAGAAACATGAACAAATTTTAGTAAGTGAGGCAACTTGTGGCAAGTGTTAATACACAAAAAGATATCGATCCTCAAGAAACCAGTGAATGGCTAGAGTCTCTGGCTGCTGTTTTTGAGGAAGCAGGGGTAAACCGGGCGCATTTTCTGGTCAACGAACTGATCGATTATGCGCGACGACATGGTGTCCGATTACCCTACAGTGCAAATACGTCCTATCTGAATACGATCCCCGTATCTCAGCAATCTAAATATCCTGGTGATCGAGAGATCGAGCGGCGGATCAAATCTATCATTCGCTGGAACGCCATGGCTATGGTTGTTCGCGCCAATAAGGCCAGCGACGGAATTGGTGGACACATTTCCACCTACGCATCGTCGGCAACATTGCTGGAAGTTGGATTCAATCACTTTTTTCGGTCAGCCACCGATGATTTCGGTGGAGACCTGGTCTACTTTCAAGGCCATGGTTCACCGGGGATCTATTCAAGAGCCTTCCTTGAAGGCCGGCTGACTGAGGACCATCTGACTAACTTTAGACGTGAATTGGCACCGGAGGGTGGACTTTCATCCTATCCTCACCCCTGGCTTATGCCAGAGTTCTGGCAATTCCCAACCGTTTCCATGGGCCTTGGACCCTTGCAAGCCATTTATCAGGCCCGGTTCATGCGCTATATGGAAGATCGTGAAATGATCTCCAAGAGTGATCGAAAGGTCTGGGCTTTTCTAGGCGATGGCGAGATGGATGAACCAGAATCATTGGGGGCCATTACACTGGCTTCCAGGGAAAAGCTGGACAACCTGGTATTTGTGATCAATTGTAATATGCAGAGATTGGATGGACCTGTTCGTGGCAACAGCAAGATCGTTCAGGAGCTGGAAGGCGCCTTCAGAGGGGCTGGTTGGAATGTCATTAAGGTGATCTGGGGCTCTGAATGGGACGAATTACTGGCCAAGGACAAGGACGGTATCCTGGTCAAACGTATGGAAGAACTCGTTGACGGTGATATCCTCAAATATATCGTCGAGGGCGGCGCACACATCCGTGAACATTTCTTCGGGAAATATCCTGAACTACTGGAAATGGTGAACCATCTTAGTGATGATGACCTCGAAAGGCTAAAGCGTGGTGGTCATGATCCCGCCAAGGTTTACGCTGCCTATGCTGAGGCCGTGAACCATACAGATCAGCCAACGGTGATCCTGACAAGTACTGTCAAGGGGTATGGCATGGGTGAAGCTGGTGAAGGTAAGAATATTACTCATGGCCAGAAAAAGCTGAACGAAGAAGAATTGAAGGCTTTCCGTAGCCGTTTTGGTATCCCTATTTCTGATGAGGATGTGGTGAAAGCACCATTCTACAAACCGGCCGATGATTCAGAGGAGATCAAGTATCTCAAGGAGCGACGAGAAGCGCTGGGTGGTCATTTCCCTGTACGCCGACCCAAAGCTGATCCCATGAAAGTACCTGACTTGAAAGCATTCTCATCTGCGCTTGAAGGATCAGGTGATAGAACTCAATCTACAACGATGGCCTTCGTCAAACTTCTGTCTATGTTGACCAAAGATAAAACAATTGGAAAGCGTATCGTCCCCATCGTTCCTGATGAAGCACGTACATTTGGAATGGAATCCTTGTTCCGCAGTTTGGGTATCTACTCAAGTGTTGGCCAGCTGTATGATCCTGTGGATTCAGATCAGTACCTTTATTATCGTGAAGATATCAAAGGCCAGATCCTGGAAGAGGGCATAACTGAGGCTGGTTCTGCCAGTTCCTGGATATCAGCAGCCACATCTTATAGCACACATGGTGTGAATATGATGCCTTTCTACATCTATTACTCCATGTTTGGTTTTCAGCGGGTGGGTGATCTTTTCTGGCTGGCCGGTGATATCCGCGCCCGTGGATTCCTCCTGGGAGCAACAGCCGGTCGTACCACCTTGAATGGTGAAGGTCTTCAGCATCAGGATGGTCACAGTCTGCTGGCTGCCGCCACTATTCCGAATTGCAGGGCCTACGATCCAGCTTACGCTTACGAGATCGCAGTCATTATGCAGCACGGAATGAGACGGATGATGGAGGAGCAGATCGACGAATTCTACTATTTGACACTGGAGAATGAGCCCTATCAGCACCCTGCTATGCCAAAAGGTGTTGAAGAGGGGATCATAAAAGGAATGTACCAGCTGAGTAGTACTGGCAAAGCGAAGCAGGACATGCATGTCCAATTGCTGGGTTCTGGCGCCATCCTCGGTCAAGTTTTAGCGGCTGCAGAGTTGCTTAAAAAGGATTGGGGGGTGACGGCTGACATCTGGAGTGTAACCAGTTATTCTGAATTGCGTTTGGAAGCCCAGGATGTCTATCGCTGGAATCGTCTGCATCCGCTGGATGAAAAACGTTCCACCTACGCCGGGTCACTACTAAAAGATAAGGTTGGTCCTGTTGTGGCTGCCTCTGATTATATGAAATTGGTTGCAGAGCAGATCGCAATTTTCCTGAACAAACCATTTGTAGCACTTGGAACCGATGGCTTCGGCCGCAGCGACTCACGTGAAGAATTGCGCAGCTTCTTCGAAGTAGATAGCTATGCGATCACCATAGCCGCGCTGTATCAGTTGAAGAAACTGGGCGTGATCAAGCCAGAAGTCGTGGCAAAAGCCATTAAGAAATATGGTGTCGAAACAGATACCGAAAATCCGGTCAAGCGCTGAGAGGGGTAGTTATGAAGAAAGAGATAGTCATTCCGGATCTTGGAGAAGGTATTGAGTCTGTTGAAGTTGGTGAGCTCAGTGTTAAACCGGGTGATCATGTAGAACCTGGAGATATCCTGGTTGTTCTTGAGAGCGATAAGGCTTCCATGGAGATAGAGGCAGAGGATGCGGGTACCATAAAGGAATTCAGAATCACTGCTGGAGCGGAAGTTCACACCGACACCGTTCTGGCTATTATTGAATTGGATGCGGCTGATGAAAAGGAAGCTGAATCTGAAGAGAAGCCAGAAACTGACGAAAAGAAATCTGAGGATAAAAAAGCTGACCCTGAGGAGAAGCCAAAGGCCAAAGACAAGAAAGACGAACCTGCTGAAGAAAAAAAGAGTGAAAAATCAGCAGAGCCGGATAAGCCAGAAGCCAAGTCTCAGTCCACTGAGGAAGAAATTCCCAAGCAGCCGATCGAAGCACCAAAGACGAAACGGCGGATAGTCGCTGCCAGCCCGTCCGTACGAAAATTTGCCCGTGAACTTGGCTGCGACATTGGGCTGGTCTCCGGGACCGGACCAAAGGGTAGGATCTTAAAGGAAGATGTTCAGAACTTTGTG
This sequence comes from Fidelibacterota bacterium, assembly GCA_021734255.1. GTDB lineage: Bacteria > Fidelibacterota > UBA8477 > UBA8477 > JABMPR01 > JABMPR01. The sequence continues at coordinate 6,814 of JAIPJM010000031.1, read as the reverse complement.
AAGAATGTCCTCTCCGGTACGCCCAGTGGGTCAATGGCCAGCCCCATGGCGGAAGATATCGATTTCAGCCAGTGGGGTGAGATCGAAAAGGTTCGACTCAGTAAGATCAGACGGTCGACAGCTGCAAACCTGCAGACCGCCTGGCAGACGATTCCCCATGTCACACAAATGGATGAGACAGATATTACAGAACTGGAAGCTTTCCGCCAGGTCTATAAGCATGCTGCAGCGAAGGAGGGTGGAAAACTCTCCATCCTGCCCTTTATCATGAAAGCGGTAGCGCGAGCCTTACAGGAATATCCAGATTTCAACAGCTCGCTGGCTGCAAGAGGCGAGAATCTGATCCACAAGAAATATATTCACCTGGGGATCGCTGTCGATACGGAAGCTGGATTGGTTGTCCCTGTGATCCGCGATGTCGATAAGAAAAGTCTGATCGAGCTGTCAGTTGAGCTGGTAGATGTGAGTACTCGTACCCGCGACAGGAAGATCAAGCCGGCAGAGCTCATGGGGGCTACCTTCACCATCTCTAGTCTGGGTGGGATCAGCGGTACAGGCTTCTCACCGATCGTGAATCCACCGCAAGTTGCCATTCTGGGTGTATCCAGGTCCAAGACAGTCCCTGAATGGGATGGGGAAGACTTCTTCCCACGCCTCATGCTGCCATTTTCCCTTTCCTATGATCATCGGGTCATTGATGGGGCTGCAGCAGCTCGATTTACAAAATTTGTCGCTGAAGAATTGGCTACGTTTAAAGAATTATTCTAGGGTTTGGAGAAACATATGTCTGATACTGTTCATGCTGAAGTCGTTGTTCTGGGAGCAGGTCCCGGAGGCTATGCAGCCGCATTCCGCGCTGCTGATCTGGGGAAAAAGGTGATCCTGATTGATAAGGGTGAATCCCTGGGCGGGGTTTGTCTGAATCGTGGCTGTATTCCATCAAAAGCACTCTTGCATCTGGCTCGTGTCAAATCTGAGAGCAAAGAGGTCAGCAGCTTCGGGTTGAAATATTCAGAACCGGAATGGGATATTGAAGCTGTCAAAAAATGGAAGAATGAACGTGTGGTTGGTCGTTTAACCAAGGGGATCGCCGCCCTTGCCAAGGCCAGGAAAGTTGAAACCATGAGAGGCTCAGGCGTGTTCTCCTCCACCAATAGCATTGATGTGACAAAATCAGATGGCAGTGAAGTAAAAGTGACATTTGATGATGCGATCATTGCTGTCGGATCCCGTCCGACAAAGATCCCAGACCTTCCGGAAGATCCTCGGATCATGGACTCTACAGGAGCCCTGGAGCTGGATGGTATCCCCAAAAGACTTATTATTATCGGTGGGGGGTACATCGGACTGGAAATGGGTACGATATATTCTGCCATGGGGGCAGAGGTCACAGTGGTTGAATTTATGCCACATCTCCTCCCCGGTGCTGATCCTGATGTGGTCAAACCGTTACTGACAAAGCTAAAAAAAGAATTTGCCTCGATCCAGACGGGTACGAAGGTCAAAACGATCGACCCGCAAAAAGACAAGCTGATCGTCACAGTGGAGAATGATAAAGGCGAGGAGACCTTAGAAGCAGAAAAGGTGCTGGTTGCTGTAGGCCGACGACCCAATACACAGGGCAATGGCTTTGAGGAGATTGGTCTGGATATTGACGAGCGGGGCTTTATCAAGGTGAATGAAAAAAGGCAGACCAATGTCCCACACATTTATGCCATTGGCGATATCACTGGTGACCCCATGTTGGCCCACAAAGCCACCCACGAGGGCAAAGTAGCAGCCGAGGTGATCTGCGGTGAACCTGCAGCGTTTGATACAAGCATCATTCCAGCTGTGATATTCACAGATCCTGAGATCGCCTGGGCAGGTCTTACTGAGACACAGGCCAAAGAGCAGGAGATTGAATATGATAAGGGGGTTTTCCCCTGGTCGGCAAGCGGGCGCGCACTTGCGCTGGGGCGCACCGAAGGTTTTTCCAAGGCTCTTTTTGAAAAAGAGAGCGGAAAGTTGATCGGTATGAGCATCGTTGGGACCAATGCAGGTGACCTGATCGCTGAGGCCGTTCTTGCCATTGAGATGGGTGCTGACGCAGAGGATATCTCCCTGATCATCCATCCCCATCCAAGTTTGTCAGAATCAGTAGGTAATGCAGCCGAGATCGTTTCAGGCAGCATAACTGATATCATCGCTCCGCGCAAATAGACCACATTTGGACACGACTCTATCCTGAGTATTATGTCCAGATTTCAAGATAGACTGACAACCCGGCACGTCGTACAGAGGAGCTGATCGTGGAATATCGGATTATAGAGCATGGCACAAATGACTATGACCACTCCCTTCAGTTAAGAAATGAATTGCTGCGACTTCCCCTGGGAATGGATCTTTTTGACGGATCCCATGACGACCTGAGCCAGGAACACCGCTACTATCACTTTGGGGCATTTGATGAGGATGACCATCTTGTTGCCAGTATTCTAGGCATTCCCACATCACCGAATGAGATCAGGATCAAACAAATGGCTGTTATGGCGGACAAGCAGAACCAGGGAATCGGGAAACGCCTTTTTATGGCATTTGAAGCCTATCTCCTGAACCTGGGGTTTGAAGTGTTCGTCCTCCATTCCAGGCAAGTAGCCACAGGCTTTTACCTGAATATGGGGTACACGGTCAATGGTGACGTTTTCGAGGAGGTGGGAATTCCCCACTACAAAATGATCAAGTCCTTCATACCACCCACGGAATGATCCCTACTTCAGCAGTAAGCACTTCCCACTCAAGTTCTGATCACCCATAACAGCTCGGTAGAAATAAAGCCCACTCGGTAGATGTAACGGGCTCCAGCTGAATTGGTTGGGCCCAGATACAGCTTCCACTGCAATGCTGTCAACTTCCCGCCCATTGATGTCGAATATGTGCATCTCCAATGCCCCTGCCTTTGGTACATTGAATACAAAGTGGGTGGTTGCATTGAAGGGGTTAGGGTAATGTTCAATCAAGGTCAAGGTATGCGGAGCTTCGACTCCTTTTTGATCGATGCCGGTACTGATGAACTGAGCTGAAAAATCATCCAGATAGATAGCGCCAGCATCTTTACTGGTCTCATCTGTTTCAGCCAGGTAGATCCTGGTCCAGGTAATGGGAAAATCTAACACTGCGTTTGGATATCCGTATTTAGCAGTGGCGTCCGCCAGATTCACTACCAATTCTCGCCATCCACTCCAGTTGATCCCAGGGTCCGCATCTGTGAAGTTCACTAGCATGTAGTCGCCGTTAGGTACTTTGAATTCACCCCGCAGCCAGTGACCCTTCTCATCGCCATGCACCTGCAGCGAAACTGATTCAGGCGTACCGGAAACCGGAATATTACAGTCGAGATAGAGCACCGTGGTACCACCTGTGGTCAGGCTATATTGCAATTTTCCAGAGCTGGGTGCGGATATAAACTGCTCAGTACTCGGTGTGAGCGAACAGGCACCAAGGTCGACGCGTAAACCGCTGAGCGAGAAGTTACTTGTTGTTGTAAAATCATCTATGATGATTGTTGAATTTGTTCCCACGGTCAGTGGGACCGAAGCACTGATACTATTCAAGGTGGCTTGAATCGTACCGATTCCGCTATTCTCAGCAGAAACAACCCCATCGTTTGTAATCGAGGCGATGGCCGGTGTGACCTCCCATGTGTAGGCACTCAGGTCTGCCTGGACGAGGTTACCGTAGTTATCTCTGGCTTCGACTGCCATGGCCTGAGACTCTCCCACTTTTAAAACCACCGGGTCCGGCTTCAGCCTTAGAGAGGCAATATCTGTTATGTGGACCAGCATGGAGTCGATGATGCCCTCCGCCTGTACAGTAACGTATCCGGTGCCGGTATCCGCTGCAGCTGTGAAGGATCCAACGCCATCAATACTCCCGATAGAGGAATCACAATCCCAGGTGATCGACACGCCGTTCAGGGAGAGTGGATTGTAATAAGCATCGGTCCCGCGAACTGCAAATTTAAGACTGCTTTCAACGGGTATGAAGGCCTCTTTTGGAGAAGCAAACAGATGTGCGAGGGGCCCTTCGGTAGCTGTTGAAACCACAATAAGGGAATTAGCCACAGAGCGTTCAGTTCCATCAGAGGGACTATTTTTGACCGCACCTCTCACCACCATCGTCGTTGAACCGCCACCGTCAAGGTTCACACCTTGAAACACACCCCATTCCAGCATATAGTCAGCCAGCTCGAAGAGAGACATCCCAACACTATACCCAGCTTGACGACCATCCACTGTAAATAAGTAGACCGTAGAACTATCTGCAGAAAAGCCTACAGCGGTCCGTGGATGTCGATCATTGGTAAAACTGCTCCCAACACCCTCCGTTTCCCATTCGACACTTCTCAATCCGTTTCGGATCAATCGAGGGGTTCCTCCGACGAGTTCAAGTAGACTGTTTTGGATCGGAGGAAGGGAGAGCGTGACTCGAATGGTGTCACCAATATCAATATTGGCATTCAGAAAATCTCTGGATGTGCCGTGCCCGGAAAGTATCGCGCTGCCTGACCCGGGAATCGCCATGTTGCCAGTTGTCTGGGAACTGTCCATTTGAGAAACCACAGCGCGAACAACATCATTTACGCGCATATCGTCGATATAGTCTATCTGAATCTCTGTACCCCATTGATTGGTGCCAGTAGAACCACCCTGGAATCTGTTATAAAGTACCAGGTAGTTTTCATTTCGGACCTCATTCACGCCGTTGATACTCAAACTTTTATCATTACTTGTAATGATCATTCCGTTGAATCCCACAATATCGATCAATGGGGTCTTTTCTTCAGACATGGCAAATACCGATCGGTTGTAGGGACGTTTCAGAAGCGTGCCTTTGATGACCTGTGCACCAATACTGACACCACCGCTGGCGTAAAAGTCGCCATTGATACCACCGACAACCCGGTGGCCAGGCGTGTCTGCTCTGTCCGCCATGGAAGATGTGGTTTCATAACCTGAGATATTATTATCAGCTTTCTTGGTCTCGAGTTTGTTCAGCGAGTCTGTCAGGTCAACTTCCAGGACATGAAGATGCCAGGGACCGGCAGCTCTGAATTCATGGTGGTGAATCACACCAGGTCCTACAGGTGTTGAGGTCATATAATCTGCCTGGATTGATACAACAGCCAGTAAAATACATAGGGTGGAGAGTAAAGGATTTCGCATGGTCAGCCCCCTGGGGTAAAAGATCTATTAATCTGTTTGGTGGTTAATATAGAACTTTTACTAACACAACGAAGCGTGAATCTTATCTCAAATAAAAAAGCCGTCACAAAGGACGGCTTTTTCAAAATAACGATGAATTGGAACTAGAAGGTATATACCAGGTCTGCACAGATTCCCAGGGCACCAAAGGTACCATCAAAGATCATTTGAGGGCCTGTGATCCAAAAACTGTTGTTGATGAGTATATCCACGGTCAGGGGGCCGTAGTTGAATCCCATACCTGCGTTGTAGGTATAGGAACCGTTGCCTCCCAGCGTGAATAATGAGGATGTATCTTCATCGTCTGTTGTTCCAGATACATAGGTGTTGGTTGTACTTGAGTACCCCAGCATCGTGAGTGTCCGCTGCATACCAAAACGTAAGGCTGCATATTTTAACTGAGCTTCGAGACCCAGGTTAACGATGGGAGCGACCATACCGAAACTCATATATGTATCTTTATATTCAGATCCGGTGATCAATCCCTCATCGGCCTGGCGGCTGAATGACAGGGTCCCGCCCATTCCATAAACAAGGAATACTTTACCGTCAGCCAAATCCTGATTATTGAATAAGCCGTAGGTTGAACTCATACTGAAGATCGAGCCCTTCTCATCAGTCACATTCGTAGTGGTACCTGCAGATGACATATCGTATTTATCCGACTCGCCTTGAAAAGTAAGGCTGAAAATTGCATAGCTGTTATCAAAGATGAACATGCCCTTTTGTGACCTAGCTTTTGCCAGCACTCCTAAACTTGTCCGGGCAGCAGAGCCCTCGGCAGTCGATTTGGTGCCGGCATTATCAAGTTCGCTCTCGAAAGATCCCAGTGTTCCACTGGCTGAGATTATGTCGGGAGTTCGTCCAAAAGTCACAGAGGTCGAAAGCTCCATATCGGGGCGATCCATACCATATTCGACATCAACCATTATATTGGTCTGTTTATATTTCGTCTCGTCAGTTATCGCTGGAGATTCCTTGTTGTCATCAAGGTCTGTCTGTGAGTTGATGCCAAATCTAACTCCGAGTCTTACTGCAGAGTTGGTCCCCAAGCTCCGGATAACATTGAAATAATCATTACTTTCAGTTGTACCACCGTAAAAGCCCCATGTATTTCCCGGTGCCCCTACAACGAGCAGATAATCCGGGCTGGCCAGGTGAATATCCCTAAAATAGACCAGGTTCATATCGTTGATCCGTTGCGGGAACAAGCCGATAGATGCATCATCCCCAGGCAGCATATAGGCATTATTACCCAGGGCGTTCACGCGTTTATCAGTTGCCATGGCAACGCTGAAAGCAAACAGGAAGACCAGGGTCACGAGCAGTAGTTTTTTCATTCTGTACGTCTCCTTTTTAGTCACAATTTCTGTATGTAGGTCGTCTTTGAGAAGAATATTTAAAGAAAAGGAGTGAATAAAGCAAGAAAATAAGTTATGTCCTTAAATTTCTGTAAAATTGGATTAGGGTAGAAAAAGAGTCGGCCACGGTTTCTCCAAATTATCTTGAGGTGTTAAGGAAAACATTTCAAGAGAAGGAGAGAACCAATGGCCGAGAAACAGATTAATAAC
>JAIPJM010000030.1 GCA_021734255.1 Fidelibacterota bacterium | reverse complement strand
ACATCGTCGACCACTGGTGCTGATCCACAAGGAATCTTTTGCTACACGTATGGAAGCCGAAAATCGTGAGAAACAGATCAAATCCTATAAAGGTGGGCAAGCCTTTAAGCGATTGATCGATGGTCGTTCGTCCCGCCCAGCGGCGGGGCCACCTCCGCATCATATTATTCCATCAGGAATATTTGAACAAACAATGAAACCCGGCCCTGGCTGGGTTTTTTTATCACCTGAAATTCGCGATATTTAAGTACTTAAAAAGGCCAGATGACTGGAATGAGTGCCGACCCTGTGATCCACAAAATGATTTGAAGTGGCAAGCCGGCCTTTAGATAATCTGTGTAGCGGTAACCACCTGGAGAAAATACCATCGTGTTGGTCTGGTAGCCGTTTGGGGTCATGAATGATAGGGACGCTGCGAACATAATGGTCATGATAAAGGGCATGGGGTGTAGACCGAGCACTGTGGATGATTCGATGGCCAGCGGTGTCATGATAATAGCCGTGGCGGTGTGAGATAGAAATGAGGTCATGATCATGGTGACCAAAAAAATGATCGCGATCAAGCCATAATTCCCAAGACTGTCGCCGACGGAATAAATGGCACCGGCGATCTTCTCTGCAAGTCCGATGGTCTCCATGGCTGCCCCCAGAGGGATGAGGGCTGCGATCAAAAAAATAACCGACCAATTGATCGCCTTATATGCCTCCTGAGCGGGAACAATCCCTGTCGCCATCATCAATATGGCCCCCAGTAAACTCGCCTCCATGATGGACATGACGTTGAAAGAAGCCAATCCAACAACGATGGGAATGATGGCAATCGCCAGCCACCTGAACTTGATCTTATGCAGGTTGAAATTCAATTCATTCAGCATGATGAAGTTGGGGTCGGTATAGAGGGCAGCCATGCGCGTACGTGATCCGAAGATCAGGAGCGTATCAAAGGGCTTCAGGACGATATGGCCAATTTTTCTGTTCAATATTTCGCGATAATGTCGAATGGCAAGGACAAATAATCCGTAGCGTCTACGAAAATCAACATCCATGAGCGATGACCCGGAAAGGCTTGAGTTGTGGGAGACCATGGCCTCCACCAGTATATTCTCCTTATCTGAGAGCTCAGTATCATTCATCTTAATATCAGTAAGCAGAAGCGCCTTTTGTTCCGTTCGGAATTGCTTCAAATTATCAACCGAGCATTTGACCATTAAAATGTCATTTTCTTTCAGGATGATATTTCGCAGGTTGGTCGTGATGTGACTGCTTTCACGTATGATCTCGAGAATGGTCATCTCATATTTTTGACCCAGTTTGGCGTCAAGAAAATTCCTGCCAACAATAGGGGAGTCTGCTGTAAGCCGTACTTCTGTGAGGTAGGTCCCCATGTGGTACTTTTTTGTTAATCCAGAGACTGGTACCCGGGACGGTAATAGATATCGTTGTGCTACAAGTACATAAAATAGCGTTATGACCATGAGCAATATCCCCAGCTTACTCAGTTCGAACACACCGATCTGAAAGCCTGCATCCACTGCCAGGTCGTTCACGATCAAGTTGGTCGATGTACCGATGATGGTGCAGGTACCTCCGACAATAGCTGCAAATGATAAGGGGATCATGATCTTCGAGGCGCTGATATTCATGCGATTGGCCAACTCACCTGCAACCGGGATCAGAATTGCCACAGTGGCTGTGTTATTCAGGAATGCAGAGAAGATCGAGACGGCAAACAGGAACAGCAGCATCACCAGCCAGTTCCGACCACGCCCATTCTTTTCCAACCAGATAGTAAACGCTTTAATGAAACCTGTCTTTGTGAAAGCATGGCTGAGTATGAACATGGCGGCTATGGTGATGGTGGCTTTATTCGCGAAGCCTTGAATAGCCTGATTTTTGTCTACAAGCCCAGTGACGAGCAAGGCTGCCAACACCAATAAAGAGGTCACTTCAATTGGGAACCATTCACGAATGAACGAGATCAGGGATACGACGAGGATCGTGATAAAGAGGAGCGTCTGGATATCAGGCATGGTCAAACATGTTATAACAGGCGATGGGATAATGCAAAGCTTAGGTAGGTAATAGTATAGAAATGCCTGGCTCTAAGGATGCAGTGGCCAGAATACGGGTATCAACAATACAGAAATAGTTCCCAGGATGATGTGCAAGGGAATCCCCACCTTGAGAAAATCAGTGTAGCGGTAGCCACCCGGGGTCATCACCATGGTATTGGTCTGGTATCCATTTGGGGTCATGAAGGACAAGGAGGCAGAGAACATAATGGTCATGATGAATGGAATAGGACTCAAGTCTAGGATTCGTGCAGATTCAATAGCCAGGGGGGCCATGATGATCGCAGTGGCAGTATTGGAGAGAAATGATGTCATGAACATGGTAAAGAAAAAGAGCACGGCAAGCAGTCCCACATCACCGATGAAGCTGTCTGATAAAGCGATCAGATGTTCGATCTTTTGCGCCAGGCCAATATTGTGCATGGCATCAGCGATGGGGATGAAGGCAGCGATCAAAAATATGACGGTCCAATTGATCGCCTTGTAGGCTTCCTGTGCCGGGACGATACCCAGGGCCATCACCAGAATGGCACCCAGAAGACTGGCAGTCATGATCGACGTGATGTTTAAGGCAGCAACCAGAACTATAGCAGGGATCAAAGCGACAACGAGCCACCAGAACCGTATCTTATGCAAGCTGAGATCAAGCTCGTCTAGCATAATGAAATTGGGGTCGGTGTGGAGGGCCGCCATCCGTGTTCGTGATCCGAATATCAGTAATGTATCAAATGGTCTCAGACGAATATGGGCAATTTTCTCCTTCAGGGTCTCGCGGTACGAGCGCACTGCCAGCACGAAAAGACCGTAGCGGCGTCTGAAGTCTGAATCCATCAAGGAACGTCCCGACAATCTGGAGTTCGGAGATACCATGGCCTCTTTTAAAATATTTTCACTGTTGGCGATCTCTTTGTCATCCATCTTGATATCTGTGAGGAGGGAGACCTTTTGCTCATTCTTAAAGAGCTGGAGCTTTTCAACAGTGCACTGAACCAGGAGAACGTCATCCTGTTTAAGTTTTATGTTCCTGAGGTTGGTGGAGATAGGATTCCCTCTTCTCAATATTTCCAGTACGGTGAGCTCATAAAGCTGACCAATGCCTGTTTCAATAATATTTTTTCCTAATAGGGGGGACTCTTCTGTTATCACGACCTCAGTCAGGTAAGTTCCCATATGATATTTCTTTGTCAGGCTGGAAACCGGTAAACGCGAAGGAATGAGCCATTTCTGAGCCACCAGCGAATACAGAATGGTAACGACCACAAGGATAATACCCAACTTGCTCAACTCGAAAACATTGATGCTGAACCCGGCGTCAGAAGCGAGCTCGTTGACGATAAGATTTGTTGAGGTACCAATGATCGTACACGTGCCACCGACGATGGCAGCATAGGACAGGGGCATCATGATCTTGGAAGCACTTATCTTTAGCTTCTTTGCAAGCTCCTTGGCGGCTGGGATCAGTATGGCGACCGTCGCTGTGTTATTGATAAATGCAGAAAAGATGCTGACGGAGAGGAGGAACAGGATGGTTACCGCCCAGTTCCGTCCGCGACCATTATTTTCAAGCCATACTGTAAAAACACTGATAAAACCTGTCTTGGTAAAAGCGTGACTGAGAATAAACATGGCACCAATGGTGATAACTGCCTTATTGGAAAATCCTGAGACTGCTTGATCGGTATCAATGAGACCCGTGACTATCAGTGCTGCCAGCACCAGTAGCGAAGTCACCTCTATCGGAAACCAATCCTTAACAAAGGCAATGATCGAAATGAGCAGAATGCTCAAAAATATAATGGTCTGAGCGTCAAACATATTAGTTGTATTTTACTTGTAACGCCAGGAAATGCAAAGAATAGCTTTGTAAAAATTAATCTTCTCCACTCATTCGAATTTGGTTGAATCTCTGTCATAACTGAATATTTTACGTCAATATGGCAGAATTTAACCTAGATACGTCCCTTTCGCCCCAGGGTGACCAGCCTGATGCGATCAAGGAATTGGTTGAGGGGGTCAAGCAAGGTCTTGACTTTCAAACCTTGTTGGGTGTTACTGGTTCTGGAAAAACGTATACCGTGGCAAATATCATTCAAAATATTGGCAAACCGACCTTGATCGTATCACATAATAAGACCCTGGCAGCTCAGTTATATGGGGAATTCAAATCATTTTTTCCACATAATGCTGTAGAGTATTTCATTTCTTATTATGACTATTATCAACCAGAGGCATATCTGCCTGTTACCGACACCTTTATTGAAAAAGACATGTCCATGAATGAGGAGATCGATAAACTGCGCCTCAAAGCGACAAGTGCCCTACTTTCCCGGAAGGATGTGATTGTGGTGGCTTCGGTTTCATGCATCTATGGGCTGGGTGATCCCGTTGAATACAAAAAATCTCTAGTGATCATTAACAAGGGCCAGAACTACCAGCAACGCGATATCATGCGTCAGCTGGTTGAAATATTTTATGAACGGAACGATGTAAACTTCATGCGCGGAAAGTTTAGGGTCAGGGGGGATGTGTTGGAAATCTTCCCGGCATACAATGAACATGCTATCCGGGTGGAGTTTTGGGGTAATGAAGTTACCGGTATTATGACGGTTGACCCCCTCACCGGAGAAGTGATCTCAGAAGATAATATTGCCGTCATCTATCCCGCACGGCATTTCGTGACATCCGATGAATCTATCCATCGAGCCCTGGATTCTATTGATGCAGAGCTCCAGGAACAGGTTCAGCGTTTTCGGAAGAACGAACAGCTGCTTGAAGCGCAGCGGATAGAGCAGCGCACCCACTTTGATATGGAAATGCTACGCGAAGTTGGATATTGCTCAGGTATAGAGAATTATAGTCGACATCTTACGGGCAGAAATCCTGGGGAACGACCCTTTACTCTGCTTGATTTCTTTCCCGATGACTATCTGATGATCATTGATGAATCCCACGTGACAGTACCGCAGTTCAGGGGGATGTACAATGGTGATTACTCCAGGAAGAAAACCTTGGTCGACTATGGATTTCGATTGCCCTCTGCGCTTGACAACCGCCCGATGAAGATCAGTGAATTCGAATCGATGATGAATCAAGTGATCTTCACCTCAGCAACGCCGGCCGATTATGAATTGGAGAAGTCCAATGGTGTTATCGTTGAACAGGTTATCCGGCCAACTGGATTGCTTGACCCTGAAATAGAGGTTCGATCCAGCGATGGACAGATCGATGATCTGATGGATGAGATCCGGGACCGTGTCAAAAGCCAGGAACGAGTGTTGGTTGTGACCCTCACCAAGCGGATGTCGGAGGACTTGACGGATTACCTCACCAATTACCAGTTGCGGGTACGCTACCTGCATTCTGAGATTGACAGTATTGAGCGCATATCCATCCTCAGAGACCTGCGCTTGGGTGAGTTCGATGTACTTGTAGGGATCAATCTCTTACGTGAAGGCCTTGACCTTCCTGAAGTTTCTCTGGTTGCGATCATTGATGCAGATAAAGAGGGGTTTCTCCGTAGTCGGACATCCCTCATGCAGATCGCTGGTCGAGCGGCTAGACATGCCAGCGGCAAGGTTATTCTGTACGCTGACAAAGTCACCGATAGTATGAAGTATTTGATCGAGACAACACAATATAGACGTAGCAGGCAGATCGAGTATAATGAAGCGCATGGGATCACCCCTGCCACCATATTGAAATCCCGAAAAGAGATCATGGGGATCACCAGCGTGGCAGATGCCATGCAGGGTAAACAAAATGCGATTCGGGAAAGTCTTAAAAAATATGACAATGATTACGAATCAGGCGAATTACTCGACCTGATGCGGAAAGACATGCTGTCTGCAGCGGAAAATCTTGATTTTGAAAAAGCAGCCATGATAAGGGATGAGATCAAAAAGCTTGAAAAAGAGATGAAGCGTTGAGATCCTACCTTTAAGGAATTGATTATGAGTTATTTTGAGAATGAAAACGTGGATGAACTACAAAAGAAATTTGGTATTCTGGGAAAATCAGCGGATGTCCAGAGCATGCTCGCCACGATCGAGCAGGTTGCGCCCACTGATATCTCAGTCCTCATAGCAGGAGAGAGTGGCTCAGGTAAGGAACTGGTCGCCTCAGCGCTACACAAACATTCCATGCGCACCCATAAACCATTCGTCATCGTGAACTGCGGTGCCATCCCGGCCGGGATCATCGAGAGTGAACTGTTCGGCCACAAAAAAGGCTCATTTACTGGAGCACAGAGTGACCGTAAGGGCTATTTTCAATCAGCAGATGGTGGTACCATTTTTCTCGATGAGATCGGTGAGACTCCCCTTGAGACACAGGTGAAGCTTCTCCGTGTGCTGGAACAGGGAGAATTCCTCCCCGTCGGATCTTCAAGCTCAGTGAGAGTGGATGTCCGCATCATCGCTGCTTCAAACAGGGATTTGCAGAAGGAAGTTGAGGAAGGGACCTTTCGGAAGGATCTCTACTATCGCTTAAAAGCGATCACTATTCAGGTACCCTCGCTCCGAGATCGGGCCGTAGATATACCCATTCTTGCTGAAAAGTTCGCCAAGGATTGTGCTGTTAGGAATCAGATCCTGTTCAAAGGCTTTTCAGAAGGTGCCTATCAGGCCATGAGTCAACACAGATGGCCAGGCAATATCAGAGAATTAAAGAATTTTATTGAGAGTTTGGTGATCCTTGAGAAGGGCGGGGTCATTAAAACTGAAACCGTCATCCGGTACCTGAAAGCTGATACACCAAATGATACCCAAAATCCATTACTCCCGGTTAAACTGGATCGGAGCGTGGACCAGGCAGAGCGTGAGTTGATCCTTCAACAGCTTTTCATGCTGCGGCGTGAGGTAGCAGAGATGAAGACGACGCTGGAAAATGGCATCCCGCATCAATCAGGTCACTCTCAATCCAATGATGAGTACCATCCAGCAATGGAAGTGTTGCCTGAGGACGATGAGAATGACGTCGTCAACAACGACAACCCTCCAATACTCAACCCCCAGATGATGGGATCCTTAACTGCAGCACAGGTGGAAAAGGAATTGATACTTCGCAGCCTCCAGCGGTTTAACTTTAATAAGCGAAAAACTGCCCAGGCGCTGGAGATGGCAGAAAGAACCTTGTACAGGAAGATCAAGGAATATGGTATTGCAAAAGAAACTTAGCAGGTTTCTGCTCATTGTGACCCTGAGCAGCTGCGGAATTTATTCATTCAAAGGAAGTATACCTGAGCATCTTACTGATGTACAGTTGTATCCTTTTAAGAATCTTACGACTGAGTTTGCAGTAGAATCGGATATAGACCGGGCCATCACTGATCGCCTCTTGAATGAAAAATTGTTACCCCTTTCTGCGAAGGAAAATCCAGACTCACATATTGAAGGCACAATCTCAAGCATCCAGGACAAGCCTAATGTCTTTGATGATGACGAAAATATTTTAGAATATCGTCTTGAATTTACTGGAGAGGTCATCTGGTATGATCATATCCATGAAAAACAGCTTTTTAAAAAGAATTATCGCGTATTTGGCACCTATTTCAGTGAAGAGGAAAATGCCATACGGAACGATGCTGAACAACTTGAACGTGAAGATGCATATGACGAGGCTATTGAAAAACTTGTCGATCTGATCGTCGAATCCATGACAGAAGAATGGTAAGGACATGAAAGAATATTTTATTCAAAATGCGAAAGATTTCATCGGTGAAGAAGTAACACTCAAGGGCTGGGCATACAATGTCAGAAAAAGCGGCAAGATATGGTTCCTTATGCTGAGAGACGGTACCGGTATCATGCAATGCGTTGTCACTAAATTCGATGCGGATGAGGACTCATTCAACATCAAAGATAGCATCACCCAGGAATCCTCTGTGATCGTTACTGGTGAAGTAAAAGAGGAGCCGCGTTCGCCCGGTGGTTATGAGATGCTGGCAAAGAAGGTAGAGTTAGTTTCTATTGCCGAAGAATACCCCATATCCCTGAAGGAACATGGTATTGACTATCTAATGGACAAGCGTCACTTGTGGCTGCGCTCCAAACGGCAGCATGCCATCATGCGTATCCGACATACCATTATTAAATCCATTCGAGATTTCTTCGATGACCGTGATTTCACGCTTATCGATACACCGATTTTTCAGCAGGCTGCTACGGAAGGCACCGCAACCTTATTCGAAACAGATTATTTTGGTGAACCAGCCTATCTGACACAAAGTGGTCAGCTTTACGGTGAAGCAGGAGCAGCTGCATTTGGGAAGATCTATTGTTTTGGCCCCACATTCAGAGCCGAAAAATCCAAGACCAGGCGTCACCTGACAGAATTTTGGATGGTTGAGCCTGAGATGGCATATTATGATCTGGATATGAATATGGATCTGGCTGAAGCATTTGTTCAGTATATTGTATCTCAGGTCCTTGAACATAGACGACCCGAGCTGGAAACATTGGAGAGAGATATTTCCATTTTAGAAGGCATCCAGACGCCGTTCCCCCGGATCAGCTATACAGATGCCGTTAAGATCCTGCAGAAGAACGGTGTAGACTTCAAATGGGGTGATGACTTTGGCGGGGCTGATGAAACTATCATCTCAAGTCAGTTCAAAAGCCCAGTGATGGTTCACAGGTATCCCGCTGCAATTAAAGCCTTTTATATGAAGCGTGATCCTGAAAATGAAGAACAGGTTCTGGCTCTGGATATGCTGGCTCCCGAAGGCTACGGTGAGATCATTGGCGGCTCTCAGCGGGAGGATGATATCGATCTACTCATTCAGCGTATCAAGGCAGACGGTGCCACTGAAGAAGACTATGCCTGGTATCTTGATCTGCGCAGATATGGGTCATTTCCTCATTCTGGTTTCGGTTTGGGACTCGAACGTGTGGTTACCTGGCTGTGTGGATTGAAACATATCAGAGAAACAGCCCCATTTCCCAGAACCATGACGAGACTCAATCCCTAGTGCTTGCAAAACAGTCAAAAAGGATCGCTATCATTGGTGCCAGAGAGACGAATGATGACGCACTGGATTTCGCGTTTAACGTCGGTAAACTGCTGGCCGAAAGGGGTGTGATCGTATATTCAGGCGGCGCTGGGGGTATCATGGAAGCTGCCTGCAAAGGTGTGCAAGCTGGTAAAGGAATTGCAGTTGGTATCCTGAAAGAGCAAGATCTGAATTTGGCCAATGATTACATTTCCATACCTGTGATGACCGGCATGGGGGATCTCAGGAATGCTATCATCATTCGATCTGTCCAGGGTGCCATTGCGATTGATGGTGCTTACGGAACCCTCTCTGAGATAGCTTATACTCTGGGCTACAATAAACCAGTCGTGACCTATAAATCCTGGGACATTCCTGGGGTAGAGCATGCGGAAACCCCAGAAGCAGCGGTGGATTTGATCCTATCACTGATCAGCGAGTGAATATGGCTACTTCTTTAAAGATAGCGATGGCCCAGTTAAACCCCACCGTCGGTGCACTGGAGGAGAATTACAAACAAGCCTTACAGGTCATGGACGCCATGGAGCGGGACGGGCGTGATCTCCTGGTTTTTCCAGAGATGTTCATCCCTGGTTACCCGGCCCAGGATCTTCTACTTGAAGACCATTTTATTGCTGAGAACACGAAAATGGTTGAGGCACTGGCACAGACAAGCGGTGATATGGTCACCCTGATTGGAGCGATCCATTTTGATGGGACGGATACCTACAACGCTGTTGCGGTCCTACAGCACGGACAGATCCTCCGCTGGGTCCACAAATCATTACTCCCAACCTATGATGTGTTTGACGAGTGGCGCTACTTTAAGCCGGGTCGCGACAATACACCGGTCGCGTTAACCTTTCGCAGCGGCCAGAACCTGCGACTTGGTATCCATATTTGCGAAGATCTCTGGGATGAAAAGATGGATTATAAGGTCTGTGATGTCCTTGGAGAAGCTGGTGCGGATGTATTTGTTAACCTCTCGGCCTCACCCTTTGTTTTCGATAAGTATAAAGAGCGTAGTAATTTGATACTCAACAAGGTAAAGAAATACACTAAACCTTATATTTATGTGAATCTGGTCGGTGGCCAGGACCAACTTGTGTTTGATGGTATGTCCATGGTCGCTGATGGGAAAGGGGATTGGGTCCACATCTGTCCCCAATTTGGTGAAAATGTTTACCAGACCGAATTATTTCTGGATAGGGACCACACCGAGGTGCATGAATTACCGGAAATACCAGAAGAGGAACAAATATTTAACGGTCTGGTCTTGGGCGTTCGCGATTATTTCCGAAAAACCGGGCACCAACGTGCTGTGTTGGGGCTTTCAGGAGGTATAGACTCTGCAGTGACGGCAGCTGTGGCGGTAGAAGCACTGGGTGCTGATAACGTGCTGGGGATCGCTATGCCCTCTAAATACTCATCTGATCATAGTGTAAAAGATGCCAGTGATCTGGCAAATAATCTCGGTATGCGGTATAAAGAGATCCCCATCGCAAAGGTCTTTAGCGGGTTTCAAGATACCTATCAGGATGTTTTAGGAGAGCACCTTACCGGTTTACCAGAGGAAAATCTTCAAGCCAGGATCCGCGGAAATATTCTGATGAGTTTTTCAAATAGGGATGGTAGCTTATTGCTCACAACCGGGAATAAAACCGAGATCGCCCTGGGATATTGCACCCTTTATGGGGATATGTCCGGTGGGCTGGCTGTGATCAGTGATGTGGGTAAACGGATGGTTTACCAACTAGCAGATTACTATAACCAGAAAAACCAGAGGGAGATGATCCCGGCGAATACCATCACCAAGGAACCAAGTGCCGAATTGAGCGAGGGACAGGTTGACCCCTTCGATTACGAGGTCGTTTCACCACTGGTCAACGCGATCATCGAGAAACACTCCAATATCGATACGCTAATTGAAAAAGGCTGGGATGAACAGCTGGTCGAGGATATTCTCAAAAAGGTCCGCCTGAATGAGTATAAGCGCCAACAAATGCCTCCAGGCATCCGGGTCACCTCAAAAGCCTTCGGTATTGGCAGACGAATGCCGATCGTTAACAATTATAAACAGAAAAAATAGACAATTCTAAGCGGCACTGTCTGCCGTATCTATCAACTATTTAATTTATTTGCGCCATAATGGCCTATATAGACGTTTGGCATGACCATTGTCCCTATACTAGTGAATTATGAAATAATGAACATGAAAATAAGTAACAGTTGAGGTAAATACACATGGGTAAAGTTATTGGAATCGATCTGGGTACGACAAATTCTTGCGTATCTGTCATCGAAGGAAAAGATTCAGTCGTGATCACCAATGCAGAAGGCGGTAGAACAACACCTTCGGTTGTTGCATTCACGAAAGAGGGGAATCGTCTGGTTGGACAACCGGCCAAACGCCAGGCAATCACAAATCCGGCGAATACTATTCATTCAGTCAAGCGTTTCATGGGGCGAAAGTTTGAGGAAGTCGGTCGTGAGATCGAGGAAGTCCCATACAAGATCGTCAGTGGACCCGGTGGCAGAAGTCAGATCCAGATCGGGGATGATTCTTACTCACCACCAGAGATATCAGCTATGGTCCTGCAAAAGATGAAACAGACAGCAGAAGAGTATCTTGGGGAGAAGGTAGAAGACGCAGTTGTGACCGTTCCTGCCTATTTTAACGATTCACAGCGTCAGGCAACCAAAGACGCTGGCAAGATCGCTGGTTTGAATGTCAAACGTATCATAAATGAGCCTACTGCAGCTGCCCTGGCTTATGGGCTGGACAGAAAAGAGGATGAAACCATCGCTGTATTCGACCTGGGCGGTGGAACATTTGATATTTCCATCCTTGAACTCGGTGATGGTGTATTTGAGGTAAAGTCAACGAACGGCGACACCCACCTGGGTGGTGATGACTGGGATCAAGCCATTATCGAATGGATGGTAGCAGAGTTTAAAAAGGCGGAAGGCATTGATCTTTCAAAAGATGCCATGGGTATGCAGCGGCTGAAGGAAGCAGCTGAAAAGGCAAAAGTTGAACTCTCAAGTACATCTTCCACTGAGATCAACCTGCCATATATCACCGCTGATCAGACTGGCCCCAAGCATCTGGTCCTTGAGTTGACCAAAGCAAAATTTGAAAGTTTGACCGATGATCTGTTCAAGCGTCTCAAGCAGCCTTGTACGAGCGCATTGAAAGATGCCGGTGTGACAGCTGGCGACATTGATGAAGTTATCCTTGTCGGTGGATCGTCCCGTATCCCGAAAGTGCAGAGTATTGTTAAAGACATTTTTGGTAAAGAGCCAAACAGGGGTGTGAATCCCGATGAGGTGGTTGCCATGGGTGCCGCTATCCAGGGTGGTGTTCTAGCTGGAGATGTTTCTGATGTTCTCTTGCTGGATGTGACACCGCTTTCAGTTGGGATCGAAACCTTGGGTGGCGTATGCACGCATCTGATCGAAAGAAATACAACCATCCCGAGTAAGAAAAGTGAGGTCTTTTCGACTGCCTCAGATAATCAGTCGCAGGTTGAGATCCATGTCTTGCAGGGTGAACGACAGATGGCTGCAGACAATAAATCTCTGGGTCGGTTCATTCTCGACGGAATACCACCGGCACCCCGAGGTGTTCCCCAGATCGAGGTTACGTTCGATATTGATGCAAATGGTATCATGCACGTTAGTGCTAAAGACAAAGCTTCTGGTAAGGAACAATCAATCCGTATCGAGGCATCCAGCGGACTAACAGACGCTGAGAAGGAAGAAATGATCAAGGATGCTGAAGCCCATGCTGATGAAGACAAAGAGAAGCGTGAGCTTATAGATATCAGGAATCAGGCTGATGCCCTCGTTTACCAGACAGAGAAAAACCTGGAAGAGTATGGTGACAAAGTTCCTGATGATCTAAAAACCAAGATTCAAGAACGGGTTGAGAGCCTGAAGGCAATCCAGGTTGGTTCAGACAAGGGTGCTATTGAAAAAGCCATTGCTGATCTGACAGAAGTCTGGAACGAAGCCTCTGGCTCCATGTATGAAGCAAGCAAGGGAGAAGCAGGACAGGAAGCACCGGAAGGTGAAGCTGCTGACCCCAAGCAGACTGAGGATGAAGAAGTCGAAGAAGCTGACTTTGAAGTTGTTGATGACGACGATGCAAAGAAATAATTCATCCCGCTTCTAGAAGAAAAATCCACAGAATCCAAATGGTCAGGGAATCGAAAGATTTTCTGACCATTTGTTTTATTAATAATGATAAAAATAGTGAACTCTGCTGGGTCTAATAGGTAGAAATATCTAAATGTGGCTGTAAATTTAAGGCTAACTATGGAATTATTGATTTAATGCGAAAGAAAGTAGCAAAATGGTTAATTGGAATACTCGTGGGGACCATCACAGTCCTCAGCCATCTGCTACTTTACTATACCTATCTTTTCTCACCGCTGATCATCTCGCTTGCAAATAAGCATTTACTTGGTGAATCCAATATCAGGCTCAGTGGATCACTGTACGGAAATCTGATCCATCAATCAGCAGGTATCGCCGACCTGGTCATATCGGTCAACGATTATTCCGATACCTTATTTACCAGTCAACGCCTGACAGTGAATGGTTGGGAGTTTGACTTTGAATCATCCCACTTCATTGCGGAGAGAATTCGCATAGACAACTATCACTTGTACACGACGGTACTCCAACAACTGGGAAAATCAGTAAATGAAACCTCACGATCCAGCCCACTGTCACTTACAATAAATAATTTAATTGCAGGTGATGGAAGATTGGAATCAAGATGGATCGACTCCAGCGGCGTGGTGGAAATTGATGAGCTAAGTGGAAATATCTGGCTCATCGATGGGCATCTGGGGTCTGATTTTACGGCTATTTTACCACATGCACCGATCCCGGGCATGGATAGCGTTCGCATTTCGGGTCTTTTAGGTAGGAGCAGGGGGGGGCTCATCCATTTTGATGATTTTGCAATATTCGATTCTGAGACTTACCTGGATCTGAATGGGACACTTGAGGGGAATCTTATATCTACACAATTCAGAGCCCATCAATACGATCTCAAGGGACTGGAAAATGACTTGCAGATGCCAGAATCGCTCCGGGATGGTAGCGCAGATCTGGACATACAGGTTGAACATGATCTAGCTGTTAATAGGACTTCTATTCAGGGGATCGGGACGATACACTTACCTGGTAATGATTACCCGATATCCATTTCTAGAGCGGACTATTTCAATAACGAAATAGATCTGGAGATGAAAGTCGGCACTGATTTAAATTTCACGCAGGTATCAGCCACCTACAGTAAAGATGGTGTGATCTCCGCGGATATTCATTTATTCAGACCACACATAAACAAATTAATAACTGATGATCGATTGAAAATATTTGAACCGATCGGCACTGTAAGCATCAGGGGAACGCGAGAGAGGTTTCGCGTACAGACGGATATCGATAGTTTTACCTTTAATGAAATCACCTTTAACACTTTGAATACGATGCTGGATATTGACACCAATTCTGGTGTGTCAGTCAGTGATGGTTCATTGACTCAAGGTCCAAATACGCTGAATTTTGCTGGCTTTGTCTCAAAGGATTCTCTCGATCTTTCAGGCATCCTTAATATTTCGGACCTATCATTTCTGCAGTCCATGACATCGAATAGCGCACTGGAGGGGAGCTTTGTAAGCAATTTCAATATTGAGGGCGATCTTAGGAATCCACGGTTCAGAGGTCATCTGTTCCCAGAGAATTTGGGTTTGAAAAAGTTATTAAGGGTCAATGGGACAGGTAAGTATGATATTTTCATTACCGCTGGTCTATTGAGAGGAAACCTTGCATTACAGGGGCAGAAGGGATTTCTCATGGGTGACAGCCTGGTCTCATATGATCTGCTCACCAACTTTTCCGATCGAAAACTCGAAATCGAGGAGATGCATGTCCAGGGTCAAAACAACCTGGTATCCATGAGCGGATTGCTTAGTCGAGGAAGAGCTGCACTGCATAAATTAAATGTCATTGTCGGAGAGGATCAGCTCAAGCTCATTGATAGTGTCCAGGTCTCTCGATCAAGCGATAGCACCTTTCATATTCCACCAACATTGCTGACATTCAATCTGTCTGGCATCTCGCTGGGGGGTAGCTATCATCCAGTGCGGGGCCTTAACATTGAGAGTCGATTCGAAATGTTCAATTTTGGTGATTTCGTGCGCTTTGCTAAGATTCCGGTCACTTTTGAGGGCATGGCCACAGGAGATGCACAGATCTCAGGAAATTTGACGAATCCAGAGATCCGAACCCAGTTCCGACTATTGGAGGGAAACTCGATCGGATATCCCACGGATACTACCAGAGTTGATCTGACGATACGCTCCGATGCAACGATCAGTCACATGATTGATGCAAAACGAGCGGGAGGTAAACTATCATTGACCGGACAACTGCCTTGGGGCTATGGGCTGAGCAAGGAATCACTTCAACAGACAAATCAAAATTTCTCTATCCAGGTTGATAACTACCGCTTGAAAGATATTAACCTGACCCAAATTGTAGGTCAGCCTATATCGGGTAGAGCAAGTGGATCTATTACTTTTCGTGGTACGCCACTTCGAACCAAGATGGATGCGCAACTCCAACTTAGGAATGCAAAATTCGATACTCTGGATTTCAATTCTGTTTATGCCAATTTTGAATATGAAGATAACCTTTGGACATTTGATTCTCTATCTACCATCAGCAATTGGGGATATGGCAGTGGTGTCGGTAGCATGCCCATATCGCTGGATATGATCGCAAAAGACCGGAGCTCAGTTATTGATCGGGAGCTGAACATGGATTTCAACTTTGTGTTGAACCGTATGCCGTTCCTGACTTCCTACATTGACGCCCTGGATGTAATTGAAGGTGATATTCAGGCAGACCTGAGTTTTTCAGGTCCCATGAGGGCACCGCTCCGAAATGGAAAGGTCAGGGCGCACAACGGAAGACTTCAGGTCTCTATTCTTGGGAATCCGATCACAAATATTCACTCCGAATTAACCCTGGTTGATAACACCATGACCATCGACCATTTTTCAGGTCGCATGAGGTTCACCCAAGGGTCAGCTTTGAATATCCAAGGCGTAGTCGGTCGGGCGACTGCATTTATCAGTGACTTGATCGGCGTTGCGGCAGCTATCGGCTATGCAGGAGAGGTATCTGCCAGTGGAGAGATTGATTTTACCAGCTTTTTTCGTCCAAAGTTTGATGTGAATGTTGCAGCAAATGAGGTGTACTACCGCAGTTCTGATGGGCTTATAGAGGCCATTGCTGATGCCACTCTGGATTTTACCGGACAGGACACACTGGACATTCAAGCAGTTATTCCGGTAAAACGCGCGGTGTATTATGATAATTTCACATCTGGAGCATCCTATTATGATGAGATCGGCGGTGTTGACAGCAGTCTCTTCCGCTATAGTATCCAGACGCAATTTGCCAGTGATCTTTTCATTTCCAATGATCAGTTGGAAGCAGAATTTGAGGGTGAGCTATGGCTATTGGACTATGGCGATGGAGAAATGCATTTCTCAGGGACACTGAACGCTCTGGAAGGGGGCAAATTCTATTACCTGGGCAATGAGTTAACCATCGTGTCAGGAGAGATCATTTTCCAATCAGTGGATTTTAATCCGCAGATCAACATTGAAGCGGAAATTGAGATCGAGGGAGAGTTGGTTAGCCTGGCACTCACCGGAGATCTGCTGGAGCCTGAACTGCGCATTGATGCGGGGACGACCCAATTATCACAAAATGACGTCTTGACTTACCTGACCATTAATCAGAAACTGGTTGAAGTTAGTTTTGAGGATGGGTCAGCACTGAATCCCGTCGAAACCTACTCGGAAATGCTAGTTGAAAAACAGATCTCAAAGATCGGCCGTGAGATCACTGGTCTGGATATACTGACCATTAGCGGTGTGAATATTTCGGGTAGCAAGATCGGATTCGGATCGGATACAACAGATACGCCGCGCTTTCAGGTAGGCCAACGACTATCAAAAAATTTAAAAGTGACCTATGAGGGGGCATTGCAGCCCACTGGTGGCAAGACAGACTATGATTTTGGATTAGAATACCAGATCAATAGAAAACTCTCTGTGAACAGTAAGGTGAATCAGGATGGGGAAGTTGAATTGAATGGGAGGTTGAAATTTACCTACTAAAAAAAATATTCAACCGTCTCAGCATGGTTATTCTGCTTGCTGGAGTTTCAATCGGGCAGACCTATACCGGTTTTGAAATTATCTCCATTAATATCTCCGGAAATGAACATCTTAAAACATCGCTGCTCCTGGATGAGCTTAATCTGAAGGAAAAACGACTCTTCAGTGATGGTAGCTTTTATAACAGCCACCACCTGGCCAGGGAAGTTGTGAAATTGGAAAAATTTTACACGATGCATGGTTTTCTGGACGTGAGCATTCGTGATTCCATCGCGCAAGCAGGTGAAAACGCAATTCAGCTCTACCTCATCGTTGATGAAGGGAAGGAGTACTATCTGCAGGATATCACGCTCTCAGGGAATACCGTATTTTCTGATGAACAATATCTGGAGCTCATCCAATACCAGGTGGGAAGAAGCTTCAACACCTTTGAAATACGCGAGAATCTGATCGAGATGGTAGCGTTATATCAGGACAACGGCTATCCCTTAATACACATTAAGGATACCGAAGTTGTTGATGATTCTGTCAGTCTGTTCATCACGGTAAATGAAGGACCAAAACTTAGCATTGGGTCGATCAATATTTCGGAGTCTGAACAGATCCCTGAACACATCATTCGTAGAGAGATCATTATTCATCAGGGGGATCTGTTTAATCTTACCAATATCCAGGAATCCCGCCGACGGCTGTATGAGACTAATTTATTTAATAGTGTGAATATCAGAAAGGGCAAAGTGGATACGGTAAATTCCGCCATGAATCTGGATGTGGAGGTGATCCCGGCAAAATTCCGTGGCTTTGATATGAACGTCAAACTTAAACAGGGCTTCAGTCCCTATGCCGTTGGAGCTGACAAACAGCTCAGCTTAGGTCTCTCTGGAAGCTGGTACCACAATAACCTGTTCGATCAGAGCCGAAAGTTACGGATCATAATCGAACTGAGTTCGATTTACCCTGCAATATTCATTCCCCAACAATTTGATCTGAACTTCTTCTACATTGAACCTTGGCTTTATAAATTTAGAGTGCCATTAACACTAAATCCTTACCTGATCTACATTGACAGACCCGGGCCGAATGATGACCAGGGCTACAAGCTTAATGCCTACGGCCTCAGAACAATAATGACCTATCGCTGGTTCAGGCGGGTGAAGATCCAGTCCATTATCGATTTGAGTCGTTCGAATAGTGAGGGCACACCGGAAGCTGATGAAGAAGTTCCTCAAACTGATCGATCTGTTGTCCTGAAAACTGTCTGGGATGAACGAAACCATTTTTTCTTTCCGACCAGTGGCTTCAAATTGGAGCTCGAACCTGGCCTGGTTGGCTATTTCCTGGGTGGTGAACACAATTATGTACAATTACAGGCTTCTGTTAGTACCTATTGGAATTTGTTTGGTGATGTGGTGTTCGCACATAATCTGGACCTCGCTGTCCGTGGACAACGGGATGCAGATGCAGAAATTCCCTATGAAAAGCGATTTTATCTTGGAGGGAATTCAAGTATCAGGGGCTGGGACCACCGTCTGTTGGGTCCCAAAGTGCTACATGAAGACCAACTCGTTCCTGTTGGTGGAAATTTTCGTTACTTCACTAATTTTGAGATCAGATTTCCCGTTTATTCATACTTAGGGGGAGAGGTGTTTTTTGACCTGGGAAATATTTGGCCAACACTTGCAGACGCAGATTTCTCAGATATTCAGGCTGCATATGGATTTGGTCTGACCGTCAAAACCCCAATTGGCCCAGCCAGAATTGATTATGGTATTCCCCTCACACGAGAAGATGGGAGTAAGTCGGGTCAGATCCATATTGCTATAGCATACGCCTTCTAGAAAAATTAATATGCAGGGAACATGAGAATTGTGTGTCAGTAAAACGTCTCGTAGTAAGAATTAGCAAATAACTTTTTTAATGTAATGTCCGAAAAGTAAGAAGTAAGGAAGAGGAAAATTGTTCATGAAGAGAACGCTCATACTAGGTCTAATATTAACAGTCATGTTGTTCAGCTCTTGCAGTAAATCCTATGAAGACTCCATGTCCTCAGCCACTGAATTGATTAAATCTGAACAGTATGTGGAAGCACTTGAACTTTTTGATAATGCTGTAAATAAGGCAGAGACAGCATCAGAGAGAATTATGGCGAATATCGAAGCAGGCAATTTAAGCTCCAAGTATCTGCACGATCTGGAGAAAGCTGAAGCTTATTATAAAGCTACGATTGCTGATGTTGGCAATTATTCCCAAAATGATCTCCATGATCTTGCTCAGCAAGCATTAGGCGCACAGGCCAATATGGCAGCAGTAGATATGTACAAGATCATGCTGGAAAAATTCTCCACCAGCTCTGATGCCATTGTCCTGGAATATGAATTGGCAGAAGTTTACCACAAAAATGTGCGTGACCTGCGTAAAGCAATCGAAACTTACACAGAGATTTACTCTCAGTATCCCAACACTGAACAAGCCCCTAAAGCCTTGTTCTCAGTCGGTTACATTTATGCTAATGAATTAGCGGAGAACGATTCTGCTGTTAAGTATTACTCGCTCTTTCTGGAAAAATATCCAGATCATGAGATGGCACCCTCTGTTGATTTTGAACTTAAATATTTAGGAAAATCTCTGGAGGAGATACCCGAACTTCAACATCTGCTACAGAAGACATCCTAATTACGGGAAATTCTTATGACAATCGACTTGACTGAACTTAACGAAAAGATTAAGAATAAAAGCCTGTTCCTTAAATCGTTGGAAGCAGAACTTGCCAAAATCATTGTCGGGCAGAGAGATATGATCAGGAGAATTCTGATCGGACTCCTGTCCAATGGCCACATCCTGCTTGAAGGTGTACCGGGACTTGCTAAGACTCTCACTATCAAGACATTAGCTGAATTGATCGATACTAGTTTCAACCGAATTCAGTTCACACCTGATCTATTACCTGCAGACCTTTTGGGAACCCTGATCTACAACCAGAAGAACGGTGAATTCATTGTGAAAAAAGGTCCACTCTTCAGCAATATTATCCTGGCTGATGAGATCAACCGCTCACCAGCAAAGGTGCAGGCAGCTCTGCTGGAATCTATGCAGGAAAAGCAGATCACCATTGGGGAAGACACCTTTAAGCTTGAGGAGCCCTTTCTTGTCCTGGCAACTCAAAACCCCATCGAACAGGAAGGCACTTACCCCTTACCTGAAGCGCAGGTAGATCGATTCATGTTGAAGTTGAAAGTTGATTATCCCAACGAGGACGAAGAGTTTGAGATCATCAAACGTATGGCTCATCCCGCGCCTTCGTTCAAGATCAATCCTGTGGTAAAGAAAAAGGACATTCTCGATGCTCGGGACGTAGTAGACGAGGTCTACATCGATGACAAGATCTTTAAATACATCGTTTCGCTCGTAATGGCGACCAGAGATCCTGCCAGCGCCGGTCTTTCGGACCTGGAAGCTCTCATCGAATATGGAGCTTCACCAAGAGCGTCTATCAACCTGGCATTGGCAGCCAAAGCGCACGCCTTTATCAATCAGCGTGGTTATGTGACACCGGACGATATTCGAGCCATCGGTATGGACGTGTTAAGACATCGTGTGCTGGTGTCCTATGAGGCAGAAGCTGAAGAGGTGAGCAGTGAGGATATCATTCAACGCATCTTCGAAGCCACCGAAGTACCCTGATCCTAACGACTTAAAGCCATGATCAATCGCGAACTACTCAAAAAGGTCAAAAAGATTGAGTTGAGTACACGGCACCTTGTGAACGAGGTGTTCGGTGGCGAGTATCATTCAGTATTCAAGGGAAGAGGTATGGAATTCGCCGAGGTTCGCGAATACACGCCAGGGGATGAGATCCGTACCATCGACTGGAATGTTTCAGCACGAATGGGTACGACTCATGTGAAACTGTTCGAAGAAGAGCGTGAGCTGACCGTAATGATCATGGTTGATGCTTCAGCATCGGGGGCATTCGGTACACGCGGCCAGATGAAGCGCACACTGGCTGCAGAATTATCAGCCGTCCTGGCTTTCTCAGCGGTGAAGAATAATGATAAAGTGGGGCTTATCATATTCACAGACACGGTTGAAAAATTTATTCCGCCGCGGAAGGGCCGCTCTCACGTACTCCGGGTGATCAGGGAAGTGTTAAACCATGAGCCCAGTAACCAGGGTACGAACATCGAATCTGCTCTGGAATTCATGAATCGCGTGATCAGAAAACGCTCCGTCGTCTTTATGATATCAGATTTTCTTGATAAGGGTTTCGAGAAGAGCGTGAAACAATCAAGTCGCAGACATGACATGCTTTCCTTCCATCTGTATGACCCCTGGGAATTAGAATTACCAGCTTTAGGCTTGGTGCAGATGCATGACAGTGAGACAGGGTCTACTTCCCTGGTGAATACCAACCGTGCTGCCGTCCGAAAATCATTCAATGAACATTCACTCAAGCGATTCGACGAGTTAAAATCTTTCTTTAAGACCAACAGGCTTGATTATTTACCCATCAGGACCGACATACCGTACGTGGACCCGCTCATTTCTTTCTTTCGAAAACGGGCAATGCGACGACGATGAAGCGTAGTATTCTGCTATTCATGTTCGTTTTTATCACGAGCACGCTGGGACAACCACAGATCTCCTTTCAGGCAGATAGTCTGTATGGCACTCTTGGTGATATCATCACATTTTCCTGGCAGGTTAAGCATGGGGAAGAGTATAGCTTACAGCTAGGAGCGCTTGACCTGGAAGGTACGGGAATAGAATTGCTCGACCAGACCACAGCCGAAAGCGATTCTGGTACAGTGATCGAGTTTCAAACAGCGATCTATGATTCAGTCGGGGTGTATCAATTCCCAGACCTTGATCTAGTGATGAGTAATATGACAGGACAGGATACGCTGCGGATCCCTGGACCACCACTTCAGATCGTTTCGATCCTGACCGAAAGCGATACAACATTTAGAGATATAAAGGATCTACACCGCATTCGTGTACCCATTGGTCCAGTAATATTCTTATGGCTTGCTCTTTTCCTCGCTCTCGCATATCTCGCATATTGGCTGATCAATCGATTTAAAGCGCCTGCAGACATTGAATCAGGTACTACCATCACTCCACCAGAAGAAGCTCACCTGGTGGCATTTGAGGCGCTAGCAACGCTGGAAAAGGGGCACCTCCTCAAAGGAAGAAAGTATAAAGCCTTTTACTCTGAGCTGACATACATCCTGAAACAATATTATGAGGATCGGTTTCTCATCGACGCTTTGGAATGCACCACCTCTGAATTGTTGAATAAAATGCAGGCAGTCTCTGAATTTGACAGCGCTACGATAAGCAAGACCAGTGGTCTGTTGAATACGGCTGACCTGATCAAGTTCGCTAAAGCATCAAGTACGACTCGAGAATCAAAAAAGTGTTTTGATACGGTCTATCAAATTGTGGATGCCACGAAGATCATCATTCAGAACGATGACGCGGAATAAGCAAGCCTAAAAACTGTAATTTAATTCAATCTCAAAAAAGCGGTCAAAAACGAGATCAGCATCCTGGATCTCCAATTGTGGTTTTGTCTCAACATCCAGGCTAATCGGAACATAATAGCGTGCACGGGTGGTAAGATCAATTTTGTGAAACAGGTGGATCTTAAGATCGATATTTATTCTGTCTACGATCGCCCTGTTTATTGATATCTCTTGTATGGATAGATCAGAAAGGGGGTTGAATAGCAAAAAGGAATATCTTTTTGAGTATATGCGACCCTGCCCGATAAATATTGAATTATTGATCCCCAGAGAGACATTTCTGAATGCCAGATCTCTTAATGTTGTTTGAATATCCATGTATTGTGCATTCAGTTCCATCTGCTGGTAATACCTGGCACCACTCAGTCCCGATAGAAGATCACTGAAATGGGAAGCGAGGACAGATCCACTCATTCTGAGATCAATAACATTGTACGTGAGGGAAAAGGAGCTATTGCGGTGTGAGTACACCACACCGGCACGTCTGTTGCGCTGGTCAAATGCATAAATATCACCAATAATTCCCGTGCCCCTGTAAATATGGGAGTTGAGTGTATCATCCAGAGCTGCGAAGTACAGTGTAGCACGCCGGTCTTGACCAAGCGCCCGACTGAAACGGAGTGAATATCCTCTGTGAATGGGTTTCAGGTCAAGATGTATGTCTGCGCTTTTATCCAGAAATAATCCGCCGCCAACAGCCTGTTCATACGCTAGTGCGAGTGTAATATATTTCAGCTTAAGCATAATGGCTGCTCTAAGATCCAATGATCCATAATTTGAAGATGCCAGAACCAGGCTGGTACGATCGGTGAGTGCCAGGTCCCAGGCTGAAACTCGAGATGACATCCCACTGAGGATCACCATATTTGGCACCTCCAGAGCATACTCGATATCCATGGAATCCAAGGCCCTAGCCCTCGACTGCCATGTCCGAATTCTGATCTGATGCGGTCCATCCTTGTGTTGCAGGGAAAATCCAAAACTGGCTGGGCGAGTGCTTTGTAAGTCCAGGGTCAGATCACTCGTATCTCTGATGGTCAGGTTCCGTTCGACCTGTTGCCAGCTGAGACCAACTCGAGTCTTCCCTGAATTGAAACGCTGTGAATATTCGATGACATCTGCTGTCAGCCCAGATGTAACAAATACAGCACCAGGAGAAGCGTATTTTAGTGGATCTTGTATCCGGTGGCTAACACGTAGATTTCTGGCACTGGCATCCTCAGCAATAAGCACTGATATGGAAAGGATGATGAATATGAGTAATCGCATACGCTTCATGACGGTAATGCGCTAAAATAAAAAAGGCGGCCAGGAATGACCGCCTTTAATTGCTTCGATTGGATTTTAATTGTCCATCTCATCCCAATCTTCCTGGTCAAAGTCCAATAACTCTGCCAGACCTGCGGCATCCAGTCCTGGAAAGATCCCATTCAAAGTGGGATCTGGCCAACCTGCTAGCCATTCAGAATAGGATGCTGCGTTCCATGAGAATTCCGGTTCTACATAGGTATTGGATCGCATCTCATATTGAATGGTATAATCTCCTTCAATGCGCAATGCTGCACCTGTGGTTGCAGTCCCTGACCAGTAAAAACTGATGTACTGATAAGAGTACTGATCGCCAGTATAGTCTTCCGTTAAGGCTATGAAATCAGCATACAGATCCCAGACCGCCATAGGAACGTTTGATTGGGACGTACTACTCAAATCATAGGCTAAATTACTGCCTAAATAAATGATCGCTGTTATTTCCGGACCTTCCGGATACGTATCCAGTCGCAGGGTGAGGGAAACAGGTGTGTCGTTCAAATTAGGGACACTCACACTGGACTCTTCAAAGACCACATGTTCCGATTCAGAATAATAATCAGAGCTGTAATAAAGTCGGGTGCCCATGGTGTAAGGCGGTACCATGGCTTTGAGATCGCTGATCGGATTAGTAAAGAATTTTGATATATCTACCGTCAAGCTGTCTTCGTAGAAGACTTCACCCGTCCACATACCCCCTTCGTCATATTCATCCTCCCAATAGCTGTAGTGAATGACATTGGGGCCTTCAAACACAGCCTCGACCTCTTCAATATCTGCGCGGATCTCCGTCAGATCATCACCTTCTTCAAGGGTGATCAGGTCATCGCTCTGATCATCTGTCTCAGCTTCTAGAAAGTCCAGGGCACTATATATCTTATTGAAGGCGCCGGTAATTGAACTCAACGCCTCAGCAAGATCAGCAGCGCCATCTGGATTGAGCGTGGCAAAATCAGAACCCTGGTTCAACTCTGTCACGATCCCGACCGAATCAAATGAAACAAAGTCGAAATTATAGGCGATTACTGTGTTCAAGACACCTTTGAGCGCATAAAGGCCGGCTTCAATGGCATAGATCTCTGTCAGATCCAACTCAATTGGCGTTGCTTCGCTTTCACCCTGCATCGTTGGACTGATGATAAATACATAGTTTGGATCATCGTCAACCAGTTCAAGTGCCGTAATACTTTCCTCGACAAAAGGCAGGAACAGTGTACCCACCAGATCCTGGAACTCACTGAACTGGGGAACATCACCCGTGCTCATTTTCATAAGCGATACTGGCATTTCCAGATAGGGGAGTACTGGAATCTTGAATCCGTCGATGCTTAATGGCATCCCGAATCCTTGCCGGCCCAGCGTATTTCCCTCAGAGACCAGGAAAGGCTCATTCACACTGAAATAGTCTTCCCATCTCAAGAGCATGTCCTGTAGATCTTGATCCTGGGTAAGCATGATAAAACCCGTAAATGCCAACCCGAAATTTGCATCGCTATTCGCAGGATCCAGGGCATGGGCTTCGGAATAGAGGTCATAGACGTCTCCAAAATCCAAAAGTTCGAGCATCTCTTCAACTGAGTCGGGGTCGGCATTGAACATATTGTTCATCATACCTTCCATGAGCATGGTTGCAGAATCAGTCTTAGCAACGGCTGCTGTGGAATCTTCCTCCGAAACAACACCATCAGTCAATTCTTCACACCCCGTAAATGCTATCATGGCAACACTGACAACAATTGTAAATAAATTCAATAATCTCTTGTTCATCACTTCCTCCTTGAAGTATTGTGTCCAAGTTACCTTTTTAAGATCCTTTAGCATTTGCGCTATAGCACAAATATTAATTTATATGAGCTGTCTCTCTGCATCACTGCGTGTCTCTGTGAACCACACCTGCAGAAGCTTGTTGAGCAGGGAAAATGACCATATCAGCGATCTGCACATGTGCAGGGCGAGAGGCGGCATAAAACACAGCATCAGCAATATCATCCCCAATGAGGGGGTCCAGTCCCTGATAGACCGCATCCGCCTTCTCAGTATCTCCTTTGAAGCGTACCATGCTGAATTCTGTTTCTACCAGACCGGGGGAGATGGCAGTGACCCGTATGCCTGTGTCCACCACGTCCATTCGCAGACTCTTGGTGATGGCGTTTACCGCATGTTTGCTGGCGCAATAAACAGCACCACCTGGATATGCTTCATGACCAGCGATGGAAGAGATATTGATCACGTGTCCTGAATGCGACGCAACCATTCCTGGAACAACGGCACGGGTCATATTGAGTAAGCCCTTGACATTGGTATCCAGCATAGTATCCACATCATTTCCAGGCGTCTCATGGGCTTTATTCACGCCGATGACCAGGCCAGCATTATTCACCAGGACAGCGATGGTATTGAATGGTGCAGGAAGGCTTTCCACAAATACCTGAACTGCCTCTGACTCCCGAACATCCAGGTCCTTCACCAGCACCTCTGAGTTAAAATTATCTCGCAATTCTTCTGCGAGTGCTTGCAATCTTTCCTTCCGCCTGGCAGTGAGGATAAGTCGACATCCTGCTGCTGCGAAGACCTGTGCACAGGCTTTGCCTATACCTGCTGAAGCACCGGTGATCAATACAACTTTCTTGTTTAGATCAGTTCCCATTTTGTACTGTTTCCTTCTTTGATAATTGAAAATATGAAAATATGAGCAAGCTCATGATCACACCCGGATAGAAGGGCTCTAAGCCATAAAGATAGGACCATTCATCAACTTTTGCAAAAGCGTACCAGAAAAGCGAAACCAGGGGGGGCAGGCTCAAGTTTAGTATAACAGCCTTGCGCACTAAGGGTCGATTGAAAATACTCAGGAGAGTAGGTGCCAGCAATGCCGGGAGCGCGATGGTCCCAAAGGTGTACCAAAGATCAACAACGGAAGGCAACACCAGGGCGATGATCACGCCCAATGTTACCACGAGGAGCATACCAGACCGTATTAAGCTACTTTTACTTTTTGTGCGTGCTAATCTTGTGTCAACCAGCAGATCATTACCGATCATGATCCCTGATACCAATGTGTTACTGTCCAGGGTCGACATGACAGTCGCCAGGATCCCCGCAAAAAAGAGTCCCTGAAGCCCCACTGGCAATATCTGGCTACCAATTTCAAGAAATGCCTGGGCCGGGATGGTATTATCCGGTAATAATAGAAATGCGTACAGTCCCGTAAGGGTGGTCATGCAATCGAAAATAAACCAGAATAGTACTGCCATCAGAATCCCTTTTCGAGCGACATTCGGTGTGGTAGTAGCATATACCCTTTGATGGAAGCCAGGGTCGACAAGGGTCCAGGAGGCGATGAAGAACCAGACCAGAATATATCCAAAACTGTGACCACCGGACAGGGAACGGTGGGAGTCGGGAAGCTGGGACCAGAGTTCGATGGGGTTCATATACTTGGTCATCAGCACTGCAAGCAGTACTAAAAAGCCCAAAAACATAAGCCCAAACTGGATCTTATCCGTGTCTACAACCGATTTAAATCCACCTCTATAGATATACAGCAAAGAGAATAGTGCCCCGACGACAATAGCCAGCGGCAGGGACAGCCCGAAGAAGTAGCTCAGGAGAAACCCCAGGGTGAGGATATAGGGGGCGGGGTTTGCCAGAAGCAGGACCCAAATGGATGCAAGACGACCAGCACTTACTCCATAATCATTCCGGATGATCTCTGGCAGAGAAGTCACACCCATAATTCGAGCCTTTTTGGCTATTAAGAGAGCGAACCCAATTCCAAATACATAATAGGGAAGCCCGAATATCACCCAATTCGAGACACCATAGGAAGTACTGAATTCACTGACACCCAGAATCCCACCGTACCATGTTGAGACGAGCGTCATGACAAACGCTGGTAGACTGAGACGTCGTCCCATAAGCATATAATCCAGCGAATTGGCCCGTTTGCTTTTTAATAGTCCCACCAGAAGAATGAGGAGTAGATACCCCAACATGATGGTGAGATCCAGAAGATTTATATTCATTAGATGATTATCATAACTTACTGATATACAGCTATATATATGGTTCCTGCGTGCAATTTAAAATGCGCATTTTGCTTTATAGTGAGATTGCTCTGAGAGATGGGAGAATCTCCTCCATCCAGATCGTGCAGATCCCATTTCAAACCTGCTGTCGATAAACCAGAAAAAGGCGCCAATGCAAATAGACTAACAATGGATCCTGGCTCTAGTTTCAGCCTTAGGTCCTGCGATGCCGTTAATCGATAGATACGCTCCACCTGCCTGGGCGATCCCTGGGGTTTATCACTCACTATTTGAACAGCCGTTGTTTTATTGATGGAAGCGCAGATCTTCAGGTTATGGATCAAATGATCCGTGCGACCCCCGAGAGCGCCCAGGAGTTTGATCTCATCAATATGGAGATTGTCATTTATATAGCCCAAAGCCTTTTGCAGGTCAGTGGTTTCCTGATCCTTATCCTGAATGACCTGGCAATGGGTCCAGTCCAGATGTTTAACCGAATCAAGATCGCCGATGAGTATATCTGGTTCCATTTGATAACTGGCAAACACATTGGCACCGCCATCAACAGCTATCACATGATCTGCGTCTGCGACTGCAGATCGTAATAAGTCTTCAGAGGGAGGTGAACCTGCCAGGACGAATAAGGCCTTCATACGAGCACCTTAATATGTGAAGTAACTATCACCAATAAATTCCCTAAGGATGGATGTTCCGGGTACATGTTGGTCCGGAATAGTGTGAAAAAGTGACAGCAGGGTGATCAGGCGGTCCCTGATCGTATTCTTCTGGGACTTTCGCAGCAAGGGGAGTGCATAGCGTTTCAGGATAGATAATTCATAGATCAATGCTGAATTGAACATTACATCTGCCTGCTCCTGATAGGGAAAGATATTGTGGAGCTCACCATGTCGGACTGAATTCCAGCGCTTGATGGTCTCATCTGCCTGGTAACCGCGATATTTATTATCTCTGACTATCCGTCGTATCAGGCGACCATCTGAAGTGGAAACGGGGTGGGTATTGTCAATATTCAGCTGTGTCAGAGCACTGATATAAACCCGGTAAAAGCTGCTCTGATCCAATCCCTGATGAACGAGTGGATTTAAGCCATGAATACCCTCGAAAATGATGATCTCCTCAGCATTCAGCTTGATCTGTTCATTCAGGACATCCTGTTTACCGGCAACAAAGTCATAGTGCCTTTGTTGTATGCTTTTTCCGTCGATCAGATCGGTCATGTCTTTACGCAAGTGGTCAAGATCAATACATTCAATACTCTCAAAATCGAGTGATCCATCGGCTTGAGGAGCGATCTTATCACGGTCCAGAAAATAATTGTCCATGGAGAGGTAGTGCGACCTGATACCATTCACGGCCAGGTGGATAGCAAGACGTTTGGTAAATGTTGTTTTACCTGAAGATGATGGTCCGGCAACAAAAACTACCCGGATTCCGGATCTTTTGGCAACCTCATCCGCCAGGGAGGCGATGCGTTTTTCCTGTAGACCCTCAGCGACCCAGATGAGCTGCTTGAAGCCCAATTGCAATATCTGATTGTTCAGATCGGGGATTGAAGACACGTGTAGGATGCGTCCCCATTTCTCATTCTCATTCATTGTCTCAAAGAGTTTGGGGTGGTCAATGAACGACTTCAGTGGTGTGCCATTCTCACCAATGCGAAGAATGAAGCCCCGGTCATAGGGCATGAGTTCATAATCGGGTAATGTTGAAAGATCAAGATTGGTGAACTCATAGGATGCAGAGATATGCTCATCCAGTATAAGCATAGGGGGGCGAGATGTGCTTATACTCGGAGAATGGAGATGCTCCCAGTCTTCGGAGCTCGTATTT
Organism: Fidelibacterota bacterium; assembly: GCA_021734255.1. Lineage (GTDB taxonomy): Bacteria > Fidelibacterota > UBA8477 > UBA8477 > JABMPR01 > JABMPR01. Next base: position 1,336 of record JAIPJM010000030.1, on the reverse strand, counting down.
CTGATCTTGATCTTCTTGTGTTTCGACTGGAGCTTATGCATCCGCCTCTGAATCTGACTCAGAGTCTTGGGGCTAATATTCAGATCATTTTTCAGGATACAGAAGTACCCATCGCCGAAAGAATGGTCGACAATAAGATCCTTCGTGTTCCCGTATATGGATTTGACCGCTGCAGAAAGCAGGAAGATAACAGCCCTGGTCTTGTGGCGGTAGGACTCGAAGCGGTCGTTCATCGTTCTCCAGTCTTTTTAATGATATGATACCCAAATTGAGTTCTCACGGGACGAGAGGGTCTGTTACTGGGCATTTTCTTAACCGCTTCCTCAAAGGGTTTCACCATCTGTCCAGCGCCGAACCAGCCCAGGTCACCACCTTTGGATCTACTGGGGCAGGTTGAAAATTCCTTTGCGAGCTGTTCGAACCTGACACCTTTCTGAAGTTTTTTAAGGATATCGTCAGCTAAACTTTTGTTTTTCACTAATATATGACTGGCACGCCATTCCATTGAACTCTCCAAATTTACAGGTAACAAAGATAGGTGCACAATGCACTGAAGCAAGTGCACCATTTATGTACGATACGGTCAAGCTCAACGATTAAGGATGAGGGTAGGGACCTTACTCATCTTTAAGGACCCCATCTTGGTCAAGGGTCCGATCATATTCCAAGACAGTCCCTTTGGCGCAGGTAATTTTGTAAATTCGACCATTGGCACTTCCAAAATAGGTATAAGAAGAATCTGAAAAATATTTACCGGTTAATTCACCTTCCTTAAAATCATTCCAGAAGGCATGGATGACGTACTCATCGTGTTGTTCTTTGGGATATTTGCCATGCTCGCCATAATAGATCTCCAATTGTCGGTGAATGCTACCCAGGGCAGCATCTGATTCAGTCCGCTTGGCGTTTTCAACTAATTTTGAATAGATGGGGCCACTAATAGCGGCCAGCACGCCAATGATGACGATGACTATCATGAGTTCCACAAGGGAGAAACCATTATTATTTTGATCAGAATGCGGCAACAATATCCTTTCTAATATGGATCATTTGAGAAGATAGTTACAAAGACTGGACCATATATAAATATATGCTGTATCTTCTATATTATTAATATAATAGGATATAAATAAACATTTCGCTATATGATAAAATGAAGAATTATTTTACAGTCAACAAACAAATAGTTGACAGATTTTCTTTCGTATGATTCAATAAAAAATAGCCTCTGTTGTTCAGAGGCTTTACTGTACACCCGTCAGGATTCCCCGTCTGCCTGCCTACGCAGTACGGCGGGCTGGGAACCCGAAACCTCCCCCCCACATGGGTCGGGGCG
>JAIPJM010000059.1 GCA_021734255.1 Fidelibacterota bacterium | reverse complement strand
CGGCTCATTTTGGCCAAACACCTATCTCTGAGGCCTTGTCTGGTAGAAATACCAATACCAGTCGATAGGTGCTTGCCCAGCATAATTGGGACTGAAATATGGAACCCGCCAAAAAATGACGGGTTCCTCAACAATCTGAAGCGACTGGATAGTCGCTTTTTTGTTTTCTATGGATCCCCCCGGGTGAACACGGGGTGTTCTGTTCGCACCCCCGCATCCTGCGGGGCTCGAGAAGGCGGATAAATTTTAGTGGATTACTTCTTTAAAGCCGTCTTCTCATCATCTACGATCTCAAAGACATCTTCAAGTTTAGAAATTTTGATCAAGGACAGGATCTTTTGCTGGGGTTTAACGATCTTACAGACCCCACCTTTGATAGTTGCCTGACGCTTGGCAAACAGGAGACCCCCAAGGCCTGTACTATCTACCATACGAACATTTTCCATATTAATGACAATATTTTTAAATTCTGCTTCAGCGATCGCCATAAAAATATCGCGTTTGAAGGCTTTTACCCCCCTCACATCGAATGTCGTGTTCTGAACCCGTACAATGAGGGTGTTATCCTTGATCTCAGTCTCGAATTTCATTTTCTGACCTATATAACACCATACCGTGTTTTAATTATTGATCCAACTGTCTTTCTATGATTACAGTCAACCGCCTGTTAATCGGAGCCCGAATATATTCTTACTTACTAAGGGTCGCAAGGGTATATCAGATATTTTCCATTAACCCTGATTATATTTTATTGATCAATCCAAGTGATTTTCTGTTAATATGGGCTGGAAATTTTATATGCTTGGAATGATCATAAACAGCTTGGGTTTTATTTTGAAGATTGGCCTGGTGCCTTTACTGCTATACCTATTACTACCGGTGCAAGGGCTCCAGATCCACAGCACCCTGATGATGATCACTATTCTGTGCTTGATCAGTCTCGGGTTTATCGGTGTTTTTTATAGCGAATTGATCATGCAGCGATTTGGGGATGGTCGATCCCATTTTAATACAAAGCCAGGCAGATTAGTCGATGTGGGGGTCTATGCTCGTAATCAACACCCATTTTTCTGGTTTCTTTCCATATACCACCTGGGTGTATTCCTCCTCCTCTCTCAATCATATTCAGAAGCATTGGGCTATTGGTGCGTTCTTTTGGCGACAAGCATTGTTTACCTGATATATATCCAGGAAAGACAACTACTGCAATCACGGGGGAGCCAGTACGCCGACTACCGTAAGCTCACGCCATTTTTTCTGTGGAAGTATAGGATCGAGCAAAACCAGACCCTGAAGGTGCTACCTCAATTAATATGGCTATTTGGGCGGGTATTTCTGAAATGGTGGTATCGGATCAGAGTGTCTGGGATCAGGCATATTCCCCATGATAAATCATTTTTAATTGTTGCGAACCATGAAAGCTATTTGGACCCCATCCTCTTCGGGATACACATCCCCTTCGAGATCCACTTCGTGACAACGGCAGATGTTTTTACAAATCCTTTCATGAATTTCCTGTTGAAAGGGATCGGCACATTTCCCATGCGCCGCCATCGACAGGACCTGAAATCCATCCGAACCATGATCAGGATGATCAATGAAGGCAGAACCGTAGGTATTTTCCCTGAGGGGGGTCGCACCCTGGATGGCGCTCCCCTGCCGATCCTGGATGAAACCATCAAGCTGATCCAGAGATGTAAGGTGCCGATCCTACCCATTCAGATCAGTGGGGCCTACGAGATCTGGCCCCGTTGGGCGCCAAACCGGAGACGGGCCCAATTTAAAGCCATTATCAATCCTGTGATACCCGTGTCGCAACAGTCCGGGATACACGAATTACGCACCCTGATCGAAGACCTCATCTTCCCGAAGGAGAGGACCTTTCGTCCAACCAGGAGTCGCTTCATTGTAAAAGGGCTGGATCAATACCTGTGGGCCTGCCCTGAATGCCAGACCCAGGCATCTATCACTATCACTTCCAAAAACACCCTGCGCTGTTCTGGCTGCCAGAATGAGTGGACAATGACTGATCAGTATCAATTGATCAATAAGCAAAGTGCCGAATCCCTCAGTCTTGTAGATTGGAATCAGCGCATTGAGGCTCCGATCAGTAGCAAGCCACTGAATAGAAGTTTCATTACAGACATACAGGTTGACGAATCGCCCTACCTGCATTCCAATATTCAAGCGTATCGTACTGATACTGGGATATTAATGGCAGGTGAGCTGGAGTTGATCCTGACCAATAAACGGTTTATCCTGCTTAAGGCGAATAAGGTGGCTGAAACGTGGGATCTTAATACGATAACTGTCTTCACCTTGGATTTTGCCCATTCATTTTCAATTGGTGTTGGGGGTGTGAGACATACTTTCAATCTTAAGCAGGATGATATTCGATATAAGTGGCAGGCTTATTTTGACACTCTGACTGGCAATACAGCACCGCAGTTACCAGCCAAATAGGTCTTTGCCCTTATTCATTCTAATTTATTTTGGTCTAATTATAATTTTACGGATCAGAAGGAGCCCCCATTCAAGGGGAGGCGATCACCCAGTCCTTCAGTAACACTTTGAAGCGAAATGAGAAAGGGATATTGTGAATAAACCATTACCTGAAATTACCATTAAAGCCATTTTCCTTGGGATCATCTTGTCAATGATACTGGCTGGTGCAAATGCTTATCTCGGTTTGTTTGCTGGCATGACTGTCTCTGCATCCATCCCGGCAGCGGTCATCAGTATGGGTGTCCTGCGCCTCTTTAAAAATCACTCTATCCTTGAAAATAATATCGTGCAGACCTCAGCCAGTGCTGGCGAGTCCCTGGCTGCTGGCGTTATTTTCACCATACCAGCCTTGATCCTCATGAATGTCTGGCCCAGCTTTGGCTTTGATCAGTACTGGATAATTACCGGCATCGCGGCGACAGGTGGTCTGGTGGGAGTCTTGTTCACCATCCCCTTGAGACGAGCGCTCATTCTGGAAGAAAAATTACAGTTCCCAGAGGGTGTTGCGACAGCTGAAGTATTAAGAACTGGTGAAGGGGAAGCAGGTAAGGCTGGTGTCCTGCTGATGGTATATGCCTCACTGGCAGGGGCAGTCCTTAAATTGGGTGCCGAATTCTTTAAGTTGTGGTCAGGTGTGGCTAGCACGGCTGTCCGGGTGAAAAGCACATTTTTCAGCTTCCAATTCAACCTGTCCCCTGCACTCATTTCCGTGGGCTATATCGTGGGCTTGAACATCTCCCTGCTGGTCTTTGGTGGCGGTGTTCTCGGACGCTGGGTGTTCCTCCCCATCCTGGCACCAGGATTTCTGGACCAGATCCCTACGGACGTAATGGCTGGTGGCGCCCAGGATGCAGTTAACTGGTTACACAATAATAAGATCAAATACATTGGCGTCGGCTCCATGATAGTTGGTGGACTGTGGGCTCTCATTAATCTCAGATCATCGGTTACCCGAGGTATCAAAAGTGGCCTGGAAGCTGTCAGGAAGACTCGCAGGGGTGAAACCAGTGACATTCCCAGAGAAGAGCGGGATACACCCCTTACCTGGGTTGGGATCGCCCTGCTGGTATCTCTGATACCCATTCTCGCCATCTATATGACTGTTGTCCATAGCATCGTCCTCTCAGCTTTCATGGCAGTCATCATGCTGCTGGCTGGATTCCTTTTCAGTGCGGTTGCCGCTTATATGGCTGGATTGGTTGGATCGAGTAATAACCCAATCTCAGGTGTGACCATCGCCACGGTTCTCTCTACCTCCCTTTTACTTTTTGTGCTCTATCGGGCTGGCGTGAATGTTGGGCCTTCCGCAGCCATTTTTATCGGTGCCATTGTCTGTTCTGCAGCTGCCATTGGCGGTGATAACCTGCAAGATTTGAAAACGGGTCATATTGTCGGTGCGACTCCCTGGAAACAGCAGGTCATGCAGGCTGTCGGCGTGCTCTCAGGGTCAGTCGTGATGATGCCTGTACTTTATATGCTCCATCAGCGCTATGGGATCGGAACAGATGCTCACCTGGCAGTGGAATTACAAGGACATGCCCTTGAGGCGCCCCAGGCAAGCCTCATGGCAAATATCGCCCGGGGTGTCTTTGAGCAGAATCTACCCTGGGATCTGATCGGGATCGGTGCGGCGGTTGCAATCCTTATCATCGCCCTGGACAAGACCCTGGAAGCCAGAGGTTCAGAATTCCGGACACCTATTTTGGCAGTTGCTGTAGGTATTTACCTACCCTTCCATCTATCTGTACCAATTTTTGTTGGTGGCATGATCGCATACTTGACCAGTGGAACGATCAGTCATGATGAGAAGAAAATGAACCAGAGTGGTTTGCTGCTGGCTTCAGGACTTATCACCGGGGAAGCGCTCCTGGGGATCCTGCTGGCCGTTCCCATGATGCTAAATGAGTTTTATGGCTGGAGCATCCCAACCGAAATGGCCGTATTCGATGACCCGGGTCCATGGATCGGTGTGATCCTGGTCGGATTGGCATCTTACTGGCTCTATGCAGCAGCTAAAACGTATCAAAAGAAGCGTGAGTAATGCTAATGGTCACCAGGGGGGTGATGTGATATGAAAGCTGTTCGCCGGGACTTTTTAAGGGAGCTGCCTAAACCGGAGCTCCATTGCCACCTGGACGGTTCATTACGACTGGAAACCATGCTTGACCTTGCCATCAAGGACAAGGTAGAGCTACCAGCCAAAGACAAAGACGGTCTTGCGAAAGCAGTCATGGTCCAGGACCGAGTCAAGGATCTCGAGACCTACATTGACAAATTCAAGTTGACACTCAGCGTGCTCCAAACACCTGATGCATTGAGACGAGCCGCCTTCGAATTGGCCCAGGATGCCGCTGCAGAAAATGTGAGGCACCTGGAAGTGCGCTACTCGCCCATCCTGCATCAGGATCGTGGGATGACACCCATGGAATCGCTGGATGCTGTGATCGAGGGACTGACAGAGGCGGAACGCGAGTTCAACATAAGTACCGGGGTCATCGTTTGCGGGATTCGCAACTTTTCCATCGAGTCTTCCATACAACTGGCCGAACTGGCCATCGCTTACAAGTATCGCGGTGTGATTGGCTATGACCTGGCCGGCGTTGAAGAGAACTTTCCGGCAAAAGACCATCTGGAAGCGTTTTACCTGATCCGTAACAACAATGTGAATGTGACCCTGCATGCCGGCGAAGCCTACGGCTCGGCATCCATCCATCAGGCCATCCATTATTGTGGAGCGAATCGGATTGGACATGGGACCCGCCTGCGCGAGGATGGTGATCTGATGAATTATATCAATGACCATCGGATCTGCCTGGAAGTTTGTCTCACGAGTAATTATCAGACTGGTTATTTACCGAAACTGGCGCAGCATCCCATTAAGTTCTACCACGATTACGGATTACGGCTCTCCCTCAACACAGATAATCGACTGATCAGTGCTGTCACATTGGTCGATGAGTATATGCTGGCCCATGAGACTTTCAACTTCAACATGCTGGACTTCAAGGATTTCATTATCAGCGGGTTTAAGAGTGCTTTCCTGGAGCACCGGGAAAGAACCAAGCTGATCAAAGAAGTGGCCCACCAGATCGATGATTATCTGGGTATAAGTGATAAAAAATATTGAGCAGACATGTCTTCCTGAGCCACCGGCGAAGTATCTCGGATCCGTGCCAACCAATAATCTGAGATTCTTCGATCGCCCCGACATGTCTGTCGGGCCTCCTCAGAAAGACTAAAGAGAATGGACCTATTGACAAAGACCAAGACTAGTCTTCCTGCCTGCCAAGCCGTAGCTCGAACCCCGCCACGGCGGGGGATGAGCGTAGGCTGGAGCTTGTCGAAGGACGACATATCTCAAAATTACACCAATTTGTCTTCCTGAGCTTGTCCATTAGACTTGCCCAATGGAAAAGTTGAGAGCTAATATGTTCAGAGAAATGGAAGATCCACACATTGCACTGGAGTTGAATAAGTCTATGAGCTTGTCATGGCACAAAGCCAATCCTTCGATTAAG
>JAIPJM010000029.1 GCA_021734255.1 Fidelibacterota bacterium | reverse complement strand
TCTACAATAACGTCTCTAACAAATTATTGAACATCATGTGTGCCCTGATAAGAGATCGAAAACCATACTCGGATAATTACATTTCCATTAACCCTAAACATCTTATTTACGACTTGCAAAGGTCATAGTAATCGAAGGATGACTTATCTCAAGCGAAATGAAAAAATACCCCGTCTACATCCTAAAATGCTCTGATGACTCTTTTTACACTGGCATCACCAGCGATATTGAACAAAGACTGCATGACCACCTCGAAGGAATTGATCCAAAGGCTTATACCTTCCGAAGGAGACCCTTAAAACTTGTATAATCTTCTTCCTTCACCGATGTGGGAGATGCAATTCTGCATGAGAAACAGATCAAGGGGTGGCGACGAGAGAAGAAAATTGCTCTCATCGAGGGTCGGATCTCTGATTTACCGTCTCTCGCTCAAAATTATTTGAAACGGAATTAGTATTGCACCTTCACGCCTTGTATCATATCGTTTATTCCTTAGCCTTATCCTTCGACAAGCTCAGGATGACAGGCTAGTGCTTTTGACCTTTATAAGAAGAAGAGGTATTTTATGATCCTGAGATCGATCCCAATCCTTGTGCTCTATGTTCTCCTATCTTGTACCTCAAGCCGGGCACCTGCTCCGGCCACAGACAACCAGACCGAACCTCAAGCCTTCACCATCACTACCATTGACAGCCTTCACATCACCATCATCAGCATCCCTGAGATCAGCGAATTCTTGTTCCTAAATAATCCAGGGAAGCCCCTGGCCGAAGTTGCTGCTGAACGAGGATATTCTCTGGCAGTGAATGCCTCCTATTTTGATTATGAACGCCCCCTTCCCCTTGATCCTAAAAAAATCCAATTTTTGCATGCCGGTTATCTACGCATACAGGATTCGGTTTATGCCGACCGCATGCCCGAAGAGCGGCAGCTGACAAGTCTGTTCTGTTACAATTTTGACAGCGATGAATCTGCATTTCTTACTCAGGATCAGCTGGCAGAGGCGCAGGCATTCGACCTGGTTGTGCAGACGGGTCCCCAGCTCATTCGCCATGGGATCGTTCAGGAAGAGGAGATCATGAATTCCCTGAATGGCATGGGGCAGCATGCCCGTACAGCGCTCGCATCAGTAAACGGAAATGAACATTATATTGTTCTCGCACGGAAAACCATGCTTCACCCGGGTGTAGATCTCATTACACTGGGTCAGGAATTGTTGACGTCCGGACTATTTAAGGGTGATCTGAATGTGGTAAATCTGGATGGAGGGTCATCTACCTCTCTCTATTTGAGGGATTACCCGGAGAGTTCTTTCGAATCAGGCCGGCAAATCTTACCAGCGATCATCGGCGTCAAATAGCCGCAGTCTGCATAGCTATTTTAATTAAATAGGCCGGCTCAGGTCGGTGGGGTCTGGGGCGCAGCTTGAACAGCCAGCGCATGTGATCGGTTTATGATCATCCACCTGACCCAGCCCGAATAAATATTTTATGAGGGCATAAACTGCAAAGCCCACAATACCGGTCACTAAAAGAATATCGATCAACTGAACCATCCGAACATTCCTCCAAAATAGTTAATTCCCAAGGCCAGTGTATAGGCTAAGGAAACTGAATACACGACCGAAAACAGAGTATATGACCAGGTACCCGTCTCTCTTTTGATCGCCGCCACTGTAGCCAGACACGGTGTGTACAGGAGTGTAAAAACAAGAAAGCCCAGAGCAACTAGAGGCGTCATGCCCGATGAACGCAAACTGCTGATCACCCCCTGATTCTCTTCATTCACATCCTCACCAACGCCAAACAGGACACCATAAGTTGAGACGACGATCTCCTTGGCCACAAAACCGGTGATCAGGGCAACAGATTCGCGCCAGGAGAAGCCCAGAGGCGCAACCAGGGGCTCAATGAACTTACCGATACGGCCGATCCACTTCTGTTCTGTAATTTCACTAATTTCTTCCATACGAACCTGGTAAAGTGCTTCCTTCTGCTCGCTTAGAATGCTCTGTTTCAGGGCTGAATATTGCTGCTCCAGATCCTGGTAGCTCTTGCTTTCAGTATAGGGGATCATCTCGCTATGGTATTCCTGCTCGCTATTCTCTAGCGATTCTTGAAATTTCAGATCCAAGGCGTCAATCTTCTGAGAATAGACCTGTTGTATGGTCTGTTTATCGTTTGAGTAGTCTCTCTCTAACTCTACTTCCTGGGGAAAATAACCGAGTACCCAGACCAGAATAGATCCGACCAGGATCACGGTCCCCATTTTTTCAATAAAGACGTACCCCCTTTCCCAGGTATGGAGAACCAGGGATTTAAGTGTGGGGCGTTGATATGGAGGCAGCTCCAGGACAAATGGTTTCGACATGCCTCTCAGAATGGTCTTGCTGAATAATTTTCCACTGGCGATAGCCACCAACACTCCCAGTATATACATGGAGAAGATCACGGTTGCTGCATGCTCAGGGAAAAACGCTCCCGCCACCAGGATGTACACTGGCAAACGCGCTGAGCAACTCATGAAGGGATTGATCAGGATCGTCAGGATCCGATCGCGTCTGGATTCAAGGATCCTGGTACCCATGATCGCGGGCACATTGCAGCCAAACCCCATGATCATGGGAATGAACGCTTTACCATGCAAACCGATATTGTGCATGATCCGATCCATGATAAAGGCCACGCGGGCCATATATCCGGAATCTTCCAGGGCTGCGATGATGAAGAACAGAATAAAGATATTCGGCAGGAATACAGCAATAGCACCCACACCGCCTATCATTCCTTCTACAAGTAGGCTGCTGAACATGCTATCCGGGAGTATTCCAGAGAGAAATTGCATCAATGCGACCACACCAGCATCTATCCAGTCCATTGGCAGAGAACCGAGGTCATAGGTCAGTTTGAACATGATCCACATAAATAGTGCAAAGATGGGCAGCCCGAGCCAGCGATTGGTCAAGATGCGATCGATCTGCCGACTATAATCTGAAGCAACAGAGAGATCCTCAGTCACGCACTCTCGGATTGCCCCCTGAATAAATCCATAGCGGGCATGGGAGATGACGGCTCGGCCCGTATCATTGTAGATCGACTCAATACGTGCCACACCCTGCTCAGCGATCGAGAGGATCTCATTCCCGGCCTTCATCTGCCGCACCTCATTGCGGGTCTCACGATCAGACTCAAGCAGTTTAATGGCTTTCCAGCGCGTAAAATGGGGGTCCCCCTCTGTGGTGTCAAACAGCTCACAGATCTTGTCAAGTTCGGACTCTATATCCCTGGCGTAGGGGATGTTCAGCTGTCGGGATTTGCCTGAGATATCAGTCGCCACGCGCAGTATCTTTTCCTTCAGCAGGTCAATGCCCTGGCCCGTTCTTCCAACAACGGGTACGACTGGTGCTCCTAGCAGGGTCGCGAAGGTATCCATATCAATGCTCAGCCCCTTCTCATCGGCCATATCCATCATATTCAATGCAATGACCATGGGACGACCCAACTCGATAAGCTGTGTCGTCAGGAAGAGATTTCGCTCCAGATTAGATGCGTCAATTACATTCACGACAACATCAGGGGCATCATCCATGAGATATTGACGTACAATTTTTTCTTCAGCAGAAAATGCAGATAAGGAATAGCTACCTGGCAAATCAATGGTATCGAAGCGTACATCGGCAAAGGAGTAGTGTCCCGATTTGCGTTCCACTGTAACTCCCGGCCAGTTCCCCACACGCTGATGTGCACCGGTAAGTTGGTTAAAGATGGTGGTCTTCCCACAGTTGGGATTACCGGCAATAGCAATATTAAAGGTATTATCTGTCAATTCGTTTCACCACGATCTTTTCGGCATCCTGGGCTCGAATGGATAAATGATACCCCATAACGATCAGTTCCATGGGATCCAGAAGGGGCGCATATTTGTCTACTGCTATCTCTGCATTGCGTGTGAGACCCATCTCGATGAGTCGGAGCCTGAACTGGTCACTCCCACCCACTTCTACGATACGGCCTGTCTCGCCTGGTCTAAGGTCACTCAATCTCAGACCCGTCCGATTCTCTTCAGTTAATTGGTGCCCTGGCCGCTTCTTCTGACGTCGATTGAACACTTATATAGCCCCTATCCCAGCTTCCTGCACTCAGCACACGTGCCAAATATGAGCATGGTATGGGTCGACGGTGTGAAACCATTTTCCTGGCAGATCGCGATCTGCTGCGCCTCGATCTCCAGGTTAAAAAATTCGATCACTTTACCACAGATCTCACAGATCAGATGATCATGGTGATCATCCTCACCCCGACTCAATTCATAGCGCATCCGTCCATCACCAAAATCCAGTTTACTGACCAGGCATTGTTCAACCAATGCTTCCAGACTGCGGTAGACCGTAGCTCGACTCACATTTTTCTGCCCGGCTCTGAGCTGTAGATAGATCTCTTCTGCATCAAAATGCTCCTGGGTACTCTCCAGCAGTTTGAGCAGGGCAACCCGTTGAGTCGTTGCCTTTAATTCATGTTCCCGAAGTGTATTTTTGAGGGTTCTGTTGTTAGCTGCTTGCATGATATGTACTCCCTGATTCAATAACATCTCTCACAGCCATCCCCCGGCTGATCTCAGTTAAATTAAACGTGAGTCTTAATGACTGCAAGTGCAATTCAGTCTCATTTAGAATTATTTAGTCAAGTAGGTGATAAATTGTTTCATTGCGAAAACACCTGTTATAGATTTTAGATACATAAAAATTGATGACAGTGGGGTTAATTATGGAAAAAGTAACATTCACCTTAAATCACAAACGGGTAACGCTTGAGACGGATCCTGAGACACCGCTTCTGTGGGTGCTACGCGACGAATTGGGTCTGACTGGCACCAAATATAGCTGCGGGATGGGTATCTGCGGAAGCTGTACCGTTTTGATCGACGGTAATGCACGTCGCTCCTGCCGCCTCCCGGTTAAGTCGGTTATTGACAAAGAGGTTGTGACCATCGAGGGATTGGGAGTGGACGGCCTGCATGCTGTTCAAAACGCCTGGGTCGAGGAAGAGGTGCCTCAATGTGGTTACTGTCAATCCGGTCAGATATTGAATGCCGTTGCCCTGCTTGAGAAAAACCCTGACCCCAGTGATGCTGAGATCGATCGAGCCATGGATGGCGTCCTATGTCGCTGTGGTACCTACCAGCGCATTAAAAAAGCGATTCATAAAGCTGCTGAGGAGGTGCGATCATGACATCACAATCCAATACCTTGAATAGAAGAGATTTTATCAAATTGAGCACGGGGTCAACTGCAGCACTCGTTCTGGGACTGAGTTGGTCATGTGATGGGAATCGAGTGGCAAAGGCCAGCAATGCTACATTTTCTCCAAACGCCTATTTGGAGATCGGTTCGGACGATACCGTGCGGATCGTCATGCCAAGAAGTGAGATGGGTCAGAAGATCTATACCTCCCTGCCCATGATCCTTGCTGAAGAATTGGAGGCAGACTGGACGAAGGTCAAAGTCATACAGGGTGACTTGAATGAGGTCTTCGGCTCACAATCCACCGGTGGTAGCGCCAGTATCAGAACGCAATACGACATTCTTCGCAAAGCCGGAGCAACAGCAAAAACCATGTTGATCCAGGCTGCAGCAGCGTCCTGGCAGGTGCCTGTGGAGAAATGTTATGCCAGTGAAGGCGTGGTCTATCATAAAGATTCAAAGCGAAAATCCGCGTATGGCAAGTTGGTTGGCCAAGCTGCCAAACTACCGGTTCCCACCGAAGTCACGCTTAAAGATCCCCGTAAATTCAAGATCATTGGTAAAGCATACAAGAGTCTGGATGGTCGATCCAAGGTCGATGGCAGCCTAAAGTATGGATATGATTTTCATCTTCCGGGAATGCTGACTGCTGTGATCTCGCGGATACCAAGATATGGAAGTGAACTTGAGGGCATGGACGATTCAGCTGCCTTGACTGTTCCCGGCGTCCTGAAAGTGGTAAAAGTTTCCTCCGGTGTCGCTGTCATTGCCAAAAATTCATACGCCGCACTGGAAGGTCGGAAAAAACTGGAGCTTACATGGAGCCCTGGACCGCATGCCTCACTGAACAGCAGTCAGATTTCGGCTGATCTGAACCAGGCTCTTGATCGCACGGATGCAATTATTCGTGATGATGGAGATGTGGAGCAGGCAAGGCGATCGGCTACAAAAACGGTGGATCTAACGTTCGAAGTCCCCTATCTCGATCACGCACCTCAGGAACCGAATAACTGTACGGCACATTTTCACGATGGCATCTGTGAAATTTGGGCGCCATCCCAGAACCCTGGGAATGGATTTAATGCGGCTAAGCGGATCACTGGATTGAATGACCACGAGATCATTATCCATACCCTGCGCATGGGGGGCGGCTTTGGTCGTCGTCTACAAGCAGATTATGTCGCAGATGCCGTAGAAGTAGCTCAGCACAGTGATTCCCCGGTGAAGGTGATCAGAACCCGAGATGAGGATATAAAAAATGGATTTTACCGTCCGGCCAGTGTTCACCGAGCCTCGGCTGGTGTCGACCAAAATGGGGCGGTCACATTCTGGCAGCACCAAATTTCCGGGCCTGCTGCGGGTTGGCACGGAATGATCACAGGTGGTGCCACCGAACACGCCTATGCGATCCCTAATCAGAAAATATCCTACTCCATGAGCGATTTACCGGTACCCATCGGCGCCTGGCGCTCCGTTGCCAATACGCAGACAGCTTTCGTAAACGAATGTCTTCTGGATGAGATCGCCATAAAAAGCGATCAAGATCCGGTTGAATTGAGAAGAAGGTTACTAAAGGATCATCCCCGGCGGCTCGGAGTTCTGAACCTGGCAGCAGAAAAAGCAAACTGGGGTAAGAAATTACCAGATGGTCATGCGGCTGGAGTAGCCGTTCACAAATCATTCCAAAGCTATGTGGCTATTGTCGCAGAAGTATCACAGGAGAAAAGCGGTAAGATTCGCGTGGAGAAGATCACTGCGGCAATCGATGTGGGGACAGTTATCAATCCTGATGGGGTTCGTTCACAGGTTGAAGGTGGTGTGATAATGGCACTTACAGCAGCTCTCTATGGTGAGATCACGATTGAAAAGGGGGCGGTAAAACAGTCCAATTTTCATAACTACCCGCTTCTGAAATTCTCGGAGACGCCAGTAATAGAGACGCACATCGTCAAAAGTATGGAGAAACCGACAGGCGCTGGTGAACCGCCTGTACCGCCTACTCCACCGGCGCTTTTGAATGCGATCTGCGCGTTGACCGGCGAGAGAATCACGCGTCTTCCATTTTCTTAGGGTGCACATTAATGTTAATTATACTTGACATTCACCTATTGTTAAGTATACTTAACATATGACACACGCTAAAGTACAGAATCAGGTCAGGGATCTCAGAAAAGATCGTGGCTTGACCCAGGACCAACTGGCACAGCAAGTTGGCATCGCCCGCGTATCCATCATTGCCATCGAGAATGGTAAATATTTACCTACAATTGAGACTGCTCTCAAGATCAGTCAGGCTCTGAATCAGCCCATTGAGATCATCTTTCAGTTGAGAGGAGGAGTGTAATTTTGAAAAAAGAATTTATGCCCTATTACATTTCCAGGGCAATACTCAGCATGGTATTTGTGATTATTGCCTTTGGAACAGTATCCTGGATGACGTTGTTCTGGTTTACCCTCCTGTTTGGTGGCTTCGTCCTTTACCTACGGAGTGGTTGGTTTGCTATCGACCTTTCGAATCCCTGGTTCCCGCTTCGCAGAGATGATCGCGGGAAGGAAACCCAGCGAAAAGCCCTTCTTGCAGCCGTTATTACGGGCCTGCTGTTATCTACCGCATCTGGTCTACTGAGTGTGGAAGCCCTGGGGCATCTTGCACTGCCCTTGGCCACAATGACCTATTTTGGCGTGCAGTTTCTGCTTTTCTCGAAAGCCTAAGCGCCGAGTGGGTCCGGGATTCGCACCAGGAACTGGGCTTAGGGTAGTCGGAATTTACTTTAATTAATTATTGAACGTGTCGATC
The DNA here is from genome assembly GCA_021734255.1 of Fidelibacterota bacterium. Taxonomy (GTDB): domain Bacteria; phylum Fidelibacterota; class UBA8477; order UBA8477; family JABMPR01; genus JABMPR01. Next base: position 25,264 of record JAIPJM010000029.1, on the reverse strand, counting down.
GGCGCTGGGATGGCCGATCCGCGGAGTTAATCCTGAACGTTCAGATTAGCAAACTTGGCGATAAGTTTTTTCTTTACATTCCCCTGAAACATGACGGTGATCTTCGCCTCTGGTCCTGAACCTTCGACCTGTAAGATCTTCCCTTTGCCAAAGATCTTGTGACCAACCTGCATACCGGCTTCAAAGGCATCATCCTTACGTGAGGGCAATGTGCCCATAGCGCGCTGCATACCGCGCGTTGGTTTGGAGGATTCGGATTTGTTTGTTTTGCTTTTGGTCACCTTGGTTCTCGGTTTTCTACTAAATTCCTTTAGCGTAAAATCGCTGATCGTTCTTGTTCCATATTCCAGTAATTGTTCCGGTATCTCATCTAGAAAACGGGATGGTCTGCTATACAAGGTCTCGCCATACCGCTGCCTCGTTTGAGCACCACTTAAATATGCACGATTCATAGCCCGAGTCAAGCCTACATAAAATAATCTACGCTCTTCCTCCAACTGACCGGGTTCCTCAACTGAACGCTGCAGCGGGAAGAGACCGTCCTCCATACCCGTTAGAAACACCACCGGGAATTCCAGACCTTTGGCGCTATGTAGCGTCATGAGCGTCACCTGCTTCTGGTCTTTATTGTAGTTGTCAATATCAGTCAGCAGTGCCACTTCTTCCATATAGCCACTGAGGGTGGGTTCCTCCGTATGCTGGGTATATTCAGAGATCGCTGCTAAAAGTTCATAAATGTTCTCCAGACGCGCTTCACTTTCTGCTGTCGCGTCGTCTTTGTAAAGTTTGACAAAACCGAGTTCGTCAACAAAGGCCCGCACCCACTCATCCAGGTCGAATTCGTCCAGCAGAGAAGCATATTTCCCTAACAACTTTACAAATTCGATCACTTTGTTGAAGGCCCGGGTTGGTAATCCGATCTCCTGGGCACGTGTTGCAGCGGAGAACATGGAGATTCCCTGGTCAGTGGCGAACGATGCGATCGCCTCCTGACTGGCCTTACCGATCCCTCTGGTGGGTTTATTGATGATCCGCATGAAACTAATATTGTCCAGCGGATTCACGATAAGTCGGAGATATCCTAAAATATCCTTCACTTCCATTCGATCGTAAAATTTGGTGCCACCGATGATCTGATAGGGAATTCCATTGCGACGTAAAACATCTTCCAGGGGTCTTGACTGGGCATTGGTTCGATACAGCAGGGCAATATCCTCGAAGGAGTGCCCATTTCCGCGACAGATCGATTCGATCTCATCAACGATGAGTCTCCCCTCTTCCATCTCATTTTTACCATCAAGGACCTTGATGATTTCCCCTGGCTCACTCTCGGTGAATAGATCCTTAGGAGCCCGGTTCTCATTTTTGGATACCACAGCTGAGGCTGCATCCAGAATTGTTTTTGTTGAGCGGTAATTCTGTTCCAGCTTGAATATCCTGGCATTAGGAAAATGCTCCTTGAAATCCAGAATATTCCCGATATCGGCTCCGCGCCAGGTATAAATGGACTGATCATCATCACCGACAACACACAGGTTCTTATGCTCGCGACTGAGGGCCTCGACAAAGAGAAACTGTGCTTTATTCGTATCCTGATATTCATCGACCATAATGTGTCTGAATTGATTCTGGTATTTACTCAGGATCTGAGGATGTTTCTCGAACAACTCAAGGGGTTTCAGCAGAAGATCATCAAAATCCATGGCACTATTCTTTTTCAGCTCGGCCTGGTATCGTGTGTATACCTCTACCACTTTGTCGTCCAATTCAGAGAGGGCAAAGTCTATTGCTTCATCGGGGAAGATCATCTGAGATTTATACTGTTTGATCCGATAGTAGATTGATCTTGGTTTAATGAAGTCGGTGGAGATTTGCATTTCCTTCATCAGGTTTTTCACCACCCGTAATCCATCATCATCATCATAGATACTAAAATTCTGTTCATAGCCGATATGGAGCGCATCCCTGCGGAGGATGCGAGCACAAATGGAGTGAAAGGTACCCATATTCACGTGATCCAAGCCCTTACCCAGCAGACTTGTTACTCGCTCGCGCATCTCACCGGCTGCTTTATTTGTAAACGTAACGGAGAGGATCTCATGCGGCTGAGCAACACCGCTATGGATCAGATTTGCTATCCGGTGTGTGAGCACACGTGTCTTGCCACTGCCGGCGCCGGCAAAGATAAGAACGGGACCTTCCAGAGCTTCAACAGCAGCTTTTTGCTGGGGATTAAGTCCAACTAGAATATTGGTCACGGTCTGTTACCCCGACGTTGATAGCGATTGACTTTATTAATATGGGACCTCAGGGTTTTGGAAAAGGCATGAGCGCCAGTTCCATCATTCTTTCCAACAAAATAGAGATAGTCAGATTCCTCAGGATCCAGCGCTGCCTCTATGCTGGCCAGGCCCGGATTGGCAATGGGGCTGGGGGGAAGACCCTTGTACATATAACTGTTGTATGGATCATCGATGGAAAAATGTCTCTTCCTGATATTTCCATCCCACTCCCCTCTCCGGACCAACATATAAATGATGGTCGGATCACAATTGAGCAGCATATCAATTCTTATCCGATTGTGATAAACCGATGATACCAGTCGGCGTTCATCCTCTCTGGCTGTCTCTTTTTCCACCAGAGAAGCAAATGTGATGAGATCATACAAGTCAAAGCCGAATGTATCAGCTCTCACCAGCATGTCAGTGGTTATTTTATTTCTGAAGTGTGACACCAATTTGTGAAGAACTGTGTATTCATCGCTGGATTCTAAAAACCGATAGGTCTCCGGGAATAAGGCTCCTTCTAGATGATTGAACCCTGGTCCTGCCAGGGCCAAGAGGCTGGAATCGGTGAGCAGCATTGACATCTTCAGGGAATCCAGATCGAGCGATCGTGAGAGCAATCCTATGATCTCATCTGAACGCAGCCCTTCCGTTATGGTAATGGTTTGCTCTGCTGGTTTCGCATGGGCCAGAGCCTGGATAGCCTCAGAGTTACTTAGTCCTGTTTCAATACTATAATTGCCAGGGTAGAAAGATCTGGTTCTATTCAGCAAGTGGGCCGCTATCTTGAAACCAACAGGTGAGCGGATGACACCAGCGATGTACAGCTGATCAGCTATTTGATTCAGGGAAGCGCCTTTATCTATCTGAATGGCAACCACCTGACGATCCAGTTGTATCGGTCTGGCATCGAAAATGTGATAAAGACTGGTTATGCCGACCAAAGCGATAGATACAGCAGCGAGTAAAATCAATTGTGCTTTATGCTTCAAAAACGATTTCCTTATGACTCAATGGGACCCGATCCTCTTTCTTATCACCCTGTTACCCTTCGACATTCAATTATCTATCCGTCTCTGTTCCAACATACTATAGGAACGTCGCCGTGGAGATCCGCCCCATGTCAGGGAGAAATCGTGCCATAGCAGAACAGGACTAAAATGTGCTTGGGAAAGCGCTAATTTATCTGCGAAGGCGAATCAATATAGGAGGCTCCTTTTTGCATGTCAACGCTGGTAAATATTTAGGCTAAATAATGATTTTTATTTGCGCACAGATGACGGGCCATCTATATTCGCCGCGCTATGGAGAAGGAAGCAAAAAAAGACGGCATTCATTGGTTATCTGAGCTGCCGTTTACAAAAACAAATTATATCCTCTTTGTCGCAGGGCTTTTTGTACTAATACTTGGTTATGTCCTTATGGGTACCGGTGAGCTTAACAGCACTCAGTCATTGACAGTAGCACCCCTGGTGCTTTTGTTCGCTTATCTGGTTATCTTCCCTGTTTCGATCATGTACAGGAAAAAAGACTAAGTATTTAATTATAGAGGGATCGTAGTTCAGCTTTGGTTAGAACGCCGGCCTGTCAAGCCGGAGGTCGCGGGTTCGAGCCCCGTCGATCCCGCAACAGACCCTGTCACTGGACAGGGTTTTTTGTTTCTGGAAGTCTCAGTTTCATTGAATTGAGTTTTTAAGGAAATGGTAGTTATGGAACAAATGTTAGAAAACTGGTGGTTTGCATACATTGCACTACCCCTGCTCATCTTTTTCGCCCGTATCCTGGATGTTAGCCTTGGCACGATTCGCATCCTATTCATCGCCAGAGGGATAAAATCTCTCTCTGCCTTACTGGGGTTTTTTGAAGTCTTTATTTGGTTGCTTGTCATTGCGAGTATCATGAACAATCTGGGCTCACCCTTCTACTATTTTTTCTATGCTGCCGGTTTTGCAGCAGGTAACTATGTGGGTATTACTATCGAAACACGCTTGCGGATCGGTCGAATTGCCCTACGTGTGATCACTCGCGAAAATTCGGATGCGCTCATGGAATATTTCCAAAATAATGGCTTGGGATTAACGATTGTGAACGCAGAAGGCGCCAAAGGTCCCGTACGCATACTTTATAGCATCCTGGATCGCAAGAAACTTGAGGATGTTCTGGCCACTGTCCAGGAATTAAATCCCAAAGCATTCTATTCTATAGAAGATGTTAGAAGTGCGTCGCTGAACTTCTCCTCACAGATTTCAGGCAGAGGATCTTTGCGGAAACGAATGGGCCGTCATATTCCTATGCGAAAAGGTAAATAGCCGAAGTATCCCCGTAATCACACCTATTCAAATTAAAGAAGCCCCGCCAATGCGGGGCTTCTTATTGCGATAACTGAAGAGCTTAACTAGCGGTTGCCACCACCTTGTCGTCTCCCATTGGTCTGCCGTCGTTCCTCGGCACATTCCCTTCGAACAAGTTGCATATCCTCAGCTGAAGTGATCTCCACTTGTGTACCATCTTGATAAATAATGGTAACAGGGAAGTCAAGCAATGGTCTTGCGTCCAGGTCCGGGTTGGCATTTCGCCAATCTCTGAGCTGGACGAACTCACCCTCTGTATTGACGATAATAATTGAGCCGTCAGGCATAATATAGCTTACAGGGAATTCCAGAGAGAAGCACTCATCCCCTCTTCTGGCTGGATCTCTTGGGCATGCTGATTTTGCTGCCTGCATTTCTTCTCTGTCAGCGATCACTGCTTCTGTCCCGTCCTCATAAATGATGGTAACAGGGAACTGAAGTTCAGGTCTGCCTTCAATTTCTGGATGTGCAACAAACCAGTCACGCACCAGAGAACGATCTGCAGCGCTATCAAGTGTTATGGTAGATGAATCCGGCATGATGAGCGTAATTGGGAAAGCAAACTCAAAACAGCGGTTGAAACGACCAAATCGTTTCCCTCGTTCCTGTAACGTACCCTGATCCCAGGTAAGATTCCTGCCATCCATATCAAAGTAGACAACTTCATTCACCCCATACTGGGTCCATTGTCCCTCCATAAAAACTTCATACCCATAGGAATTGGCAACAAGAGCCTGTACTGGCTGATGGTTGGTGTATTCATTATTCAGGTGGTGTTGAGCAACTGCTGGTAATTGATCCAGGTCGATTAGCTCTCTGGATGTTGATTTTTGAATAGCAGTGATGAGATTCCCATCGCCCCCTGATTCTATTGAATCGGTAATTCCATTTCCTTCGCAGGAGACTAGCAGCAAGGCTACAGTGGCAAAAGCTAGAAGTGTGGTCGCTCGCATATCTTTGGTCCTTTCTGTTTAAAAATAACGATTAAACTTCCTTTGTATGGAGCTTTGATTCTCATTTCCTGAAAAAGGTTAAGAAGAATCAAAAAAGCCCTGCCAAAGCAAGGCTTTTTATCAACTATTTACCTAAGCTGATGTCAGCTGGCAAGGCCTGCTATATCTACATTTTCAGCAATTAGCTGCTTAAGGATCTCCATTTTCTCTTCGTCATCTTTGGACAATAATGGGATCAGCTCATCTACCTTCTTTGCTGCCTGAAATGTATCCTGAGCAACTAGTAACAAGGGGACCTCCGCCGCTGATGCCTTTGCTATGATATTTGAAGGAGGCAGGATATTATTGGTGAGTATAATTCCTGATGTGTGCGTATCCAGGGCAGCCAGGATCATGTCACTTCTATCCCCACTGGTAATGACCAGCTTAGATTCTTTATTGAAACGTTGGACCCTTAGCACTGCATCAGCAGACATGGCACCCACAAATATATCCTTATACATATTACCCAGACCTTTATCCCCGGCCAAAACCTTGGCGAAGAACAGGTCAGCAATGAATTGCATACTGGGTCGTGTGAGGGTTTCATCATTGGGGATCACACCCAGAACAGGCAGTTCCAGACTTTCATAATGCTCCATGTAGACCGTTTTAAAGTCCTCTACATCCCGCACCTTGTTGAAGACGATACCAGCCAATTTCACAGAGGATTTATCCAGGAGTTTCTTTAGCGAGTAGGCATCATCACAGATCTGGTCCGGAGAACCACTCATGACAATGATCAGTTCAGCATCCAGATAGTCACAGAGGGAGAGGGCATCCAGATTGACTGAGAGACCACGGGTCAATTCCGTGCCACTCTCAATGAACATAAGATCCTTATCCTTTGAATTGATCTCAGCGATCTCCCTGACCTTCTGGGCAATACTTTCCTTGTCATACATGAAGCGAAGTTTTGAATGATCAAAACCGATGCTCATGGTCTCGGGTGACTCCTCAGCGCCCATGGCTGCTGTTGCAGCTGCTGCATCGAAATCCCAGAGTCTTTTCTTTCTATAGAGCAGGCGGTCACCAAAGGGTTTCAAATACCCGATCTTCAGCGCTGAATTTTTGGCAAGCCCAACAATGAGACTGGTTTTACCTGCGTCTTTCCGATAAGAAGTAACAACTATATTTCTCATGATTCTGAATCCTTTTTATCATCAGATATTAATACTCGAATGTCCACTGCACGAGATCCCTGTCCCTGTTCGTACACCACCATGGGATTGATCTCGATATCGGTGATTCGTGGAACCAAATTTATAAGTGTGGCAACTTTGACAAGTGTATCCACGATGCTATTTATGTCTTTTCTGGCCTCGCCCCTTACGCCTAGTAAAAGTGGATAGGATCTGATCTCTTTGATCATTGAGCGAATTTCAGTCTGACTGAGCGGAACTGCTCGAAAGGCAACATCCTTCATGACCTCGACGTATATGCCGCCAAGACCAAACATGAGGGTAGGACCGAAATTTGCATCGCGACGACCACCCAGGATGACCTCTGCTCCTGCTTTGATCTGTTCCACTACTTCAATACCATCAATGACAGCATTAGGGACATTGGATTTACAGGAATGAATGATCGTCTGGTACGCGTCGATGATCTCTTCCTCGTTATCCAGATTGAGCAGAACACCTCCGGCGTCACTCTTATGCAGGATATCTCTGGAAACGACTTTCATCACAATGGGATAACCAATATCATTCGCCAGGTCAACAGCTTCACGGACGGATTGGGCAACCCCGCCCCTTGGACCGGGGATCTGACAGGCTTTAAGCAATCCCTGCCCCTCTTCAGCCAGGAGGAAGGTTCTGTCATCCGCTAAAGCGGCATCAACAATACGATCGATGGCATCGATGTCTATCTGCACCTGAGCATAGTCCTCTGAACCCTGCTGCTGTGTCCGTCTGATCCTGTGGAGTGCACCCATGCATGAGACACCATCATAGACATCACGAAATACCGGAACATTGTCCTTGTGGAGTATATTGATGGCTGCTTCAGTCTTTTCTCCTCCGAATACTGAAAAAGTGATGGGCTTACCCTGCTCCTTGTATTGACCGTACATTTCATCGATCATATCAGTCAATTCTTTGGAGTCCATCATGGCTGTCTCACAATAGAGCGCCATCACTGATTTGATGTTGTCATCAACAAGAGCTTCCTGCAGCGCTTTTAAATAGTCATCCTTCGTAGCCTCACCTGTGATGTCTACCGGGTTCTTAGTGGAACCAAAGCCATGGGCAACACTCTCAAATGTTTCTTTCAGTTTCTCCTGATCATCGTATAGCTTGATATCATATTTTTCACAGGCATCGGTGGCCATCACACCTACACCACCGCCATTGGTAATAATGATCGAGTTCCCGCCATCTGGGACTTCAGTGTGAGACAGGAATTTACTCCATTCCAGTGCCTCCTGGATGCTCTCAGCACGAAGGACACCACACTGCTTCATAATGGCATCAAAAACCTTGTCCGACCCTGCCAGAGAGCCAGTATGACTGGCTGCGGCAACGGCTCCTCGCTTCGATCGACCCGATTTAATCACGATCACAGGTTTCTTCTGTGTGGCTTGCTTCAATACCTGGACAAGCCGCTCACCTTGCTGGATGCCCTCGATATACATCAGGATGATCTTCGTCTCTTCCTGTTCGATCAGGTACTCCAGCAGATCTGACTCATCGATATCGGTCTTATTCCCGACTGAGATGATCGCGGAGAGTCCAATATGCTGGACAGCAGTTTTGCCTATCATGGCGATGCCCAGGGCCCCACTCTGAGTGATGATCGCCACATTACCAGGCTTAATATCCCGTGGTCCAAATGTGGCATTGAGTGATACCTTGGAGGAATAGTGACCAAAAATATTTGGCCCGAGTACGCGCATATTGTGCGCTAAGGCATACTCCAGGACACGTTGTTCCTCTTCCAGATTACCGATCTCTGAGAAACCAGAAGAAATGATACTGAGGAACTTTACATTTTTCTTGGCACAGCTCACAACTGCGTCATAAACAAAGCGTGCAGGGATGGCGATGACTGCAACATCCACGTCCCCTTCCACATCTTCAATACTTTTCAGTATCGTATGTCCGAGGGCCTCACCGCCTTTTGGATTGATGGCATACATATCTCCAGTGTAGCCAACCTCTATCATATTCTGGAGTATCTTGTAACCGATCTTGCCAGGTTCCTGGCTGACCCCTATGACGGCGACCGATGTCGGTTCAAATAGTAACTTTATATCTGGTTGGTTCATTTACTCTCCAGAAACGTCATTTTCATTTCATACATTCCATCTTCTATGTGTTTTTGTATATCAAACCCCATGCTTTCGAAGAGTTTCATCATCCGCATGTTACTGATCAGCACATCAGCACGGAATCCCAACAGTCCTTGCTTTTTTGCCAGGAGTGTGAGATACCGCAGCATCTCGCGACCAATCCCCTTTTCCTGGTAGTCATCTCTCACTACAAAGGCTACATCGGCAGTATGAGATTCACCAATGATAGCGTACTGTCCAACGCCAACAAGTGTGGTCTTATTATCCGTTTGGTCGAAAGCCAACAATATCAATTCATTGTTATAATCAATAACGGTAAAATCCTGTAAGCGTTCATGGGGCATATCCTTCCGCTCAGAGATAAATCGTGTCTGCAGACTCTTATCTGAAAGCGAATAAAAGAATTCTTTTAGAATTGGTTCATCTGTGATCTTTACAGGCCTTACAAATATTTCCATGCCACCCGATGTGGTCCTGAATGTCTCGTGTTTTTGAGGATACTCGCCTGCTTTACCCGGAATAAACGCCTGATCCTGATATATTAAATTTCTTTTTTTGGCTTTCCTGATCAACCCACTTCTGAATTTGGGGTGGGCAATGGCGATCAGTTCCAAGGCTCGTTCACGAACGTTTTTTCCGTGCAGATAGGCAATACCATACTCCGTAACCACATAATGGATATCACCCCGGTTCAGGGTAACCCCGGCTCCCGATTTAAGGGCGACTGAGATCCTGGATACCTCTCCATGATCAGCGGTTGATGGTAGGGTAAGGATAGTTTTTCCGCTATTCGCCAGGATCGCTCCCCGCATGAAGTCCGCCTGGCCACCGATCCCACTGTAGAAGACTTTTCCCAGCGATTCAGCCGTTGCCTGGCCTGTCAGGTCGATCTCCAGGGCTGAATTAATGGCTGTCATCGTCTCATGCTGAGAAATTATACGCGGATCATTGGTGTAATCCACGGTCTTAAACTCAATGGAGGGATTATCGTGGAGATAATCATAAGTCTCCGCAGATCCCATACTGAAGGTTGCGATTGTTTTCCCACGATTAATGGTCTTCTTCGAGTTGTCGATTACTCCGGCTTTCATCAGCTCAACAAGACCATCGCCCAATAATTCTGTATGGATCCCCAGGTGTTTCTTATGCTTGAGATTGCTGAGGATGGCATTGGGTAAACTGCCGTAACCTACCTGGATCGTATTCCCGTCTTCAATGAGCGTGGATACGTATTTGCCGATCTGGTCTGCTACTTCATCGTCAAGTTCATCAGCATAAGTCAATAATTCTTCTTCATGTCGAACGATGTAATCCACTTCTTTGATGTGTATGAATCCATCACCATGGATCCTGGGCATGCGAGGATTGACCTGAGCAATGATCGTTTGGGCTTTCTCAGCTGCTGCTTTCACAATATCAACACTGATACCGAGACTCATATACCCATGGGGATCCGGGCAGGAAACCTGGATCAGGGCTACATCAACCGGGACGTGCCCCCGCTCAAAAAGCTTGGGGATCTCTGAAAGAAAAATCGGTGTATAATCCGCCAAACCGGCATTGACTGCGGTACGTGTACTATTTCCGATGAAGAACGAATTATGCCGGAAATTATGTTTGTATTTCTCCTGGGTATAAGGAGCGACGCCCAATGACCAGACCTGTAATACTTCAGCATCAAAAATGGCTTTTGGTTGGGATTCAACATAATCAACCAGAGATCTAAGGAGGAATTGGGGTTCACCGCAGCCAGTATGGACAAAAATCCGGTCTCCCCGGTGAATAGACTTGAAGGCTTCTTTCGTATCAACAAATTTTGATGGATATTCGTCCCTCAATTGCCTTAACGCTTGTTGATACTTTTCCATCTCAATCATTTCACCTCCTGCGGCATCAATTCCCCAGAAAAGACTATTGCAAATAAAGTGCCTCTGACAGCTATTCGCAAATAATATTAAAAAACTTGACCATTTAATTGACCAGAATCCAGCCAGGCATGGATCGCGACAAGAAAATGATAATAAAGCATGACTAGTTTTTTTGTCATTTTGTAAAGTTTACTTTATATTGTCCAAGTGAAAGAATCTGAGAACATCCGCAACGCACTTAGAAAATACAGATTCCTGAATGGAGAAATGACCCAGCAGGAACTGGCAGAGGCGGTTGGTGTAAGCCGGCAGACAATCGTCACTCTTGAGAAGGGGCAGTATAACCCATCGGTCGCTCTGGCCCTGCGCATGGCCAAATTCTTTAAGGTAAAGGTAGAAGACCTCTTCTACCTGGAGGAGGAGATATGAAATTCAATCTTATCAGACAAGGATGGAGCTCTGTCGGATTTTATGCTGGTCTCACAGTATTCGTTGGCATTCTTCTGTCAGTCACTGTGGACATGGGATTCATGCTTCTGGCAGGATTGGGCGCATTTGGTCCCGGGATCCTCCGTGAGTTTGGTGTGCTGAAGGATCAGGATGAATTTGCCCGCATGGCAACCTATCGAGCAGGTTACTATGCTTCTCTCTTTGCAGGAATCGTTGCAGTTATTCTTATCTCGATACTTAAGGCGGGGTCAGTCGATCTGGAACACGAGTCTCTGGCACTGGCGATCATCCTGGCTACCATATGGCTTGTCTCTATTTTTTCTGTGATCCATAAGTTCTGGGGTGTCCAAAAAGCCGTCTTTCGGATCTTGGTAATATTTGGTTCCTTCTGGTGGGTATTCATCATCTTGAGCCACATCAAAGAACCGCTTACCTTCCTCATGGAAAGCCTCCTGGTGCTACCCTTTTTCATATTGGCCTATGCAAGCAAACACTGGCCAAGAACTGCAGGCGCTCTGATTATCATAGCTGGGATCACCTGCTTCTTTTTATTTCGCATCATTACGGACGATCCGGAACTTATTCTTCAAAAGGTCCTGGTATTCATCATGTTCATCTGTCCCCTAGTGGTGGCAGGTGTATCTCTATTGTTAGTGGGGCAATCAGAAAAGCAGGATCTATGACCACCCTCTTGCAATCAGATGAGCTGATCACTAGCTGGAAAAAATTCAACTCGAAGTCAATGTTCTGAGTCCCGGTACGTTTTGGATCGATGATATCAGTATGAAGGCTCAATGAGACCAATCCAAATAAGCTGAGGAGATTGAAAATGAGAAAAATTACTATTCCAGTTATTCTTCTAGCCGGAGTATTTCTACTAGCAAGCTGTGGGGGTCTGGAGATGTCTACAGTCGCCCAGGAAGCATTTGAGAATCGCCAGACACCCGTCTCCATAACTGTGTTTCCAGTGAGGATAGTTGCTGGTTCTGACGCTGAGTATAGCGTTGATCTAGCCCAGAGTGTTCTTGATTTTTTCAGGCATGCGGAGATCGCCAATGGTGTGGTCTCGGAGATACCTGTTGATTTTCCTGTCCAGTGGCACAGGAATCAGGCCAAGATGCTGAGGGAAAGTGCGCATGGGTTCGCCTCCAGTGTTCAGACCATGGACATTCAAACTGATTATGTCTTCCTGGTAGAAGTGTTGGGGAATCGGGATAAAACCAGGGTTGGCGGCATTCACTGTTATCTACTCACCAATGGAGGAGAATTTGTTGACCTGCGCCTCACCAATTCTCACTGGGAAGAATACAAAGCAATCAATCCCACCCACCCACAGGATGCTATCGAGGTCGTGAAACTCATGCTCAGGAACGCCTGGCTGAAATAAAAAACCCCGGGCATCCCGGGGTTTCGATTATTCATTTTATTTGGGTTTGGGTCCCGCTTCGATCACCTCAGGTGTCACGCCATCTTCAAAACTCTTAAAGTTTTCAATAAAGCTCTGGGCCAGTTTATTATAACGCTGGTCATAATCTGTTTTATCTGCCCAGGTATCACGTGGATTTAGAATATCCGCAGGGACGTCTGGACAACTTTGCGGCACTTCAAATCCAAAGATCTCATCAGTTTTGAATTCAGCCTTGTCCAATTTTCCTTCCAGGGCTGCATTCAACATGGCGCGGGTGTATTTGATCTTAACTCGCTCCCCTACACCATAAGGGCCGCCTGTCCAACCTGTGTTAATCAGCCAGCACTTTACATTGTGCTTGATCATCCTCTCTTTGAGTAATTGCGCATACACATAGGGATGATGGACCATAAACGGCGCTCCAAAACAGGCACTGAAGGTACTCACTGGTTCATTTCCTAATCCAATCTCAGTACCACCCACCTTGGACGTGTAGCCGGAAATAAAGTGATACATCGCCTGATCAGCACTCAGCCTTGAAATCGGCGGCAGGACACCGGAAACATCGCAGGTCAGCATGAAGATATTTTCAGGATGGCCGCCACTGGCAGTGGGGACCGCATTATCAATAAAATTTAAGGGATAAGAAGCCCGTGTATTCTCGGTGTACATATCATCATCCAGATCCAGGTGTCTGAACCGTGGCTCAAACACAACGTTCTCCAGGATGGTGCCAAACATTTTCGTACAAGCGTAAATTTGAGGTTCAGCCTCGGCACTCAGATTAATAACCTTGGCATAACACCCACCCTCAAAATTAAACACACCATCATTACTCCAACCATGCTCGTCGTCACCGATCAGGCCCCGGCTCACATCAGCAGACAAGGTTGTCTTTCCGGTACCTGATAAACCGAAGAAAATAGCCACATCACCCCTCTCACCAACATTGGCAGAGCTGTGCATGGATAGGACATCCTGTTTCGGCAAGAGATAATTCATAATGGTAAAGAATGATTTTTTTATCTCGCCACCATAAAGAGATCCACCAATGATCGCTAAACGTTCTTCGAAATTAAGCATGATGAAAGTTTCACTATTCAGGTCATCATACTTTGGGTCTGCTTTGAAATCTGGTGCTGAGATCAGTGTAAATTCGGGCACGAAATCAGTTAACTTTTCGTCATCCCGCTCAACAATGAACATGTTGCGTGCAAATAGACTGTGCCAGGCTTTTTGCGTGATGATACGAATGGGCATTCCATAGGTTTTATCCGCACCAACGTAAACATCCTGGACAAAAACATCCTTCCCCTGCAAATAGCCCTTCAAACGAGCAGAGAGGTTAGCAAATTTCTTCTTTTTATAGGGTGTATTATGCTTGCCCCACCAGATATCATCCTGGGTAGTCGATTCTTTGACCACATATTTATCCTGAGCAGCTCTGGCAGTATGTTTACCTGTGTAAACGAGCAGTGGTCCACCATGAGCGATCTTTCCCTCTTCACGATCCAGGATCTCTTCATACAATTCTGAGGTTGACAAATTCCAGTAGATATTTTTTAAGTGAAGCAGGCCATGATTATCCAGTCCATAGTTACTTCCCAGGCTACCGGCATATTGAGATCTATTCAATTCTTCGCGCATCTTACGTTTCATTATAAATCCTTAACTATTGATTTTCTTGATGCGTGGAGAATAATTAGAATTTGACTCGATGCCAAGATTTGAATTCGCAAACTGGCTGTTTAAGGCGATCATGAAGAGGGCTATTCCCATTCATTGCGCTCAGCATCGATGGCAAAGGCAGTCTTGGCAGTTTGACTTAGGTATTGGGTTGCACTGCATGAGACAATGCTCATTATGATCATTGTGCTTGTAAGGATGCTGGCGTATTGAGCTTTCATTTCAGGTTCCTTTTTATTTTTATATCCAGAATGCTAAGACACCCTCCTCTGTAAAAGGTTAAACCTGACGGATTCAAATGAATTTCAAATGGAATCATAAAGAAATACTCATAGCGATTTGATCAAATGCTAACACAGCTCACTTATTCTCTCCCATGCTTAAACAAAATCATCCGAGCTCAAAACGCAAAGGATCCAAGGGGTCCAAGGAAATGCTGCGATCACTCTGGCTCTCTGATATCCATTTGGGAACAAGTTTCAGCAAAACAGATCAACTTCTTGATTTCCTAAGTACTGTCAAACCCCAGCAGATCATTCTAGTTGGTGACATCATTGACGTCTGGAGTCTCAAAAGTTCCTGGTTGTGGTCTCCTGGACATTCACAGTTCATACAAAAACTGATCAAAATGAGTGAGAAGGGTGTTCGGATCATTTATATCCCGGGCAATCATGATGAAATGTTCAGACAGTACATCAATCTGAATTTTGGCAAGATTCAGATCAAGGAAAAGATCGAATACATCACACAGCAGGGTAAACGCCTGCTCGTGGTGCATGGAGATGCCTATGACGTATTCATGCAGGATTCTTATCGCTGGCTGGCACATCTCGGTGATCGGGCCTTTCACCTGATCCAGTTGATCAGCCGCTTGAATCAGGGTCTTCGTAATTTGTTAGGTAAGGACTACTGGTCGCTGGCCGGCTACGTAAAGAACCGTACCAAGGGCATCACGAAGATTATCGGGAAATTTGAGGATGCACTGATTCAGGCTGCCCGCCTCGAAGGATTTGATGGTGTGATCTGTGGGCATATTCACCATGCTGAGATCAAACAGATCAATGGCATCATTTATATGAATTGTGGTGACTGGGTGGATTCGTGTACTGCACTGGCTGAAGATATGAATGGTGAGTTCAGGATCATTGACTGGCTAAGCACAGCTCCCCACCCAAGGCCGAAGCAAAAAAAAGCAAAGAAAAAGCAAAAGAAAGCCAAGACACATGTATGATCCAGATAGCTTAAATATTCTTTATGGAGTTCAGGCAACTGGGAACGGTCACATTACCCGGTCAAAAGAAGTCATTACTGCTTTGAAATCACGAGGACATAATGTTCAGGTCATCCTCTCCGGTCGACCAGCTGATCAACTCTGGGATATTGATTCCTTCCATCCTTACCAGGTGAAGGATGGTTTGAGTTTCAGTACAGAAAATGGAAAAGTAAAATATTTCGATACGCTCATGAAGGCAAAACCGCTAAAATTACTGAGGGATGTGAACGATTTTGATGCTATCCATATTGATCTGGCAATCGTGGATTACGAACCACTTACAGCACGAATAGCCAAAAAAAATAATATTCCCTCTGTTGGTCTTGGCCATCAGTATGCCTTCGATCATGACGTCCCAAAGAAGGGATTCAATGCAATAACACGGTCATTCATGGGTAAATTCGCACCCGTGGACCTGGGTATTGGCTTGCATTGGCACCATTTTGGAGCGCCTATTCTACCCCCGATCCTTCCCAAGCTCATCAAGACAGGGATCGCCGAAGAGAAGCTCATCCTAGTATACCTCCCGTTCGAAAACATTGAAACGCTCCTGCCTGTATTTCATGCATCAGAGGAATTCAATTTCCTGGTCTATACTAGTGATACTGAACCCGGTAACTGTAAGAATGTGCAACTCAATGCCCTGAGTCGAGAGAATTTTCACAAGGACCTTATTCGTGTGGAAGGTGTGATCTGCAACTCAGGATTTGAGCTACCCAGTGAAGCGCTATCCCTGCAAAAGAAGATCCTGGTCAAACCCTTGAAGGGTCAACCAGAGCAAATAAGCAATTCACTGGCGCTGGAGCAATTAAACCTGGGCGCAACTACAAACAGAATTGACCCAGAGATAATAAGGGAATGGTATTTCAACCAAAGCTTTGAGCAGGTCATTTTTCCAGACGTCGTTCCACAGCTTGTGGATTGGATAGAATGGGGCCAGTGGGACTACTCCTCCTTGCGGTCTCTATCCAGACAACTCTGGTCCCATTCCATTCCTGTTAATCAGAGCCAAAATTTACAGCCAAAGAAAGTTACTGCCTCGCATGCGGCAGTGCCAAAATTACAGCCCTTTCTTTAGTTCAGTTAGTGCTTAATTGCCGTGGCGGATAATCTGACCACTGAGCATATATTCAACATCTTCACAAATATTCGTACAGTGATCAGCAATTCTTTCCAGGTATCTTGAGGTTCCCAGTACCTCCATCCAGGAGTCAACCAGGTCTGGATATTCCTGAATCCGCTGCCCAACTATTTTGTACATTGAGTGGTGTAATTCGTCGACTTTATCATCCATATTCTGGACTTTCTGAGATTTCTTATGATCAAGGTCTATCAAGGCTTCGATACTCTTCTTCAGCATTTTCTGGACCATCTCAGACATGACGGGGATATCAGCGGGGATGGCTAATTCTTCTTTTACCGCTAATGAAGCAGCTCCCCTGGCAATATTGGAAGCCAGGTCGCCTATTCTCTCAATGTCATTATTGACCTTGAGAAAAGCGACAATATAGCGCAGATCAACAGCAACCGGCTGATACAGGGCCAGAATCTTCAGACATTCCTCTTCAAACTCTACTTCCTGTTCATCCAGAGCCTTGTCCTTGTCCACAATTTCCAGAGCCAACTCTGCATCTCTGTTCATAAGCGCACGAATACTATCACGGAGATTGTCCTCAGCCATGGTGGCTTCCAGGACGATCCGCCTTTTTAAATCTTCAATTTCACGATGGATGTGCAGCATCATTTTCTCCTCAGCCATTAACCGAATCTTCCTGTAATATAATCCTCTGTGCGTTTCTGCTCAGGATTTGTAAAAATCTGTGTGGTTTCCCCAAACTCGATCAATACCCCCTCATAGAAAAATGCAGTATAGTCAGATACTCGTGAGGCCTGCTGCATATTGTGGGTGACAATCACAATGGTGTAATCCTTTCTCAGCTCACCGATAAGTTCCTCGATGTGGGCTGTAGATTTTGGATCCAAAGCAGATGCTGGCTCATCCATGAGCAGCACCTTGGGTTGAACTGCCAGGGCTCGGGCGATACACAGGCGCTGCTGCTGACCGCCTGACAGGCCCATGGCATTATCATGAAGTCTATCCTTCACTTCATGCCAGAGTGCTGCACCCTTCAAACTTTCCTCAACAATGGAGTTCAGGACTTCCTTATCCTTTTGGCCATGGATAGTTGGTCCATAGGTTATGTTATCATATACGGATTTTGGAAAGGGATTAGACTTTTGAAACACCATACCAATATCGCGCCTCAGTTGGACAACATTGGTTTCAGGACCATAAATCTCTGTTCCGTCTAAAAGTAGTTTGCCTGTATGGTTTGTGCCAACAATGATATCATTCATGCGATTAAACATTCTCAGAAAGGTGGATTTACCACAGCCTGAGGGTCCAATAAGGGCGGTCACCTGTTTATCAGGTATGGCCATATTAATATCGAAGAGGGCTTGTTTCTTGCCATAGAAAAAATCGATGTTCTCAGCAAGCAGCTTTGGATTGGTAAAGTCTACCATTGAATTTTCTTTCTGAAGTGATTTCTAAGAATTATAGCAGTCAGGTTAAAAAATACCACGATAAAAATGAGAACAAGAGCAGTTCCGTACTGCATGGGAAGCACTTTTTCAGTATCTGGGTGCTGTGTCGCCAGGACATAGAGGTGATATGGCAGTGCCATCACCTGGTCAAAAATGGATTTTGGTAATCTGGGGAGAAAAAATGCGGCCACAGTCAATAGAATGGGTGCCGTCTCTCCAGCGGCTCTACCAATACCCAGGATGGACCCTGTAAACATGCCCGGTAGTGCATAGGGTAGCACACTTTTGTAAACGGTCTGCCATTTGGTTGCGCCAAGGGCCAGGCTGGCTTCTCTTAAACCCATGGGTACCGCTTGGAGTGCCTCTTCACTGGATACAATGATGGTGGGGAGGATCATGAAAGCCAGGGTCAGGCTCCCTGCCAGGATCGATGCCCCGAAGCCAAAGAATAATACGAACAGGCCTAGGCCAAAAAGTCCAAACACAATTGACGGAACCCCGGCCAGGGTAATGATCGCCAGGCGAATATAGCGGTTCAAGCGCCCCTGCATGGCATATTCGGAGAGATAGATGGCTGAAGCCATCCCCAGGGGAAAAGCCATGATAATGGCTCCCAGAACTAGATATACTGTTCCAATGATAGCCGGGTAGATCCCCCCTTCTGCACCACTGCGACGGGGAAATCCACTCAGGAATTCCCAACTAATCGTCGGGATCCCCTTCACAATAATATCCAGTAACAAGTAGCCGACAATTCCCACGATCAAATAGGTAGTAGCTCGAATACTCCAGACAATGATCTTTCCTTGCAACTCGGACCTCATCGCATTTGGTACTTTCTTAGGACGCGTTGAGCGATCACGTTCAAAAAGAAGGTCATGATCAATAAAAAGATACCGACCCAGAATAGTGCCTGATAATGGTGGGAGCCGAAGGCCACCTCTCCCATCTCAGCAGCAATGGTGGCAGTCATGGTGCGAACCGAGCTGAAAGGGTCCAGCGTTAGTTTTGCTGCATTCCCTGTCACCATGAGGACCGCCATGGTCTCACCGATAACACGACCAACACCCAGCATGATGGCTGCGATCATCCCCGGGAGGGCTGCCGGAACGATAATTCTGAAAATGGTCTGTAAATTGTTTGCTCCCAATGCCAGGGAAGCTTCCCTGAAAGCTTTGGGGACACTTTGAATGGCATCCTCACTGACAGTGATAACCGTAGGGACCGCCATGAGCGCCAATAGAATGGCCCCTGTTAAAGCTGTCAAACCCGTATTTAAACCGAAGAAATTTTTGATGATGGGACTGAGAACCACCAAGCCGAAAAATCCGATCACCACTGAAGGGATCCCAGCCAGGATCTCAATGAAGGGTTTCAGAAAGCTTCGTTCCTTTTCGGTAGCCAACTCTGCAATATAGATAGCGCCGAACACACCGAATGGTACCATGAGGACGGTTGCCAGTCCGGTTACCAATAATGATCCCGTGACAAGTGGCAAAAGACCAAATACCTCTTCCTTGAAGGAGACCGGTATCCATCTGGCCTGAAAAAGGTTGGAAAAACCCGGCTCCCAGATGAATGGGAAAGCTTCTCTCCCAAGGAAAAAGAATATGAGTAATACAATGAGGATACTGGTAGAGGCAGCCCCTACCAGTATCGTCTGTATTGCTTTATCTCGCCAGGATTTCACGGAAATTAATTGATCGGGACGTAGCCTGACTCAAGAACGATCTGCTGACCTTCGGCTGAAAGCACAAAATCTACAAAATCCTTTGTGACACCGGTGAGCTCGCCGTTAGTATAGAAATGCAGCGGTCTAGCGATGCCATAACTGGCATCCTGTACTGAGGCAACAGATGGAGCAACAGCGGGTGAGTCAGCATCATTCTTCACACTCATCATCCTGACCTTATCACCTGCCTGGACACCGTAACCCAGACCGACATAACCGATGGCCAATTTATCCTGAGACACACTCTGAATAATAGCGGAGGTTGAAGGCATCAGCATGGCATCCTGTGAGTAATCCTTCTTATTCATCACTCGTTTTTGAAAAAATACGTAGGTTCCTGAACTGGATTCGCGGGACAGGATAATGATAGGTTGGTCGGGTCCGCCAACATCACTCCATCTGGTGTATGCGCCTGTGTAGATCTTGCCAACCTGTTCAATAGTAAGGTTGTCTACCGAGTTTTCTGGATGAACCACTACAGCGATACCATCACGAGAGGTAACAATCTCATTAGGGGATATCCCCTGCTCTGCAGCCATGGTCTCCTCTTTCTCTTTGATCTTGCGAGAGGCAATACAGATGTCGGTGGTACCATTCAACAAGGCAGCGATCCCTGTTCCTGACCCACCTCCTGTAACAGAGATATCAACATCCGCATGCTTTTTCATAAAAGCCTCAGCCCATTCACTGGCCAGATGTACCATGGTATCTGAACCCTTGATGGTGAGATATTTTACCTCAGGTTCATCTGAGCTGTCTTTCTTCGCACAGCTCATCAGGATCAGTGAGCTCGCCAATGCGACAAGACTGATTACCAGAATTTTTTTAAACATTTTTAATTCCTTCCCTTTTTAAGGTTTTTATAGCTTGAATCTGAAACTAACCCGGTAGGTCATCTCAGGGTCTTGGTCTTCTTCACTGTCGATAAGTAAGTTTGGTGCAATGCTCAATGCTTTTTCAGGCATGTAATTCACACCCAGGATACTGAGCTGATCCTGTGGGCTCCCATCGTCAAGGATATCGTGTCTTCCAAATGCCGAGATATGATCATTTATCTTATAGTGAGTGTAAAGGGAAAACAGGTTCGCAGTTACATCAGTATTATCGCTCGTCGTTTTCATGGAATATTCAACTCCCAGGCGAAGTGCACCGACTACAGTACCCCCGAAACCACCTATGACGAGGCTACTCCCCGTCTCGACATTACCCCCTTCAGAGATGTAATCATAGCCTTCATGACTTAAAACCGCACCTGCATTGAAACCTTCATTAAGCTTCGTTTCACCGTAGGTCACGCTGGTTGACACCTTCTTGTATTTGTCATTTTCCTGCTTCTTGTAGCCAGCACCATTGGTCAGCATCACATTGGCAGTCAAGTCCCCCCATTTCTTATCAAACCTGACACCCAGGTCCGCAGAACTTGAGAATTTGGCCAGATCCATGGGCATTTTGCTGATGAAGCGATATCCCCAGGTATTTTCCTGGACCTTGAACATGTTCATGCCCTGCATTCCGAAGGTGAGTTTTCCCAGGTCAGTCTTCCAGGCTATATTAGCATTTTTCAAGTATACACTGTAATCGGTAGGTCCACCTGAACCGATATCTGCCTGAAATTTGTAGGAAATATTGTCGCTCACCTTGCTGGAGATGGTCAGATAGGCTCGCTTGAACAGGAACTCATTATTATCTGCATCCTCATACTGATAGTGGAAAAATGCATCGCCCCCTACTTTTGTATCAACACCGTACAGTCCAGTTACCCCTATGCTTAGTGCTAGAATAATCACTCTAAGTTTCAAGTTTTGCCTCCTTCAGCCCATTTTTTAATCTGCTATGCCTAGCAGCATTCACACACGCGAACAGTGTGCATTTGAATTGTTAGCGTTTTGTTAGGAAATGGTAAGGAAATTGATTGTAACCTCAAATATTTTCAGACATTTCGTGACAATAATTGCCACATCTAACACACTCCTAACCGTATTCAATCAAACTCCTCATCACCAGATCATTCTTCCCTAATGGAAGCCGCCTATCCTGCTGCCGTCGCAAGAGCGACAGGCATAAAAAATGTGTGTGAAAGGAATAAAACAGAAATGAACAAAAGAATAATTATCCTCTACATCCTGCTCCAACTGTCTACATCCGGATTTGCCCAGTCAACTGGAAGCCTCCAGGGGACCATCACAGATTCTGAAACCGGTGAAGCGCTCATCGGTGCAAATGTCATCGTGCTGGAAAACAACACTGGTTCGGCCACAGATCTTGAAGGTTATTATTTTGTACAGAATATCAGACCTGGGGTTTACACACTCCGTGTTTCCTATATAGGCTATAAGGTAAAAGATATAGTGGGAGTTGAGATTATCGCAGGGATCAGTACACGGCGCAATATTGTACTCGACTCTGAAGCACTCAGTGGTGAGGAAGTGATCGTACAGGCTGAGACGACTGCAGGGTCTGCCCTTGCCTCCCTTCAGGACAGACAAAATTCATCCAACATGGAAAACGCTGTTAGTGCTGAGGAAATGTCCAGAAGCGGTGATTCCAATGCAGCCGACGCTTTGAAGCGCTTACCAGGTGTAAGTGTCCGCGAGGGAAAGTTTCCCATCGTCCGTGGATTAGGAGAACGCTATACATCAACTCAGATGAACAGCGCCCCAATCCCCTCACCTGAACCGGATAAAAAATCTGTACCCCTCGATCTATTCCCCTCGGCGCTTCTGGAGAGTATTGTCGCCCTAAAGACCTTTACCCCGGACCTGCCGGGTGTCTTTGCTGGTGGCAGCATCAATATCAAGACCAAGGCTTACCCCGATGAACGCCTGATCAATTTCAAGGCATCTGCGTCCGACCACACCAGTTATTACCAGGGACTTCCCTTCAATCTTACCTACAAGGGCAGTAAGGATTTCTTTGGTTATGACGATGGAACCCGCGCCCTTAGTGCAAATATTCCTGACGACCAGATCCTGTCAACTGCCTCCAACTATCGGCCACAAGGTTTGAACACGGTTCAGTGGTACGGTCAGATCAGTGACTATAGCCGAGCTTCTAACCCCACATTCGTGAATTACTCACCTAGCCCAGGGAGACCGATCAGCCTGGGATTCGATCTGGGCGACGAGTATGAACTCAATGATAACCTGGAATATGGATTTTTTACGAATCTGGTCTTCAAGAATGATTACAAGATGCTGGAGAGTGAAACCGCTCAATTCTCCATGAACTCGTCTACGACGGATGAAGTTACGACATCCTACCTGGAACCCTATACAGAGCGGACGAACCAGATTTCAGAGTATAAAACAAACCTAGGTGGTAATGTCAGTGCAGGCCTGAAATATAAGGATAATCATAAGCTGAAGATCCAGAGCGTCTATACCCACACATCCAGCGACAAGAACACGATCTCATATGGATATACACCCAACATCGAGTCAGGTGTGTTCATACGAAACCACTATATCGAAAAAACGATTGTAAGCAATAGCATTAGTGGCGTAAACACAGTTGTGCTTGGTCCAGAACACAAGTTTGATTGGAGTATAAACAGAGGTGAATCTACCCGCTTTGAACCAGACAATGCTTCACACAACTATTCTGAACAGGAACGTTACGCAGGTACTGATTCTGCTTATACCTATTATGTCATCGATCGTCAGGCACAAAAGATCGCCTATCGCGACTTTACTGACGGAGTAGACCGCAATGCTTCATCTGATCTGAACTATGAGATGAAGATTCCCCTGGATAAAAAGCATGCCATCAAGATCAAGACCGGCTTGAGGTTACAGGAGAAAGCCAGAGAATTCGAGAAACGAAGTTTTGCCATCACCAATTCCTCCAGTTCTGCCTGGAACGATTCAGTGCTCAACATCTACCCTGATATGGATTTTGGCCAGTCCTTCGGCATTGACAATTTCTTCAGCTATGACTCCACTACAGGCGACTGGGAACATGGTCTGATCATGCTTGATGAAACCGCGAAGAATGCCTTCAATGGTTACCGAGCCAATGAGGAAACACAGGCTTATTACGCCATGGCTTCCATTCCACTGATGATCAAGAAGAATTGGTCGCTGCAGTTTGAAGGTGGTGCAAGGTTCGAGGACTACCAAATGAATCTGGACAGCTATAATCCAATCAATGGTGTTGCAGCTACTACAATATATGGGGATACGGCCTCTGCCAAGCTTGACCAGGAAGTGGTCCTACCCTCTCTGAATCTTATTTACAACCGCGAGGATGGCGTCAGTCTGAGGGCTGCCTTTTCCCAGACAGTTGGACGACCAGAGTTCAGGGAATTGGCTCCTATCGCCTACCAGGAATTCTATCAAGGTGAAGTGGCTATTGGCTACCCTTTCCTGAAGAATGCCAGTGTTTCAAATTTTGACCTCCGCAGTGAGTGGTATCCCTCTGCATCTGAGCTCTTTTCAGTTGGATTCTTCTATAAGGAATTTGAGAATCCCATCGAAGTATCCATGATCTCAACTGTAGATCTTGCCTACAAAACATTTCAGAACGCCCGAAAGGCAAGCACTTTTGGATTGGAACTTGAATTGCGGAAGAAACTCCCCATACCCCTCACCATGGGGTATGGTACAATATCTCTAAACACAACCATATCGGAATCCGAAGTATCATTGAACGACACAGTATATCTATTCAATGGCACAAGCTACGCGAATTCAGTTTCAACCAAAAACCGACCCCTGCAGGGTCAGTCCAGAGCCATGTACAACGCGGGAATCGACTACCATTCTCCATCAGGTTACATGCTGGCATTTACCTACAATTCGTTTACCAAGCGCATTGCCTCAGTTGGTGTGGGAGAAGTTGGTGATATCTATGAATTCCCATTCCACTCCCTGAATATGAGTGCCAGTAAAAGTGTTGGTTCTTTCAAGTTCAGTATGAAAATCAAAAATATTTTGAACTCCAAGGTTCGTTTCGGTCATCTGGAAGAGCCTCGTGGAGACATCAAATTACGAAAAGTTTACTCTCCGGGACTGAGCCTCAGTCTGGGTGTAAAATACCAATTAAAACAAATAAGGAGTTAAAAGCGTGAAACATAAACTATCAGCAGTTTTATTGCTTGTCGTATTAATCAGTAGTGCATTCGCCATCGATCATTCTGGCGAAATCACAACAGACGAGATCTGGTATGCAGCAGATGATCATGTGCTGACCGGTCAGACCTTCGTTAAAGCCGGTGCCACTCTGACCATTGAAGCTGGTGCCACTATCAAAGCCAATGCAGATGACGGAGCAGGTCTTGCCCCTGCCCTTGTTATCGAGAAGGGTGCCAAGATCATGGCTGAAGGCCGTGCAGACGCACCGATCACATTCACCACCTCCCTGAGTGCTGGTGAGATGCTGG
>JAIPJM010000028.1 GCA_021734255.1 Fidelibacterota bacterium | reverse complement strand
TTGGGGCACCGAACTTCTTATCGATGACCACGTTACGGCCCTTGGGACCCAGTGTGACCTTGACGGCATTCGCCAATACGTCAACACCGATCTTCAGCTTACTACGGGCCTCCTGGTCAAATTCAATATACTTTGCCATATCTTTCGTTTTCCTCTCGTTTCTTTAATAGCGATGTCAGGTGATCCTGACAATAAATTCTTATTTAAATGTGCGTTTAGCACTCTCCAATATAGAGCGCCAAATAATATTCAGCATAGCATGTGTCTCCAAGGGAAATGATCTGTGATTGGCACACTTTAGAAAGGGGATATGTCATCCTGAGCGGGAGCGAAGGATCTTGACCCACAGTTTCGAAACAATGGACCAAGATCCTTCACTTCACTGCATTTCGTTCAGGATGACAGAAAAAAAAGGAGTGAAATCAGCTTCCCGTACTACCAAACCCACCGCTACCCCGGGTGGTATCACTCAACTCCTCAACCAGCTCAAAGGTGATAGGTGATCCATCCATGGCAACCAGTTGGAACAGGCGGTCACCAGCATTCACTGTGTAATCGTCAGATTTGATATTGTCCACCATGGCGATGATCTCACCACGGTAGCCGCCATCGATGAGTCCAATAGAATTGGACATACGCAAGGGCGTCTTGGATATGCTTGAGCGGGGAATCAGGTAATAAGGCTGACCTGTGGCAGTCTCACAAGATATCTGCAACTTAATGGGCAGTGTCTCACCACCTGGAATAGTCAGTGATTCCATTACAAAAAGATCGAGACCTGCATCACCCGTGTGATAATGGCCGTGATTCTCGTAACGCTCCCGAGCAGTCTGGTTATGCGGCCTAATTTTTATGTGCATGTTGTCTCCTGTGCATTCCCTTTAATCAGACCGATGCAGCAGCTTATACCACCACTTGTCTTTACGCTCTTCTTCTTTGATCCAGCGCTCCCGCCATTCCAGACTGTCAGTAGGATGGGTGAAGCCTATGCTCTCATAAACAGCGGCATGGATGCGTTGACGCCAGTCAAAATAATTGGGATACTTATATCTGCGGTCCGGATGAACTGCATTGGTGAGCAAAATGACGAACATCTGGTTGTCCGGATCGATCCAGATCGAAGTACCGGTAAAACCGGTGTGCCCGAAGCTGTTCTTACTCAGGTAAACACCACCTGAGCTGCCATTGTGCGGACTATCCCAACCCAGACAACGGGAATTCTCTTCCTCCAGCATATTCGCGCGCCGGGTGAAAAGCGCAATGGTCTCTGGTTTGAAAATAGTGGTGTCACCCAGAGTACCACCATTCAACATCATCTGCGCAAAGCGAGCCAGATCCCGGGCATTGGAAAAGAGACCTGCATGACCGGCAACGCCTCCCAGTGAATATGAATTTTCATCATGGACGTGTCCATGTACAAAACCAGAGTCGAACTCACTATACTCGGTGGGTACGATCCAATTCGGGTCCTCGTCAGGTAAATAACCGGTCTGGGTCATGGCCAGAGGTGTAAAGATCACGCTATCTGTATAGGTCTTCAGGTCGGTTCCGGCGATGGCTTCGATCACCTTACCCAGGGTGATGAGACCGATATCAGAATAGCGATATTTGGTGCCGGGGAGCGTATCCAATTCAGACTGGAACACGCTATCAAGCAGGGCGGCTCTTGACGGGGCTTCCATTTGATAGAATCGCTTAAACGGCTTGAGTCCTGCAGTATGGGTCAGAAGTTGTTTGACGGTGATCTGATTTTTCATCTCGGTTGTAACGGAGTCTGGTCCGGTGAAGGCGGGGAGGTAGGAGACAACTGTTGTGTCCAGGTCCAGCTTGCCTTCCTCGTAAAGCTTCATGGCAGCTGAAGTCGTCGCAATAACTTTGGTCACCGACGCCAGGTCGAAGATGTCGCCGCGGTAGGTATGCTGTTCACCCCCATATTCATGTGTGCCAAAATACTCGTGAAAGAAGATCTTCCCATTCTTGGCCGCCAGTAGGACACCACCCGGCCAGGCTTTCTCCTCCAAAGCCTGATGCAAGTGGGGCATGACCATACCAGGATCTGCGCCAACTTCTTCAGGAGAGACATGAAAAAGTAATTCGTTCCTCTCGGCTGGTTTAGGTTGATATCCTGGCACCTCGGTCACCTTCCATGGTAGAGGATCTGCCAGTTTGGTGATACCATGACCCATGTCGGCAATACCGGGGATATTGACCGGTAATGTTCCTGTGATCGGAACTTGTCCGAGCAAGCCTTTCACCACAGCTCTTTGCATGCCGGTCTGATTGCTGTACGTGCAGAGGTATGCTGGGATATCCGGGAAGGATTGCACAACAAATGGTGTACCTAAGCCGACGACAAGCATGCGCTCTGTCTTTTTCATCAGTGCATTAATAAAGTCGATGTGCGCTTGCACCAGAAAAACTCTGTTCTTGTTCATTTTGACCTGACTGATAACATTCACCAACACGAGTGCTGAATCCGGGATCTCAGCCAGGATCGTCTGGTATTCTTCAGGCGTTAATGAATTATCCATGGTGAAATTGATCAGGGGGTCGATCTGTTCCTTGAGACCATTCGTGACCTCGGTGGCCCGACGATCATTATTCCGATCGCGAATATCGATGACATACAGTGGTTCTGCTTCCGATTTCTTAATAGGAAAGAAGGATTGTTCACCTTCCCGAACCAGTGTGAGGGCACTTTGCATGATCAGGTCAGCCATCTCCAGATTGCTTTCTGAGCCGATCTCTCGTTGAATGCGGTCCAGGTCCAGGGTCTTTTTCTTATCCAGTCCCAGCTTGGATTTCAAGGTCAATATACGGAGCACAGATTCATCGATCCGAGCTTCGCTGAGCTGGCCATCCTTCACTGCCTCTTCCACATAGTCAATGGAGGCGATGTAGTCATTGTTCTGGATGATCAGGTCAGATCCTGCTTTAATGGTCTGGATAAGGGCAAAACGGTCTGAATAACCGCGAGTTATTCCACCCATGGCCATGGCGTCTGTAATGATCACTCCTTTAAAGCCCATTTTGTGGCGGAGGATATCCTGAAGCCAGAATGGGGAGAGGGAGGAGGGAACGCCTGGTTCCATCTGAAACTTGCCAGCATCCAGGTGGCCGATCATGACCATATCGACGCCTGCATCGATCATGGCTTGAAAGGGTCTCAGCTCTATGGACCAGAGCCGGTCAGCATCTTCAGGGATCTGGGCCAGCTTTGTATGCGAGTCTGATTGGGTGTCTCCATGACCCGGAAAATGTTTTGCTGTCGCCAGCATACCGCCATCATGGAGACCATCCATGAAACGGGTTGCGTAGGCGATGACTTGAGCCGGATCCTCACCATAAGCGCGGGTATTGATGATAGGATTAAGTGGATTATTGTTCACATCTACAATTGGAGCCAGTGCCAGATTGATCCCCAGCGCTCGACCTTCTTCCGCTGTGATCCTGCCAGCAGCATAAGCCATGTCCGGGTTGCCTGTGGCACCCTGGGCCATGGGCCAGGGGATCTCCGTTCCCATTTTGAATCGGGATTTGATACCGTACTCCAGATCGGCCTGTATGAACATAGGGACCTTTGAGCGGGACTGCATTTCGTTAACGAGTGCATAGGCTGATGGCACATCGCCGCCCCAGACATGTAAGGACCCGATGCCATCGCTACCCAGGATCTTTTCGATCTCCTGCCATTTTTCGCTCTCCGCGTCATAATAATTCAGCATCATGGTATAAACCATCATCTGCCCGATCTTTTCCCGCAGGCTTAGTTTTTTCAGTGTGGCCTGAGCCCACGGAGATGCTTCAACTACTGGTGCCGGACTGGAACATCCTGCCACAAATAGCAGCAGGGCTGCAGCAACGACAGGGATAGTGTAATTGTTCTTTCTCATAATATTTCCTGTAATGTCTTGATAATGATCACTTGAAATGAGTGAATGGGGTGGTGTCTTTGGCTAAGGCCTTAAAGAGCGCCAATTCAGTCGCACTCGGTACCTTCCCCCGCCTGTGTAAAACTTTCTTCGCTGTTTCGATGGCTCGGTCAAATTCATAGACACCATTTCCCCAGGAAAATGAAGGGATCGCCATTGGGGGGAAATCGTTCTGGAAGATGTTACTGAAGGGACCAATAAATGTCCCTGTGTTCAGTCTGACACCGATAGCCGTCTTTGTATGATCTCCGATCATGCATCCCAGGAACTGTCGACCTGTATCGTAGCTGTTCCCATCCCAGGAGACCCGGATATCATGGTAATTATTCTTGAGGTTACTCACGTTTGTGCCGGCTCCCAGATTCACCCACGATCCGATCATGGAATCTCCCAGGTAACCCTGATGGCTTTTATTGCTGTAGGGATGAATAATGGAGCCTTTGACCTCACCACCAATATTACAAACGTTTCCAATGATAGATTGGCTGATATTGGCAGATGGCTTCACCGTACTGCGCTTGCCGATGTATAGCGGACCTGTGAGTGAGGAGAAGGAACTGACCTTGGAATCCTGGTCGATGACAATGGGGCCTTTGCTGGCATCCAGATGAACATAATCATTCAGCTCTGCAGTATTGTGAATGAATATCTGTTTCTCCTCCAGGGTAGAATGCCGATCCTTTAACTTCTGCAAGTACTGTTTTTCCTCTTTCCAGATGGTCAGGTCAAATTCTATCCCGGCTCTTATCAGGTCCAGGTAATCCCAGATCCAGAGGGGCAGGTCAGTCAGCAACTGATCATCCAGCTCTTTGTGCGGAATCGCTTCAAAGCTGTGGTGAAAATCATGACTAAATATTTGAGGACCTGCTGATTTGACCGCAATGATCACTCCTGCTCGCCGGAGAACGATCTCTTTATGTTTAGACAGTATCTGTAACAAAACCGGATAGTGCCAGGCTGGGATCCCGGCATGCAGCAGGATGCACTCATCCTTTACATCTTTATTGATGGGAATTGTCGGGAAGCGCCTGATATGATCCTCTGCCAGGACCGGACGAATCCATAGGTGGAGATCAGTGTCTGGTGGCAGGACCGCTTGTGCCCGTTCCAGATTGGAGAGAATACCATATTTTAACTCAGCAACTGATCTGAGAAGGATCAGGGGACCAAAAGAGCCAATATTTTCCGGTTCAAAAAGTACGATCGTTGACATTCATTGGTCCTGCTCTACGAATTAAGATTTAATCCAACGAATCTAATTATACGCTGATTTTATACAATGAACAAAGCGCTGGTCATAGTAAGTAAAACAAATTAACTTACTCGCCATTTACATTCAGACTGGTTAGTGGATAATTAATCACAGGTATACAAACTAGATTTCTGAAGATACCAGATCTATTTCACGCTGGGGAGAAAAATGCGTAAATCAAATTTCCATTTTGTGCGGCAGATAAATGAAATCTCTGCCCTGAGAATTATCCGCGACGAAGGACCTATTTCCAGGTCTGAGATCGCGCGTAAGATGGGGGTGTCTAAGGTTATCATCGGGAGTATCGTCAATCGATTACTGGATACGCATATCCTGTTTGAGATCGGTAAGGGTGAGTCTACGGTTCAGGGAGGACGCCGCCCCGTCATGCTCAAATTCAATGCTGATGCTGGACTGGCTGTGGGGGTAGAGGTACACCTCCATCGGGCGAATATTCTGATCACCAATATGAATGCTGAGATACTCCACGAGAAAACGGTTAATTTTAATGACAATACCAACCCAGAGTCCATTCTGTCGCGAATTGTTAAGGCCATCCGCAAGATCCTTGGCAGTGAGGAAAAATTGGATGCCATCCTGGGAGTAGGGTTAGCCCTGCCAGGTTTGATAAATTACGAAGAAGGCTCCATCCTTACCAGTCATTCACTGAAAGCATGGGAAGGCTATCCCATAAAAAAATATCTGGAGCAGGAACTGGATACTGTTGCCTACATGGAAAATGATGTGAAGGCGATCACCGTCGGTGAATTTCACTGGGGTGCCGGTTCTGAGGCCAGTAATGTGGTCTACATATGGCTGGGTGAGGGAATTGGTGCCGGTATTATAATCAATGGCGATATTTATCGAGGCATCTCCGCTTCAGCAGGAGAGATCGGTTATACAGAAATCTCTGCCAGGGGAGTGACTCAGGGACATTTTCCCTTACTCTATCGGAGTCAGGATCGCTTTGGAGAGGTATTATCCACTACAAACCTGGAAGCGAGCCTGGATCTGGCAGTCAAGAATGGCGGGCATGCCAGCCTTCTGGCCGGTGATGAAGTCTCCCTCAACACAATAGCCGCTGCAGCTAAACAGGGAGACAAACTCTCCAGGGATGCACTCAAAGAATATGGTCAGATCCTGGCTTACCTGAATATGAGTGTGATTAACTTTTTTAATCCAGAGTTGATTATCCTGGGTGGTCCGGTCATTGATAAATGCCCCTTTGTATTTGATGAGGTTAGGCTCTACACCAAAGGTGGAGACCTTCCGGTTCCGGCTGACGCTGTGCAGATCAAAGCTGGTGCCTTGAAGAATCGGGCAGGTACGCTGGGTGCTGTGGGTATGGTACTGCAGGATCTGTTCAAACCGCCGATTGTGAATCTGGCAACCTATCGATCGCTGATCCTCCCGGAGTGATCCTGAATAAACTTATTTAGCTTTGGATATTTGGTCGCGTATGGTGGCAGCCTGCTCGTAATTTTCGGATAGCAGAGCCATCTGAAGTTCGATCTCAAGCTTTTCCAATTGGGGCAATTCGCTGGGAACACCGTCATCGGTGATCCGATGTTTTAATTCTTTCAGTTGGTATATCTCAGGACTCAGGTCAGGTTGTGGATCATCAAGAATACTTTGATAGACATGCTTGATCTGACGAATGCCTGCATTCAACACTTGCAGTGCTTCCACCTTGTTATTCTTTTCGAGTTTGAGCATCACTTTAGCACTGGTGTTCATTAATAGCAGATGAGGACGATGCTGTTGACTGGTGAAATTCTCAATTGATCCGGCATGATTCGTGATCAGATTAAGGATGTCCAGGTTGTGACGGGTGTCCCTGATGACTGATTTATAATCCTTCAATTGATGCAGACTCAGGTAGCGGTGGTAATACTGCATTCCTTCCTGCCTGAGGTTCAGGAGTTGTTTCGGATTCAGAATAAAATTTTCATCATCATTGGCCAGTATCTGATAATATTTTAGATATGAATCGTATCCCTTGGGGCGTTTTCCATCCGGTCTACCATCATATTCCATCTGGATCAATCCCAGGTCTATACGCATTTGTATTTTCTTTGTACCCGTACTGGTTTCGATGATCCGGGCGGAAATGCTAAGCGGGTCGAAGGGCCAATCCTGTAAAATATTCTCAATATCCATCCCCTTAATTAAATTCGAATTCGACTCATCTCCAACACATTACGGGTATGAATACGTTAAGAATCCTGCAGGGGGGCAAATCATTAGTTGCTTTTACTTCATCACACCCGCTTTAAATTGAAGCATGACAAATCAGGCAAATAATAGAGAGATAATACTCATGGGGCTGGCCCCGGTCACCGATAAGGTCAAGGGCATGTGGCATAAAGGCTATCCCCTGCATCAGGGAGAAACCGAATCCAGCATCAATTTCGCCACAGAGTATGCTAATAAGCATGGTATCATACCAGATCAGGATTTACTCCGACGGGAGTGGCTCGATTTCGTTGATACATTACTCCTGGCCGGATTTCACTTGCACATCGTACCTTTCCCTGAAGCCCTGAACCGCCCGGATAGCCTCTACCATGATGCTGTATTCATTCGTGACTCTGGACTTATTTTTCGCAGCATCTGGATCAAAAGTCGCTTCTCTGTCAAAGATCGCAGTCTGGAAGGCGAGTACCACACCAAGCTTATCGAGTCCAAGCTGGGCAAGACAGTTGTCACCTTGCCAGAAGGTGCTTTTCTGGAGGGTGGTGACATCAACTACATTGAGACTTGTCAGGGCAACTATTATTTCGGCGGGCTCTCCAGATCCAATAAGCAGGGGCATGATTTTGTCCGGGAGATCATTAGACCCGATCATTATATCCTGATCGAATCTGATGGATACCATCTTGATACCGTTCTCACACCCGTACTCACTGCAGATAACTGTTTGGCTGCGATCATTGTGACCCTGGATAGTTTGACAGCTGAAAGTCGGACCGTCTTGAAGGATCTTGGTGTTAAGATCATAGAGATCTCACCGCTTGACTCGTCTGGGGTAGGCGATGCCTTAGGGGATTACGCTGTCAATGCACTCATCGCTCCCGGAGTCATGGTGAACAGCAGTGAATTCAACACCCCAGGGGTTGAAGCATATCTGGAATCCATCGGGATCGAACGCCACGTCACGCCGCTGAGTAGTTTTCGCTACGCCGGTGGCTCGGTTCACTGTTTGACCAACGAGATCTATTAACTAATCGCATAACCGGTTGGGGTAACAGAAGTTCTCCCCTAGGGGAGATGTCCGAAGGACAGGCGGGTTAAGGTAGTAGTACATATACCCGCTAAATGAGTAATATCGCTTGGTAGAGCTTATAAACCCGCCTTCGTTCGCATTCTCTCTATGAGCAATTGCGTAACTTCGGCGTGGTTATCCCGATAAGAATCGGGATAAAAAAAACCGTCCCAATATTGAGACGGTTTTAAAATATTCCGTTTATAAGATTAATTCAGACGATCAGGAAAAAGATGCCATGTGTTTGGCAATACGTGATTTCTGGTTTGCTGCTTTATTCTTATGGATGATGCCGTGACCGGCGACTTTATCAATAAGGGAAATGGCCGAGCGACCAAGCTCAGTTGCTGTCTCTGCATTATCAGCAGCCAGCGCCTTCCTGATGGAAGTCTTCATCATGGAATTATAATGCTTGTTTCGTTCACGCGCCTTTTCGGCTTGGCGGATACGTTTTGCAATCGTTTTTGTTACAGGCATATTTACTCTTTCTCCTATAAAAATGCCCGCGAATATAGATGCGCACCAGGCCCCTGTCAACGCTTTAAGTAGAAATAAATCATCCGCTTTCCTGCCTTCATCTCGATGAAAAATTCTCTAAAGCATATGAAAATGCGGTTGGGGGAAAATTTAAATTATGATCAGAAATAAATTTTGTATTTCCCCTTTGACCGTTTCCGGTCTAATTTAGCCTCAAGCAATACTATAACTGATTGCAGATCTATGTGGGGGATACAGGTGTCTGCACTGCTGAATTAACCTGTAGGTAATTTGAGGAGATGGACATGAGCGACCGATTAGAAGAAGTCAAAGATACCTTGAGACTCGTCCCGCTATTCGCTGATTTGGATGACAAGGCGCTTGAACACCTGGCGGGTGTTGCTCAGGAAAAGAATTATAAGAAAGAAGAACATATTCTGCACCAGGAACAGACGGGAGATAATTTCTTCATCATTGAGAAGGGCTCAGTCAAAGTTACCCGCCTTGCAGAAGATGGCCGTGAAGCTGTATTAGCCTTTCTCCAGGAGGGTGACTTCTTCGGTGAGCTGGCTATCCTTGATGGAGAAACCCGGTCAGCCAATATAATTACCATGAATGAATGCAAGATCCAAACCATCAATCGCCGAGAGTTCCTGGATCTGATCGAGCATCATCCCAAGGTCGCCACCGCGCTACTCATGGAATTGGCTCAGCGGCTCAGAAAAACAGATATGCATTTGGAGTATCTGACGCTCAGTGATGCAGAGGGTAAGATCGCTTCCATCCTCATTAGCCTGGCTGAGGAAAGCGGCAAGTATCAAATGGGGGATGTGACCCTGAATAGTATGCCTATGCAGCAGGACATCGCCAATATGGCCGGTACGACGCGAGAAACTGTCTCGCGCATGATGAAAAAGCTGGAAGAGAAGGATTGGCTTGCCAGGGACGGTCAGAAGGTAGTTATTCGCAGGTATAGCAAATTTAAGGAAATATATCAGATAAAATTTTAATAGATCCGAGATCTAATGAATATTGACCTTGACGGTATACTAAAGTCTGAGCGCCTGGCAATCTCCCGGGCGCTTTCGTTTGTTGAGAACAGTGATGGTCTCGATATTGCGCTGACTGACTCACTCTTTCAATATCTGGGCGGCGCCTATCGCATTGGAGTCACTGGTCCTCCCGGCGCTGGTAAAAGTACACTCGTCGATCTGCTCATAGAAAAATGGAGAGCACAGGACAAGCGGGTCGGCGTCATCTCGATCGACCCCACCAGCCCATTTACGGGTGGGGCCATACTTGGGGATCGGGTGAGAATGAGCAGGCATTATGAAGACCGTGGTGTCTTCATTCGATCCATGGCGACCAGAGGTAGTCGTGGTGGCCTGGCGCTGCAAGCACAGGAATCTGCTGATCTCTTCGATGCAGCCGGGTACGATATCATCATCTACGAAACCGTTGGCGTCGGCCAGGTTGAACTGGATGTGGCTGATGCGGCTGATTCCACCCTGGTAGTCCTGGTGCCTGAGTCAGGGGATGACATCCAGGCCATGAAGGCCGGGCTCATGGAGATCGCCGATGTCTTTGTGATGAACAAGGCTGACCGTAAGGGTGCCAATCAGGCGTTTGCGCAGATCAAATCCATGCTTGAGACCAGAACCCAGATGGAGAAGGACTGGACACCCCAGGTTGTCAAGACCAGTGCCCTGGAGCAGAATGGAATAGCAGATCTGATGGAGGCCCTTACCCAGCACAGGAAGCACCTCATGCAGGCAGGGCAGATCAAGCGAAATTTCAGACGACGGATCGAACAAAGGATCCGAAAATATATTGATGCACACACGCTTTCAACCTTCTGGAATGACAAGCGCCAGTCACAATTTCAGCAATTGATAGAGAACTCAGAACGAGACAGAACCTCTCCACTACATATAGCCAAAACAATTATCGACTTTTAATAGCAACTTCCTGAAAGCAGGTAAATATGGTGGATTACTATGTGCATAGGGGTATTAGTGGTTTGTCTCAATTGGAAACCTTTTATCTTAATCAGCCATGAATAAAGTCCAAAACAGTGAAATGCCTTTACTCGAGCATCTGGAGGAACTCAGGTGGCGGGTTATTAAGGCCTTTAGCAGCATTCTCATTTTTGCTATCATCGGTTTTATTTTTTCTAACCAGCTTATCCATATCCTCAGCTTTCCTATTGAGCAAACGGAACCCCGGTTAGAACTCCTAAACACCACCATTCTCGGTGTATTTCTGGCAAAAATGAGGGTTGCTGTCGTGCTGGGAGTGGTCTTCTCTCTGCCCGTCATCATTCACCAGATCTGGCGCTTCATAGCACCCGGTCTGCTTGATGATGAACGTGCCTTCGCTCCAGCCTTGATCATGGTGACGATCGCCTGTTTCGTCACTGGTTCGCTATTCTCCTATTTTGTCATGATACCCTGGTCACTGAAATTTTTTGCCATCCTGAATCATGGGCTGCCTGGACTGGTCAACTATGTAACCATCACGGATTACCTGAATTATATCACAATATTGATCATGTTCACCGGTATGGCGTTTGAACTGCCGGTTGTAATTTTTCTTTTGGCTAAGATCGGTATTGTCAATGCTCAGATCTTGAAGCGTATTCGACGATTCGCTTATCTCTTGATCCTGATGGTCTCTGCCATCTTTACCCCTGCCGATCCTTTTACCATGCTTGGGGTTGCCACACCCATGATCCTGCTCTATGAGGTCAGCATATTGGTCGCTCGGATCGTGAAACAGAAAAAGGTTGAAGCAGAGGAAGCGGATGACGACTCAGACGGCATAAATGAAGAGGATGAGCTACTTGAAGATTTCCTTGGATGATCTCCTCCGTCCCATACAGGCTGAGCTGAACAGTTTCCAGCA
This sequence comes from Fidelibacterota bacterium, assembly GCA_021734255.1. Classification (GTDB taxonomy): domain Bacteria; phylum Fidelibacterota; class UBA8477; order UBA8477; family JABMPR01; genus JABMPR01. The sequence continues at coordinate 22,955 of JAIPJM010000028.1, read as the reverse complement.
CCACTTTGAAAGATCACTGCAGTCGCATGTCTTTCTGATCAATCAGGTAATGAAATATGTGATCGCGCAGAAGGGGAAGAAGATGCGCCCCATGCTGCTCCTGCTCTCTGCCAAGCTTAATGGTGAATGCAGTGAAAAGACCTATGCGGCAGCCTCACTGGTTGAAGTGATGCACACAGCGACGCTGGTTCATGATGATGTAGTAGATGAAGCTGAGACGAGAAGAGGGCTGCCCAGCATCAATTCTATCTGGCGCAACAAGATCAGCGTACTCATCGGTGACTATCTTTTTTCCAAAGCTTTGATCAAAATGGTGGAATTAAAAGAACCTGAGATGTTAGATCTTCTGGCCCACACCGCTGATAAACTGGTTACCGGGGAGATCGATCAGATCGATCGTGCCCGTTCCGATACAATGACCGAAGCCGCCTATTATGAAATGATCGAAGACAAGACGGCATCTCTGGTCGCGTCTGCCTGTAAGCTTGGTGCCATGACCACTTCAGACGATCCAGCGGTTTGGGAGGCTCTCTTCGAATATGGCCGTAATTTTGGGATCGCCTTTCAAATAAAGGACGATCTATTCGATTTTGAGGGACGCGCTGCATCTGTTGGCAAACCCATCGGATTGGATGTAAAGCACAACATGGAGACACTACCCCTGATCCATGCTCTCCAGAAGGCTGGTAAAGAGAAGACCCGGGAATTCAAACGCCAGAGTAAAAAGGGGAGTGATCGGGCGATCAAGCAGTACGTCCTCGGGTTCATCAATGAATATGGGGGCCTCGAGTATACCAAGGAACGCTTACAGCATTTCTCAGATCAGGCAAAACAAAGCCTGGAGATGTTTACAGACAGCCCGGTTAAGCACTCCATGAGCCAGTTCATAGACTTTAATATTCAACGCGAGAAATAACCCCATGGATTACCTGATCCAGGTTCGGGACTTGGAACTCGATTACCATTGGGGAGACCATCACAAATCAATTTTCCAGGCTTTTAATTGTAATATCCCCCCCGGTGCATTTGTATCGATCACAGGTGCCAACGGGAGCGGAAAAAGCAGCTTGCTCAAATTGATCATGGGCTTAATAGAGCCCAATTCCGGAGCGATCATCGTCGGTGAGCGTCAGGTTCGCTTCGGATATGTGGATGGCGTCAAGGATGGGCAGATCGCCTATCTGGCTCAGCAGATGGATGAATTGTTCTTTGGAGAGACAGTCGCGCAAGAATTATCCTATCAGAAGGAACAGCTGACATCTGAAGATCATCAACTACTTGAGCAGCTGAACATGGAGCATCTGTTGCCGCGACGCATAGACACCTTATCAGGAGGAGAAAAGCAGGGGATAGCCCTGGTTCAATTTCTGGCAAACTCGGCGCCACTCCTGTTACTGGACGAACCTAGCTCCTATCTGGATAAACAAGCCGCCCAGGTACTTCGTAAAGCCTTGGTTCGCGCACATGAACAAGGTAGAACGATTGTGCATGCAACACAATTCAAGCGAGAAGTCGCCTGGGGAAGTCATGTCCTTGACCTGGACAGCCAGCAGCCGAGGGTAGAGCGCCTATGAGCCTGACTATTCCAGCATTATCAAGAGAATATCCGGGAAATGACTCATTTCGACTGACTACCAGTGAGATACAGCTCGATCCGACCGGATTTACCTGTATCATCGGGAAGAATGGCAGCGGAAAAAGTAGTTTTGCGGAAACCCTAGCCCAGGTTGATCAGGAACCACCCTGGTTCTATCTGCCTCAGTTCATGGATCGTTTCCTGTTCGCAGAAAATCTCCTGGAACAGCTTGAGACCTTCTTTTCGGAAAGCATAGAAAGAGAGCGTCTGCAGGAGCTCCTGATCGAGTTGGGGTTCACTGACCCTGACCACATGCTGAGTTTTCCCTTTATTCTCATGAGTGGAGGGGAGCGGCGACGAATTGCCCTGGTCAGCATGTTTTATTTGAAACACCATAAAATTATTCTGGATGAGCCGGAAATCGGTATCACTCCAAAAGAAAAAGTGGTGCTTTTGACTAAAATACGTAATTTAAAAGCTATAGATACAAGGGTGATCCTTATATCGCACAATGAGGCATTTGTGAAAGAATCGACATCCCTCATTTGCATGAAGGATGGCACTTTGGACAGGGTTGGAAAAACAGAAGCACTGTTAAATGAACCTGACTTTGATCTGAGTGTATATGGTGTCAGATCCCAGACTGAGGAATAGAATCCGGTAGACATGAGAAAATTCTTTACAGCAGCGAATACAACATCTTTGGCCCGCGGCTTGATGGTCATACCGATCGTGTATTATCTGAACACCTGGGATGGGAAGCTCGCCAATTTTCCCATGTGGGCAGTATTCTGGATCCTTCTGGGTATCGTTTCTGATTACCTGGATGGCTGGTTTGCCCGTTACTATCATGAAGTGAGTCGACTGGGGAAATTTCTTGACCCTGCGGCCGATAAAATAGTCGTTTTCGGAGTACTGTTTTTTGCCAAACCGGTTGCCGAGGCAATCCCATTATGGTTTGTCATCTTCGTTGTGCTGCGTGAAGCACTCATATTCGGGCTGGGTTACCTGGTCAGCAAAGAGTCCAAACGTGAGATGCAGGCTAATCGCACCGGTAAGTGGTCCATTTTTATTACCAGTATCACGTTCATTTTGATGATCTTTAAGATCGATCCCTGGGCACAATACTTTCTGTACCTCTCGACTGGATTGGCAGGCGTCTCATTCATCTTCTACATGAAGCACTACTACCACCTGTACCTGGTGGATGTAAAACAGAACTAAACTATTAATAACAAGAAGTATATACCGTGATTTTATCATCAGCATTCAATCGACTGAAAAAAGGGCTACGCAAGTCTCGTACGCAGCTGAACAACAGTATCTCCAAGCTATTTACCGGATCGGTGCCCATGACCGAGGAGATCCTTGAAGAGATAGAGGAAACGCTTATCTCAGCCGATATCGGCGTGGACCTTTCTCTGGAGATCATTGAGAATCTGCGTAAGAATTTCCCCTTGAATCAGGTTGTTGAGATGGAAACCGTTGTGGCATTTCTAAAATCAGACCTGATCGGCCGGATGGCAGGTCAAGACACCTCAACCGAGCTTGAACACAAACCACACGTCATCCTTGTTATCGGTGTGAATGGCACAGGTAAAACCACGTCCATTGGAAAACTGGCCAATCATTACATTTCCCAGGGCAAAAAAGTTATCCTTGTTGCCGGTGATACCTTCCGGGCGGCAGCCATCGAACAATTATCCGTGTGGTCGCAGCGATCCGGTGCAGAGCTGGTACATAAGGATGCTCAGGATCCCAGTGCCGTAGTCTATGATGCCTTACAGAGCGCCAAACAGCGATCATTGGATGTTGTCATCATTGACACTGCCGGTCGCCTCCACACTCAGAAAAATCTTATGGATGAGTTGGCCAAGATCCAGCGGGTGGTGAAAAAAGTGATACCGGATGCTCCCCACGAGACGGTTTTGACCATTGATGCGACGACAGGACAAAACGGTTTGATCCAGGCCCAGCAATTCTCAGATGTTACGCCCGTGGATCATCTGTTCCTGACCAAGCTTGATGGGACAGCAAAAGGGGGGATAGCCATTGCCATTCACCATAAGCTGGATATACCGGTGAAATACATCGGTATCGGTGAGCAAATGGATGATATTCAGGCCTTTGAAGCAGAAGCCTACGTGGAAGCGCTCTTTGAAGTACCCCAAAATTAATTCCCTCTCGCAGAGCCAACAGAGGCGCAGAGTGTTTTTTTATGTAGCATGAAATAGAAACTCGGAGCCATTAAACGTATACAATGCAGGAAAATGATTTATCAAAAGTCATTTTTGATTTAAGTGTCAAAATTCACCAGGAGCTAGGTCCGGGACTATTTGAATCGGTATATGAAGAAATCCTGTGCTACGAGTTAAAGAAAAAGGGATAGCAGATTCAAACTCAAGTGCCAATACGGGTTTTGTACGATGGCAAAACATTTGGAAAAGGGTTTCGAGCTGATATAATCGTGGAGGAGAAAGTACTAATTGAGTTGAAATCAGTGGAAAAATTGTCAGCAGTGCACAAGAAACAGGTCCTTACATATTTGAAGTTGACCGATATTAAATTGGATCTTCTAATAAATTTTAACGAAAAATTACTGAAATATGGATTCGAGAGGGTTGTCAACAACCTTGAAGATTAGGTGGAACACCAATTATGAATAAATGCTCAGTGTCTTTGCGTCTCTGCGAGAAAAAATGAAAAAGAATGTACACATCATTAGTTTGGGCTGTGTGAAGAACACAGTTGATAGCGAGATCATTGCCGGTGGCTTGGAGTCGGCAGGTATCGAACTGATCGATGAAGCTGAAGATGCAGATACGATCATCATTAATACCTGCGGATTTATTGGCGATGCCAAGCAGGAATCTGTGGAAGTCATTCTCGAAGCCGCTGAATTAAAGAAAAAAGGAAAACTTGAAGAACTCCTTGTAGCAGGCTGTCTGTCAGCACGTTATAGAGATGAGTTAACCAAAGAAATGCCAGAGGTTGACAAGTTTTTTGTTACTGAGGACTTCAAAAGGATCTTTGAGCATATCACCACTAAACCGCATCTGGCAGATGACCCTGATCATAAACGAAAGCTGTTGACACCAAGACACTATGCCTATCTGAAGATCAGTGAAGGTTGTGACAATGTCTGCAGTTTCTGCGCCATTCCACTCATGCGGGGCAAACAACGCAGCCGGTCGCTGGAAGACCTGGTGGAGGAGGCCCGTTCCCTGGTGAAGCGAGGCGTCCGGGAGCTGATCGTCATCGCCCAGGATAGTACGACCTATGGCTGGGACCTGAGACCCAAGCGCTATTTGCATGAATTATTGACTGAGCTTGATCAGGTTGATGGCCTGGACTGGATCAGACTTCATTATGCGCATCCCTCACACTTTTCCCGGAAACTCATTCCCGTATTCAAAAACGCCAGGCGGATCGTGCCCTACCTCGATATCCCTGTCCAACATGCTTCAACTGCAATGCTGACAGCCATGAAACGTGGTCTGGATGCAGATGGATTACGCAGGCTGCTACTCAATCTGAGAAACGAGATACCCGAACTCAAACTGCGTACATCGGTGATCGTTGGCTTCCCGGGGGAGACACAAGATGACTTTGATACCCTGCTGAATTTCCTGGAAGAGATCCAGTTCGACAGGCTTGGAGTTTTCACTTATTCGGAAGAAGAGGATACCAGTGGGGCAGAGCTGGAGGATGATGTTCCACCAGATGTAAAAGTATCGCGCATGGATCAGGTCATGGATCTGCAGCATAGTATTTCCTTCAACAAGAATCAGGAACTGATCGGCAAAGAGCTGGATGTGATCATTGACTCTACAGATCCCGATGTGGCTGGGCAGATGATCGGACGCAGTATCTGGGATGCACCGGAGATCGATCAGGTCGTCTATATCAGCGGTGAAATTGAGCAGGGTGCGATCATTAGGGCTGTTGTTGATGATGCAGGCCCCTATGAGCTATATGCATCACCAAAGAATTAAATAGGACCAGGGAGTAATTATGGCAAAGAAGGACAAACAGAAAACCATTTACCTCGTGGATGGATCAGCCCTGGTCTATCGCTCACACTTTGCCTTCATCCGCAATCCCCTGATCAATTCCAAGGGACAGCTGGTTAGTGCTATTTTTGGTTTTATGAACTCCTTAATGAGCCTGATTGCCAAAGAAAAACCTGAATACCTGGCAGTGGTGATGGATACGAAGGAAAAGACCTTCCGCCATAAACAATACCCAGACTACAAGGCTACCCGTGAAAAAATGCCGGATGAACTGGCAGCGCAGTTACCCGTTATTGATGACATTGTAAATAAATTGAACATCCCCTATCTGAAGCAGGAGGGCTTTGAGGCAGATGATATCATTGGTACGCTTGCAAAAAGAGCCTCTGCAGATGGTATACTGGTGAAAGTGTTGACTGGGGACAAAGACTTTGCCCAACTGGTCGATGAAAATGTGCAGATCATCAACCCCAGGGACAATAGTGTCTGGACCCCCGACTATGTCGTTGAGAAGTGGGGCGTCCCACCGGAGATGATCATTGACCTCCTGGGGCTGATGGGAGATACATCAGACAACGTTCCCGGAGTTCCCGGCGTAGGTCCAAAAACAGCGCTCAAACTCATCAAGGAGCATGGTGGTATCCATGATATCTATGAGAAGATCGATGATATAAAAAATCCAAAATTAAAATTGAAGATGGAAGAGAATAGGGAGCAGGCTTTCCTGAGCAGGGAGCTTGTGACCATTAAGACTGATATGGAAGACGTCCCAGGTGTGGACGATATTCGTATATCCTCACCTGATATCGAAGCGGTGCGCTCCATATTCCAGGAATTCGAGTTATTCAACCTGATGAAACCCCTGGAAGATGTCAGATTGGTCTATGATGATGGCGCGGCTGCCTCTGCGCCTTCCAGAAAGAGAAATTACAGTGTTGTCAAGCATATCCCCGAGCTCATCGAACTGGTAGAAACGCTGAAATCAAAGGAAATGGTTGCCTTTGATCTTGAGACCACCAGTCTGGATATGTTCAATGCGGAGATCGTCGGCCTTTCCTTCTCCTGGGAAGCGGATCAGGCCGTTTATGTAGCTGTTAATTACCCCAATCCCCAGGAAGGATGCTTTACCAAGGATGATACGCAGACGGTTCTCCGTGAACTGAGACCCTTCTGGGAAAGTGAATCCATTCACAAAACAGGACATAATCTCAAATTTGATCTCTCCATCCTGAAGAGTTACGATATCGATGTAAGCGGTGTTCGTTTTGATTCCCAGATAGCCGCTTATCTGGTCAACCCGGGAGGCAGGGGCTACGGAATGAACGATCTCAGTGTCCAGTATCTGGGCCTGGATCCCATCCATATCGAGACTCTGATCGGTAAGGGCAAGGACCAGATCACCATGGACCAGGTCAGTCTGGATGTTGTCAGTGAGTACGCTGCAGAAGATGCAGACATTTCCTTTCAACTCTATGAACTCCTTGCTGAGAAGATCAAAGAGAATGAACTGGAATCGGTCCTGAATGAGATCGACCTGCCCCTCATGCCTGTGCTTTTGAAAATGGAACGCTATGGGACCTTTGTCGATGCTGATATCCTGGAGAAAATGTCAAAATCACTGGGCGAAGAGCTGGATCGTCTGGAGCAGGCCATCTACGAGGATGCTGGCGAGGAATTCAATGTCGCCTCACCCAAGCAGGTTGCTGAGATATTGTTTGAGAAGAAGGGGATCAAGCCAGTACGTAAGACCAAAACCGGTTATTCCACCGATGTGAATGTGCTGCAGATCTTGGCAAAGGATCATGCCATTCCGCGCTATATGCTGGACTATCGCCAGGTCGCCAAGCTCAAGTCAACCTATACAGACACACTGCCGCTGCTGATTCATGAGAAAACAGGGCGCATCCATACCAACTTTAATCAGACCATTGCTGCCACAGGTCGCTTGAGTTCTACCAATCCCAATTTTCAGAATATTCCGGTCAGAACTGAATTGGGGCGGGATATTCGCAAGGCATTTCGACCTCAGGAGAGTGGCTGGAAGATCATGTCGGCTGACTACTCCCAGATCGAATTACGGCTCATGGCCCAGTATTCACAGGATGAACGCCTACTGGAGGCCTTCAAGAATGGTGAAGACATACATACGGCGACTGCTGCCCATGTTTTCGGTACGGATCTGTTTGGTGTCACCGATGACATGCGCCGGCGGGCCAAGGTGGTCAATTTTGGGATCATGTATGGTGCCGGTCCCTTCAGGATGTCCAATGAACTGGAGATCTCACGCAGTGAAGCCGCAGAATTGATCAGCAATTACTTCAATACCTATCCCAGTATCAGGAACTACATCGATGAGACCCTGGATTTTGCCCGGGAGAACAAATACGTGCAGACCATGTTCGGACGGAAGCGACAAACACCTGATATTGATGCCTCCAATCGTATGACGCGAGAAGGAGCAGAACGCGTGGCCACCAACATGCCCATACAGGGGACTGCTGCAGATATCATCAAGCTGGCCATGATCGAAGTACATAGAAAAATGGAAGCGGAGCAGTGTAAGAGTAAAATGATCCTCCAGGTCCATGATGAACTGGTGTTCGAAGTACCAGATGCTGAGCTTGATTTGATGAAGACCCTGGTGAAAGAGACCATGGAGCAAGCCGTCGACCTTGACGTACCGCTTACTGTAGACCTTGGTGTGGGGGAGAACTGGCTAGAAGCACATTGATGGTGCACTCGGGATAGGGGAGCCCGAAATTCTCAGGAACCCTGTCGTACTGACCTGACCTGAGTGACTTCTCCTTAAGTTTTTCCAATAAAATTGGGTTTTAATAGTTAATAAAGATTTATTATTAACTCTATTGGTTTATATTTTGCACAATGTAAGATTTATTATGGTGCCCCATTATTGAAGCGTTTAAGGCTGTTTTGAGCTGAAAGGGCATTTTTTTGTCATTATGACGATCACATCCATACGGTCTGACCTTGGAGGATATGGTATGAAGAAATCGCTAATAATTATTCTAATTGCTGGCCTGACCCTGTCGACGGGCATGGCTCAGAAGAAACTGGGGCAGACGGGTGCTCAGTTTCTTAGTGTGGCTACCGATGCCTGGGGGGCTGGTATGGCGGAGGCCGTCACTATCCTGGAAATGAATAGTGCTTCCCTTCTTTTTAATCCTGCAGGCATGGCCAGGATGGCGTCTCGTATCGATTTTACGGCCAGTCAGAACCAATGGATCGCTGATATAACCCACAACCTGTTCACAGCGGCCATCAACCCTGCAGCTGGCAAGTATGGTGTATTTGGGGTCTCACTGATGATGGTTGACTATGGTGATATTCAGGGTACCACAGTTTGGGATAACGAGAAAGGCTATCTTGACACAGAGATCCTGCGACCTGGCGCAGTGGCCATGGGTTTGGGATATGCCAAGACACTCTCTGATAAATTTTCGGTCGGGGGACAGGTCAAATATGTCGGTCTTGATTATGGCAGAAGCATCTATCCAGATGAAAATGGACTACCGGATACGGTCAAGAACCACAATGCCTCCTCCTATGCTTTTGATTTCGGAACAATTTTTAAAACAGGCTGGCACAGTCTGGCATTCGGCATGTCTTTCAGGAATTTTTCCAATCCGGTCACCTTTGAAGAAGAGGATTTTCAGCTTCCCCTGACTTTCTCGCTGGGAATCGGTATGGATATGTTTGACTTGATAAGGGATCGGGTTGGTGGTCAGCAACTCCTGTGCACCCTGGATGCGCTTCACTATCGCTCGCATCCTGAGCAGGTAAAACTGGGTTTGGAATATCGACCTATCAATATGCTGGCTCTACGAACAGGGTTCTATTCAAGTGAAGATGAGAACACGGACAGCTTCGACCAGAATGATATGAGTTTTGGGGTCGGAGTAAATGTGATCGGACTGGCATTTGATTATGCCTATACACCAAAAGGGGTGTGGAGCGAGGTTCACCGAGTTTCAGCCCGTTTTTCATTCTGAGACCAGGAGAGGAGCTAAATGATGAAATTTTCAAAAAGTTTAAGTCTTATCTGCATCCTACTTCTGGTTGCAACGTCCATTTTTGCCGGTCAGACCGGTAAGATCGCCGGTGTGATATCGGATTCTGAATCGGATGAAGGCTTGATCGGCGTGAATGTGGTTGTCGAGGAGTTAGGCGTTGGCGCTGCCAGTGGGGTTGATGGAGAATACTTCATCCTTAACATCCCGCCCGGAAGATATACCCTGCGCTTTATGATGATCGGTTATACCACCGTCGTCGTCGAGCAAGTCGTCGTAGCCATGGAGCAGACAACTACCATTAATCAAACCATGAGCTCTGAGGTCCTGGGAATGGAAGAGGTTCAGGTCACGGCCACACGACCCACCGTGGTCAAAGATCTCTCAGCCAGTCAGCTATATGTGGGGGAAGAGACGATCAAGGACTTGCCCCTGGCATCCATCAGTAGTGTTGTTGGCTTGCAGGCAGGCGTCTCCGGTGTCTCTGTCAGAGGTGGAAGTACAGCGCAAACCGCATTTATTGTGGATGGTTTCCAGTTGAGTGATGGCCGTTCCAATAGTCCCACTATCGCCCTTTCACTGAATTCAGTGGAGGAGATCCAGGTACAGTCTGGTGGATTCAATGCCGAATATGGCAACATCCGCTCCGGTATCATCAATGTGGTGACTGCCGAGGGTGGTCATAATAAGTATAAGGGTTCGCTGACCTACTATCATACACCTGCTGCGCCGAAAAATTATGGGATATCTCCTTACGCCAAGGATTCCTATTATCTGAGACCCTACCTGGATGATGCCGTGGCATGGCTTGGAACCGATGGCGAAGATTTTACAGATGTGAATAACAACTTTGAGTGGGACATTGGTGAACCGTTTGTTGACTATAATGGTGATGGTGAATGGACCGGTTGGGATCCCTATACCAAGGAGCAAAACATCAGCTTTGAAGGTTGGAATGCCCGCTCTCTGGTCACCCTGAATGATGGCGACCCCAGCAATGACCTGACCCCGAGTGAAGCTCAGCGGGAATTCCTCTGGAAGCACCGGCGAGTCGGCTTTATCGAAGAGCCGGATCATGTGCTGGATTTTGGTTTTGGTGGTCCGGTACCTGGATTATATGGTTTTGGGAATCTGCGCTTCTACCTGAGTCACCAGAATTCCTATAGTGCTTTTGTTGTGCCGCTATCCAGAGACGGATATTCGTCCAGTACCACACGACTGAAATTGAATGCAGATATCTCAGCTCAGACAAAACTCACGATGACTGGCCAGGTATCAACAGACGAATCGGCCAGCCCTTATAACTGGACAACGACGCCAACGGGTTCAGTACTCAGTTCCACCTGGAGCGTCGCCAATCTGGTCAGCGGTGGGTCAAATGTCCTGTTCATGCCAGGATACTTTAGTCCCTCAGATATCTACCGGTCCAACGTGGGACTGAAAGTGAACCACATGTTCTCTAACAGTCAATTCATCGAAGTGATCTACCAGTACCTGCATAGCAAGTACTGGACCTACGAGACTGACGCTCGTTCTGATGAATTATTTGAGATATCGCCTGGGGTATGGCGCGATGAAGCGCCTTATGGCTATAATGGTGGGGAATGGATGAACATAGGTCGAGATAGCAGTGTCATACAGACCCATACCTTAAAAGCGGATTATACCAATCAGATCAACAACAGGAATCAGTTGAAGGCTGGTCTGTTGTTCAAATATACCGATCTGGCTATTCGTTCATTTGCGGATAGTGACAAAGATACCTGGCGCAGAACGCAGATCTATGATCGGCCACCCTACAGTCTGTCCCTGTATGTACAGGACAAGCTTGAGTATGAAGGATTCATCGCGAATATCGGGTTGCGGGCTGAGTACAATGATCCCAACGCCCCCGTGTATCTCCTGGATCCCTATGATGGCACCTATGCCCAGGGATTTGGCGCAGACATAGAGGAAACAGCCCCTCAGGAGGATGCAGAAGCCTTCTGGACCATCAGTCCGAGACTGGGAATATCTCATCCCATTACGGATCAGTCCAAACTCTACTTCAACTATGGACATTTTCATTCGGAACCGGCGTCAACCTATCGCTTCCGTCTTCAGCGTGAATCCAATGGCCAGGTAACATCCATTGGAAATCCAAGCCTGGAATTGGAGCAGACCATTGCCTATGAACTGGGCTATTCGCAAAGTCTGTTCACTGATTATCTCCTGAATATCGCAACTTATTACAAGGACGTGACCAATCAGCCGAACTGGGTACGCTATACGAATGTAAACCGCTCGGTCAACTACATCACTCCCATGAGTAACAACTACGAAGATATTCGTGGGATCGAGTTCACCGTGCAGAAGATGAATGGCCGTTGGCTCACAGGCTTTTTGAATTTCACCTACATGGTCAGGAGTACAGGCTTCTTTGACTTGACCCAGTATTATCAGGATCCCAAGGAACAGCGGGAGTTCGAAAAGATCAATCTGGTAGATTCTGAGACAACCCCACAGCCATATTCCCGGGCAAATCTGGTCTTCCACGTGCCCAAGAACTTTGGTCCCAGCGTTGCAGGTGTATCCCTGCTTGGCAATTGGAACCTGAGTCTCCTGGCCCGCTACACCATGGGTGCCAAACAGACCTGGATCCAGGGTGACAAGAAATTCGAAAGACGGGGCATGGATACCTACAATATTGATACCCGTCTGACACGGACTTTTGACTCCAATATGGGTGATCTGGAGTTTTTCATGGAAGTGAATAATCTGCTGGATACAAAATGGCTAAGCTCTACAGGCTTCGCCGGGTCCCGTGACCAAACTGCCTATAGCAATTCACTCCATTATCCCTGGGAAGAGGGCCTTCAGAATGGTGAGGATCGCTGGGGAGAATACCGCGATTGGGACACTGAATTCCGGCCGATGTATGCCACTGATTCACTCAGCAGCGTACAGGTGACACCCCAATCTCATGAGATCTACTACGAGGAAAGTAGTGGATCATATTGGAAATGGGATGATGCAGCCGATGGGTGGGACCAGGTCAGCGAGTCCACCATTGACCAGCTCATCGAGGATAAGGCGTATATTGATATGCCGAACATCCGGTCCATGACCTTTCTCAGTCCACGCCAGATAACATTCGGCATAAGAATCAAGTTTTGAGGCGACCAATGAAAAAGCTGATCATACTTACTATACTTTCATCACTTTTTACAGCGACAGCCTTTGCACAGGTATCTGCTGCTGAAAAACGCTACATCCGCATTGGATCCCTCCAATCGCATTTCAGCGCCTACGGTTCTGAGCGAGCCTGGACGGGCACCTATTATGAGGGTCTGCGCTGGCCGGCCCAGTATCCCTATCAGGATAACTCGGTTATCAAGCGGGCCTGGGTGGCAGCGAAAGATTTTCAGGATGATGAGGGAACCGATTTTTCCTATTATGCAGTCTATTTCTACCAGGGTGACGAGGGGATATCCCTTTTCCCCATGGAAATGGAACAGAGTGCGAAATTTGCACCTCCCAGCATTTATGTCGATGGTGATGATTTGAGCTCCATCTTTGCTGCAGATATCGACACCGTCGATGTAAATCAGGTGCCTGACCGTATTGTGAACAATGTTGTAAATACATCCATGGGCTTGACGCAGACCCGTACGATCCTGGCCTTTAGTCAGCAGTATCATGACAACTACTTCATCAAGATCTATACCTTTACCAACACGGGGAATACGGATTATGATGCAGAGATCGAGTTAAATGACACGCTGAGAGCGGTCAGGATGGGTTGGGGTACCCGCTATAGCATGGGTCGCGAAGCAGCCTGGGCCATGGTGGATGGTAGTCAGGGGTATGGGAAGCATAGCTGGGTCACCAAGCGTGGCGAAGATTATGCTGCCCATCAAAATGATGTAATCACCACCGCCGATCCCATCCAGCAATGGATCAGGGCTGGCTGGTCATATTTAGGCCAATCGAAAGATGTCACCTGGGACAATATCGGGGCTCCCGATCTTGATCAGCGTGGCCGCTTGACCTCTCCTCATCATACTGGGTCTGCAGTCCTCCATGTTGATAAGAGCTGGAATGATTCCACAGATAATGCAAATCAACCCACATTCCTGGGCTGGCATGCTGGTGACACCTACCCCAGCGTAGGGTATCAGCGAGTGGAAGATATTCCCGGGATGACAGCTGTTTATAATATGCTCAGCGGTATTCCTTATAACGGAAAGGGTGGCAACGAGCGCATGGATGAGGAGTATCTCCAGTCTATTACGCATCGTCTTGATCCCTTCACTGTCCATGGTGATGGCGGTGGTACCAATGTCATGATCACCTATGGCCCGTTTGATATTCCGCCAGGTGAGAGTGTTGTGATCATTGAAGCCGAGGGAATCAATGGTTTGAGTCGGCAGATGTGCGAGGACATCGGTGCCCGCTGGCTTCAGGCGTATGAAAATACAGCTGATGCAGGACCCTTTGATCTTCCCGACGGATCACAGACCGGAGATGAGGATGTCTATAAAAATACCTGGGTTGCCACTGGGAAAGACTCCATTATGCTGACTTTCAGCCGGGCGCTCCGCAATCTGGATAGCGGCTTTAATATTCCCCAACCACCCTTGCCACCGGAGAATTTTACAGTGCAATCAGGTGGCGACCGGATCATCCTGAGCTGGCTGGCCAGTCCGTCAGAGTCTGATGCAGACTTCGGAGGGTACCGCCTATTCAGAGCGATTGGCAAGTCGGATACCGTCCATACCGAGATATTTGCCTGCGGAAAGGGGACCAGTAATCCGACGATTGTGCATGAGTTTGAGGACACGACCCCGGTGCGAGGTCAATCCTACTTCTATTACGTGGTCGCATTCAATGATGGCAGTAATAACCAGACGGAAATGAACCCGAAAGGGGAGTTACATTCCGGTCGCTTTTACACACAAACGACGCAAGGCGCCTATTTGAGAAGACAGGCAGGGGCGACTTTGGAAGATATTCGAATTGTCCCCAACCCCTTTAATGTCAAGGCTTCTGGGACAGCCATGGCTTATTTTGAACAATTCGATAAGATCATGTTCCTGGATGTTCCGGGACAATGTACGATCCGTATATTTACCGAACGGGGAGATCTGATCAAGACCATGGAACACACGGATGGTTCTGGTGATCATGAATGGCGTCTCAATACGGATTACAGACAGACACTGGTTTCTGGTGTTTATCTGGTTCATTTCGAGACACCGGAAGGCCTGTCTGCTTATCGAAAACTTCTGGTTATTCGCTAAGGAGTGGTCTAGTTAATAAAAACTGTGTATTAACTCTTTGAAAGGTTATATTCAGTCACTTTAGTAATAAAAGATATGTCGAAATTTAGTAATAATTTTAGCATGGGGTGACAGTGGTCTGATAGACCAGCAAAATATGATTTCTGTTAGAAACCATCATCCGGCAAAATTGACGACAACCAAATTGGAAAATTTGAGGGTTATATGAAGAAGCTGTATACACTCATGATTCTATGTCTGCTTGCTACAGCAGTCATGGCAGCCACCACGGGTAAGATCACCGGTATCGTCACAGACGCTGAGACCGGGGAACCTCTCATTGGTGTGAATGTGCTTATTCCAGAACTTGGAATGGGTGCTGCAACCGATGTGAACGGATTCTATGTGATCCTGAATGTGCGACCTGGGGCATATGATGTGACTGCAAACTACATTGGCTACACGTCAATCATATATGAGGATGTCCGCGTCAGGATCGATCTGACCACGACTCAAAATTTTTCACTGTCGACGCAAGCCCTTGAGGGTGAGTCAGTTGTGATCGAAGCCAGTAAGCCCGTCGTGGACCGCGATGTGGCCTCCAGTCAGCGCAACATGTCATCTGATGAGATGGTAGATATGCCCGTTTCCAGTGTTTCGGAAGTCGTGGGACTTCAGGCTGGTGTGGAAGGCTTAAGCATCCGCGGGGGTGGAACCAATGAAATGACGCTCATGGTGGATGGTGTTACCCTCAAGGATGATAGAACTGGTGATCCCATCACTGGCATATCATTAACGTCTGTAAAAGAGGTCATGGTCCAGTCCGGAGGCTTCAATGCAGAATACAGTGACCTCCAGTCTGGATTGGTCAGTATTGTGACCCGCGAAGGGGGTAAGGACAGATATTCTTTCAGCTTCTCATATCGTCATAGTCCTCCCGCTCCTAAGCACTTCGGCATGTCACTCTTTGACAAAAAATCATATTTTTTGCGTCCCTATTTTGATGATGATGTTGCCTGGACGGGGACGAGTCAGGAAGCATTCACTGATCTGAACGGGAATGATACCTGGGATGCAGGGGAACCCTTTGTTGATGAGAATAAAGATGGCTTGTGGGCACAAGGCTGGGATGCCTATACCCAGGCTCGCTACCCCACATTTAAAGGCTGGAACAGTGTTGCCGCACAGATGCAGAAGGAAGGTATTGATATTACACCAGCCGGTGCACAGCGCTTATTCGAATGGCAGGCCCGTAAACCAGGACATATCACAGATCCGGATTATACTATCGATGCCGGTCTGGGTGGACCTGTTCCCGGTATTGGCAAGGCGCTGGGTAATATGCGCTTCTTCGCCTCCTACCGTGGTGAACAGAGTATGTATCTCATTCCTCTGTCACGTGACGCCATCCGCGATTGGACTGGGACCTTGCGCCTGACCTCAGATATTTCTCCCAAGGTCAAACTCTCTATGTCTGCTCTGCGCAAAGAGATCTCAGCATCTACAGCAAGTGGAACTGGTCAACCTGACTATTTTTCCAGCACCTGGGGCGTTGCCAGTATTTTCGGCACCAGCTCACAGCAATCCTGGAAATTACTGGCACCTGAGTACTATGCGCTCACCGATATTTCCACAACGATGCTGTCAGCTAAACTAACAGGCATCATCGATTCAAAATCATTTTATGAAGGTATCGTGGAGTACTCTTCAACAGGGTATAACTCAAACCCCAATCCGTTCCGAGATACCACGACCTACTATGATATTTTCCCCGGCGCAGGTGAATTCCTGACCGATGAAGCGCCTTATGGCTTCGTTGATTTTATCTCCGAGTCGGTGGGCGGTATCATTGACATGGGTCTGAAAAGTAATGCCCGTGATACATCTACCACCTCGCGATTCAAGATGAAAATTGATTACACGACCCAATTCAACCAGAATAATCAGATCAAGACTGGTGCTCAGTTCGAATATTTTGATTATGACATGAACTATGGAGCGATCAACAAGGTGCTGCCTTCTGGTCGGCCCTTCAGTAAGTGGCATAGAAGCCCATATCAGTTGGGGATGTATATCCAGGATAAGATCGAGTTCGAAGGCTGGGTCGCTTCTGTTGGCTTAAGAGCCGAGTACTTCAATCCCAATACGGATTGGTATGATGTGGATGTTTATGACAAGTCACTGTTCTCATCCAGCTATGATCCTGAACAGGAAGATGCCATACCAACAGCGCCTGCTGAGGCACGCTGGACCTTCCTGCCCAGAATTGGAATTTCCCATCCGATCTCGGTTAACTCAAAGCTTTATTTCAACTATGGACACATGCGCCAGAAATTCAATCCTGATTATCTCTTCGGCGTTCGTCGTGTAACTGGCGGACAAATGTCATCCTTCGGCGATCCTGAACTTCCCATGGAAAAGACGGTTGCTTACGAGATGGGTTATGATCACTCATTCTTCGATAAATATCTGCTTCACGTATCCGGGTACTATAAGGATAAAAGCGATCAGGCCAGTACGGTTAACTATTACAGCGCTGATAACACTGTCTCTTATAGCAAGTATGAGAATATTTTCTATCAGGACATCAGAGGACTCGAGCTGGAATTAAGAAAAATGCGCGGTGACTGGCTCACTGGATTTGCCAACTATACCGTGACCATTGCCAGCTCTGGATATTTTGGTGTGAGACGTTTCTATCAGAATCCATCGGAACAGAGGGAAGAGCTTTCCTTGATCTCCCGTCAGGTCCAGGCAAAACCTTTACCGAGACCGAGGGTCAATTTCAATACGACCTTCCATACACCCAAGAACTTTGGTCCGAAGATCGCCGGCGATCATCTCATTGGCGATTGGCATCTGGCTTTCAATGGATATTGGAAAGCTGGATCCTGGGCTAAATACGGGAACCGGACCGATGTGATCAACAATGTGCGCTGGAAAGACACCTATAATGTGAATAGCAGACTCTCCAAAACTTACCGCATTGGTAATGTTGGGATCACACTGCTTGGTGAAGCATTTAACCTGTTCAACTTCAAACACTTCACCACACTGGGCATGGCTCTGGGTACTGAATATACCAAGTACCAGAACTCGCTGCAGTTCAAGCAGGAAGTCTATGATGAATTGGGTATGAAGCACGTGACCGGTGATGACCGCTATGGGGATTACCGACCAGACGATGTTGATTATCAGCCAATGGAATACCTGAATGATATCGCCCTTGGGTATGATGTCAACGGTAACGTTACCTCCTGGTTTACACCCTCAGAGATCCATGAGGACCTGGGGACCTATTTCTACTCAGAAGCAAATGATGCCTATTTTAAATACGCACCCGTTGATGATAGTGATGCTGAACCATGGAAGATGGTCTCCGATGCTGAGGTCAAGGAAGCACAGGACTCGAAAGCTTATATATACAATCCACCGAACTCGTCCCTGACCTTCCTCAGTCCCCGGGATCTATTCTTTGGTATTAAACTATCTTATAATTTTTAATCGAAGACTTTCAAGGAATTTATATGAAAAAGACACAAGCTACATCTCGTACAAGACGCCTGGTCAGTCTTCTGCTCCTGGCAGTATTCCTGCTGCCCAGCAGTGTCAATTATGCTGCTGAAGCACGATGGATCAAGGTCGGAAGTCTTCATAACTTTTACCAGGCTATCGGTTCTGAACCTGAAGAAGACTATGGCGATGAACAGCAGTTCGGTATGCGCTGGAATGCCTTCTATGACCACCAGGACATGCAGGCGGCCAAGGGCATGTGGATCGCTGTCAGGAATTACGATGACCCGCTGGCAGGCACAGTGTTCCCTTATAAAATTGCCCATTGTGGACCCCGTCCCAGACCTGAGATCGCCACCAGTGAATTCATGCCTACGGATTTTGGCATGGTCGGGAAGTATGCCGCCCCCACCGTGATCGTGGATGGGGAGCTTGCTTCCGACCTGGACTTTGACGATCTGGTAGATGCCGGTGGATTCGATCCCAATCTTAAAG
Organism: Fidelibacterota bacterium; assembly: GCA_021734255.1. Classification (GTDB taxonomy): domain Bacteria; phylum Fidelibacterota; class UBA8477; order UBA8477; family JABMPR01; genus JABMPR01. The sequence continues at coordinate 4,069 of JAIPJM010000028.1, read as the reverse complement.
CAGACCGTATGATCCATAACCAGGTGAACACATCAACTGGGATCTCATTCGACCGCAAGGTCCACGGTTTTTCCCATCAGTATTACGACAACTTCTTTATTTATGAATACACATTCGTCAATACAGGCGTGTATGACCGCGCTGGGAATGCTCACAATCAAACCCTGGATGGTGTCTATTTTCACTGGCAATACAGAAATTCCGTTGCAGGAGAGGGTACTGTAGAAGGATCAGGCATTGACTTCAGGGGGCGTAGAGGCTGGGGAACGCCACAGAATTGTCGCTGGGGTATGAACACCATGAATGATGTTATTGGTGAAGATCCGAATAATCCGAAAACAACATCCGATTTTGCCAGTGAATTCGGCAAAATGGGTATTGATGAGCAGGACAATGACGGTGAGTATATGCGCGCTTTCTACTCCTGGCACGGTCGCCATTCCACCCTCAGTTATGACAATATTGGATCTCCAAATGTATTGGGATGGCTGGCAGACGGTATGTTGGGCGCCTCTCAGTTCACTGGCTGTGTCGTCCTGCATGCTGACAAATCGCCATCTGATCATAGCGATGATCCCATGCAGCCTACCACCACTCGGAAAATTGAATCCAACGATCCGGAAACGACCAGTAATGACCAGTTTAGCAGTTCACGCATGGAACGAGGGTACACGCAATTCGTTGCCGCCGGTCATGAGGCTCAAAGTCATGCCGAGCAGGTTGGAAGCGGTTTCCCCGACCAGTTCTCAGTTGCTGGCGGTTATTCACAGACCTGGTCTTTCGGCCCCTATAATATGGCCCCTGGCGACACAGTGCGTATCGTTATTGCTGAAGCAGCTGCCGGTATCAGTCGCAAGCAGAATCTGGAAATTGGAAACACCTGGTATAAGGACGAGATCCTGGGCGACACGCAAACGCTTGTCATGCCCGACGGATCTACCACAACCAATGCGGATGATTTTAAAAACGCATGGGTGTATACGAGTAGAGATTCTCTCATTGAGACATTTCGCCGTGCCAGAGATCTTTACCTGAACAAGAATATGGACCTCAGTGCAATGCCCAACCCGGAACCACCAAACACATTTGAGATCACCTCTCAGGGTAATGCCATCAAGCTGGAATGGGCGGATAATGTGGAGATCAGTCATCCCAACTTTGATGGATACAAGATCTATCGTGCCAAGGGCTCCTATGACTCCACATACTATGAGATCGCTGATCTGAGCCTATCTGCTGGCAACCTGACTGAGAATGTCTACTATGATAAAACAGCCGAACGTGGACAGCTCTATTTCTATTATATCATTGCTTATGATGATGGCTCTACCAATTCACTCTTTCCTGGTGTACCACTCAGAAGCAGCCCCTTTTTCACACGAGCGAATAAGGGTGCATCCATGCTGAAACCACCAGCAGAAGGTGTTGATGGGATCACCATTGTACCCAATCCATACATTGTAAGAAATACACAACTTCAGTATATCGGAGAACAGAACAGTGTCAAATTCTGGAATCTCCCGGAAAAGTGTGATATAAACGTATTCACTGAGAGGGGAGACAAGATCTATAGCTATGATCATGAGGGATCAGGTGTCGCTACGTGGGACCTGCTCACTTCATCCAGGCAGATCATTGTCAGTGGTGTATATATCGTAACTTTTGAAACACCGGATGGTGACAAGGCTATCCGCAAGCTAGTGGTGATTCGATAATTCAGAATGACCAGTGGAGGAATACGCATGTTTAGAAATAGTAAAATGATACATCTAATGATCGGAACGCTGTTCTTAGGCCTTGTCTTTTTCAGTTGTGAGGACTTTGAGGATGAGACCTATGAACTCTCAACCATCGATGCTGCTGCCATCGACGCCTTCTCGGACACACTAGAAGTGAGTCTTACCATGAGAAGTGCGACGCTTCTGGAGGATACGTCTGGTAATGGTCTCGGTGTGATCCTTGCTGGTGGGGGTATCGATACCATTCTCACAGCAATTTCAAGCCTGGAAATTTCCGATATCTATGCAGCATTTCAGGACGTTGGCGATGAGGCTTTCGGTGTGAACGACTCTGTTTACTCAACGACCATTCGTGCGGATAGTCTGAGCTATCAATTATTGGAAATAGCATCAGCTGGAACTTATGTTCTCTATCTGAAACACTATGCCGCCCCTTCGATATATACCAGCGCAGGAACGATGGTAGAGATTGAAAAAGACGATATGAGTCCTGAACTCATTGCGGGTCTGTACAACCTTCCTGGGCCAGTTCCGGCCATCAAGGGTCGCTATGAATATGATCTGGATGCCGGGACCTATCTATTTGAGATAGCACGGTTGGAAGCAACCACTCTGGACAACTTTGATCTCGTGTTTTTAAGCGAATGACCTATAGCCAAGGAATGACAATATGAAGATTAAAATTCTAACACTTTGCCTGCTCCTGCTGCTTACGGGTACTGCTACCGCAGAGTTTAATAAGCTGGCTCAGACCGGCTTCCAGTTCCTGAGTGTGATCTCGGATGCACGCGGAGCGGCTCTGGCTGGTGCTATGACGACACTCCCATACAGGTCAGGATCCCTATTCTTTAATCCGGCTGGAATGGCTGAGATGGAAGGATCTGTCGATGTGCTGGCCTCTAAGAATACCTGGATCGCAGACATCGAACATACGACCATGAGCATCGCATTTAGCCCCGCAAACAGGCGCTTCGGTGTATTTGGTGTTACCGCTCAGTCTGTTAATTATGGAGATATTCAGGGAACCATGGTGTGGGGAAGAGACCCGGGCTGGGTTGAAACAAATTTACTCACACCATCGGCACTAAGCTTTGGACTGGGGTATGCCGTCCAGCTGTCCGACCGCTTTTCAATTGGTGGCCAGGCAAAATATGCCGCTCAGCAGTTGGGCTATGGTGTCATTGAAGTGCATCCAAATTTCCAGGACGAACCGGACAGTTTGGGTGTCCAGAAGTTCTCTACATCAGCCTATGCCTTCGATTTTGGGACCCTGTTCAAAACTGGCTATAATGGAATTGCCTTTGGAATGAATGTGCGGAATTTCTCCAATGAGATATCCTTTCTGGATGAAAATTTTCAATTGCCCCTGACCTTCAGTATGGGGGTCTCCATGGACCTGCTCAACTTCGTTCCCAATTTCAGCGATGCCCATTCATTGATGATGAGTGTGGATGCGGTTCATTCCAGATCCTATCCGGAACACCTGAATCTGGGATTCGAATATAATTTACTGGACATGTTGTATCTACGCTATGGATACCTGCATAACAGAGACGAGCGAAATTCAACATTTGGCTTCGGTGTCTCCAGATTCGGTTTGGGTGTTGACTATGCCTATATCCCATTCGGGATCCTGGATGAGGTCCAAATGATAACTGTCAGATTTACATATTAGAGCAAATTGCTTATTACATGATTTGGAGAGATAGATTTATGAAACAAAAAAGAACACTACTATTGATCGCGATCAGCCTGTTTGCATTCACGCTCCTAATGTGTGAATACACCGATTACCCAGATCCGATCTGGGATGAGGATGACGCCGGGAATGCTGCACCTGTGATCACCAGTATGTCTCCACCTGACCTGGCTTATGAAGGTATCACTGAAATAACCATCACGGGCAGCAACTTTTCATCTGTTCCCAGTCAGAACCAGGTCACCTTTAATGGGTATGCAGCCAGACTGGATGAAGCAAATTCAACGAGCACCCAGCTTGTATTGACGACGCCGGTTTTTATCACTGAGTCAAGAGGCTCGGAATTTAATGCTGTTGATTCGGTACAGATCCTGGTCGCAGCCCAGGGAGCTTATTCACCAGCAGAGTATGATCAACCCTTCCGGGTTGAAAGAGCAGTGGTTAAACTGGGTGGGTTCGCAGGTGAAGCACCGGCTAAGAACGCCACAACTGTAACTGCAGATGCCAATGGAAATATCTACGTTGCCGCTGAGGATAAAATTCTCTATAAAATTGACTCAGTTGGTGTACGTACAGCTTATGCAACTGGGTTGAGTGGTGCAGAAAGAGATTTAAAGGCTGCCGATCCAGG
>JAIPJM010000027.1 GCA_021734255.1 Fidelibacterota bacterium | reverse complement strand
AAGCTGATAACCCAAGACAACAGGAACTAGAGTGGGCTAAATGAGGGGATTAAAATCAGAAAATGGAATAATCTGTCCTAAATCGTTGATCTAGACAGGGTATACCATCAGTTTTGAAACGTTTTGGACAGCAATGGCCAGTCTGGGATATCCGCCATACCCTGGGAGGAAAGGGAGTAGATCCCTTTTCCCTGGCGCTCGAACCAACCATATACATTGTTGTACAGGATGGCTCGTGTTTTGGGAACCCCAATTGCTTCTGCGATGATTGAAGCTTTGGTCGCACCGTGCTTTTCCAGATATGCTGCGATCGCCAGTGCCTGTTGGCGATAAGCTGTCATGATACCATGTTTGGTGGCAGTGCCTCCCAGGTTTGGATCGCCCTGGCGCTGAAAGAACTCCCCCAGCAATTGCTCGCTGCGCTTTTTTATCTGTCTGGGCTTATACTCACCTGGATCGCAGAGAACCTCCACCTTTCCAATTTTCGAGCGGGGGTGAACAACAATAAGTCCGATCCCCAGCAGACGCATCAATTTGACGATGCGCTTGCGATTGCGCTTAAGCAGCGGGATGTTTGAGGGGACCCCGATGTAGATCGTATCGCTGTATTTGAGTCTATCGACGGCTTGGAGCAGGATGGTCAAATTGATGGATAGCTTCAGTTCTACAATGAGGATGAGCTCATCACGAAGGGCTACCACATCACACTGTTTGATCTCGGCTTTGACCGCATAGCCCTGCTGCTCCAGAAATTCCTTGATGGGGGGGTAGAGCTCAGATTCTTTCAGCATATTAATTCCAATTACGTGAAGACCTGTTTTCACTCATTGATTGACTCCTGCTTATTGATTGGACCATCCTATGGTAAGCAGAATGTGTCCAGCATGCAACAAAGCCCTCTTATCAAAAGGTGAGATAGCCATGTGATCTTCCGCTCATAAAATCCAAACTAGGGATTCCCCTAATTGATGCAATTCAACAGCTCTCTAGCTTCGAACTGGAATATGGACAAAAACAAGACAAAAGGGTATACCGGTATGAAAGCGAATAAACAACACGCATCACGCCTCAGCTATGGCATCGAAATATTTATTGTGCTGACCTCATTGACGGGGGTCTATTTCATCATCAGCGATTTTGACCTGGCGACAATGACAAAAGAGGCCCTTGGCGTAATGTTCGACGCTTTGCGGGAAGTGAAACAGTATGTCATGGTCGGCTTTGCTCGTGCTGCCAGCCAGTTGAGCTTGTCAGATACGATCGGAATCATCCTCATCGCGATCACACTTATCCTTTCCATTCTGCGGATTCGAGACCGTCTGGTGCGGTCCCGCGACATGATCGAATACTGTCCCGAATGCGGGGTACATCTGACAAAAGGCCAGCGTAATTTTGGTCAGAAAGTGATCTCCAAAAGTCTTGGTCTGACCTCAGCGTCCTTCCAGTGCGGGGAATGTGACTTCCAGAATGTGATATACAGATACAGACTGCCTGCTAATAACGCCACCCGCTAGACCCTTTCTCTGGTCACCATATTTAGGATAAATAGGAATGATGGGGGGTCATTCACAAAATACTAGATATTGATTTTCCAGAAAGCTAGATTGATTCAATGTCCATACTCAAGGATAAGCGCGTTTACGTCGTCGATGATGATGAGATCATGTTGCTGGCAATAAAAGCCATGTTCAAATCTCTCGGAGCTCAGGTAACGACCAATGAATCCAGCCTTAAAGCACTGGAAGCGATCAAGGATGAGCGTCCAGATCTTGTCATCCTGGACCTGATGATGCCGGAGATGGATGGCATGGATATGTGTCGCCTCATGCGCCAGGAATCCACGCTGAATGACACCAAGATCGTGTTTTTCTCTGGAAAATCTTATGAACATGACCAGCAACGGGCCATGTCATATGGTGCTGATGGATACCTGGTCAAACCCTTGCTGGATGATACCTTCATCAGTGCCATCGAAGAAATCATGGAAGAAAAGATCGAGATCACCTATTGGGGTGTGCGTGGAACATTACCAGTACCCGGTGAAAAATCATTGAAATACGGAGGGAACACTAACTGCACGACGATCCAGTTCCCCAAAAATAATTTATTTATTCTGGATGCCGGTACTGGGATCAAACGATTCTCTGACCACCTCCTCAGCGAGGGAGTCACTAACCTGCATGCCAAGATCCTCATCTCTCATCCACACTGGGATCATATCAATGCGCTCCCATTTTTCGCTCCGCTCTATGTGCCAGGAAACGAGTTCGAGATCTTCGGTGCTTCCCATGGCCATGTGACCATGCGTGAATTGATCTCTGCTCAAATGGATGGTGTCTATTTTCCCATCCGTATCAAAGAATTTGCCGCCAGGACTTATTTCAGAGACCTGAAGGAAGAAGAGTTCATGATCAATGATATCAAGGTCACCACCTTGCTCTTGTCTCATCCAGGCACCTGTCTGGGTTATCGTCTGGAGTATAAGGGCCGCTCGACCTGTTATGTGACTGACAATGAACTTTTCCCAAAAGGTACACCGGGTCACAATCAGAATTATTGGGATAAACTGGTTGCCTTTATTCATAAGACGGATGTTCTCATTACCGACACCACCTACACTGATGAAGAATATAAAAAGAAAGCCGGTTGGGGACATTCCTGCGTTTCGGAAGTGGCGAAACTTGCCCATGAAGCAGAGGTGAAGGAGCTACACATCATCCATCACGATCCCGATCAATTTGATGAAGATATTGACCGCAAGTTGGAGCGTGTCCGCACCCTGTTGGACGAGATGAATTCCCGAACGAAATGTATAGCACCCCACGAACATCAGACCTTCAAGGTCGTCTGATCACATCAACTTCTAAATACATACGTCTAACCCTGGCAATTCTACTGTTCTCCGGACTGTTGAATTGCCAACCCACCAGCATCCCCGGATTTTCAAGCAGTCCTTACTTTGAAGAACAGATTCAGACCTTGCGGTTCAAGGACATGATGACCATCCATATCAATGCCCCGGCTATTTCAGAATTGGATCCGGACAGGCCGATCGGTATTGCCCTCTTCGCCCTGCCGAACGGAAACACGATCGAACAAACAGCTGGAAAGGTCTTACAGGAGGGGGATGACTGGCATTACAATATCCAGCATATCGCGGCTCAGACCCGGTATCTTCGACAGGATCATCTGGGCTATAATCTGGTGACGGTCTACCTGGAAGCGGATCAACTCAGTTGGCCCGCCTGGAAAGCGTCTCAACCTGAGTACGCTGCCATAGTTCAAGAGCTTGTCAGTATGATCCGGGCACAGTTTTCTGAGTACGAGACTTTTTTGATCCTCACCGGTCATAGCGGTGGTGGTCGTTTTGTGTTCTCTTTCCTGGATGGAGCGAACCCCATTCCCGAGTATGTGAAGCGGATCTGTTTTCTGGACAGTGATTATGGTTATGAGCATCACTATGGGGATCAGCTAAGGGAATGGCTTGATCGGTCCTCCGATCATTATCTCTCGGTTCTAGCCTACAACGACAGCATCGCTCTCTATAAGGGGAAGACCTTCGTCTCGGCCACAGGCGGGACCTGGTACCGCAGCAGGATGATGCAGCAAGACCTGGCAGAGTATTACCCATTCCAGACGAAAGAGAACGACGATCTCATTCATCACCGCGCTTTGGATGGACGAATCATGATCACGCTAAAAAAGAATCCGGACCGGGGTATTTATCATACTGAGCAGGTCGAATTGAATGGATTCATTCACACCATGGTCTCTGGGACAGAGCGAGAGAGCGTGGGGTATGAGTATTTTGGTGATCGGGTGTATGAGGACCTGATCCAGGCAGAAGAATTACCAAGAACAGCTGAATAAAAACGCCCGCTATATAATTCGTATAACCCTGCGCTGAAGCCTGGGGCAAAAACTATCTGAGCAATAGCAGCTTTATGGTTTTGGTAGTATGTTCTGCCTTCAGGGTGGCGAAGTAAACGCCAGTTGAAACCAGGCGTCCTGATGTATTTCGTCCATCCCAGTTGATCTGATGTTGTCCTGCCTGCTGTGATCCATTTTGGACAATGGCAATCGTCCTGCCGGTCATGTCATGAATAGCGAGCTGGATTTCTGAAGCTTCAGGCAGGTCATACCTGATCGTTGTCTCAGGATTGAAGGGGTTGGGAAAATTCTCGAGCAGGAAATAGTGAAGGGGTATATCATCAACTTGGTCAGCATCGATACCTGTAACTAATCCCAGGAGTTGTTCACCCATGCGGGTTCCCAAAGTTATGATCTCCTGGGTGCCCCAATGGACATTGTCTGGGCCGATGGGTAAGTCGTCCGTGTTAATAAGGGAAACCAGAGGGTCGGAGATAGCCACAGCAGCCTGTGCATCACGAACGTCGACAGAATATGGGTAGTGTCCAGTATTGGCTATCTCACCTAGGACGACCTTCAGGTTGGGGGTGTTAAGGTCACTGCGGACATCTTGAAGGAATTGGCGCAAGTTGGTCTCATAATTTGTGGCCATGTCACTATAGGCAGCATCACTCTCGCCCTGCATCCAGGCCATACCAATGAACTCATACTCAATGCCCCAGATCTGCAGGGAGTCAGTGGCGATCCCCACCTGATCAAGGAATAGCTGGTACAATTCTTCGGTGCTGGTATTACCTTTTTGCCAGTCCTGCGCCAGGGTGGTGCCACCATAAGCCAGTTTGATTACTCCCAGATCGTTAATACCACTGGTAGCCATGGCTCTGGCCAGCATATACTCGGGACCAAAATAGTATTCGGAACCCTTGATGAATGGCACTTGACGCTGGGGCTGCAGGTGAGTCCAGGTGCTGTCTGAGACTGAAATAAAGGCGTTCGCGCCGGCACTGGGTTTCAATCCCTGATGAAAATAGAAGGCAATGCTGCTATCCAGGTCAGACGCGGCCAGTTCAGATGCATCCGAGCGTAGGCCGAGCATGTTGGATTGCCCTCCGGCAAACACGATCTGCAGGGTATTGTCGTTGATGGGTTGGCCATATAGACAAAAGGAGCCAGCGAGTAGGAAAATTAAGTGAATGTTAAGTATTTTTGTCATGTGGGCCATCAATACCAATATAGAGAAAAGAGATCGAATATATTGTTTGCGTCTTGCAAGGCATATGAAATGTATCATATAAAAAGACCCGGCTACCAGAGCCGGGCCTCATGTCTAAGCTTTGGATAGAGATGCGACCAATTTTAGTCCATCTTATCTCCCAGGATAATCTCAACCCTGCGGTTCCTGGCTCTACCTGTTTCAGTATCATTATCAGCGATCGGTTGGTTTGGACCAAAGCCACCGACGGTAAGCCGGTCCGGATTCGCGTTGGGTAGTTTTCGCAGATAATGAAGGACAGCCAGTGCGCGCCAGGTAGATAGGTCCCAGTTGGAGCGGTAGGCTTCCCGGAACTCTACATGGATGGGCATGTCATCCGTGTGACCGACAATGAAGATCTGGCGGTCAGGATGGTCCCGAAGCACTGACCAGATATTGTCCAGGATCTCTTTCCCCTTGGAGGATATCTTGAAGCTGCCGGACTGAAAGAGCAGGTCATTTGTGATCAGTGTCCGGTTGTCTTCAACTTCTACATCCTTGATCTCTGCCAATTTAGCCAAGGCTTCTTTGAGTTCGGCGTCCTGTCCACGCAAGCGCTCCAATTCAGCTTCCAGGCTTTCGATGTCCTGTAGCTGGTTACGGAGACTGCTATTTAGAGTGATAAGGCTGTCGACTTCGGCCTGTTTAGCCAAAAGCAGCTCCTCGTTAGCAGCGCATGATATCAGGTTCAATCCAGTTGCGAGAACGATGATAGGTAAAATGTATTTCATGTTACTCCTCTTTTGTTGCTTCCCTATATCTCGATCTGTTCACCCAACAAAAACCGGACCTAATTAACAGTTATTAACAGGTTTTGTCAATTGGGGTTTATACCAATTAGGGAAATATTATCGAAAATACTTGTTTATGACTGACTAGTCAATTAATTACTGACCAGTCAGTATAAAGGAGGCCGGCATGATGGGATTTGATCGAAAAGAACAGCACAGACAGCAGCAGCGCCAGGATATTTTGGATGCTGCAGAAGCGGTGTTTGCTCAGCAGGGATATCACAAAACGACCATGGATACGGTAGCTGAGAGCTGTGGGTGGAGCAAGGGTACGCTCTATTTGCATTTTGAGCATAAAGAGGATCTTTTCTTTTCCATCCTTATCTCAAAAATGCAAAACCTGGCGAACCAGGTGATTCAGGGGCTTAAGGTAACTCACTCGCTGGAAGAAATTCTGGATACCTTGCTTGGCGTCCAGTTCGATTTTTTTCGTCAAAATGAAAACTTTTTTCAGCTGGGGATCGCAGAACAGGGAAAAGTGATGCATGGATCTTCCTCAGGCCTGCGGGAACAGATGCTTGAACAACAAACGGCGTTCATTGTAAAAGTGACGGAGAAGATCGCCGTTCATCTGGATCAGAATAGTCCTGTCACAGCATTTACGTTTGCCCGGGCTCTCACAGGTGCCATCAATGTCCACATGATCGCCTGGCTGCTCGAATCGGAATCAACCGACCTGGATCAAATTAAAATTGAATTAAAGGAATTGTTTCTAAATGGAATATTACCCTATAAAAAGCATTAAATATTTACTGAGTCTACTGGCTATCCCGCTATTGGTGTCAGCCGGAGAGACCCACGCACTCTCCATCGAAGAGAGCATTCATATCGCTCTGGAGAATAATCCCAGCATCAAGATCGCTGAGACAAAGGTGGCAGACGGCAGGCAAAGTGTCGCCCAGGCTATTGGTGCAGCATTACCGGCGGTGAACATGCAGGGGAGCAAGATCGTTGATGAGGTAGTTAGACCCATCGACAACTTCCTGTATGTACCAGGCGTGGTTCCTGATCCGGCGGATCCGATCACGTTTCTCATGGCCAACCCCACCCTGGAATTCGACATGACGCGGACCTATCAAATGGACCTCTCCGTTACCCAGCCGCTGTTCACAGGCGGGAAGATCGCCCTGGGCACTATTATGGCCAGGCAGGGCTTGAATCTGCTCAGATCACAACATGAGCAGGAAATGAATAACCTGGCTTACAATGTCATCCAGGCTTATATGGGATTGCTGGTGACAAAGGAATTTCTGGCAGTAGCCGAAGACGGCTACAATACTGCCAGAGAATTCTTCGAAATTTCAGAGTTACTCTATAATCAGGGCATGATATCAAAGCTGGACCTGCTCCAGGCAGAAGTGCAGGCTGCAAATCTCTTACCGCAAAAGATCAAAGCAGAAAATGGTGTGACCATGGCTGAAGCTGGGCTCCGCATCTTGCTGGATATGGATGAAGACACTGAGCTTGTTCTCCTGGATTCCATGCGCTACACACCCATTGAGTATGATCTAGATGACCTGAGAGCCAGGGCACTTCTCTCCAGAGCAGAATTGCAGCAAATGGAGATCAGCAAGAGTCTGAGTAGCCTCAATGTGAATATGGCACGTTCGGACTTTCTACCCTCAGTAGCCCTGTCCTGGTCCTACTCCAAATTTGGCGACGAATTCGATACATTCTCTGATTGGGATGAATCCAATATGTTGGCCCTGGGATTCAGTTATAATCTTTTCAGCGGAGGCGCTCGCTGGTCTAAAGTACAGCAAGCCAAGATCGCCAGAAAACAGGTAGACTATGGATATGATGCGTTAAAGGATGCCATCATGCTGGACGTTGAGCAGAATTACCTCGCGCTTGTTGAAGCACAGAACAACATCAAATCACAACAGAAGACTGTCATGCAAGCTGAAGAAGCAGCCCGCCTGGCCAAGATCCAGTACCGAGAGGGAGCGATCACCAATTTGCAGGCCAATCAGGTTCAGATCAGTCTGACTGCAGCCAAGGCAAATTATCTCCAGGCTCTCTTCTCATATACGCTGGCAGAAGCTGGTATCAAACGAGCTGTTGGCGAATCACTTTACCACTAAGGAGCAACACGAAATGAAATTCATTAATATCATACTGAGCACATTGCTGATCCTGACATTGGTCACCTGTTCCAATGAGGATGCCACAGATGCTGCAGCTGATTTTGAGATAAAAGCCATACCCGTTTCAACCCAGATGGCTGAAGCACAGACCTTCAGAAGTGTGCTGGCATACAACGGATCCCTCCTGGCGATCCAAACCGCCCGTATCATCCCGGAAATGCCTGGAGCCATCGACTCACTCATGGTAGAGATTGGTAATGAGGTAGCTGTCGGAGATGTCCTGGTACAGATGGATATATCTACTACGCAACTTCAGTACAAGCAAGCTGCCGCAGGATTAGCAGTTGCCAGAGCGAATTTGAATGATGCCAGCAAGAACTGGGAAAGAGTGCAGGCCTTGCGCAAGGAAAGTGCTGTCAGTGAGCAGCAATATGAAAAAGCAAAACTGGGACTGGAAGCTGCACAAGCGCAGCTAAATCAGGCAAAAGCAGGTGCTGATCTACTGAAGATGCAATTGAATAAGGCAACACTAACCGCACCGTTCAAAGGCGTTATCACCCAGAAAGGGTTTGAAGAGGGAGACCTGTTCTCACCCGCTGCTATGATGCCCGTCTACACTTTGCAGGATGTCTCCAGGATCAAGGTAGAATTGCAGATCACCTCTGAAGAGATCACTAAAGTTAGAAAAGGTCAAAAAGCATTTCTCTCCGTTGACTATCTGGAAGGAGATATCGCAGGTGAGGTTTCCATCGTTTCTGTGGCAGCAGATCCCATGTCCAAGAGCTTTTATGTTCAGTGTCAATTCGACAATCCAGATGGTGTCCTCCGCGCCGGAACGTTCGGTGAGGTGGACATTCTTATTGATGAAGTGCCCCAGGTGGTTGTTGTACCCAAGACAGCTGTCATTGATGGCAAATATGTGTTTACCATTGAAGATGGTCATGCCTATCAGCAGGAAGTCAGCATCGTAAAGCAGAGCCTGGACAGCTACATCATTGGTGCTGGCCTCCGAGCCGGTGATACCTATGTGAGTAGTGGTGCCTACGTCCTCAAAGACAGCAGTCTAATCAAGGAAATGAATTAAGGAGCGCATATGAAGATCGTAGACCTATCGGTTGATCGCAAGGTCACTGTCACCATGATCACGCTTATCGTGATCCTCGGTGGCATCATTGCGTTCACACGCCTGGGGCTTGACATGCTCCCAGATATAGAATTTCCCATGATCTCAGTTGTTACTACCTATAGTGGCGCCAGTCCAGAGGATATAGAGTCCATTTTAACCAAACCCATCGAGCAGGCGATTGCTTCGGTTACAGGCGTGAAGGGGGTCGTCTCAACCACGGTAGAGGGCATGTCCATGATCACTGTGGAGTTCGAAAATGGGACCAACCTGGATTTTGCGGCCCAGGACGTCCGAGATCGCTTGGCCATGTATGCAGATTTTTTCCCGGAGGGTATTCAAACGCCGCTGGTCATGAAATTTGATATGAGCTCGCTCCCCGTGCTCTTTTATGGCATCACAGCTGAAGGTAGAGAGCTGAATGAGTTGGCAGATTTTATCGATGAGACGGTTGGTTACCGCGTTGAAAGAATTGAAGGTGTTGCCTCGGTTATTGTTCAATCCCCGGAAGTGCGTGAGATACAAGTTGAGATCGATCAGCATGCCATGGAGACATCAGGGTTAACGCTGGATCAGGTCGTTCAGATGCTGGCCATGGAGAATATGAACATGCCGGCTGGACGCATTGTAGAGGACCATAAGGATTATCTCCTGCGTACCCGGGCAGAGTTCTCCTCTCTGGAACAGATCGAAAATCTTGTGGTTGGTGCATCTCCCACGGGGAATCCCATCAAGTTACGTCAGATTGGAAAGGTCCATGATACTGTCAAGGAACTGCGGACAGAGATGCGAGTTCAGGCCAAGCCTGGTGTGATGATGGTCATCTCAAAGCAGTCAGGGGCCAACACGGTCCAGGTAGCTGATGCTGTAAAGGCCGAACTGGAACGATTGGAAGACATCCTGCCCCATGATATTCAATTCCATATTGGTATGGATATGTCAGCCAGTGTGAAGCGTACAGTGAATAGTACCGGAACGACAGCCGCGCTGGGTGGTGTGCTTGCCATGCTCATGATCTTTTTCTTTCTGCGTAATATCCGACCGACCATCGCTGTAGGTGTCGCTATCCCCGTTTCCATCATTGTGACGTTTATTCCCATCTATGCTGTTGGATACACCTTAAATCTCCTGACGCTGGGTGGTTTGGCGCTGGGAATTGGGATGTTGGTGGATAACGCGATTGTCGTCATCGAAAATGTCTTCAGGCACCTGGAAGAAGGAAAGAGCAGAAAAGAAGCTGCTCGCCTGGGTGCTTCGGAAGTCGGTATGGCCATTACCGCTTCCACATTGACCACCCTGGCAGTATTTCTCCCCATGGCTATGGGTTCAGGAACTGCAGGACAGTTGGTCAGGGGGCTGGCGCTGGCGATCTCATTTTCATTACTCGCCTCGCTGTTCGTGTCCCTCACCATGGTTCCCATGATCGCATCCGTTTTCTTTAAACCACGAAGTAAGGCGAATTATGCCATGAAATCTGAAGTTGGCTGGATGGTGCGCTTAAGAAGCTATTACTCCAAACTTCTCGTTCTTGTGTTATCCAATCGCTGGAAGACGGTAGGAATCGCCGGACTTTTGTTCATCCTGTCGCTGGCAATGATCCCCCTGGTAGGAACAGAATTCATGCCGGAGATGGATCAGGCGATGCTCATGATGAAGCTAAAACTGCCGGTTGGCTCTGCTTTGGAAGAAACGGATCGAGTCGTTCAGCAGGTGGAGGCGATCGCCCTGGAGGAACAGGGTATAGAAACGGTCATCATCTCTAATGGAGTAAATGAAGAGGATCGTGGTCAAAGTGGGGATATGGCAAATGCTGGCTCCCATGAGGGTATGATCATGCTGGCCATGAAAGCGAAAGCTGATAGAGATCTTACCACCAAGCAGATCGGCGAGAAGATCAGAAACTCGATCCCTGATATGCGGGAAGTGACTGTCGAGAATATTGAGTTTGGCTCCGCTATGGGTGGTGGCGGTAGCGCCATCGAGATTCAGATATTCGGCAAGGACTTCCTGGTCCTGGAAGAGATAAGTAAGGAGGTTGCCAATACGATCTCTGGCATCGATGGTATAACTGATGTGAAATCCTCAATGGAAGAGGCAAAACCTGAATATCATATCACCTTGAATCGCGAAGAGATCAATCGTATGGGACTGGTCTCCGCCCAGGTCGCCAATACCATCAAAACGTCAACCCTGGGCCAGGTGGCAACGCGCTATCGTTATGCTGGCGAGGAGACTGATGTTCGGGTCAAATTTAGGAAGGACCAACGGAGCAGTATTCGCGACATTGAAATGATCAAGCTGACTACCCCGATGAAGAGCCAGATTCCCCTGGCACAAGTATCCAATATCACACGGGAGGAAGGTCCGGTCAAGATCGTGCGAGATAATCAAAGCCGTATGGTCATGGTGACAGCCAATATTCTGGATCGAGACCTGGGTTCGGTTATGAAGGATATACTGAAAGAGCTGGAACCGATCCAGGCAGGTGTCCCTGACGGATATTTTGTTGAATACGGTGGTCAGTACGAACAGATGGTTGATACTTTTATTACTCTGGGGCAGGCTCTGGCCCTGGCTATCCTCCTGGTCTTCATGGTGATGGCGTCCCAGTTTGAATCTCTGGTGCACCCTTTCGTTATTATGTTCACTATTCCGCTGGCCCTGATCGGCGTGGTGTTTGGATTCCTGGTCTCTGGCATCACTATCAGCCTGACCAGTTTTATCGGATTCATCATGCTTACGGGTATCGTGGTGAACAATGGTATTGTCCTGGTGGACTATATCAACCAGCTCAGGAAAAAGGGCAAGGAACTTAGGGAGGCAGTGATGGAGGCCGGGGCAACCCGTCTTCGTCCTGTACTCATTACAGCATTGACGACCATCTTTGGTATGCTGCCCATGGTCCTGGATCAGAATGAGGGAGCTGAGATGCGTGCCCCCATGGCAATCACGGTCATTGGTGGTCTAACGGCGGCAACCTTTCTTACCCTGATCGTTGTGCCGGCCCTCTATAGCCTGGTGGCAGAGTTCGGATTAAAACGGGCTGCCAAGAAAGCTGCCAAAGCATAAGAGCCGATCAAAATCGATTTGCGAAAGCCCACTTCGGTGGGCTTTTTGTTTTTTAGGGGGTAAACTCATTTGGATTAATGAACTTAAGCAATCCCCAATGACCACTTTAGTATATTCTGAAATATGCACCCAATACTTAAAATTAATAGTTGCAGATACATTTATACACAATAATATTAATTCGTGAATGAAAACTGCTTAAATAAATTAATTAAAAGGAGCGAATATGCTTAAAAAGGGATCTGTCATCTTTCTATTGACCGCTCTGGCCTCAGTGGCCTGGGCAGAAGTCAATCTGGGATTGGATGTTTTTAATCGGTATGTCTGGCGGGGGAGTGATTTCGGCAATTCTGCCTCTTTTCAGCCCAGCATGGAATACGCTAGCGAATATTTCACAATCGGTGCCTGGGGTGCCTGGTCTGTTGATGGATCTGCTGGTGGAAACGAAAATGATCTTTATCTATCGACCCAGGTTGGTCCTTTAGATTTGACGCTCACAGACTATTTCTTCCCGGCATATACCGGAACGGATCAGATTCTGGATCTAGATAATCACATTCTAGAGCTGAGTGCTGGTGGTTCATTTGGAGACTTTGCAGCCCTGGTCGCTTACAACTTCTCTGGCGATGTCAATAATTCAGCCTATCTGGAATTGGCATATCAGTTTTTCACAATAGGGATGGGTAATGGCTTCTACACGGTAAAAGACGACCCCGATTTCAATATTGTCCATGTTGGTGTCTCTGCTTCGAAGGACATTTTCTCGGTTTCCTATATCCTCAACCCGGAACAAGAAACGTCCTTCCTTGTGTTTGGGATAAGTCTTTAGGTAAGGGGGAGGATCAAAATGAAAAGATCACACTCTTTTATGATTGCTGGGATGTTCGGTATGACGTCAATGGTTTATGCCTCTGACGCCGTGAATGCCTATGCGATCGACAACTTTTTCCTGTTTATCTGTGCCGTGCTGGTCCTGTTCATGCAGGCAGGATTCGCTTTGCTTGAATCGGGCCTGAATAGTGCCAAGAATACAGTGAACATCTTATTTAAAAACATCATCGATCTGAGTGCTGGTGCGCTCCTGTTTTACATTGTCGGTTATAGTCTCATGTACCCGGGTGAGGGTAATGGAATTTTGGCCTTCGCCGGCTTTGGTATCAGTAGTGAGCCAGGTGAAGCAGGAGCCGGGGTTCTGAATCCACAGGTAGACTGGTTGTTCCAGGTTGCTTTTGCTGCCACGGCGGCAACCATTGTCTCTGGCGCCGTAGCCGGACGAATGAAATTCTCCGCCTACCTGGTTTACTCAGTCGTACTGACCGGCCTGATCTATCCCATCAGTGGCTATTGGAAATGGGGCGGCGGCTGGCTTGATGCCCTGGGCTTCTACGACTTTGCTGGCTCACTTGTTGTGCACGCTCTGGGCGGCTTTGGCGGTCTGGCTGGAGCCATCGTTCTGGGCCCCCGTCTGGGTCGATTCAAAAGAAACGGCGGATCCAGAGCAATGCCTGGCCATAGTTTGACCATATCAACACTGGGTGTGTTTATTTTGTGGGTCGGCTGGTACGGTTTCAACCCAGGAAGCCAGTTGGCTATCGTTGGTGCCGACAACACCAACGCTGTCATGCTTATTGCCGTTAATACGACACTGGCAGCTGCGGCTGGTGGGGTAACCGCCATGATCCTTGCCTGGATACTCTTTAAGAAACCGGATCTTTCCATGGCTTTGAACGGAATTTTAGCGGGTCTGGTTGGTATCACTGCAAATTGTGATTCCGTGGCCAATGGCGAAGCGGTCATCATTGGATTGGTCGCTGGAATACTGGTCGTACTCGGAATCCTGCTCCTGGAAACACTGAGAATTGATGATCCGGTTGGTGCCTGGCCGGTCCATGGACTGGCCGGTGTCTGGGGTGGTCTGGCGACGGGTATCTTTGGTGGATTTGCACTACTACCTCAGATCATTGGCTCTATCGTTATTCCACTCTGGGGCTTTGTAACGATGTATGCCCTGTTCAGTCTGTTACGTAGTTTTGGTCTGTTGCGGGTCACTGAGAAAGAAGAGATCCGTGGATTGGATATCAGTGAACATCAGGAAGAAGCGTATGCTGGCTTCCAGATCTTTACTGCAGAATAAAGGAGTGAAGTTATGAAACTTATTATTGCCATCATCCAGCCTGAAGAACTTCCTGATGTAAAGGATGAGCTCCTCAAAGAGAAGATCTATAAGTTCACGGTCACAAATGCCAAGGGACAGGGGAAGGAATTCCCAGTCACAGAGGTGTATCGCGGTATTTCCCATGAGATCACCCTGCTGAATAAGGTCCGTCTTGAGATCGCTGTGAATGATGAATATGTTGATGCTGTTGTGAATGCCATCTCCCGGGTTGCCCAGGATGGTGACGAACTGGCCCGCGGGAAAATTTTCATCCTGCCTATTGAAGAGGTCATTCGTATCAGGACCGGAGAGCGCGGCAGCGAAGCCATCGGATAAAAAACTTACCCCTTTGGTTGATAAAAAAAAGAGCCCCGGCATTTGTGCTGGGGCTCTTAATGTGTATACGATTTGATGCTGTACTAGTCTGAGGTGTCCAGGGCAGGGAGGACATGCTCTTTATAGACCCAGCTGTCATCATACCACTCAATGGTATCGATCTCACTTGCCAGATAATAAGTTGCCAGAAAGTTGGCCTTCAGCGCTGTAAAAAAGCCGTTGACATCGAAAGGCTGATTCAGGTCGTCTGAAGGTTTATGGTAGCGGGTCTTCATCCAGTTCTCAAATTCATCTTTCACATCGACAGCCGGATCCACAGCGTGCTCACCCTGATTAAAATTTATCAGCGGCATACCAAGTTTCATGAAGGACATCTGGTCACTGCGGTGGATAAAGCGTTTTTCCAGGCGCGTGGCATCTGACATGTCGACATCCAGATCCTCCGCAATTCGGTCCACTGCTTCAGAAACAGTTGAATGCGAATAACCCAGGGGGGTAAGGTCAGTAGTTGCAGTGGGGCTGCCCGGCATATCAATATTCACATTTACTTTCCCGTTGATACTGTCGACACAGTAAGTGTTGGCAAAATAATGGGAGCCCAGAAGACCTTTCTCCTCCCCCGTATAATTAACGAAGACAATGGATCTTTTGGGCTTGATACCGGCCTTGTAAAAGCTCTCTGCAATACTAATGGTCGATCCTGCTCCAGTGGCATTATCCCACACGCCATTAAGAATACTATCACCCTCCACGGGTGTTCCGATCCCGGAATGATCCATATGCGCACCAACAATAACATACTCATGCTTCAGCAGGGAGTCGGTCCCTGGCAGCAATCCGATAACATTCTTACAGTCGTTATTCTCAAGGGTCAGGTCATACGAACAAGAAACTGATGCATTCAAATCCTGGCTACGGGGTTCACCCTTTTTTAGCTTCCGAAGTTCACGTCGCAGGTTGAGCCCACTCTTGCGAAAGAGTTTTCTGGCCATGGATTCCCTCAGAATATAGATCATATCAAGATTGTTGCGCCTTTTATCCAGTTCCGGCTCTGAGATATAAAGTCGGCTGCCGCCTAGCCAGCGATGGTATTTGCCAAACTCCTCGGTCCGCTCCCTCCATTTGGCCGGAGAAAAGAGTATGGCCCCTTTAGCACCCTGTTCCTCAGCAATTTTAAGTTTACTTCTCGTCCCAAGTTGGAGAGAGTCGGGGACAGACTCAGGTGCACCCATGGCGAAAACAACAACCTTGCTTGAGACATCTACCCCGGCATAATCATCAATCTCTGCTTCGGGGATGATATTCCCATACCCGACGAACACGAGGTCGGCTTTTCCTGAGAAGTTGTCATCAGCGGTGTTGA
Source organism: Fidelibacterota bacterium (assembly GCA_021734255.1). Taxonomy (GTDB): domain Bacteria; phylum Fidelibacterota; class UBA8477; order UBA8477; family JABMPR01; genus JABMPR01. The sequence goes on along the minus strand of JAIPJM010000027.1, from coordinate 22,472 downwards.
GTGAAGCACTCACGGTCTCACCATACTCGGTACTGATCGCCCCCTTTTGGGTAACAAAGGTCAAATCAAAGGTGGATTGGGTCAGGCGTGCTCGATTAAAGGGTACCCGCTGGAAGTAGGTGCTATCATCTCCAAAAGGCTGGAGACCAGCCGCTTTGAATTTCTCAGCTGCGTATTTTGCAGCAAGATCATATCCCTCGCTGCCCGTATTACGTCCTTGCAGCTCATCACTGGCAAAGTAGCTCACGTGCGCCCAGTAATCCTCCCAGCTTATGCTTTGAGCGAGCTCTGCTGGATTAGCCTCATCTCCTGCAATGACGACAGTCGAGAGAAGTAGGAGGGTATAAAAGATTCCCAAAATGTATCGCATGTGTGTCCTCGTGAATAATTATTCGTGTTGAGGGACTGAGTGTAAGCACCTGCTCAATAGATTTCAACTGCAATTATTGCGTTTCTAATGGATCAGATCAAACGGGAGGTTCTCCTGCGCAACTCCTTGCATTGGGAGAGAGACATCTGGAAAAGAGGATAAGCAGGGCTGAAATTCCAGCCAGTGGGACCAGGAATCGGAGCGAGGTGAGTATGGGCGAAAAGAATGAAAGATTAGTAAAGAATGAGGCCAGCAGGTCCCGATAAATGAAGACCAAACCCAGGATCCAGAGACCGATCATGCCGCTGACGATATCTACCATGGAATCAAAGTGTGTTTCCATGCTCCATGACTGATGAAGACCAACCTGATTCGGTGTCTTTATGACCTTTTCCAGTAATGCTGGAGGTGGATTCTCAATACTTTCCTTTAGCAGAGCCTCCAGCCTTTCATCCGTTATTCTAGAATTCATCGATCTTTCCTTCCAAATATTGTTTTAACGACTGTTTCGCGCGATGGAGATGCGACTTGACCGTTCCCATGGGCATTTGCAGTATCTCAGCGATCTCAGTATAATCGTACTCCTTCAAATAATAGAGGGTGATCACATCGGCCTGGGCTGGGGTCAAGGTCTGAATAGCTACCCACACCTGTGTCTTACGATTCTCTCTGAACAATGCTTCCTCAGGACTAAGTGTACTTGTTTGATGCAGGCTGTCCTCAACATCAGGCAGGGTTTGCTTCAGCTGATGCGTAGACTCTTTCTTCAGGTAGGTATGGCATACATTCATGGTAATTCTATAGATCCAGGTGCTGAGCTGAGCATCCTGCCTAAAATTGGATAAGCCCTTATAGACCCGAATGAAGGTCTCCTGGGTGATGTCCTGGGCAAGGGTACGATTTCCACTCCGCACAAGTGCCACCTGATATACGTAGTCAAAATGATCCCTGACACAGGCATTGAAGGCGCTGGTTAATGAGCGTGGTTTCATCTGTATTGAGTCACTCAATTCTATCCATTAGACTGATGTAATCTAATAAATGTTGCAGTGGAATGGGGCTTCTTCCAATTATTTAATGCAGTGGCGGGAGGCGGGGCGTTTCGCGAAACGCCCCTTCAAGGGTGCCATCATGGAACAATTTTGATATCCACTGCAACATTATGCCTGAAGAGCTGGTCTAAGTGAGTGAATTGACTATAACAATTGAAGGAGAATAGGTATGAGTTCACATGCTGCAGAAGTTTTAGTTCCCATTACCATGTTCCTAATTTTAGGCGTCGTGGTGATCGGGGTATTGTATTTTCGAATGAGAAATCGCCAGTTGCTCAGTGATGAGATCAAACTGGCCATTGAGAAAGGTGTCGATGTACCCTTCCCTGAGCCAAAGAAGAATCGACTCCTGTTACCAGGAATCATTTGGACGCTGGTCGGTGTGGTGTCAACCATTGGAATGTATGTCACCATTCCCATGGACGCACCAGCAGGTACCTGGGTCTGGGGGCTATTGCCAGTAGCGATCGGGGTCGGCTTCCTCATCGTCCATTTCATTGAAAAAAAGGAAAAAGAAGAGGAAGATAAAAAAGCTTTCTAATAAAATGACGTTCACTGACTAAGAGAGAGGGCTCATCATTGATGAGCCCTCTCTCTATTGAATCTGGTTAATTCGCTAATTAGTTGTCACTGCTTCCAATGACGATCTCAACCCGACGGTTCTGGGCTCGGCCCTTTGGAGTTGCATTACTTGCCTGAGGGCGCTGCTCACCAAAGGAAATCACACCAAACCGCTTCGGATTGATGCTTTGATCACTTTCAATGAAATGGAGGACGGCCATGGCTCGGGCAGAAGCTAATTCCCAGTTGCTGGGATATTTTCTTATTGAATGGCTCGCTATGGGAACATTATCGGTATGCCCTTCGATATAGATTGTGCGGTCAGGATATTTTCCTAAGAATTCACTGATCTCATTAATGAACTGTTTCCCAGGATTACTTAAAGTGGCACTCCCTGATGGAAAAAGAATGGTGTTGGGCAAAATGATACGGTTATCAACAATATAATTACCATCCATTTTAGCACGCAAGCGATCCAGCTCTGCTTTCAGTGCATCTCCACGTTGTCTCTCCGTATTAATATCGCTCTTCAGTAATTTGTTTTCAGTCCGGAGCGCCTCACTCACAGCTTCCTCAGCCTTCAAGAGTGAATCCAGCTGAACCAGTTCCCTGCGCAAGCGGATAAGTTCATCCTTTTGCTCTGAGCTAATCTCTGGTGCTTTCCCGGCGCAGGATATGACCAGGATCATCACCATCGCGATCAGAGCCCGAGCAATTGTCATTTTCAACATCTCTATTATCTCCTCATTTTCCGACCTGTTGGCGGGATCAAATTTTATCTGCAAAAATAAGCTTAATTAGATAGGACAAAACAGTTTGATTAAAACCGGAAGAAATAATTGATATTTATCAATTATGTAGTCACTGTCGATTGGTGCGGGAAATTCGGGCAACAGGAAGGCTTGACATGGAACGCGGCAGCGCCCATATTTCTATACTATGGCAAGTTAAAGCTAGAAATTTTCCGTTTCAGAACCACCTGATCAAGCTTCTGGATTAGCGGGATGCTGCGAGGGGATGATCACTTCAGGTTCTATTACGCTCATATTCTTCCACTTTCCTCCGGCAAAACGCCTCCAGAAGGTGAGGCCCATCCCGACAATAAAAAGCGCACAGAATGTCCAGGGCATAAAAAGATCGGAGTGAAATATGTCCACCGCGATGTATGTGGGCACGATCATAACAAAAATTGAGAGCAAAGTGGTCACACGCATGACAAACTGGGTATCTCCTGCTCCTTTGATGGCTGAAGAGTAGAGGATGCTCATGGTATCAAACAGGGCATAGAATGCCACGAAGCGCAGCAGGATAACACTGACGCGAGCGGTCTCCGGGGCCGCACTGAAGGGTGCAATAAAGAGCATGGGGACGCCAAGATAAAGCAGGGTGCAGGGGATCATGTAAAGCATTCCCAGTTGGACGGCAGAGTTGGCAGCATAAGCGGCAAGGTCCGGTTTTCCAGCCCCAATGTTCTGACCAACGCTCATGGACAGGGCAATTCCAAGCCCGAACATGGGCATGAAGGCCAGGCTGTTGATATTGATAGCAATGTTGGTAGCAGCCAGTTCCAGCTGACCGATCCGACCCAGGATGAGGATAAAACCGGTGAACCCCATGATCTCAAGGAAGAAGTGACCACCGCTGGGTAGACCATACTTGATGAATCGCCTCAAAAAAGTAAGATCAAATGATCGTCCGGAGTAAACCCTGAATCTGACCTCATACTTCGGACGAAAGATGAGGATCGTGTATAGGATGATAGATGAGAATCCTGCGATCACCGTGGCAAGTGCAGCACCGGCGATCCCCATTTCCGGGAAGATCCCAACACCGAAGATCAGCAAGTAGTCAAGGATGAGATTCACGGTGGTTGTGAACACATTGACCCACATGACCGGCCAATTGTGCCCTCGGCCAGTGAAAAACCCGGCAAAGGCAGCTGAAAGAATGGGACCCAGACCACCAAAACACAGGATCCTGAAATAGGTACTTTCCATAAGCTGTATTTGCTCATTATGGCCGATGACCCTGAAAATCGAGTCTGAGAAGGGAACGACCAGTAACAGAGCGGCAGCACCCAGAAGGGAGAGATACAAACTATGCCAGAGGACGGTTCCGACGCGGTGGTCCTCCTTCGCGCCAACATATTGGGAAACAAAAGTCCCGGCATAACTTACTGTGCCAATAAACAGACAAATGATCGAAAAATTCAATATCCCGGCCGGCATGGCGGCTGCCAGGGCTTCCTCAGAGTGCCAACTGAGAAACATACGGTCGATGAATTGTTGAATGGACCAGGATCCTGTACTTAGTATGAGCGGGATGGCAATGACCAGGATCTGGCGATATCCGAACTCTGCTATCCATCGATTTTTAATTTTTGTAAACACTCAATCGTACCCACTTTTTTAAAGGCACTGAATAACTCAATTTATTGATCAAAGCAATCTCAGAAACGTTTGACCATGATTTATTCGGGTCAAATCCTATGGAGTGACCCTTTTCGTTGTCAAAATGAACGGAGGGACCCATTAAACGCGCATAACGCTCGATTTGTATTGACATCATATCGGAGTATCTTATTATTAAGTTGATTATGATATGGAGAATGCACGTAAAATATGAATGGAGAGGTCAATGACCGTTGCTGAGCTGATCATCAAGGCGTTAGAAAATGAAGGGGTGGAATATGTCTTCGGTGTTCCGGGGGAGGAAACCCAAGACCTGCTCTTCGCTCTGGAATTTTCCAGTATAACATTTATCCCGACCCGCCATGAGCAGGGCGCCGCATTCATGGCAGATGCTTATGGTAGATCCACTGGCAAAGCCGGTGTTTGCCTGGCAACATTGGGTCCAGGAGCGACCAACCTGGTGACGGGAATTGGAGATGCCTTTCTTGATAAGGTCCCCCTGGTGGCCATAACTGCCCAGGGTAGCTCGGAAAGAGTCCATAAGGAAAGCCACCAGGTGCTTGACATTGTCCGAATGCTCAAACCGCTCACCAAATGGAATACGAGTATTCAAAACCCCAGGACAGCCTCTGAGGTGGTAAGAAAAGCATTCAAAATCGCTCAGTCTGAAAAACCAGGCCCCACCCATATCGAATTGCCTGAGGATATCGCAGCTTTGAAAGTTGATGTTCCCCTCCTGAAACCGGTCAATCCCAGAAGGAGTGCACCGGATCATAAAGCGATTGATGCAGCTGTTGACCTGCTGAAAAACGCACAAGCGCCGGTCATCCTTGCCGGGAATGGAGCGATCAGGAAGATGGCCAGTAAGCAGCTCAGATCCTTTGTGGAGAAAACAGATATTCCGGTGATCTCTACCTTCATGGGTAAAGGCGCCATCGATGATCGGGATAGACATTCGCTCTATACGATCGGTATTCAGGGCCGGGATTATCAAATGTGCGCTCTGGAGCGATCCGATCTCATTCTGGCTATAGGGTATGATATTGGGGAATATGAACCCAATAAGTGGAATCCAATGGGTAAGAAAGACATCATCCATATTGACTTTGAGCCGGCAGAGGTGAATAAATACTACCAGGCGAAGATCGAAATTATTGCAGATATTTCTGCGACGCTGTGGGAACTGTGCCAGCATGCCGATGCCCAGTCCCTGAAATTTCACCCCAGCTGGTTTGCCAGCCTGCGGAAAGAGATCGAAGCTGACCACCAGTCATATGCACTGAAGGAAGGTGAGCTATTCACCGTCCCTGGTAGTCTGCAGATCATCCGGGAATTCATGCGGGCGGGAGATATTATGCTCTCAGATGTTGGCAGCCACAAAATGTGGATCGGTCGAAACTTTCCGGTCTATAAACCGAACTCAACCTTCATATCCAATGGACTGGCGACCATGGGGATAGCCTTACCCGGTGGCATTGGGGCCAAATTAGCCCACCCTTCAAAACGGGTCGTGACAGCTATGGGTGATGGCGGCTTTCTGATGAATGTTCAGGAGATCGAAACAGCCAAAAGGATCGGTCTAGGGTTCCCGATCATCGTATTCAATGACAATGACTATGGCTTGATCCGTTGGAAGCAAGCCAGTAGTTCAGGGAAGAATTTTGGGACCACCCTCACCAATCCTAACTTTGTGGATCTGGCAAAAAGTTTTGGTATTGAAGGATATGCACCGAAGACCTTGGCTGAATTGCGCCAGGTACTCAAGCGAGTCATCGAGGATCAGGTCCTTAGCATCATTGAAATACCCATTGACCCTCGGGTGAATAATGAATTAACTGAAAAATTGAACAAAAATATCTGTGAACTATTTGAGTTCCCGGAATTGGAGAAGGAAGGTTCATCATGATGAAAGCCATAAATCCTGCAAGCGATGAATTGATCCAGGAGTATAATACGCACACCAGTGAAGAGCTGGAAGATATTCTATCCAAAACCCAGGCAGACTGGGAAAACTGGAAGAACACCAGCTTTCAACATCGTGCCCAGCTCATGGAAAAAGCGGCTGGTGTCCTCCGAAAAAACACTGAGAAATATGCCCGACTCATGTCGCTGGAGATGGGGAAGGTGATCACAGAAGCCAGAGCAGAGGTTGAAAAATGTGCCTGGGTCTGTGAATACTATGCCAAGCACGCCGAGGGATTCCTGGCCGATGAGGTCATAGAGACCGAGGCGTCCAAGAGCTTTGTATCCTTTGATCCCATGGGGATAGTATTGGCCGTCATGCCCTGGAATTTTCCCTTTTGGCAAGTGTTCCGATTTGCTGCTCCTGCCCTTATGGCCGGAAACGCCGGTGTCCTCAAACATGCGTCAAATGTTCCCGGTTCAGCCCTGGCCATCGAAGAAGTGTTCCAGGAAGCAGGGTTTCCTGAACATGTCTTCAGGACGCTTATGATTTCTGCAAGCGACGTGGAAGGGGTGATAAAGGATGGGCGTGTCCGGGCTGTGACCCTGACAGGCAGTGAATATGCTGGGATGCAGGTTGCTGCTACTGCTGGTGGTGAACTTAAAAAGACGGTTCTGGAGCTGGGGGGTTCTGATCCCTATATCGTTTTAGAGGATGCAGATATCCCGACCTGTGTAACAACATCGGCAAAGTCAAGAATGATCAACACAGGTCAAAGTTGTATCGCCGCCAAACGATTTATTGTGGTTGAGTCACGGGTCAAAGAATTTGAGAAAGCCCAGGCTGAAATACTGTCTAATCTGGTCATTGGGAACCCGCTTGAAGAAGCCACACAGGTGGGTCCTTTAGCCCGTCAGGATCTAAGGGATGAACTGCACGAGCAAGTTACCCGCACGTTAGATGAGGGTGGCCGCCTGATCACAGGCGGTCAATTCGTCGACGGTCCAGGAGCCTTCTATGAGCCCACTGTGATCTCAGATGTTAAAAAGGGGATGGCGATCTATGCGGAGGAGACCTTCGGACCCGTCTCTGCTATCATCCCTGTGAAGGATGAGGAGGAGGCCATCCAGGTAGCCAACGACTCTGACTTCGGTTTGGGCGGATCCCTGTGGACTGCTGATGTGAAGCGGGGCGAGGCGCTGGCACGCCGGGTGGAATCAGGGGCTGTCTTTGTAAATGGCATGACCATGTCTGATCCGAGGATGCCCTTCGGAGGGATTAAAAAATCCGGATACGGGCGTGAACTCGGGCAATATGGTATCCGTGAGTTTGTCAATATTAAATCAATTTGGATCGCTTAGCTCCAGGTGCCTGGCTCACAGGCAGTATGGGAGCAATTATTAGGAATTCATAGACATGAAAAAAGTTCTCATATTCTCGATTCTTCTGGTCATTGGACTGGTAGCTTCACAAATATTACCAGGTCTTTTTGGTGAAGATTACCACTTGATGTCAGAGGTGATTACAGTACTCACCCTCACAGGCCTGGCGTTTATCATGATCCATGTGGGTTATGAATTTGAGCTGGATAAAACAAAACTCCGCAGCTACGGCTGGGATTATGTGGTAGCTATGACAGCGGCTGCCTTCCCCTGGATGTTCGTGGCCATCTATTTTGTGTATGTACTGGGTCCAGAAGGTGCCACCAGTTGGGAGGACTGGAAGCCAGCCCTGGTTATCTCTCGTTTTGCGGCACCAACCTCAGCTGGTGTTCTGTTTTCAATGCTTGCAGCCGCGGGTCTTAGCTCTACCTGGTTATTCAAAAAAGCACGCGTCCTGGCCATTTTTGACGACCTTGATACTGTTTTATTAATGATACCCCTTAGTGTTCTTATGGTAGGATTCGCCTGGCAAATGGGTGTGGTTGTGCTGGTTATGGCTGGTCTGATAGCCTTATCATGGATCTTCCTTCATCGCTGGTCCATCCCCGTAACCTGGCCCTATGTACTCTCATACGCCATCGCCATTGTTGCTGTCTCTGAAGTTGTCTATATCGCCAGCAAACTGGTCGATAGTCAGGTCCCAATTCACATAGAAATTCTGCTTCCCGCATTTGTTCTGGGGACCATCATGAAAAGACCAGCAGGATCTGATCCGCATGCTGATGATAGCAGAGAAGGGCACCTGGAAGGACCAGAGAGCGAAAGTGAACAGAAGGGATCCTCTATTATATCCTCAATATTCATATTCCTGGTGGGGTTGAATATGCCTGATCTTTTCAGTGATGAATTAACTCAGAAGGGGCCCCAACTCTCAGCAGGAATGATCGCTTTTCATGTCCTCATGGTTACGATCATCTCGAATCTTGGTAAAATGTTCCCGGCCTTTGTTTACCGACGAGAGGCACATTGGAAAGAACGGCTGGCACTGGCTATCGGCATGTGGCCTCGTGGCGAGGTAGGCGCCGGTATTCTGATTCTGGCTCTAGGCTATGGAATCGGTGGTTCAATGGTCACGGTTGCGGCTTTGAGTCTAACCGTTAACCTGGTTTTGACAGGTGTGTTCATCTGGATCGTGAAAGCACTCATCAGGACTGTTCCAGACGATGTGCAGGCAATGCACTCGTCCTGATACCTGCTCAGGGTTATCCAAATAGCTTAAGGATCTGCTCAGTACCATCTTTTAATCGACTGATCTCCTGATCAAAGAACGCGCTTAGATTTTCATTCCAGTCTGTGGGATTATTCCCCAGAGCGGAGAAACTTGCACTTAAAGTGGATATGTACTGCTGCTTTTCCTGTTCATCTCGAATGAAAATGGGTGGGTAAAGCCCATGCATGAGCATCCAGTTCTTGGCGATACGGACTGTTCTTCCATTGGCATCAATGAAGGGATGAATCCGAATGGCTTCGTGGTGAAAATAGATCGCCCGAATGACAATATGACTGATATGGGGAATTGTCAGAAACAGGGTTTCCATAAGGCTGCTGATCATCGGGGGCTCAGGACAAACATAGGAACCCACCTGTACCAATCGGTGGCGGAATCGATTAGGGTGCCTGGCATGAGTTTCAGGTGAAATGATCCTGAAAAGGCGAAACAGATCAGCTAACTCAGTGAAATCTCTGTTATCCCTGAGTTGCGTCAGGACAAAATCAACACTATATCTCAATGTTTCTAAGTATTGGGCAGCCTCTTCTTCAGATTGTGCCTCCATTTGTGCATTTTTGATACTTAGCAGATCAGTCAGGGAGTTTGATTGATTGATGAAGATCTCCAACAGTCTGTCAGCAGTGTGATCCCGATTGAAAATGATGGTCCGGTATATCTCCTGGACCTTTTCATCCAATTCCTGCAGGGGTGCAGGAGCGACTTGAATATTCTGGTATGGGAAGAGTCTCATGCTAGCGAATACGTAGCAAAATATTATCGTTCATCATGTGTTTAGTTGTCTGGATCGTATTCAGGGTAGTCCGTATATCCTTCAGCACCCTGAGTATAAAAAGTTGAATTGTCTGGCTCTGCCAGAGGCCAATGATTCTTGATCCGATTCACCAGATCCGGGTTGGAGATGAACGGTCGCCCAAAGGCAATGGCATCTGCTCGACCTGACTGCAATTCCTGCTCTGCTTCTTCAGGCTGATAATTACCATTGGCAACCAGCAATCCTCTGTAAATCTGTCGATAGTGCCCGATCACATCATGGATGGTATACGCATTTTTAAATGGACGCATCGGGCGGGTGAGGTGGAGATAGCTCAATTGGTAATCGTTTAGTCGTTCCACGATATGGTCGAAGGTGGGCAGGGTATCAGCATTGACTTCGATATTTCCATCATCGTGCATCATGGGATTAAGGCGAAGTCCAATCCGCTCCTCCGGCATCACCTGCTTCAAAGCCTCGATGACCTCGAATAAAAGACGGGTGCGGTTTTCAATATATCCACCGTAGCGGTCCTCACGGATGTTACTGGAAGTGCTGAAAAATTGGTGAAACAGATATCCATTGGATGAATGGATCTCAACCCCATCGAATGCGGCTTCCATGGCATGATCTCCGGCCCGTTTGAAATCATCCACAGTTGCTTGGATCTCAGACAGGCTCATTGCATGGGGTGTCACCGTTTTTGTGCGACCACTCTGCACGGTTCTGATGGGCCGCCCCGGATTTAATGCGGAAGGAGCATGGGGTAAAGCCCCATCATGAAAGTCAGGGTGAGAAATTCGCCCAACATGCCAGAGTTGGGTAAAGATGCACCCAGCCTCAGCATGAACACGCTCAGTTACCAATTGCCATCCAGCGATCTGCTCCTTTGACCAGAGACCCGGCACATGAATATATCCAGCTGCTTTGGGGCTAACATTGGTCCCTTCTGAAATAATGAGTCCTGCTGAGGCACGCTGTCGATAATGCTCAGCATGCAGTTCTGTTGGGGCTAGCGCTGGATTATCGGCACGAGAACGGGTTAAAGGCGCCATGATAATTCGGTTCGAAAATGTGATCGGGCCAGAGCGTACAGGGGATAATAATTTCAATTGATTGTCTCGCTTAATCATGGTGGTTTAAAGTATTGACAGGCTGTATTCTTTTCTTCATCCAGAATCTCCAGACAGAAAATAATCTGGGAGGCAAGCATTCCCAGTTTTCTTGAGCAATGCAACAGGATAATGGCTGAGAAATAATACTGATAGATGATAAAAAATGTATTGTTTATGGGTCTCTCCAACTTGTATACTACAGTTGATGCCGAATTTGATAAAACATACCATGACTAACTGTTGCGCCATGCAGATGTGCGCTGAGAGACGATCTTCAGTAACCGGTGTGTGAAACAAATAGAAAACTATTTGAACAGAGCCCCCGGTTACGGCCGGGGGCTTTTTTTTGGGAGATATAGATGATGGAAACAGCCAGTATAGCAGTAGACACGGCCAAACGGAAAGGTGTTCATCACAGCGTTGCCAGCCTCATAGGAAATAGAGAGAACCCAACACCGGTGATCATGTTGAATGACAGAATGTGTCCCCATCCGGGCTTTGAACTGGGCGTCAAGCTTGAGCGGACAAACATTTTTGGATCCATCAAGGATCGCGTGGCACTGAAGATGCTGCAGGCTTCGAAGATCAACAATGGTCAGACCATTCTGGAGGCATCCTCAGGAAATACGGCCCTGGCACTGGCAGCTCTGGGAAATGCATTGGATGTCCCGGTTGAGATCGCCATTCCTGAACGGGCACCTCAGGAGAAAAAGGATCTCCTACGCCTTTTGGGTGTGGTGGAGCTCTGGGAGGCTGAAGATGAACTCTGTCCACTATTTCCCAATGAAGGAGCCAGGGGACTAGCCAAGGGCTTAGCGGAGAGTGAAGCCTATGATGGTCAATATGTCTATCTGAATCAGTATGAGAATGACCTGAACGTTCAAGCCCATTACGAATCCACCGGTCCTGAGATCTGGGATCAGTTTGAAGGTGACATCGATATGTTTTTTGCAGGATTTGGAACTGGTGCCACCATCACTGGTGTCGGTCGCTATCTTAAGGAAAGAAATCCGGCTATCAAGATCATCGGTGTGGAGCCGGCTACAGCTGAGCATTCTCTTTCAGGTATGAAGCGGATCTCTGATCTGGCCGAGGAATATGTCCCTGAGATCCTGGACCTCTCCTTGATCGATGACATCATTGAGGTGGCAGATGATGATGCCTTTCAGGCGGGGATTGATATGGCTCGCAAAACCGGTTTGCTGGTAGGCCCCAGCACAGGCGCCATTGTGCATGCCGCACTGCAGTACGGTCAGAAAAACAAGGGTGTCGGCGTGGCCATTTCCCCTGATGATGCCATGAAATATACCAGCCTCTATGCGAAATACCTGAATCGAGCTTAAGCAGGTACCGGCTTCAGAATCATTCAAGATCGCATCCAGGATTTGGTATCTTTTGTTGCAATAAATTACAGCTTAATTATATTCGCTCATATCGCGCATTATTAGTTGATAGAACAGCGCATGGATGAATAAAAGGAATGAGGATGAGTACATTTTACGATTATGAAGCAAACGCCCTATCGGGTGAACCAATACAAATGTCCAACTACAAGGGGAAGGTTGTATTGATCGTCAATACGGCGAGTAAATGCGGTTTTACACCTCAGTACGAGGGTCTGCAAAAGCTGCATGAGAAATATTATGAACAGGGCCTGGCTATCCTGGGATTTCCCTGCAACCAGTTCGGGAAGCAGGAGCCCGGAGATGCGGAAACCATCAAAAACGATTGTCTGGTCAATTACGGCGTTAGCTTCCAAATGTTTGAAAAGGTGAAGGTCAATGGTGAGGATGCCCATCCACTTTTTGAGTATCTTAAAAATGAACTGAAAGGAAGTATCGGTAAATCGATTCGCTGGAATTTCACAAAATTTTTACTGGATAGCAGTGGACAGCCCATCAAGCGTTTTAGCTCCAAGACAACCCCCAAGAATATTGAAAAATATATTGTTGAATTATTGGAGTCGATTGAGCAGAACAATGCACCTGACCAGACTGGCGACTAATAATTAGGGTTTACTTCACTGATAAACACCCTTATATAAATTCATGAAATCGGTCACAAGTCTTTCCGCTACGGACCTCATTCAAGCGAGATCATCCTGGCGAAGTTGCACGGGCCAAGCCATTTCCACTCATACACTTGAATTACTGAAAAGTTACGTTCAAAGCAAAACAGTCGGGATAAAGGGCGACAAGCTACGATTTGAACTTGTAGCCGCCCAGGATGGCGATGCAGAGGAATTGAAAGGGCTTGGGACCTATGGCTTCATCCGAGGCGCGAGTGGTTTTGTCATTGGTGCCATTGATCGGGAGACGAACAACCTTGAAGATTATGGCTACCTCATGGAGGATATCATTCTCTATGCCACCAGTCTCAACCTGGCCACCTGCTGGCTAGGCGGGACGTTCAGGAAAGATAACTTTTCAGCAAGAATCAGTATACAGGAGCATGAATATGTGCCGGCCGTGGTCTCTGTGGGCATCCCTGCGGACAAGCGCAATTTTGTAGACCGGATCATCAGGAATGTTGCTGGATCAAAAAGAAGACTGCCCTGGGATTCCCTGTTCTTTGAGTCTGATCTCAGCACGCCACTCAGCCAGGAGAAAGCAGGTGAATTTGCCCATGTGCTGGAAATGGTTCGCATGAGTCCTTCAGCTTCTAATAAACAACCCTGGCGCAATGCTCTGGATGCAGACTCCATTCACCTCTACCTGCAGCGTACACCAGGCTATCGAAAAAAGAACTGGTTCAGCGATCTGCAGCGTATCGACATGGGGATATCCATGTACCACTTTTACTCAGTATGCAAGGAAAGAAATATTGATGGGAGGTGGGTCAACAAGGAGCTCAGGGGGTCACAGCCTGATGACTGGCAATACATTATTTCCTGGGATAAAAAAGAGCTCCTATGAGGAGCCCTTTTTGTGATCCTAATTGAAATAGGGTGCAATTAGCAGGAGAACTGCCAGGTCATATGACTCAAGGCCTCTCCACCACTACCATCATACTGAACAGCTGTGCAAACCATTTAAAATTCAGGTTTATCACCTGTTCAAAAGTTGATCAATTTCATTCATCTGATCGTTTGATAGTGGACCGAAGGTCATAGCAGCTACGTTTTCCAGGACTTGTCGCTCTGTACGAAAACCTGGAATTGGAATAGTCTTGGAGCTACGGCCCCATAACCAGGCCAGGGCTCCCTGAGCAAGTGTCCGGCCATCACTGGTCAGGATCTCAACGATGGAATCGCGCATATCCAGAAAGGTCTGATTGGGACGACCGTGCTTAAAATAACCCATCCAATCCGGACTATTCTTGCCCCTCACATCGTCAATGGGGACCTCCGTGGTAGAAGCATATTTTTTTGTCAGCACCCCCATGGCCAGCGGTCCGCGGTTGATCGCTGCCAGATCTTCCTGTTCACATAACTGGATAAGCTCAGGATTATCGTCTAAAACATTGAGCTGTAGCTGTATGGCAGTGCAGTTTTTCCCCTGGGCAAATACTGCAGCCCGGTCTGAAAAATCGGTGCTCCAACCGTAGGTCCTTATCTTCCCCTCAGCGACCAGAGCTTCTAAGGTATCTCGCACAGTCCCAGCCTCCGACGCCGGGAAGCCATTGTTGTGAAACTGATACAGGTCGATATAGTCGGTATTCAGACGTCGGAGTGAATCCTCAAGTGCTGACCTGATGCCTGACGGGGTAGCATCTTCTCTTAAGACCTGCCGGGTCTCTTCATCGAACACCGCACTGAACTTGGTGGCGATCACCACATCTGCACGACGACTCCCCACGGCTTTCCCCAAAATTTTTTCACTGTGGCCTGCGCCGTAGACATTGGCCGTATCGAAAAATGTGATCCCTGAGTCCAGGGCAATATGGATCGCACGGATGGACTCCGCATCATCTACCTCACCCCAACCATTAGGAGTCTCCCCAGACCAAAAAGGCCCACCTATGGCCCAACAGCCCAGCCCCAAGGCGCTGATCTCAATTCCTGAACGTCCCAAAACTCGTTTCATATGGCGCTTCCTCTCAATTTCTGCTAAACTATCCAAAAACACGCTAGAGGAAAAGCTCGTCTTTAGAAAAAATGAGGATTTCTGCCATTTTGTCGCCCAGGATTCCGAATGAATTGTGTTTTTACTACCTGTCACTTTTACATTGTAGTGCAAATGATTCTAACGGTTTACCCCAACGTCATACAATAACCCAAAGAAAATGGGTAATATATACTATTCACAAAGAGTGGTGTAAGCCAGGAGGCACAATATGAGCGCTGATAACAATATAAAGTATGTCGTCTTGCTGAGCATACATGGTCTGATTCGGGGTCATAACCTGGAACTTGGTCGTGATGCTGACACAGGCGGTCAAACTAAATATGTGGTCGATCTGGCCAAAGCGCTTGGGAAATATAGCCAGGTGGAGCAGGTGGACCTGATCACCCGTACTATTGTGGATGAAGCGGTGAGCGCTGACTATGCGCAAGCGGTAGAGACTTTGTCGGAGAACGCAAGAATTGTTCGCATCAGCGCCGGACCGGATGAGTACATCCCAAAAGAACAGTTGTGGGATCATCTGGACATGTTCTATGATAATTTGACAAAGTGGCTCAATGAACAGGACCGCATGCCGGATCTGATCCATAGTCATTATGCTGATGCAGGATATGTGGGAGCTCAGCTCGCGAACTTGCTCGGTGTTCCGCTTATTCATACCGGCCATTCTCTGGGTCGCGACAAACGCAAGCGCTTACTGGCCAGCGGTTTATCTTCTGCTGAAATTGAATCCACCTATAACATGGATAGGCGTATCGATGCCGAGGAAGAAACCCTGGCAAATGCCGATATGGTCATCACAAGCACCGCGAATGAGATCGAAGAACAATATGGACTATACAACTATTACAATCCGTCCCGGATGAATGTGATCCCTCCTGGGACAGATCTTTCACTCTTTCACCCACCTTCTGGTGATGAGGACCTGAGCTTTGCTGATCAACTTCCAAATTTTTTGGCGGATACCAGCAAACCCCTCATCCTGGCCCTATCTCGACCAGATGAGAGAAAGAATATCCTTACCCTGGTGGAAGCTTTTGGTGAGTCAAGGTGGCTCCAGGAACACGCAAACCTCCTGATCGTTGCCGGAAGCCGGGATGATATCAGGGATATGGACAAGGGTCCCCGGACTGTTTTGACCAACATCATGTATTTGATCGATGTCTATAACCTGTATGGGAAAGTAGCTATGCCTAAGTCCCACAGCGCTGATGAGGTACCAAAAATATATCGCTATGTTACTGCCAGCGGTGGGGTTTTTGTCAATCCGGCATTGACGGAACCTTTTGGTCTGACCCTTTTAGAAGCGGCTGCCAGCGGTTTACCGCTTGTTGCTACTGAAAACGGTGGTCCGGTGGATATTATTGAAAACTGTAAAAACGGCGAGCTGGTTGACCCTCTGGACAGAGCTGAGATCAGCACCGTGCTTAAAAAAATATTAGCAGACAAAGAGATATGGTCCCAGTATGCTGAAAGTGGTATCCAGAAAGTGAAGGAGTACTATTCCTGGGAGGCACATGTCAATACCTATGAGGATAAAATATCTGGGCTCAGTGCGAAGCATGAGACCTTACCGACATCAACCCCTGCCCGGGCAAGGCATTACAGGGATCGAGCCCTGGTCAGTGATATTGATCAGGCGCTCCTTGGTAATCAAGAAGCGATCGATCAATTTTCAGAGATGCTGAAGGCGAATCGGAAAAACATCACCTTTTGCATTGCCACTGGCCGCCGTATTGACACCGCTCTGGCCCATATGAAAAAATATGGGATTCCCAGGCCGGACATTTTGATCAGCAGTCTCGGTACACGCATCCATTATGGTAACAATCTGGATGAGGATCTCTTCTGGACAGACCGCATTGATCATCAGTGGAGTGGTTCCCGGATCAGGCGCGTCCTGGATGAGATCGATGGACTAGAACTGCAACCCAAGGTCGCCCAATCAGAGTTTAAGTTATCGTACTATTATGATGCTGAAATCGCCCCTGCTACTGAAGATTTGATCAGTATGCTGAGAAAAAAGGATATTGCCGCCAATGTGATCCTATCCTTTGGTCAGTTCCTGGATATCGTACCCCTGCGTGCTTCCAAAGGGCAGGCCTTGCGATATGTTTCCCAGCGTCTTGATATTCCCCTGAATCGTATGCTGGTAACCGGAGGTTCCGGTGCAGATGAAGATATGATGCGGGGAGATACTTTAGCAGTCGTCCTGAAAAACAGGCATGACGAAGAGTTGTCGCAGCTGGTTGACCTGGAGAAAGTATATTTTGCCAGTCAGCCACATGCTGCAGGAATCCTGGAGGCCATAGAGCACTACAATTTCTATAACCTGTAATCCGTAAAACCCATAAAAACCGAAAGTGAATATCGCGTGACTAGAAAAAAGCCAACAGAAGTAGATATACCACAAGGTGTCATGTTCAATGCCTACCCGGACAGCATTGGAGAGACCCTTTCAGATATAGTAAAGATGATGCAGAGACCAGAATTCATAGACGTTTTCTCTCTGTTCTACATATTACCGACTGTATTCAATAGTGACCTGGATCGCGGATTTTCGGTCATTGACTATGACCTGAATGAAGCATTGGTTTCGCCAGAGGACCTGAATGCTTTACGGGCGTTGAACATCAACTTTAAATTCGATCTGGTATTGAATCACCTATCCGTCGGGTCACCCCAATTTCAGGATCTGCTGGAAAGAGGTGATGATTCAGAGTTCAAATCCTTTTTTATTAACTGGAATGAATTCTGGGAGGGGAATGGGACCATGGGGCACGAAGGATATATCATTCCCAACAAGGAGCACCTGGACAAACTGTTTATGCGCAAACCCGGACTGCCCATCCTGAAGGTGCGCTTTCCTGATGGTTCAGAAAGACCATATTGGAATACCTTTTACCAGCAAGTGACCTACCCTGAGTTCACGGCAATAGATTTTATGCAAGCATTAGGACCCGAGAAGATCGACCAGGAGGAGGCAGAAGCACTTGCACTGCTGGTAAACCATGAATTGAACAGCAAGGGCAATAGTGCGGATATCCAACTGAATTCACACGCTCATCTCAAAGCCGATATTGTAGCGTTCGTTGAACGAAACCGTCAGTATTTAGGACAGATGGACTTAAATGCCCAGTCACCACTGGTGTGGGAGTTCTACGAGCAAACCTTCAAGAAATTGAATCAGCATGGTGCCAGAATGATACGACTGGATGCCTTTGCCTACCTGCATAAGGAGCCGGGGCAGACAAATTTCTTCAACAAGCCCGGTACCTGGGAATATCTAGCCAAATTACGGCAACTGGCAGAGAAATATGACCTGATCCTGTTACCTGAGATCCACTCGCCCTATGGGACAGGTTTGCACAATGAAGTGTCAGATGAAGCATATCCGATCTATGACTTTTTCCTTCCCGGCCTGATCATCCATACCCTGGATACAGGTTCGAACAAAAACCTCTACCGCTGGATAGCAGAGATCCAGGATAAGCAGATCAGGACTGTCAATATGTTGGGGTGTCATGATGGTATCCCGGTGCTGGACCTGAAAAGTGCAGCTGCAGGTGGCAGCATTCATGCTGGTCTCTTGTCTGATGAGGATATTGATGACGTTATAGAGACTGTTCTGGACAGGGGCGGTCTGGTAAAAAACCTGTACGGCCCTGATGGAAAAAAGATCTCTTACTACCAGGTGAATGCAACGTTCTATAGTGCCCTGGGCGAAGACGATCAGAAACTCCTGCTCGCTCGCGCCGTGCAGATCTTTATGCCTGGAATTCCACAGGTATGGTACCTGGACTTGTTTGCCGGAAAAAATGACTATGAAGCAGCCGCGCGTGGCGACATTGGTGGCCATAAAGAGATCAACCGGACAACCCTAACGGAAGCGGATATTGAAGCCGGTCTCCAAACGGCCGTGGTTCAGGATCAGTTGACACTCCTGAGGCTGCGCAATACTTCACCAGCTTTCAATGGTTCCTTGCAGGTAGAAACTACTGAAGCAGATGCTGTGCATATGACCTGGACCCATGAGGGGCACACAGCTGAGTTAAAGGCTAACCTGCAGGACTTCAGATTCAGCATTATGCTAGAGGATCCAGAGGGTAAAAAGACAGATTTACCGTTTACAAATAACTAGACTGATAGAGCATCAACGATAGGAATAATATGAAAATTTTAGCAACAGACCTGGATAGGACCTTACTCCCCAATGGGAGTTGGGAGGGCGACAGTGAAGCCATCGAACGTTTTAACTCTTTGACGGAGGACCATGAGACCATCGTGGTATACGTGACCGGTCGCAATCTTACCCTGACAGAGCAGGCGATTCAGGAATATGGCGTGCGCCATCCCCATTTTTTATGCGGTGATGTGGGCTCAACCATCCGGAAATATGAAAACGGGGAGTGGCGTTTCGATGAAGGGTGGGCTCAGCATGTGAAGCAAGCCAGCCCCCGGTGGAATGCAGACCTCATCCGCGAAACTATCTCAGACATCCCGGGTATTCAGCTCCAGGAAGCAGAACACTTGAATCAGTTCAAGTTGAGCTATTATGTAGATCATACCCAAAAGGATGATATTCTGGAGCGGATCGATAAAATGGTATCCGGTCGGTTTGATGGGGTCATTGTCTACAGTTTTGACTCCCAGGATGGAAAGGGCTTGATCGACTTTTTACCTGCCAGTGCCACGAAACAAACGGCTCTGGAGTATGTGGCTGCCGCCTGTGGTGTGCCCAGGGAAGAAGTTGTATTTTGTGGTGACAGCGGTAATGACATCTTTCCCCTGACGGCTGGTTTCCGCGGTGTCTTGGTCCGAAATGCTGATGATCAGCTGGTTGAGAAGGTTAAAGAGGCCATGGCCAAGCAGCCAGACCTCAAGGTCTACTTCGCCAAGGGTGATTTCCAAGGCCTCAGCGGGTACTATACAAGTGGTGTGATCGAAGGCGCCTATCACTACGGTATCTTTGAATCTTAAAATATAGCCTTTCAGCGTTTAGAGTAATTTATGGTTTCATACGATCTACATACAATTGATCTGACCATTATTGCGGTGTATGCTGTATTTATTGTGATTCTGGGAGTCTGGCTTGGGAAACAGCATAAAAATGCAGAGGATTACTTCCTAGCCGGACGCTCCATGACCTGGAGCTTCATTGGGATTTCGCTTTTTGCTTCCAATATATCCAGTACCACGCTTATCGGCCTGGCAGGAGACGCTTACAGCACTGGAATATCCGTATTTAACTACGAATGGTTTGCTGTGATCAGCCTGATCGTGTTTGCCATGTTTTTCCTGCCATTTATTCTGCGCAGCCAGGTCTATACCATGCCTGAATTTCTGGAGAGGCGCTTCGATAGAAGGGCGCGTAATTATTTCTCCCTACTCACCCTGTTCCTGAATATTGTAGTAGATACGGCAGGGAGCCTCTATGCCGGCGCGCTCATGCTCAAGCTTATATTTCCCACGATCCCTACCTGGGAAACGATTGCGGTTTTGGCTGTGGTTGCCGGCGCCTATACCATAGCCGGTGGATTAGCGGCTGTCATTTATACGGATACCATTCAGGCCATCCTTCTGGTTTTTGGTTCTATCATTATCGCTGTTCTGGCCTTTGATCAGGTCGGTGGCTGGGCGGCCATTACAGCTGAGGTACCGCAGTCCATGCTCAGCTTGATCAGACCGCTGGATGATCCTGGTGTCCCCTGGTTGGGTTTATTCACCGGGGTGCCTCTCCTGGGGTTCTATTTCTGGTGTACCAATCAGTTTATGGTGCAGCGGATGTTGAGTGCAAAGAATCTGGATCATGGACGTTGGGGCGCCTTGTTTGCCGGATTCCTCAAGCTCCCTGTTCTGTTTCTCATGGTGTTACCGGGGACCTTTGCCATATTACTATACCCGGATCTCCCCAAGCCGGATCTGGTCTACCCCACATTGTTATTTGATCTTTTGCCCGTGGGAGTCCTCGGGCTTGTCCTGGCAGGATTTATTGCTGCACTCATGTCCCAGATAGATTCGACCTTGAATTCTGCCTCAACGCTGGTCACAATGGATTTCATTCGATTACGTAAACCTGAGCTCAGTAACGAAGCGCTTTTGAAGGTCGGCCGTTGGGTCACCTTCGGATTTATGATCCTGGCTGCACTCTGGGCACCTCAGATTGAGAATTTTGGGTCGCTTTTCAAATATTTACAGCGGGTGTTGTCCTACACCGTACCACCGGTTGTAGCTATGTTTATCGGTGGTATATTTTCCGCCAAGGTTAATAAGCATGGTGCTTTTGCCAGTCTGATCGTGGGCTTGAGCCTGGGGGTCATGTTCTTTTTAAGTAACGAGATCCTGCACTGGACCTCTGTTCATTTCCTATACATCGCACCCATACTGTTCGTGTTCAGCTATTTAGCCCTGGTGCTGGGCAGCAGACTAAATCCAGTGGATGAAGCAGCCACATTGGTGTGGAATAGGGCATTCTTCCATGCTGAGAGCCAATCACTCCAGGGGGTATCCTGGTACAGGAACTATCGGATATTATCCATTCTTCTGGCAATTATCACGATCTTTCTGGTAGGCTCTTTCTGGTAGGCATGAACGGAATATATTTTAGCGAATATTGACCAATCTCCCTCGTCAATACTTAATAGCTCAAATTATAGCCCACACTCAAAATGAACCGAGTGCTTGTCCCACTTTCTCCCTCTTCTGGGCTGGTTGAATTAAACCCGATCTGAGCGCTGATAACGAATGGATCATATGCCGCATAAAACGGCATGATGTCCAGGCCGATCCTGGTTGCTGACTCTATCCCCTCCTTAGCACTGAGTGTCTGATAGAAGGGCAGGAAAAGCAAGGTCACATCATCCATGGGCACATATTTGACAGGGATCTCTGCTCCAAAATAGCCCATTCCCTGATGATCGGGTTTTGTGGCCATAATATCGATACCTGCATTCAAACCAACTCCAAAGGCTAGTTCATCGGAACCCCACATGACACCTGTTCGACCGGCGAGAATGGGTGCGCTTTTGAATTTTCCAACATCTGTAAAAGCCGAATCCAAATGCCAGTCAGTTCCTATCTCTCTGACAATTCCCAGCAAGAAACTCTGATCGAAAGTAAAGTAATATTGTTGTCCATAATCTTCGAAATTACCGAGGTATACACCGATATCATACAAGCCTGGCGAGAGGTAACTTAGATTCACAAGCCCGATCTGATCCTGTGCTTTAATGGTATTCGGAGCAAAGCAAAATAAGACGATAGTGAGTATGGTTATGCTTTTGACAAGCTTACTTTTTAATGGCATGACGGAGTCCTTTCTGATTGATTGTGAAGCAACATTCAATGAACTACTCCCCCATAACAATACCTGTGTCTAACATATAATATTAATGTTAAATAATATCAAGGACTACATATACCGGGTCAAAAATCGATCAAGTCCTAAATTTTCTGTAAAAAGGAATTAAGCCTCCACGATTTCTCGTTTCATTTTCGCTTCTTGATGAAGCTTTTCCAGAAGTTCCATATCCAGATAGCGCCTACCCGTCAACCATTCTTCAGCCTGTTCCA
>JAIPJM010000005.1 GCA_021734255.1 Fidelibacterota bacterium | reverse complement strand
AGGTGGCTCGTACAGCGCTGGAGAATGCAGCATCGATTGCTGGACTGCTCCTGACCACTGAATGTGCGATTACTGACAAACCCGAACCTGCAGCTCCTGCCGGTCCTCCTATGGATCCAGGCATGGGTGGTATGGGCGGTATGTACTAAACCTGAACTGACTGGAGAAGACTATGAAAATAATACCATTAGATGATCGCGTCCTGGTAACACCAGCCAGTGAAGAGGAAAAAACAGCATCAGGAATCATCATTCCTGACACAGCGAAGGAAAAACCACGTCGTGGAACCGTCGCAGCCGTTGGTAATGATGAAGACCTGCAAGAGCTGGTCAAGGAGGGTGATATCATCCTCTATGGCAAATATGCCGGCGATGAACTTCAGTATGAAGGTAATGACTACCTGATCCTGAATCGTGCCGATATTCTGGCCAAGCTCAGCTAGTTCCGATCAAATCAAATAGCTAAAAAAAGGGAGTCCATTGGGACTCCCTTTTTTACATCTACATTTAGCCCCAGGCTTTAGCCTGGGGATGACAGCGGTTCTCTTTTCCTGGCAAGCTTCCCCACCGTTTAGACGTGAAATTAAACAGTGGGGAGGCTTGCCTTATGTATGAAAAAGCCCCGGCCCTTCGAGAACCTCAGGGTGACAGGGCTTAAGAATTGAAAATAAACGCTAATTCACAAAAAAGTGAACGGCACTCTGGGCATAGCCCGATAGTGGATCTCCGATCATCCATCCCAGCAACAAGGGCAGAGCAAGGATCACCAGCAGAACCGTGACATTGAGTGGTGCCTGATGAATCCTCTCGGGTAGTTCCATCTTTCCAAAGTACATGGCTTTCACTACCCGCATATAGTAATAAAGGGAGATCACACCATTGATCAAACCAATGATGGCCAGCCAGAAGTACATGTCACCATACTCGATCAATGAGCGGAAAATATAAAACTTCGCTATGAATCCACCGGTTGGTGGTAGTCCGGTCAGCGAGAACATAAAAATAGTCATGATCACACCAAGGACCGGTGCTTTATAGCCCAGCATTTTGTATTCTTCAATTTCTTCGGTATCAAATGCGTTTTTCACATGGATAGCC
The DNA here is from genome assembly GCA_021734255.1 of Fidelibacterota bacterium. GTDB lineage: Bacteria > Fidelibacterota > UBA8477 > UBA8477 > JABMPR01 > JABMPR01. Next base: position 124,998 of record JAIPJM010000005.1, on the reverse strand, counting down.
ACAAAAAAGGCACCCAAATTCATGAGCATGTAAACTCCGGCATAGTAGAGTATGGCGGCGATTCCTGTCTGGTCAGCCACTACCACACCGAGCAGCATATAACCAGCATGTGCAATACTGGAATAGGCCAGCATACGCTTGATGTTGGACTGCTGAATAGCGATCACATTACCGACCGTCATTGAAAGGATAGCAAGCAAACTGATCACGGCCTGCCAGTTCAAGTTTTCGAGTGCAGACCAAGCTTCCATATTCGGATTGCCATCGCCAGAGAAAACAACATTGAAGAATCGAATGATGATGGCAAAACCAGCAGCTTTCGGTGCAACAGAAAGAAAAGCTGTGATCGGTACCGGTGCACCCTCATAGACATCTGGTGTCCAGAAGTGAAAAGGAACGGCAGCGATCTTATATCCAAAACCTACCAGGACCATTACCAAAACCATGAGCAGCAGTGCGGGCTGAACATTTCCAGCGGCCAGTGCGGCCTGAATTTCAAAAATACTTGTGCTTCCCGTGAGTCCGTAAAGCAAGGAGAACCCATAGAGCAGAATACCAGAGCTGAACGCGCCGAACACCACATATTTAATCGCGGCTTCATTCGAACGCATCTGCTCCTTTAAATAGCCAGAAAGCAGAAAACTCATCAAACTGACCATCTCAAGGGAGATGTAAATACTCAGAAGATGGGTAGCAGATACCAGAAAATACATCCCCAGTGTCAATACCAAAATGAGAACGTAGTACTCGCCAACGCGACGCCCCTTCAGTTCATTCGAATTGAAGGACATCCACATGACAAGGATAGCTCCAATGCTGACAATAACTTTCAGAAAATTGCTGAATCCATCTACGGCGAGCATATTAGAAAAAATACCCGTAGGTGCTGATGTGTCTTGCATGAGGACCGCCAGAAGCGTCAGGACAAGTCCACCCATAGCCAGATAACCTGACCGAATGGAATGCTCGGCATCCTGGAATAGATCATAGAGGACGACCAATAGCACCACCCCCGTGAGAATTATCTCCGGTAGAAACAATCCCAGGTCAGCAACAATTTGATTGAGATCCATTTGTTATCCTTATCCGATTAGAGTCCGGCTGCCATTCCAGCTGACTTAACAACTTCAACGAGCTGATTCAAAGTAGTACTCATTAGATTCAGCATGGGTGTCGGGTATACACCGAGAAAGAAGGTGATGATAGCCAAAGGGATCAGTGCAAACAACTCACGACCATTGATGTCTTCCAGCTTCTCATATTTGCTGTTCAGTTCGCCCATAAAGACGCGTTGATAGGCCCAGAGGAAGTATCCTGCATTCAGGACGATTCCAACGGTAGCAAAAATGGTGATCCAGGTAAATACCGGGAAGGCACCAATAAGAGTAAGTGCTTCCGAAATGAAGCCTGAAAATCCCGGTAGACCGAGACCAGCGAAAAACGCCAAGGCCGTCACGCCAGCATAAACAGGCACCACTTTGGCAAGCCCACCAAATCCTTCAATGTCACGATGATGGGCACGGTCATAGACCACACCAACCAGCATAAAGAGCATGGCTGAGATCGTTCCGTGGTTGAACATCTGAAAAACGGCACCATTCATACCTGCCGGTGTGAGGGCTGCCATACCCAGGAGTACAAACCCCATATGGGACACAGATGAGTAAGCGACCATCTTTTTCAGATCCCGCTGTGCCAGAGCCGCCATGGCCCCATAAATAATGTTTATCAAACCCAGGATAGCCAGAGGCAGGGCGAACCAGAGGGTGGCTTCCTTGAGCACTGGCCAACTGATCCTCAAGAATCCGTAGGTCCCCATTTTCAGGAGAACACCAGCAAGAATAACTGAAATAGCTGTTGGTGCTTCCACATGGGCCAACGGCAACCAGGTATGGAAGGGGAAGATCGGCACCTTGATGGCAAAACCGACAAATAGCAGGATAAATATGACCTTCCCGGCATTCATCCCCAACAGTATAGCCTGACCGAATTGAGCAGACTGCTCAGCCAGGATAAGCATGTTAAATGTGTGTGGTTCTGACAGGAAGTAGAGCGCCAGCATACCCAGCAACAGGAGTACGGATCCAAACAGTGTGTATAAGAAGAACTTGATAGCTGCATATTCACGCTGTGGTCCACCCCAAATACCGATGAGAAAGTACATGGGCAGCAACATGACTTCCCAGAAAATGTAGAAGAGGAAAAAATCCAGTGAGGTAAAAACACCCATCATACCGGCATCCAGGAGCAGGAAGAGAGCAAAATAGCCTTTATGGGCCTTGTCTATGTTCCAGGATGAGAAGACAGCAAGAAAGCTCAAGAGAGCCGTTAACAGCACCATGGGGGCACTTAATCCATCAATTCCCAGGAAGTACTCAATATTAAAAGCAGGAATCCAGGCAAAATGCTCAACCAGCTGTACATCTCCACTGGCAAAATCGAAGACCGACAATATCCAGATTGCAAATATGAGCTGGATACCTGTGATGGCAGCTGCACCCCAGCGAATGATGTCCAGCTTTTCCTTTGGCACCAAGATGATAGCCAATGCCCCAAGCACAGGCAGAAAGGTTACAATGCTAAGTAGATGATTTTCCATAGCGTTATTCGACTCCTTCAGTCCTAGTATACATTGACGGCGAACAGCACAGCTGCACCGATCAGTACAAAAATGAGATAATTTTGAATTTTACCGGTTTGGATGAATTTGAGTGTCCAACCCAACCATTGAAAAATGATACCGGAAAAGTTCACAGCGCCATCCACGATGAGGTCATCAGCAAAGCCGACCCCCCGGGAGGTTCGTTTTGTATTTCTGCCCCATCCGTTGATCAGATAATGATCATAAAATTCGAGGTCAAAGCGACCCACTGCATCACAACCCTTGAGAAAAGGTCGGATGATTCCATTAATATAGAATTCGTCCATATACCACTTATTCAAAGAACCCCTGTAGAGCGCACCAAGCTTTGTCGCCAGATTCTCTGCAGAGATCTTATTGAGAAGATAAACCAGCACTGATAACAGAATACCCAGACCAGCAACGATCAGGGACGTAACCATGGCAGGGACATGCGCTTCATGCATACCATGCTCAAAATGTTCCAGATCAAAAGCAGCCCCGGTGGTTACAGCAGTTTCTGGAGATTGCACGACTTCAGTGAACCAACCATGGTCTGAGATTGGATTCACAGACGGCAGGGTAAATACAATGAAAGTGGATAGAATTGCGAGAATGACCAATGGAACCGTCATTACCTTCGGTGATTCATGGATGTGTTTAAAAATATCAGGTTTCTTTGCTTCACCATAAAAGGTCATGAAGATCAAACGGAACATATAAAAAGCGGTGATCGCTGCTGCACCAAATCCAAACACCGGTAAGATCCAGGCCATATGGAGATTGGCCAACCAGCCATCATGGACATTTGCTGCATAGGTCCAGGTACCAGCCAGAATGGCATCTTTACTCAGAAAACCTGAGAACAGGGGAATGCCTGAAATCGCAGCTGTGGTGACCATAAAGACACCAAAGGTGATAGGCATTTTGGCTTTAAGACCACCCATGTTCCGCATATCCTGTGGATCTGTCTGATGGTCATCCAGTTTATGAAGACTATGATGCATGGCGTGGATCACAGAACCGGAGGCAAGAAAGAGGGCACCTTTGAACATGGCATGGGTGACCAGATGAAAGAAACCAGCCACATAGGCACCGGTTCCCAGGGCCATGACCATATACCCGAGCTGACTTACAGTTGAATACGCCAGTACCTTCTTGATATCATTCTGCGTGATGGCGATGGTTGCAGCGTAGAGTGCCGTAAATCCGCCAATAAACGCGATGGTCGCCATGGCATCGGCGGTGAGAAATGGGAAAATGCGAACGGTGAGATAGACACCTGCGGCCACCATGGTAGCAGCATGGATAAGCGCCGACACTGGCGTTGGGCCTTCCATGGCATCCGGTAACCAGACATGCAGAGGGAACTGAGCGGATTTACCGACCGCTCCCATAAAGACGAGGACACCGGCGATAGTGAGCAGTTTGTGGGGATCGATCCCTCCAAATAACATACCTGCATTGCTGGCCCAGGTTCCATCCAAAATTCTGTCGGCGATAAGCTGGAAGTTGAAGGTACCCAGGACGGTGGCGATGATCATCATCCCCATAAACATCCCAATGTCACCAACACGATTTGTGATAAATGCTTTTTTAGCTGCATCAGCAGCAGATTTTTTCTCCCACCAATGCCCGATGAGCAGGTAAGATGATAAGCCAACCAATTCCCAGAACATGTAGATCATGAACAGGCTATTCGACAGTACGATACCATTCATGGAAAATGTGAATATGCCCAGGAACCCAAAATAGCGGCTATACCGTACATCTCCTGCCATATATGCTGTTGAATAGAGATGGACCAGGGATGAGATGAGGGCGACTACATTGAGCATGATAATGGTGACATTATCAATGTAGACTCCCAGATCGATCTTGAATACCCCCAGATCCAACCAACTCTTTTGCATCTCCAGACTAAAATTGGGATCATTTCTGGATATCATCATGACAAACATGGCCAGCGACATGATGAGGGTCGTAAACTGGATCCCCACGGACACCCATTCACCTTTTTTATCCTCGAATCGACGCCCAAAGAAGATCTGCAGCGCAAAGGATAGCAGCGGCAGGAATAAAATAAGAAGTGCGAGATTAATCATCAGTACGGCACCTACTGTTTCAATGCGTTGGCTTCATCTACATTGATGTGCCCGCGGTTGTTATAGAGATTCAGGACAATGGCCAGAGCTACAGCAGCTTCTGCTGCAGCCAGCATAATGATGAAGACAGAGATCAAATGTCCATCCAGGGTATGGGTCACGAACTTTGAGAAAGCAACGAAATTGATATTGGCAGCGTTCAGGATCAATTCGACCCCCATGAGGATGGCAACACCATTCTTACGGGTGACGACCGTATACAGGCCCAGGCTAAACAAGATAGCACTTAACACGAGATATGAACTGAGATGATCCATTTACAGCTCCTTTCTCGCCAGGGTTGCGGCACCGATCAATGCCCCGAGCAGCAGGACTGATGCGATCTCAAAAAGGATCAGATAATCTGTAAAGAGAAGCCTGCCAATGCCCCGTGCCGTTTCTTCGAAGGCCAGCGGTTGCGTGGTGCCTACCCAATCATGTGAAAGTAGCGCTGTAAGCAGAATAGCGAGTAAGGCGAGAACGACAAGCAGACCCAATCCCCGCTGCACAGAGCTCTGTGATATCTTTGCGGTACTGATCTGGTTGGTAAGCATAATTCCAAAGACGAGCAGCACAAGGATGCCGCCCACATATACGACGATCTGGGTAACTGCCAGAAAATCAGCATTCAAAAAGATGTAAATACCGGCGACTCCCAGGAAGGTGCCCATGAGTGCAAAAACAGAGTGAATGAGATTCTTACCAAATGCTACGAGGCCAGCTGAAACGACGATCAGTATCCAGATCACCCAGAAGATGAAATCAGCCATTGTTACTATCCTTATCCCTTGATGATTCCGTACCTGTCTCTGCTTCAGGATCAGGTTTCTCGGTTTGTTCATCCGCCATCGGAGTATCCTTCGCAGCAGTATCAGAACTTTCTTCCGGTGCAGCCGGCTTTTCTTCAGCGGCATCTGATGTGATCTTTTCCTGATCAGGTGTTGCAAATTGAATATCTTCCATTCTCACAATGGATTCTGGTTCAGTTGTGGCTTCAGTTGAGGTCTCACTAGCTACTTCTTTTGCAGCCTCTCCTGATGGTGGAGCGGTTTTTTCAGCTGCCTTCTCTGCAGCTGCCTTCTTGGCCGCCATGGCCAGTGCCTTGGCTTTAGCAGCTTCTTCGGCTTCAGCCTTTAATCTTTGTCTTTCCTCTTCCGGAACTTTCGAGAATTGATAGATGAGATGATCACGATCTCTCCAGCGTTCCTCAGGGGTCACGTCAGTATTTAGATTGTCATTGCCTATAAATTGATAGTCTGGGGTCATTTCAATACAATCCTCTGGACAGGGTGGTGTACAGAGATCGCAGAACATGCATTCACTCATATCAATGATAAAGTTGGCTGTGAGCAGTTTGATCTTGGTACCATTACTGGTAACACCCAGATCCTGATCAGGAGCAGCCCGGTAGGTATCAATATGGATACAATCGACAGGACAGGCTCTTTCACACGCCTTGCAGCCAATGCAATCATCCATGTTCACATGCAACTTGGACCGGATCGTATTATAGCTATCCAGTTCGCCAACCCCGATATTGCGTTCAGGAATGGGCCACACTTCATCAGGATATTGCAGGGTGACATTTTCCCTGGGACGAACGAAATATCCCATGGTCACCTTCATTCCATCGATCAGTGTGCTAACAGCGTTTGATATATTACTAAAATAACTCATATATTATCCTAAAATTGGATCTCACCGGTAAGCCACATCCAGATGGCCACACCCATAAGATTCAGAATAGCAAGTGGAAGTACGACTTTCCAACTAATGTACATTAACTGGTCTACCCTCAGTCGAGGAAAGGTCCAGCGGAACCACATGAGTAGGAAAATGATGCCCGCGACCTTGGCCAGTATCCAGAAGATGCCTGGTGAAGCCAGCCAAACTGCAAATCCTGGGAATAACCAGGCAGAGATGGCGGCAAGAATGCTCAGACCAAGGGGGTAAATTGACAGACGACCAGATTTCATCCTGACGAAAACGGTCCATATTACCGCAATCACGGAGAAGATCGAAAGGGCAATCTGTGCACTACTGTAATTGACGAATGGACTCTGCCATCCACCAAGAAAAATAATTGTAAGTATAAAAGCGACCAGGGTTGCATTGGCATATTCAGACAAGAAGAACAATGCCCAGCGTAGACCTGAGAATTCCGTCATAAAACCGGCAACAAGTTCTGATTCAGACTCTGGAATATCAAAAGGTGTTCGGTTAATCTCTGCCGTGCCCCCGATGAGATAGACAAAGGTTGCCATGAACAGGAAGGGGCTATGAAAGATAAACCAATTGGGAACAGGAATGGGTATCCAGTGAAAGAGATTACCAGCTCCCCCCTGTGCCTGAATAATAGTTTGCAGGTTCAGGCTGCCCACGACGGCCACAACACTGATGAGCGTTATACCGACTGGGATCTCATATGAAATGATCTGCGCAGCTGATCGCATGGCGCCATACAGCGACCACTTGTTATTGGATGCCCAACCAGCCATGACGATACCCAGCACGACGATAGAGGAGATCGAAACGACATAGAATAACCCAATATTCATATCTGCTGCCAGCAGGGTATCTGAAAATGGGATCGCTGCGAATGTTGCTACTGAGGCAACCAGTATGGTCCAGGGTCCAATGGTAAAAAGGGCTTTATCTGCCTTTTCCGGTATGATGTCTTCTTTCTGCAGGAGTTTCAGTGCATCGGCAACGGTTTGCAGAAGCCCGAATTTTCCAACTCGCATGGGCCCCAGTCTCACCTGCATGAAGGCGGAAACCTTCCTTTCGATGTAGACCAGAACGAGCGCATTTAGGGCAACAAAGACGAAAATAAGGGCAGCAACAATAAACAGAGATAATCCCCAGGCGATCGGATAGCCCATACCGGAGAGGATATCAAATGACAGGATCCAGTTTGCTAATGTTTGTATCATTTATCGATCGATCTCCCCAAGTACAATGTCCAGACTTCCGAGAATCGCAATTACATCTGAGATCATCCAGCCCTGACCAATTTCATTGATTACACCAAGGTTGCAAAAAGCAGGCGAGCGCATTCTCATGCGAGCAGGTACATTTTTACCATCACTTACGATATAATAACCAAGTTCTCCCCTTGGATTCTCGCTTCTGAAGTAGACCTCACCCTTGGGGGGGCGGATGCGCTTGGGAAGGGCGGCCTGCACGTCACCATCGGAGGGCAGTTGGTCAAGCGCCTGACGTACGATCTTTGCGCTCTCCTCCATTTCTCTGACACGTACATAATACCTGTCCCAGCAGTCCCCCACGGTTCCCTGTGCACCTTCACCCAAAGGAACTTCAAATTCAAACCTATCATAGATTGAGTATGGCTGCACCTTGCGAATATCCAGGTCAACGCCTGAACCACGCAGACATGGACCAGTTACGCCATAGTTAATGGCCACCTCTGGAGGCAACACACCGATATCAGCTGTTCTTTCAATAAAGATCTTGTTACCAGTGAGGATTTGGTTGTATTCAGCCACTCTTTTATCAAAGGCATCCAGAAACTCATACGTTTTTTCCACGAATCCCGGGGGTATGTCGTGCGCCAGCCCACCGATCCAGATATAATTATAGAGTAGACGTGCACCGGAGGCCATCTCAAACAGGTCCAGGATCAATTCACGCTCACGAAAACAGTAAATGAAAGGGGTGATGGCACCTACATCCAGTCCAAAAGCACCAACAGCGACCAGATGACTGGCAATACGTTGGAGCTCAGCAAAGATAACACGCAAGTATTCCACGCGTTCCGGAAGTTCGATATCCAGCATCTTCTCAACTGCCATGGCATATCCATGCTCACTACCCATGGCAGCCAGATAATCACAACGTCCCGTGAATGGGGTCACCATCTGGTACTGCAGGTTCTCGGCATGTTTTTCAAAGGAGCGATGAAGGTAACCGATCACCGGTTCGATCTTGGATACGATTTCCCCATCCGTGGTCAATTTCAGTCGAAGAACACCATGTGTACTGGGATGTTGAGGCCCCATATTCAGGATCATTTCTTCTGCATGCAATCGAGACATTATTTCACCTTCTCAATCCGCATACCGCGGTAAAATTCTGCTGGGACATAATCCTTTCTCAGGGGATATCCCTCCCAATCCTCTTCCAGGAGAATGCGTTTAAGATCTGGATGGCCCTCAAAGTGAATACCATACATGTCATAAGCTTCCCGCTCATGCCAGTCTGCCGTACGATATAAATTGGCAATACTGACAACGCTGGGTTCTTCCCGGGGAGTGAATGTTTTCACTGTGATATAGTGATCATGGATCGTGGAATAGAAATGGTAAATAACACTCAGATCCGATTCACCATCTTGATCATGCCCTGCCAGGTTCATGAGGGAGTCCAGCTGCAGTTTCTCATTTTGAGATAGAAATTCACATACCTTGAGCACTGCTTCAGGTTTCACAACCACGGTTGGATTGAGCGTCCCTTCCTCTAAAAAATCGACGATCTGTTCACCAAATTTAGCCTGGAGAACACTGAAGATATCCGGCGCTTCCACTATCAAGCTTCCTTCTTAGCTAAGACATGCTCTTCGCGCATTTTCTTCTGAAGGTGTATAAGACCTTCCAGCAATGCTTCTGGTCGGGGTGGACAGCCAGGGACATAGATATCAACTGGCACGATCTGGTCGACCCCTTTCAGAACATGATATCCATGTTGCCAGTAGGGCCCACCTGAATTGGCACATGATCCCATGGATATAACATATTTCGGTTCGGCCATCTGCTCATACAGTCGTTTCACACGCGTTGCCATCTTCAGTGAAACAGTTCCCGCTACGATCATTACATCTGCCTGACGCGGCGAAGAACGAGGCATGGCCCCAAATCGCTCCAGGTCATGGCGGGCTGCTGCAGCTGACATCATCTCAATCGCACAGCAGGCCAGACCAAACTGAAAATACCACTCTGAGCCTGATCGTGACCAGTTCAGTAATTTGTCCAAAGAGGTAATTAATATATTGTCATTGAATTTATTATTCAGAGCACCCATTTATTTGGTCTCCGCTTCATGTAACCGTGCCGCTGAATAGCGACCGGCACCATATTTTAGTTTCATTTTTACCCATTCTAGATCGCCCTTGACCCAGACGTACGCCAGACCAACCAAGAGGATAGTCATAAAGACAAAGACTTCAATAAAGGTAAGGAAGCCCATTTCTTTGAATACGACGGCCCAGGGAAAGAGAAAAACAACCTCAACATCAAATATGATGAATATGAGGGCGATAACATAAAATCTGATATTGAACTGCAGCCAACCATCCCCTTCTGGAACCTCTCCACATTCATAGGTATCCATCTTGAGTTCGGTCTGATTCTTAGGTGAGATCAGCTTTTGAATAATAAAGCCGACATACATGAGACCAAAGGCTACAACTCCAAATGTTAACGCGATTCCATAATGTTCATGCATGATTTAAAGGATCCCTTTCTCTCATCAATCTCGCATTAATATAGGCCTTTGCCTTGGTCTTTCAAGAGACGATATAAACAGCATATTTTCGTCCCCCCATCCCCTGAACGACATCTTTGCTGTGGCAACCACCATGCCACAATTTTTGATTTAAGCAATTATTTTATAATCCAAATAATCGTAGATCTGGATCTTACTTTTTCAGCTCCTGCTCCTGTGCATCTATGACTGCGATCGCCGTCATATTAACAATGTCCTGAACACTGGTCGACCCAACCTGCATGATATGAACGGGCTTGTTCATTCCCACCAGGATAGGTCCAATGGCATCTGCGTCACTCAGCTGGTTCACCAGCTTATAGCCCAGATTTGCGGACTGCAAATCAGGAAAGATCAACACATTAGCTGACCCCTGAAGTTGGCTGAAGGGATATATCTCCTTCTGAATATCTGGATTTAAAGCCACATCAGGATTCATCTCCCCGTCTATCATCAGATCGGGATCCTGGGCATGAACGATCTCAACTGCCCGTTGCACCTTGGTGGCATTTTCATGGGTAGATGATCCAAAATTTGAGAAGCTGAGCATGGCGACCCGAGGCGTCATTCTCCACCTTTTGGCCACTTCAGCTGCCATCAGAGCGATCTCTGCCAGTACTTCGGAGGTCGGATCGATATTGACGGCTATATCTGCAAATATCTTCATCTCATTCTTGAAAATAAGAAGGTAAAGTCCGGCGACATGCTCTGTATCTGAACGGGTCCCGATAACTTTTAAAACTGGTTTCAGGGCAGCAGGATATTGTTGAGCTACACCAGAGATCATTGCATCTGCTTCACCCATCTGCAACATCATGGATGCCAGGTAATACGGTCGGGACATATAGCGTTTGGCTGCATTTCGAGTCAGCCCTTTCCGCTGCCGCATCCGATAAAATTCATCAATGAATTCCGCCCGGCGTTTACAGGTGAGTGGATCAACGATCAAAAAGTCATCCAGGGGAATATTCAGAGCTTCTGCGTTTTCCCTGATTTTTGCTTCCCTCCCGACCAGGATAGGCGTAGCGAGCTGTTCCATACGGATCTGGTGACTGGCCCTGATGACACGCTCATTCTCACCTTCTGCAAAGACCACCCGTTTGGGTGCACTTTTGGCTCGATTATACAGGGTGCGCATAAACTCCCTGCCTTTTCCTAAGCGCGCTTCCAACTCTTCACGATACTTGTCCAGATCGATGGTTCTCTGGGCAACACCAGTCTCCATTGCCGCTTTCGCAACTGCCACAGATTCCCATAGTAATACGCGGGGGTCAAAGGGCTTTGGAATGAGATAATCCCGGCCGAATTCCAGTTGGTCAAGTCCGTAGACTTCCATGACCTCATCCGGGGTGTCCTCTTTGGCTAATCTTGATAAGGCCAGCGTTGCGGCCACTTTCATTTCTTCATTGATCTCCTTGGCCTGAACATCCAGAGCACCTCTGAAGATGAAAGGGAATCCCAGCACATTGTTCACTTGATTGGGATAGTCTGATCGCCCGGTACCCATGATGGCATCCGGTCTGGCCGCCATAGCATCTGGATAGGTGATCTCTGGATCTGGATTGGCCATGGCGAAGATGATCGGATCAGGCGCCATTGTTTTTAGATCATCGCCCTTGATGATATCCTTTTTTGAGAGGCCAATAAACACATCAGCACCATCCAGGGCATCCTGAAGGGTCCGATGCGGTGTGTCGACGGCAAAGGGAGCTTTGAATTCATTCATTCCATCTGTACGACCCTTGTAAATGACCCCCCTTGAGTCACACATGATTATATGCTCGCGCCTGGCACCCATGCGGATGTAATGTTCGCTACAGGAAATAGCAGATGCACCAGCACCAGATACGACGATCCGGATGTCATCCATGCGTTTGCCCACGAGTTCGACTGCATTGAGGAGTGCTGCTGCCGAAATGATAGCGGTTCCGTGCTGATCGTCGTGGAATACTGGAATATCCATTTCTTCCTTGAGTCGCCGCTCGATATAAAAGCATTCTGGAGCTTTGATATCTTCCAGGTTGATACCCCCAAACGTTGGTCCCATTAGCTTCACGGCTTCAATGAACTTCTCTGGATCATGGGTATCCAATTCCAGGTCAAAAACATCAATATCAGCAAAGCGCTTGAAAAGGATTCCCTTGCCCTCCATGACCGGTTTGCTAGCCAACGCTCCGATATCTCCCAGTCCAAGGACTGCGGTACCATTAGAAATGACAGCAACGAGGTTGGCCTTAGCCGTATATTCATTCGCCAATGCTGGATCTTCAGCAATGGCGAGACATGGATAGGCAACACCAGGTGAGTATGCTAAACTCAGATCACGCTGTGTGACAAAAGGTTTCGTCGCAACAACCTCTATCTTGCCCTTGCGGGACCCCATGCTATGATATGTTAGTGCATCTTGTTTTGTAATCATGTGAATCAATCCCTAATAAAAAATGGATGCTACCCCCGCTGGAATAGCATCCAGTTAAAACCCGCGACCAGAACTGACGTTCTTTTTGTCGTGAGAAATTATTCCCAAAAATCCTTCAGACCTGCTATACCTTCCTGAATACTTTCAAGGTCTATACCACTATACGCGAAGCGAATAAATACCCGGTCCTCCCCGGCCAGGGGTCGACCAAAATGCTTGCGGGAGCAGAATGAAACACCCGTTTTGTGGAGGGCGTCCAGCCTGAATTGACTGGGATCGGTATAGCCATTCCGCTTGAATACTTCAGTGACATCCGGAAACAGATAGAAGGTTGTTTCAGGTCTGGAGACCTTAACCCCATCAATGTTCAGTAGGGCGTCAACCAGGACATCTCTGCGTGCCTTCAATGTATCCAGGATCACAGCCTGAGGGCCCTGTGGTCCGGTAAGACAGGCGATACCAGCTTCCTGAACAAAATGATTTGAACAGGATTCCTGGTTGGTGTTGAATTTGGAGATGGCCTCAATGACAGCCTTTGGTCCTGCGGCACAGCCCAGACGCCAACCAGTCATGGCAAATTTCTTTGAAAAGGTGTAGAGAATTACCGTGCGTTCTGCCATGCCTGGCAAAGAGGCGATACTTTTACTCTTCCCACTATAGCGAACTTCAAAGTAGGCTTCATCGGACAGCACCCATAGATCATGCTTAATGGCCAGATCTGCCAACCACTGCATTTCTGCTTCGCTTGATTCCGCACCAATAGGATTCTGATAGTTATTGTAGATAAGAATGGAGGTCTTGTCAGTGATCTGAGCCTCGATCTCATCTTTGTTGATCTCAAACCCGGTGGCTGTGGGCGTATACCCATACGGGAGCGCCTTACCACCCAGATATTCGATCTGAGATTCATAAATGGGGTAGCCAGGATTCGGATACAGCGCTTCGGCACCTTCTTCCAGCAGGGCACCTAAAAATTTACCGATGACGGGCTTACCGCCAGGTTGTACTGAAATGTTCTCTGCCGTAAGGCTCAGGTTACGGTCCTGACCGATATTCTCAGCTAATAATTCTCTCAATGGTAGAATTCCGGGGCCGGGCGCATATCCGGTCTTGCCATCTTTGGCTGCTTTGAAAGCTGCTTCAAGTATATGGTCAGGGGTGATGATGTTCATGTCGCCCAGATGAAAGGGATATACACTATTTCCTTTAGCAGCCCAGGCTGCAGCATCTGCACCGACTGCGAAAGCTGTTTCGGTTCCCAGTCGACCGTACCTGCTTGAGAATTTTCTCATTGCCATCTCCTTGTGCCTAGAAAGGCTTTAGATCTGTTGCAGACGTTTCATCCTGGAGTCATGATCATTTACAAATCTTTCGATCCCCTCAAGTAGCCAGCGTTCAGATAAATGTGCTTCTTCAACTACCTCTACAAGGGATCCCCCTGATCTCCAGTTATCGTCCCAGTCTGATGTCATCGCATATTCTGAGGACAGACTGTTGGCGGTCCAATCCTGCATTGCTACAGCAGAGGAGTTCGTGACAAAGGTGGAATTATTCCAGTCAGCGCCTGAAACGATCTGTTCTTTATACTCATCTGATTGAAAACTGAAAAGTTGTGGACTCACTGCGGCGACCAGCTTCACATTCAAGCCGCGCTTATCCAGCTCAGGTAAAAGCTTGATAATATTGGCCGTACTCGCAGTACCCTGAACGAAAATGGTGCCCATTTTCTCCATATCATGCTTGTAATCCCGGATGATATAAGCGCCCTTGGCTGCATCCATGTAAGATGCCATGCCAAGTTTCTTCCGATCAGGAATCTCAACGCCGGGTCGGGTCAAGTGAAGGGCAATAATGGGTACATCAGTAGCCAATGCCGCTGTTAGCATAGGAGCGACCTCGTTATGTTCCGACGGGTACAGATTGATCACTTTCCCTTTGGGGAACAGTTGGGTAACTGCAGGCGCATAGATACCAAAGTGAGTTCTGGAATCTTCGGCAGTCTCCGGTCCAGAGTGGCCCGCCACCCACAGCAGCCTCCCTAGTTTGATGTCGGCATCCTGTGCCATTTGACTAAAGATCCTGAAGGCGCCGTATTTGAGGTATGAAAAGGATCCGTAAGTGGAGCAGGCCGCAAAGAATCCGTTGAAATTAGATTCAGGATCGCGGGCAAAATTGGTTGCTGCAATACCTGCACATATCCCGGCATTTGCGAACTCTGTGATGGGCTGTGGCAGCATAACACCCTTTTTATTCGTATTCCGCTCATAGAAGCCCTGACCCTTGTAGGAATCTATGTCTTTTCCGAAACCAGAGATGTTTGTTGAGTCGGCTAGATCAGCAGATGTTGCCAGAAAAAGGGGTCGTCCGTAATTCTCATTCACATATCCATTCAGCCAGGCGGCATACTTGGAGAAACCAGCCCTGTTGGGGGCCACATCTCCGGGTTTAACAAAAAGATAATCAGGAAGATTCTCGACCTTCAGCAGAGCGGGATCTTTCATGGGGTCCTTCTCTGTGTCGATCCAGAGACCGTCCACCGAATCCGGTACTGAATTTCCCAATTCTACCAGTCTATCTGCAAGATAATCCAAAAGGTCCGGGTCCTTCTCGAAAACCTGGAATACGCGTTCCATGTTGATCTTTGTCTGCTCTTCCCGGGCTGCTTTTTCTGCTGGACCTTCCTCATTATAGCCATCGAAATCAATACCGTACTTATCCATGAAGACCTTTTTGGTCTCCCAGTAGGTCGCATTATTAAATTTATGAGCTGCACCATGGCTCTTATTATCGTAGACGCCATATCCACGACCTTTCCGCGTCTTGAACCAGGCGATTGCCGGTGTATCGACAGAAGGATCGGCTTTCTCCATTTCCAGGAGCGTTGTGTTGACACTGCTCCACTCGGAGCCGTCCTCGGTGCCGAATACGCGCCAACCGTGCGAACTGAACCAATCCTCGGGTGTACCGTAAACCACTGATGAATAGGGTCTATCATCGATCCCAAAGTCATTCCAGTCTACCAGAAAGTGGAGATTGGAAAGTCCCAGCCCGAAAGCAGCATTCAGTGATTCATGGGCAACACCGGGCGTAAGACCGCCCTCACCCTCAACAGCAAAAACCCGAACGTCATCGGCACCTGCGTACTTCAGTGCCATCGCTTCACCAACTGCCAGGGGCAAGCCATGACCGGAGGGGCCAGTATTGGCTTTGAACAAATTGGTTTTACCTGCCATCTCCGCATGTCCAGGTAAGCCGCCCCGGTTCCTCAGGGTCAATAGATCTTCCCAATAAAGTGTGTTTTCCTCGCTGGGTAATTCATAGCGGGAATCACCCGTTTCCTTAAATTTGCGTCTTAGGGATTCATTGAACACTGCCAACAATGCATAAATGCCAGGTACAGTGTGACCTGCTGAGAGAATAAATTTATCCCCAAACCGTTTGTGGGGGTTCCTGATATCCCATCTCATTGCTCCACTGAGAAAAAGCGATACCATCATATGCACCTTGGAGCGAGACCCTCCAGGATGTCCACTTTGTCTAAGATTCAGCATTATATCGATCAATTGATCGATCATGTCCTTTATCTTTTCCCACTTGGCATATACCTCAGGTGAAGATTGAAGTTGAGACATTTCTCTGGTCATAGCTCCCTCAGTTTTGAATATTTTGGATATTTGGTCTGTTTAAGGCTTGGAAAGTTCAGTGAGATTCTTGGACCGTAATACTTTTGCCATGGCAACTTGTGCTTCATCCCAGATGTCATGCATACCGCATTCGGAAATAAACTCACATTCCGAATCATCCATCAAACAATCGTTGAGGGCTAAGGGGCCTTCAAGTGCCTCTACGACTTCCAGGACCGATATCTCCTCTGGTTTTCGTGCCAACCTGACACCACCAGCAACACCTCGTGTGCTGTGGATAATGTTATTTTTTACGAGCGGCTTGAATAGTTTGCGCAAAAAGGGTTCAGGGATGTTCTTATTCTCTGATATATCACCGATACTGATTCTGCTTGCATCAGGATTCTCCACCAGGTATCGAACCGCCCTTAACCCATATTCCCCAGCTTTTGTTAATCGAATCACTTTATATGCTCCTTCTATCCTTCTCCGTTACTAGTATGAGTTTGGCTGCTAAGACCTGCTAACTACTATAAGTGAGAATATTACTCCTAATAGCGAGAAATGCCAGTTGAACTTTTACCAGCTCCACTGCTTTTTTACTCAAGAATGGAGAAGATTACCGCTTTTCATGTGCTGACCTCTTCTTCTGCAGAAGGAGGGCAATTCCAAAGAGACTACACACCAGCCCCAGGCTCAAAAAGAAGATCTCGAGCATATCACTTTTACCCTCAAGAATATTCATCCAGGCTTCCCACAGTGAGATCACTCCCACAATGATGGCCAAATATCCTATTTTTTTATCTTCTTTCATGCTTCCCAATCAACACTATTAATTTTAATACCAACACAAGTCTTAAGGCAAATATGTTGCCAAACCCTGATGGTTTTGGTCATGTACTGAATTGAGCTTAAAGAAGCAGCATTACTTAAGGAGCGAAATTTTCTGGGTTCTGGAGACTCCCTGTGTCGTCCATATCCTGACCAGATATATACCGGATGACAGGTTATTTCCCATTTCATCAGCAGCATTCCACTCATGGCTGTGGTTGCCGGCATGCTGATGGACAATGGGGTGAGAATAGACCAAGTGGCCGGACATATCATAGATCTCGAGCTGGCCCTCTGTTGCCGCAAATATGGAGTATGGTATCGTCACTTTGGGATTAAAAGGGTTGGGATAAGCATCCAAAAGTACAAACTCCTCCGGGCTGGCCATCGTGTCATCAATATGAAGTGTTTGGGTGACATGCTTCAATATCCAGCCCTCTGGATCCAGCTCAGCATTGGCCGGCTTGAAGTCCAGATCAAAGGTGAAGTACTCGGTATTTTTTGAGTTAAAGAGCACAACCGTCGTATCACGCTGATCATTCCAGAAGTAGAAATCAATGGGCATATCGAAGGAAGAAGCCGTCTTGTACTGGGTTTGCTTCAGATCTACCCGGATTTCCCAGCTTTCAGTTGCTTCTGGATTTTTCACGTGCCAGGACCACAGGTAGTGGGGTCGGCCGGTCCCATAGATCCATGGGTCAAAGAACCATTCCAGGCTTTCCCCATACACCGACTCAGCAACAGACTGAAAATCCTCTGTTGATGCATGGCTATATTTATAGGCTTCCCTGTAATCTGCCAGGATCTGAAAAAATGCCTCATCCCCGGTAATATGGCGCAGCATATGCAGTGCCCAGGACCCTTTACCATAAACGATATAGTTAAAAATAGAATTCACACTGGTGGTATCATTCCGGTAGATGGAGCCAGTGTAGGTCATATCCTTGGAAGCCATGTGGGAATGATAGGCCGGTTCGCCATATTTCTCGCCCCAATAGAGGGCTTCAGAATAAGTGGCAAAACCTTCATTGATCCAGATATGATGAAAATTGGTACAGGTGACCAGGTCACCCCACCATTGGTGGGCAAGTTCATGGGCGATCGTATTCTCCCCCGAGTTTCCCATACTGGAGCAGGTCTGGTGCTCCATGGCACCTACCCACCCGAATTCGGCCATCCCATACTTCTCTTCATGGAAGGGATATTTGCCATAAGCTTCATTAAAAATATCCAACATACCTTCGGTACGATTCCAACGATTCTGGCTAGAGGTGTTCAACTTGCTGGGATACATCCAGTATTCCAGCAACATGGAATCACCATCGGCAAAATGATACATCTCATTCCAATAGGAGTATTCCGTCACAATGATCGATACCAGGTAGGTGGTGATAGGATACGAATGCTTCCATACCCAGGTCTTGGATCCATTGTCATTGTCAGTGACAGACTCCAGCAGTCCGTTGGCTACGGCAGTAAGGGTACCATCTGCTGTGATACTTATCCGCACGGAGTCAGCTTTATCAGTGGGGACATCCTTACAGGGCCACCAGGTGCGAGCCCCATAAGGTTCGCTCAATGTGGAAACAATGGGAATACCGGTGGACGAGCCATCCTGCGTACTGAAGAGGAAACCCTGGAATCCTCCGCCTGCTGGCGTACCTCGATAAGAGATCCCTATCTTAATCGGCTTCCCTGGCACATAAGCTCTATCCAATTGCATGATCAGCACATCACCGGATCGTGAAAAACTGGCAGCATTATGGTAGACGGATTCCACAAATAGATTGGCAGCCAGGTCAACCCGTACCGTACGTAAGTCCTGAATGGTGGACTCCAAATGAATCTCAGTTTTACCATACACTACCTGCTTAGCTATATCCAATCTGAAATCCAGATCGTAATATTTTACATCGTAATCCGTTTGCCCTGCCGTCGGTATCAGCTTGGCTAATTGTCCGTAACGCTTAGCCATTTGGGACAGTGGTTTACAGGGGATATTCGTCTCTACCAGAGGTTGAGACCATACAAAAGAAAACAGAGACAGCAAAACGAGAGGGGTATATTTCATCACTTTATGTACAATCCGGGTAGGGGTTTACATGGGCCAGAAGCTGGAGTCGTTCCAAACCTCTTCACGATAGTCAGCCTCCAGATCCATCAATTTCTGATGATGTTCCAATTCCCAATCTGCCAACCAGGTGAATAATTTCTTGATTTCCGGATCGCTGGCCTCTGCCTCCGCTTTCTGGTAGAACTTGAAGGCCCGCTCCTCCAGGGTCAGGGCAATGCTAATGGCGGAGGAATCGAATTGACTGTTCTTCAATTCAATCAGAAAGGATTTATCGATGATGGGATCCTTGAAGCCAAAGGCTAACTCAGCTTCTGCAGGAAGAATGACTTTCCCTTCATCCAAATGACGTTTGAAGGTGATCTCGAGGATATGCAGGTGATGTTCTTCCTCCTTGACCATATGCTCGAATAATTCTTTGGCAACGTCTGAGCTGGCTGTCCTGGCAGCCATGCGAAAAAATTCTTTACCATTCATCTCCAATAGCATGGCTCGTTTTAACACATCCTGAATCGAATTGAACTCGCTGGATCGGTCTGACATCGCTACCTCTTAATCTTCATCCTGGGATGCTTCATGCTCCAGCTGCTCCCTGCGGTACAGGGCACAGTGTTCAATTTCAGCATCTCGGAAATTCGTCAGGGGATTATACTCTGAAGTAAATCGATTCTCGCAGGATTCAGCAGCCTCAGGTCCTGATGGGCACGCCATATCATAGACCGGGCAATAGCCTTTTCTCGCATGGTGATCTGTTTTATTCTTCATATATAACCCCAATTAAAACAAAATCAGGTCGTCTTGTTTTACACAACGACCTGATATCTTAACAAGAAACCGGTGGTTTCTCAATGAAAAGTGGCTAGAACTTATTCTTAGCCTGAAACTCCAACAGGGTTCTCATGTAGTTATCACGAACCAAAGTCTGCGGGGCAGGCGAATGGATCAGACTCATGCTACCCTTCATCTGATCAATGCTCTGATACTCATTTTCATCCATCCAAACGATCAGATCCTTTTCAATGGTTTTTAATAGCTCAGGACCGTGTGCCATGAGGGCTGAGGTCATCATGGTGACATCTGCGCCACACATAACCAACTTAAGCACATCCTGAGCACTGTGAACACCACCACTGGCAGCATAGCTCATATTCACATTGCCACGAAGTATGGAGATCCACCGCATGGGCAAGCGGATCTCGCGAGCACTGCTGAGTTGGATGTTTCGCCTGGTCTCCAGTTTTTCCAGATCGATGTCTGGATGATAGAAGCGATTGAACATGACCAGGGCATCTGCCCCAACCCCCTCAAGGGATTTGGCGACTGAAGGCAGGGAGCTGAATCTGGAACCGATCTTGACAGCAACGGGGATGGAGACATGATTCTTCACCCAGCTGACAATATCAGTATAGCGCTTTTCCACATCTGCACTGGTTTCATTAAAATCGACAGGCAAATAGTGAATGTTCAGTTCCAATCCATCTGCACCCGCTTCTTCCAGTCGCCTGGCATAATCCATCCATCCACCAGGGGTGGCACCATTTAAACTGGCGATCACCGGAATCTCAACACCTTCCTTTATCTTCCTGACATTATCAAGGTATTCATCAGGTCGACTTCTGAATTCGTGGGCTTCGGGGAAGAAACTCAATGATTCTGCATAGGATTCTGTACCATAATCCATGAAATATTCCAGAGATTTATCCTCCTGAGCCAACTGCTCCTCAAAAATTGAGAAGAGTACAACTGCTGAGGCGCCATTGTCTTCCAGGATCTTGATCTTGTCAAGATTCTCGGTCAGGGGTGATGATGAAGGAACCAGAGGGTTCTTCAATTCCAGTCCCATGTATTTTGTGCTTAGTCTCATTTTAAATCCTTTAGCAATCCTGTATTAAGCTTCATCATAGGAGATGGCAGCAAGTTTCGAATAGTAATCGTACTTCTCTTTTGCTTCCTTGTCCGACTCTTCGAGATAACGTTCAGCCAGCTCAGGGTTGATCCGATCCAGAATTGTGAAGCGGGTCTCCTTCAGGGCGTATTCTCTCACGTGGCTCTTAGGCGGTTTCGAATCCAGTTTCAGCGGATTCTTGCCCTCGGCAGCCAGCAGTGGATTGTAACGATACAGGGTCCAGTAGGCACTATCGACGGCAGCCTTCTGCTGATCCATCCCCTTCTTCATCTCAATGCCGTGTGCAATACACTGGCTATAGGCAATGATAATGGAGGGACCTGGATAGGCTTCAGCTTCCATGAAAGCACGAACCGTTTGCGCATCACTGGCACCCATGGCAACAGAAGCGACATAGACATTCTTATAGCTCATGGCCATCATGCCAAGATCCTTTTTCGCGGAAGATTTCCCGCCGGCAGCAAACTTGGCAACTGCTCCCTTGGGCGTAGCCTTGGATTTCTGTCCACCTGTGTTGGAATAGACCTCTGTATCCAGGACCAGGATATTCACATCTTTTCCGGAGGCAAGGACGTGATCCAGACCGCCGAAGCCAATGTCGTAAGCCCAACCGTCTCCACCCATGATCCAGACACTCTTCTTCACCAGATTGTCTGCAACGGACAGGAGCTGTTTTGCCAGACTTGAGTCAAGCTTTTCAACCTTATCGGTCATCTCTTTGACCCGGGCGCGCTGTTCAAAGATCTCGGGTTCATTCGTCTGCGGTGCATTGGCAATGGTATCCACCAGCCCGGTACCGATCTCATCTTTGAGCATGCCCATCAGCTCGATGGCGTGTTCACGATGTTTATCGATGGTCAGGCGATACCCCATACCGAATTCGGCATTATCCTCAAACAATGAGTTGTTCCAGGTTGGTCCTCTGCCTTCGGCGTTCTGGGACCAGGGTGTTGTCGGTAGATTACCTCCATAAATGGAAGAACAACCTGTGGCATTGGCGATTACCATGCGATCACCGAACAGCTGCGATGTCAGTTTGACATAAGGTGTTTCTCCACAACCGACACAAGCACCCGAGAACTCGAATAACGGCTGTAGTAATTGGGCCCCTTTCACCGTCTCGTGTTTGACCAGGTTTCTGTCTACCTCAGGCAAGCTCACAAAGTATTCCCAATTTTCCCGTTCCTGTTCCCTCAATGGGCGTTGAGGGGCCATATTGATCGCTTTGCGACTCACATTACTTTTATCGCGGGCGGGACAGACTTCGACACAGACATTGCAACCTGTGCAGTCTTCAACTGCAACCTGGAGAATATATTCAGCGCCTTCTTCCCATTCTTTGCCACGCGCCTTGGTGTGCTTGATCGTTTCAGGCGCATCCGCAAAAGCTGCGGCATTCGTGACTTTGGGTCGAATGGTCGCATGGGGACAGACCATGGCACACTTATTACATTGAATGCAAATATCCGGTTCCCAAACGGGGACTTCCAGGGCAATATTTCTCTTTTCCCACTGGGTCGTTCCCGTAGGCCAGGTACCGTCATCAGGCATACCACTCACAGGAATGTCATCCCCACGTCCTGCAATGATCTCTGCTGTCACCTTCTGAACAAATTCAGGAGCGGCCTCGGGGACGATCAATCTCGCAGCATCACTGCCGCTAAGTGTAGCGGGTACATCGACTTCGAAAAGGTTCTCAACGGACTGGTCAACAGCATGGTAGTTCTTCTCAACGATGAGATCACCCTTCTTACCATATGTTTTCTTGATCGCTTCTTTGATCTTGGCAATGGCTTCATCCTTGGGGAGAATACCTGAAATAGCAAAGAAGCAGGTTTGCATGATCGTGTTGATCCGCATACCCATTCCCGTTTCCTGTGCCACTTTTACGGCATCGATGATGTAAAACTTCAGTTTCTTATCAATTATCTGTTTCTGGTATGATCGGGGTAATCCGCCCCATATCTCGTCCTTGTTCAGGTGGCTGTTAAGCAGGAAAGTGGCTCCCTCTTCAGCCTTGGCCAGAATATCGAACTGCTCCATGAGGTCGAACTGGTGACAGGCGATGAAACTGGCCTTGTCGATCAGGTAGGTTGACTGGATCTTATCTTTACCGAAGCGAAGGTGTGAGGTCGTTGTACTGCCTGATTTCTTAGAGTCGTAAACAAAGTATCCCTGGGCATAGTTGTCAGTACCCTCACCAATGATCTTGATAGAGTTCTTGTTTGCACCAACCGTTCCGTCTGCACCCAGGCCGTAGAAAAGACCTCTAAATGCATCATCGCTTGACGTGCTAAAGGTTCGGTCATACTCCAGAGAGGTATGTGACACATCATCATTAATACCAATAGTGAAATGGTTCTTTGGCTTCTCTTTGTTTAATTCGTCATAGATACCTTTGATCATGGCAGGTGTGAATTCCTTTGAAGAAAGTCCATAGCGACCACCAACGATCACCGGTTCCTGAGCAAGCTTGTTATAGGATTCATTCCGTGCTTCTGCAAAGGCTGTGAGAACATCCTGATACATTGGCTCGCCGGCACCACCTGGTTCCTTCGTTCTGTCCAGCACTGCGATCTTTTTCACACTTGCAGGCAAGGCTGAGATGAAATGTTTGATGGAGAATGGTCTGAAAAGGCGAATTTTGACCAATCCAACTTTTTCACCCTGTTCCGCCAGGTAGTTTACAGTTTCTTCAACCGTTTCAGCACCGGAGCCCATGATGATAATCACCTTCTCGGCATCTTCAGCACCAACATAGTCAAATAGATGGTATTCTCGGCCCACGATCTTTTTGAAGCGATCCATGGTTTTTTGAACGATCTCAGGTGTTGCTTCGTAATAGGGATTCACAGTTTCTCGACCCTGGAAATAAACATCAGGATTCTGAGCCGTGCCACGCAGCACCGGATGATTAGGATTCATACCACGGTTTCTGTGAGCGATGACCCACTCATCGTCGATCATGCCGCGAATATCATCATCATTCAGCTGTTCGATCTTTAATACTTCGTGTGAGGTTCTGAACCCGTCAAAAAAGTGAATGAAAGGGACGCGAGCCTGAAGTGTGCTGGACTGTGATATCAGCGCCATATCCATAACTTCCTGTACGGAGTTGGATGCCAGCATACCCCAGCCAGTCGCTCGAGTAGCCATCACATCTGAGTGATCGCCGAAAATTGAAAGCGCCTGGGCAGCCAGGGAACGTGCGGATACATGAAAAACAGTAGAAGTCAATTCACCAGCTATCTTATACATATTGGGGATCATCAGCAGCAGACCCTGTGATGCAGTAAATGTTGTGGTCAGCGCACCGGTCTGCAGGGCACCATGAACGGCTCCAGCAGCACCACCTTCGCTCTGCATCTCTTCTACTTTAGGGATCGTACCCCAAATATTTCTTCTACCCTGGGCTGAAAATGCATCAGCCAACTCGCCCATATTTGATGAAGGGGTGATCGGGTAGATCGCACATATTTCGTTGGTTTTATGCGCTACATATGCAGCAGCGTCATTACCATCGATGGTTACCATCTTGCGTTTCATTTAATTCTCCTGCGTATTACAAATGGAATGATTATAGTCGATTTCACGAAGTTCATTGCTTCAAGGTATGTAAATATCATGCCAAATCAGGCTATCTGGCTTAATTAATGTGATTTTATGACGATTTTTGTCATGGGTCGGTTACGTTTTGGTGACTTCCCCATGATCGCTAGGCTAATCCAGCAGGTATTTCACCCCGAGCTGCATTTGCGAAAATGTATTCTCTACCTCGACCAAGGGTAGATCGGTGGAAAAGGGTCCATGGTCCAGCTTGCTCTGCCATGATAAGGTTCTAATAGCGAACGTAATCCCAACATTGTGGTGAAGTTGATAACCGATACCCATATTCATTCTGAAAATTTTGTCGGAATTCTCAACTATGGGAGAATTTCTCACACTTGCACCCAATGAGAGTTCAAGCGGATATAGCATCCAATTTAGTGCTGCTGAATATTCATGTACATCTTGGATATACTTCGAAATATCCGCAGCTACGATAGGATCTAATTCATTGCCTGCAGTGTCGAGCAGGCTGCTTACCATGGAACTCGTGGAATAACTAATAAAGTTGTAATTGACACTGACACTGAGAGGTTTTACGATGAATCCGATTCCAAGACCCAGTTCCCAGGGTCCCCACAAGCTGTAATCCAATCTGGCAATATTATCTTCATAAAAAACAGTATCTGTGCCATTGTCATAGCTTTGTGTCTCGTACTGGCTCGATGCTTCAGCCACCGAGATTTTAGAAGGAAACCCGATTGATGCACCAAAGCGCAGATTATCTGATAGGTCCGATGTTAAACCCATTCGAACAGAACCACCCAAATAGGTAGGCGCTATTCTAGTACTGTCCAGATAGTTGTCATAATAGAACACATCAAGATGGTCAAAGTCACGATAAACATCCTGGTACTCGTTCTTTCCTGTGAGCAGGCTTGCCCCAATCCCAATGCTCGTATTTCTCTTCCATAGGAAGGAAGTTGCCATACTCAATGCATACAGGTTTCCCGAAGAGCTTTCCAAATGGCTGTATTGAAAATCTAGCCCTGTATCAACATCCGTGTCAACTCCTGAAAAGGATTGGATGCCGTTAAAGGAATGTATAGGCTGCAAGTTGAACCCCCAGACCCAGGCACCCCGGTACACTCGGATGGGATAGATATAACTGACTGAATTGATACGTACTCGCTGAAATTGCTCAGGATCGCTTTTTTGGGCAGCATAGATGCTGGTCCCCCCGACCAAGTCCAAACTGATGTCCATTGAATAAAATCCGCGCTCGGTGTAGCTGAGGAGGGCTGGATTGCCTAAAACTGCGTTGGATTGTGCCCTGGAGACCGGGTAGACGCCGTTTTCAGCGCCAGACGTCCCTCGCATCCCGTAAAATGGCCGGATCACGTCCAGATAGCTCTGGGCGCTCAGGGGCATGATCCATAATAAAATGGCCATCCCTGCAATTCGAATTTTCATTGGATCCTACTTCTTCTTCCTGCTGCGGGAGTTCTTCGTGGTGGTCTCTGTTTTTTTCTCAGAGCTTTTACTACTCCTGGATGACCGTACCCGTTTTTGTTTAACAGTTGGCTGGCTCTGTGATGAGCTACTGGAAGATGTGACCTCTTTTAGCTTCGCCCGGGTTGTGGGTTGACTGACCGGTTGGGTCAGAATGGGGGCCTGTGTCGGTGGGCTAGATGATAGACCGGTATTGCCAAGAGGACCAGGCTTCACTGTACGTTGGCGCTGGCCGGCATCCTTATCGTCGCGGCCATACTCTCTTCCTGGTACCTGTCGGGGTTCTTCTGCTTTCACATAGACCGGTCGATAATAGGAATGATGGTAGTCATAGTAATTATAAGGATTGTAATAGCTTCGACCGTAGCCGCTGTAATAGTTCGTGTAGGGTAAGACAGGTTCCCAGTAGGGATCCCAGCCATACATCCCACCACCGCCAACAGAACTCACATAAACAGGTTCTGATATCACGGTAGTGACCGTTTCTGGCAGGGTTTTAGGTGGATAAAGCATGGTGTAACAGGATTGCAGCAATGCTCCCACAAGGACGATAAGAAACAATATTTTGACAGGTCGCTTCATTCTGAATTGAATTTACTCATATTTGTATGAAATGTCAACCTTCACACATCACCATGCAAAATAGTCTACTGCGAAAACCGTGATATGTTCCCCATGAGGAACGCAAGACAATGAATTAAAATATGAGGGCGAGAAAGAGGATAGCAATGGTAATGGCAACGGCCAATCCAAGGTAAAGACCGATGGCTATGAGCAGGGCGAGTAAGGCGCTGAGGACAAAGGCCAGTAAGTCCAATCCATAGATGGTTCTTAAACCAACATAGGTAATGTAGATCGTAAGCAGGAAGGAAATAAGTCCCCCAATACCAGGAATGAGCATCAGCAGGGAGGCCGTCCCACTGGCATATGCAAAGATCCTGAAGAGGATCTGGAAATTATACAGCTGGAGTTTGCGCCATTTCAAGGCTAGATGGAAAGAAAACGCGGTGATGAATTCCAGCAAAATGATCGAGAGGGGATAGATGATGACCATAAGGCGAGGAAAATTCGCTGGTAAATCCAGCATTTCTACAAGCTCAGGGTCCTGGGGAAGTAGCATGGCTGGATCTGCACCGCCCAAGGCGAAAGCCCAGAGGAATGCAAATACCTGCAAGGCAACCGTATAGGTCAATGCATCGGAAATACCGGAGGCTCTGCGCATGACGCTGAACGTTTTGGCCGGATACATCAGGAAGGCTTTAATGGTCTCAATAAAGCCGAGGAAAAAGCCGATCTCGTGGCGCTTTTCCCAGGGTGGACCATCAATGATCAACTCTGGCAGTTCTGAATTTCCTGGTTTCTCCATTGGATCCAGTTTAGTGGTTCATCTCCAATCTACAATGCTTTCTTCATACGCGTTAGATAGTCCTCTGCATTCTCAAAGCCGGTTGAACGCAATTGAGTCAGCTCTTCCCCATTCTGGATAAAGATGTAGGACGGAACACCTCGAATAAGAAATTTTTCCATGAGGGCCATTTCATATTCACCCCCCTGATGGGTGAGGTCGATCTTGATGTTAGTGAACTGTTGTGACAGTTCAATGACGTCTGGATCTGAGAACGTGAATTTATCCATTTCCTTGCAGGGGATGCACCAGTCCGCAAACACGTCGATCATAATGGGCTTCTCGCCCTGGAGCAGTGTATTGAGTTCATCCACGCTCCCAGGATACTCCCAGCTAATCCCACCGACTTGATGCTCGGGTTCAGGGACAGCTGTCCAGGTCCCGATCATGATCAATAGGATCGCAACGACCTGTTGAATACGTTTGAACATGAGGTTTCCATCGCCACTGCGGTCAAACATGATCAGATAGATGCCGGCGCCGATCAAAAATACGGACATGACAATTGACCCATAATCACCCAGGAGTGGCATTAGGAAATAGATAGCCATGGCGATCAAAACGAATCCGAAAATTACTCTGACCCCGACCATCCAGGTCCCAGACCTTGGAAGCGCCGAGATCTTGCTGGAATACATGGCAAGGAATAGATAAGGCAGTCCCAAACCCATCGCCAGGGTGAAAAACATGCTGAAGCCAAGTACAACACTCTGTTGAGCCGCAACATAGGTCAATAATCCGATAATGAACGGTCCAACACAGGGAGCAGCCACAATTCCCAGGGTCAATCCCATGAAAAAAGATCCAAAGACACCTGCCTTTGATTGGCTGGCAGCGGTCATTAGACCGGTGGGTAAGCGGAATTCATAGACCCCAAACATGGAGAGGGACAGTCCTATCAGGATAGCTGCAATTCCGATGAGCACCCAGGGGTTGGTCAGGAGTGCGCCGAATAGTCCTCCCCCCAGCGCCGCGACCACACCCAGGATCGAATATGTCACAGCAATCCCCAATACATAGGCAAGCGCCATCCAGAAGGTATGGCCTCGACTTGTTTCCTTCCCGCCAAAAAAGCTGATGGTGATCGGAATGAGCGGGTAGACGCAAGGGGTCAGGTTGAGAGCCAGACCGCCGAGAAAGATAATAGCAAAGGTGAGAAAAATACCGTAGCGGTCAACCAATCCTGTAATGTCATCATCTTCGGCTGGCATTTCAGAAATGTCAGCTTCTGTATTGGTGCTTGATCCAAAAATGGAACTATTGGCAGCAGTGATCAGGCTTGGATCAGTCATGACAGGTAAATGGTGGGAGAAGGTGATAGTTTCCGGGATAAGGCATTGTGAGTCATCACAGGCCTGATAAAAAACGGATCCTGCGATCTTTACTGAATCCGCTGCATCAGCTGCAATCGTCAGTTGACTTCTCAGAATAAGTTGCCCACCGTACACAGCAGCCGGCTCTTTCACGCCTGCCACCGAGATCATTTCTGCTTCTGGATAGCGCCAATCAGCTACGGAAATCACAGAGCCTGCCACCTCAATGGTGGGAGACACCGGGATGATGTAATCATCATTGCCCTCAGGAGCATAGACATGCCAGGGCTGCACGATGTCCAATACCAGCGCCACATCCACTACATCACCTGGTACCACCGCATTCTGGCTGCTAATAAATGTTACTTCAAGGATCTCATCTGGAATGGCCTGGGCTGTCAAGCTCAGAGAGAATAGGATTAAGATGAGGGAGATGATATGGTTGTGTGATTTTCGCATGTTAGTCGTGACCTTTATTATCCTTTAATGCGGATACTTAAAATAAGTTCTTTATCCTACCCATTAGGGGATGTTCTCTTTGATACCAGGCCTGCTCAAAAGTTACTTGAAGTTTATTGAAGGATTCTTTACCGATCCTGACAAATTCTGCACGCTGATCGTAGGCAGACCAATGAACACCGGGCATTTCCATATCCAATAATACATCGGCCTCTCGATTCAACATGTCTCGATAGTGACAGGACCTGATATTTTCACTCTGGCTCATGATGGCCATGGCATTGTCAAGTTCAGTGACAGGTTCCACATCCTGACCTACATCAACACCAAACACGAAATCCGCACCCATTTCTCGAGCCATCCGAATCGGTATCTGTTGTGATACGCCACCATCGACCAAGACTCTTCCATCAATTTCTACCGGTGGCAGAAATCCCGGGATGGCGATGGACGCCATGACAGCCTGGGCCAGGGAACCTTCAGTGAAATAAACATCCTCTCCATTGTACAGGTCGGTAGCCACGATTCCCAATTGCATTCCGTCATTTGACCAGATATCCTCGGTGATGGCGACCTTGACTGCTGCTTCTATTCTTTCCAGGGAGACCAGACCTTTTTTCGTCTGAGCCAGGTTGATGACGATCCGGTCGTGAAGGGCTAAAGAGACCTGATGCCAGAAAGATGTTCCTCCCCGCTTGTTCACATTGATCAGGTGAAGACCCAATTTCCCAAATGCCTCACTGCTTACCATGCCATCCAGGATCTCCCAGGTGGCATCGGCACTGCCGGTACGCGTATACACGGCTCCAACCAGAGAACCCATGCTGGCGCCGGTGACAAACTCAGGTTTGTAACCTTCCTCTTCCAGACGTTTGAGGACACCGATATGAGCGAATCCTCTGGCGCCGCCGCCACCGAGTGCCAGACCGAATCGTGGTTTTGCCATGCCCTATTTCTTATAATCGTCAGCTGAGATGATGCTGGTTTTGTCGATGGTGATCTTTTGCAAGGGATTTGCAGCGGCATCTGTCTCGTAGGTAGCAATTGAGTCGACTATATCCATCCCATCTACTACTTTACCGAAAACGGTGTACCCACCATCAAGCCGCGATAATCTGGCCAGACAGAAATAGAACTGGCTTCCGCTGGAAAGGCGTTCAGGATTAACCTGATCACTGGTTCGAGCCGCTCCCAGCGTACCCCGCAAGTGAGGTTGGCCGATCTCAGCCGGGATGCGTTCACCAATACCACCCTGACCATCATCGCCTCTATCATCATTATCACGTGTATTGGGATCCCCACCCTGGACGACAAAACCGGGCATGACGCGATGAAAGTAAATACCTTCATAAGCTCCCTCTGCCGCTAGTTTCTTAAAGTTTGCCGCATGCAGGGGTGTTTCAGTTTCATAAAGATCGATAATGATCGTCCCCAGGCTTGTTTCCATCTTGACGTACTCATCAGATGGTGTTTTTTCCCCACAGGAATAAATAGCAATAATAGTTATCAGGCCCAAGGTTACTGATCTTAATACGTTTGTTTTCATTTCTTCTCCACAGTTATTGGTTCAGCAGACTGACCCTGCTGGGCAATATAAATATCAATTGGACCATCCACACGCTTACGAACGGTCTCAAGTGCGATTTCTGGTTTATTATTTTTTTCACTCAGGTGGGCCAACATGACGCCTTTAAGGTGTCCCAATTCACTCAGCATAGCGATGAATTCTGCACTATCATCATTGGATAGATGCCCTACCCTGCTATCGACTCGCGCTTTTAGGTGGGGTGGGTAATGACCATTCCACAACATGTCCCGGTCATGATTGGCTTCCATCACCATGAAATCTGCGTTGCGCATCTTCAGAAAATTATCCTCTGTGACAGCGCCCAGATCTGTCAGGTACCCGAAGCAGACACCATCACTCTCAACGAGAAAACCTGTGGACGAAGCTGAATCATGGAGGGTGGGGACACTGGTGACCTGTAGCGACCCTAACTGCATCACTTCATTCATTTCAAAATGGCGGATCCGTTCGCTTCCACTTAGTTTTCTGTGTCCGGCTCGTTTGGTCGCCGGGTGCATGAGAAGATGAACCTTGTGGCGCTTTGACAGGATGCTGGCTCCTTTTATATGGTCCCCATGTTCATGCGTAATGAGACACGCTTCCAGGTCATCTGGGTGGTAGCCCACCAATTCCATACGTCTCCGAATTTCTGCACCGCTGAACCCAGCATCGATCAGCAGCAGCGTGTCCTCATTCCTGACCAGGCAGGCATTTCCACCACTGCCACTGCCCAGCATGATCATTTCAAGCATCTGGGTGTCCTACTGTCTCTGATTGTACCTCTGACCATCGCATTTTTCAAATTATACCAGCCCTTCTGCAATCCAACAAAAAACTCCTGCGCTGACGTCCGAACACCAAAGGCGAACAGTCGATTGTCCCACAAAATAGATTGGGTATCCCCTCCTCATTGATTTCAAAGTCACCTCCCGCTTCGAAACCAGCCAAGTTTTTTTGAATTCAATTGCGCTGCATTCTGCATTCTCTTAAACTTTACGGCCATGTCACAACTGGAATTTTTCAAACCCCCTGAGAAAACACCGATGCGATCAGAGGTAAAACTGATTGCTGCTACGCTCAACTTTCAGGTCAAATTGATAGAGGCATTATCTGCAAAAGACGCAGAGCGTATCATCGAGATATCCCAGGGTCTGATCGAGCCCTTCGGGCAGCAAACAGCATTTACAAAAAAGACCGTCTGGAGATATTTCAATCATCCCCATACGCTACCGTTTGTGGGCGTCCTACGCGATGAGATCATTGGTTTTCTGGTAGGGGTCCCCCTGGAACACTTTGACGATGAATCATGGTCTGCCTTTGATCCAACCTTAGGTGATCATGAGACCATATATACCTACGCTTTTGTCTTTGATGATAAACATCAGGGACAGGGATATGCCAAAATGCTCAAAAAGGTTTATCTGAACTGGTTGAAAAAAAGAGGATACCTGTATGTCTCCGGCCATGTTCAGGAAGGTGTATCTCAGCGATTCTCTTTACATACCAAAGTCCTTCAAAAATTCCCCAATTGGCACGAAACTGGCAAAGTCTTTGAATATTACCAGCGGCCACTGCATTAGGCGCTTGACCATTAAATTAGATTGAACTGGAACACGGAGGTAAAGTGTTTAATAAACTGATCGTTGCCCTCATGCCACTGGCTCCCCGATTCATCGTTAAAATGGTTTCTAAACGCTATATAGCTGGTGTTGATGCAGAATCGGCGATCCAAAAATGTTTGGAGCTCAAATCGAAAGGATTCCTGACCACCATAGACATTCTGGGAGAAGCCATCAGTGAACAATCCCAGGCAGATGAGGCTAGGGAATCCTACCTGAATCTCATTTCCCTGGTGGCCAGTAGCGGGATCGAAAAGAATATTTCCCTTAAACCGACGGCACTGGGACTGGGCCTTTCTGAGAATGCCGCTTTCCGCAATATTTCGGAGATCGTAAAAAAAGCAGAGGAAGCGGGTGTCTTCATTCGGATCGATATGGAAGACTCCCCCTATACCACTCAAACAATTCATATCCACGACCAGCTTAAATTGACTCACTCCAATCTGGGTACTGTGATCCAAGCTTACCTCCACCGAAGTGAAGCCGATGTCAAAGCCATCGCCAAGGCCGGCGGAAACTTACGGATATGCAAGGGTATCTACAAAGAATCACCCAGCATCGCCTTTCAAGGGAAGCAGGAGGTCCGTGATAATTTCATGCATCTGGTGCAGATCATGCTCCAGGAAGGCGCCTTTGTTGGGATCGCTACCCATGATACCTATCTCATAGAAGCTGCTCATGAGCTGGTCACATCCATGAATATCTCCAAGGATAAATATGAATTTCAAGCACTCCTGGGCGTTTCCATCATGGAGGAACTGAACAGCCTTATTGAAGAGGGTCACCGCGTGCGTATCTACGTACCCTATGGTAAAGACTGGTATGCCTATTCCAGCAGACGCCTGAAAGAAAATCCCGACATAGCTGGATATGTCCTTAAAAACCTTTTTAAGTTAAAAAAATGAGGCCCGCTATTTCACATACGCAACGCACCGATATTCTGGAGCACAGTAAGCGGATTGCCGTCGTAGGTGCCTCCCCAAATCCGTCTCGACCCAGTCATTGGATAAGCGAATTCCTGATGTCGAAGGGCTATGAGGTTATTCCGGTGAATCCAGGTCACGATACCCTCTTTGGACTCACATGCTATCCAGATGTAGCCAAAATTCCCGGGGATGTGCATGTCATCAATGTATTTAGACGCTCCGACACGGTCCTGCCCATTGTTGAAGCCGCTGTGAATAGGCCAGAGGTCAAATTGATCTGGATGCAGGATGGTGTATACAATGAGGAAGCAGCAGAACTGGCTGCCAGGCATAATATCCCGCTCGTCATGAATGACTGTATCTATCGATTTTTAATGCAGGTTAATTCGATTTAACCGGAACGCTGCCCCCAGTGCAGTTTCTTCCTCAGTTTATCATAAAAGGTATTTTCTGGCAAGACCACGAGCTGGATCCGATAGGAACTGGGTCTGATCCGCAAGCGAATGCTTGAATCAATTTCCCGGGTATTCTTACCGTCCACATGGACGCGTGCATGATCACTATCGTCGGAAAGCTTAATGTAAATATTCTGATCTCCTGCCAACACGACTGGTCGTACTGAGAGCGTGTGAGCTGAAATGGGAGTGATCAGTATGGCATCCAGACAGGGATCGACAATGGGGCCGCCAGCAGATAAGGCATAGGCTGTGGATCCGGTTGGAGAAGAGATGATCAGCCCATCTGCCTGATAGCGGTTCAACATTTTGTCACCGACCCTGACCTCCAGGGGCAGCAAACTGAACACATCAGCTCTTTCAATGACAACATCATTAAGCGCCCACAGGGTCTCTTCACTGCCGTCAGGAAATTCCAGCCGACAATTCAAGACCATACGTTCTTCTATTTGGTAATGCCCGTTCAATATATTGTTGAATTCAGAACGCCAATCACGCTCCAGACTGGTTAGGAACCCAAGGCTCCCCAGGTTGATACCCAGAATGGGGATAGGCGCGCGCATGACAGCCTGGGCTGCGGAAAGCAAAGTACCATCGCCACCAATGGAGATAATAAAATCTGTATCTTTAGGAATATCTCCCTCAGTGATGGGATGCACTTCAGGATAGTTCAGATCGAGGAGTTGAGCAAAGGTATCCAGAATGTAGAGCTCATGTCCATCTGAGATCAAACTGTCCAGGATCTCTTTTACATGCTGGGCGATCTCAGTTTCTTTCTGGAAACCCCAAATGGCAAATTTCATGATTATCCCTGACTAAATTTTACTCGATCGTTTCTGCTTCCCATTCACCATCTGAATTCTGGGTCAATTTCTCGATCTTCTGTTTGGCTTTGCCAAGGCGTTCCCGGCAGACCTTGATCAATTCCAGGGCCTCTTCATTGTACTGAATAGCATCATCCAGATTCAATTCTTCACCTTCCAGTTTGGAGACCAGTGCCTCCAACTCTCCCATGAGGGTCTCAAATGACTTATTTTCGGCTTTCATGATTAAATTTAGAACCTCCTCTAGAAGAATGACACGACTATTTTTTCTTAGTTTTCAGGTTTTGAACGTCTGTTTCCAGCTCACCATCACTTAAGCGTATGTTCAATCGATCGCCGATCTTGACCTGCTCGGCCGTCCTGACCACCTGCCCTTTTGAATTGGAAACCACTGAATAACCGCGCTTCAGGATGGCCAGCGGATTGAGCGCCTCTACACGGTGGCTTAAATTTTCCAGAGCTGTACCCAGTGCGTTTGCTTTCTCCTTTGTTGATCTGGCAGCGCGATCACCCAGCATATCCAGATGTTGGCTTAACTCATTCATGATCAGTTCAGGGCGCCTCAGTGCATAAGACCGGGTGATGGCCTTAAGGCGATCTTCGTGCTTTTGAACCTTGAACAGAATATCCTTTTGCAAACGTCCGGCTGTATTCTGCAATTGAAGGATCAATTCCTGTCGCTCAGGAACAACCAGCTCAGCGGCTGCCGAGGGCGTCGGTGCTCTCAGATCAGCGGCAAAATCACTGATAGTGATATCTGTTTCGTGCCCTACTGCACTGACGATGGGGATAGTGGACCGGCTGATCGCCCTGGCGACCACTTCTTCATTGAAAGCCCAAAGATCCTCCAGGGATCCACCACCACGACCAATGATGAGTACT
Source organism: Fidelibacterota bacterium (assembly GCA_021734255.1). Lineage (GTDB taxonomy): Bacteria > Fidelibacterota > UBA8477 > UBA8477 > JABMPR01 > JABMPR01. The sequence goes on along the minus strand of JAIPJM010000005.1, from coordinate 89,377 downwards.
TGAACATCATTCCTGTCATTCAGCACATCGATGGCTTGAGCGATCTCCTCTGCTGCCCCTTCCCCTTGGACTTTGACTGGCAGAAGTAAGAGGTCGGTTTGGGGGAATCGACGCGTCAGGATATTGATCATGTCCTGTATGGCTGCCCCGGTCAGTGATGTCACGATACCGATCTTCGACGGATACTGTGGTAATTTCTTTTTCAGGTCGGGAGCGAACAATCCCTCCCCGGATAATTTTTCTTTCAAAGCCTCAAAGGCGAGGTGTAGATCACCCTGTCCAGCAGGTAGCAGTTGATCTACAATGAGTTGGTATCTTCCCTGGGGTGGATAGACAGATATCCGACCATGGGCCGTTACTTCCATTCCGTGGGTTGGATCGAAGCGGACTTGCTGATTCTGTCGTCTGAACATCACCGCACCCAACTGAGCACCGCTATCTTTTAGACTGAAATACCAGTGTCCGGAACCATGTTTGGTCAGATTTGAGATCTCGCCCTTGATCCAGAGTGAGGAAAACCCCTCCTCCAGGGACTTTTTGATCTGTCCGGTGATCTGGGAGACAGAAAAGGTCTGGTTTGCTAGGGAATCAAGGGGCATGATATCTGAGTGCTGCAAATGTGAATTTCGCTCCTGCCATGTGCAAAAATAGAGCGTTATGGTCCATACATTCCCGGATATATCCAGGAATTTTGGCAAACAAAAAGAGGGTCGCGTGTAAAAACACACCACCCTCAAGTATATTTATTAAGAAATATTTACCGGATTTTTTTCTTCTGACGGTTGGAACGTAAACGCTTTTTACGCTTATGCGTCGCGATCTTACGTCTCTTCCGTTTTTTCCCACAAGGCATGTAGTCTCTCCTATTTCAATGCGCGGCGAATGTAAGCGCCCAACTAGCGTTCGCAAAGAAATTTTATTTTGCCCGAAATTCGCTTTATTCCCTCGCCATGAGGGATTCGTTGACTCTATCCCTAAGTAGCCGTGACGGTTTAAAGACCGGGACGTAACGAGCAGGTAGGTTCACAGCTTCGCCCGTTCCAGGATTTCTGGCCTGCTTAGGTGCACGTTTTTTCACACCAAAACTACCGAACTTCCTGAATTCGACCCGACGTCCATCAACCATGGATTCTGCAAGCGTGGTGAGAAACGCGTCGATGACCGCCTCAGTTTCAACCTTTGTCAGGCCCGTTCCGCTTGAGATAATATCGACCATATCTGCTTTGGTCATACTGTCCTCCTTAACTAGTAGGGGATTCTATATTGCAATTTAATACTTTGTCTGGCTTCCCAGTCTGGTATGGCTGCACCAACATCTTCGGCAAACCGGGTCCACCATGAGCGCCTGGGCTCGGGTGGGTACTGCAAAGTGCTATTTATCGATATTCCCGCAACCTGACAAAGGGCTTTTCGAGCCTCTTCAAAGGTGCCCACAGCATCAACAAGCCCATATTCTTCGGCCTGTCTCCCTGTAAATACTCTACCATTCCCCAGGGATCTCATATTGATCTCATCGATCCCTCGTTCATGGGAAACCACGCCAACAAACTGAGTGTAGACATCATCGATGATATCTTTAAAATAGCTGCGTTCATCCTCGGTCATCTCCCGATAAGGAGAACCAGCATCTTTAAACTCCTGTGACTTCACCACGCGCATACCGATCCCTACCTTTTCCATCAGGTCCGAATATATGGGGAACTGCATGACGACCCCAATACTCCCCGTCAAGGACCCAGCATTGGCGAAAATGCTATCCGCCCCGACGGCAGCATAGTAGCCACCTGAGGCTGCTACTGAACCCATACTCACGAAGATCGGCTTGGTCGTTTCATCTCTCACCAAGCGGATTGCTTCGTATATCTCCTGCGAAGGTGCGACCAAGCCACCAGGGGAGTTTATGGGGATAAGAATTCCAGCGATGCGTTTATTATCTGCAAATTTTCCTAGTTGCTCGATCCAGCCTCTGGAGCTCATGATCTCCCCTTCCAGAGGGAGCACAGCTATCCGTTTCTGATAATCGAACCACTTTTCATCGGTGTCGCTTCGGGATACTATGACGAGAAGCAGGACCAGAACAGCGATAAAGACCACACCATAGATGCGGTTCTTTCGTTTGTATTTGTTATCCACTTTTCTTCTTCGTATAGATCTTCAATTTTTGTCCGGGATATATATGCTGACCATATCTGAGTCCATTCCAGTACCGGATCATTTTGGCACTGGTACGGTAGTTTTCAGCAATGTGGCCCAGCGTATCACCCTTCTTAACTGTGTAGACCTGCTTGTCGTATTTTGAGGACGAGGGGGCCGTTGATGTCTTGCTGCTGGTTGAGCTTGCTGTATATCGCTTGGGAGCGGGAATGATCAACTTTTGCCCCACAGACAGTCGATTCCGGTTCCTGATCTTATTCGCCTGCTGCAGTTTTGTCATAGAGACACCATAGCGTCTGGCAATAGTGGACAGCGTCTCTCCCCTGCGCACATAATGAACCTGGTAATCGATCTTGTCCGAGGTTGGTATAGATGCCAATTTTTTCGGGTCAATATCTCCTTTACCCACGGGAACTCGTAATGGATAAGGGGCTTTACGTGGAGGCGTTACACCCTGGCGCAGCTCTGGATTGATTGCTTTGAGTTCAGCGTAATTCACATTCAAGTTGCGGGCAATCTTGTCCAGGTCCAGACTTCGGGGAACATTGATGGTCTCAAACTCCCATTGTTCGAGTTCCTTAATAGTAAATCCGTATCGCTCAGGATCTTGACCAATGATCGCCGCAGCAATCACTGTAGCGACATAATTTCGAGTCTGCCTGGGTAGGGTGATCATACGCCAGTAGTCACGGTGCCCCTCGCGTCTGATGGTTCTTCTGATCCTGGCCTCACCGGTGTTATATGCGGCCATCGCCAGATACCAGTTGTCGAATTCGTCGTGGAGATCCTTGAGATATTGGGCACCAGCGTGGGTTGACTTGATCATATCCCGACGTTCATCCACCCACCAATCTCTTTTTAAGTCATACCGTTTGCCTGTAGAGTAGATAAACTGCCAGGGTCCAACCGCATGCGCATAGGAGTAGGCTTTAGGATTCAATCCGGATTCGATCATGGCAAGGAAGATCAGTTCTTCTGGAAGCCCATAGGATGCCAGGATAGGCCGGATTGTGGAGGCATATTGCGCATAACGATCCAGCCAGAGTTGAAATTCCTTATGCTTTCTCTCACTGAGGAGCGAGATCATACGCTCTACACGTTTGTTGAGTATCAGTGGCAAATGGCCGTCCCGATCATCAACCACAACGAAGTCCAGGTCTGTATCCAGTGAATCCAGCAGGTCACTCATGCTTGATAATTGGTCCTTCAGTGAGGGCTGACCCAGCAGATCCTGAAGATCTTTGGTGATGTATCCTTTAAAATCCGTAGAGGCGAGTTTGTTAAGCCCAGCAATAGTTTCCCTGATCTCTTCCGGCACTGGGTCATCAAGTTCCTCAATAGCAGCCAGTGTGGCAACCATACGCTCCACTTCAAACTGCACACCCAGTGTATCGTTTGCCACGATCATCAAGCGGGCATCAGCGTAGTAGCGTTTTGATTCCTGGAGAAAATATTCCAGCAAAAAGTCATCGTCCTGCAGGTCTGTTACCGGCTGGATCATCTGACCCATATTCAAAAAGGCAGGAAAAACTGGTTCAACGGCTTCGGAAGCCTTCGGAAAGAAGCTAAGGAGCACCCATATTCCCAGTGGAATTAAATTCTTGAAATTACGCATAACGGGAGAGAAGATAGAAATAAGCTTCTCTGATAACAAGCTCAGATTCAAGCCCTTATAACTTTTATATCATCCTGTGATTTAATTAATCCCCGTTAATGTTTGCAGGGCTGTATTAATGGGCAGGCGGTGCAGCGTAGGTGTTTACAGTAGCGAACCCACCACTCCAGAATACCTTGCTGCAAGAGAATAGAATCGATCCGGCTTATACCGAGGCGGTGTAGACAACGTTTCTCATGCCCATAATTTCTGAATGGCTTAAGGGTTTGCCAACCCTCCAGTCCCTGCCCACTCTCTCGAGCGGGCAGTACCACATTGACCAGCCACTCGCGACTCTGGTTCCGTCGGATACCCATATCGATAAAGGGCTTGGCAATGATCTCCCAATCTCTCCAGTCTTTGATTGTTTGGATCTTTTCCTGTGACAAGGTAAAAAGACTTTGATGCTTCAATATCTCTCGGATAAGACGCTGTGGTTGAGACCCTGGTGCCTGATAGCTCTGTTTGCTTCCCGCCCATTTTCTCAGGTCTGGCCAGGTAGGCAAATCAAGAAAGTGGGCGACTTCATGGAGTAATACGTCTCGCTGGGGGCCGGCCAGCACAACTTCTATTAATCCGAGCAGATAGGCGTGATAACCCTCGCCCTTTAACTTCAATTCATCCATGTGCGCAGTTTTAGCGTTGAAGCGTTGAATTGCCAGATCGGTTAATTCTGGTCGAGTGACTGGGCGCTGCGCCAGACAATTGGGTATTCCGCGCGGAACATCAGGAGCCAAGAAGGTGGGTAGGTCTGGCCCACCTGTCCTTTCAAATACAACATGGAGAATCACAGTATCATAGGCATGGTCCTCATGATGACCATGCCTGTACCAGTCCCCTGCTGCCAGATGCATCTCCACAGCACCAGAGAGCTCAACATCGTCGAGCATAATATGGCAATTCAAGATATCTGGACCCGGTCCATCGTTTCGCTCCCCTGCCGATAGAACCAGTAGGCGTTCGCCGGAGACACAATACAGTTCACTCACGAACTCCACCTGGTGGAACCACCACTGTATCAGATCCGCTTCCGTTCTGTTTTTACCCCAGCCCAGCGCTTCACGCACAGCATAGGGCTGGTTTCTAGTCATTTCTCCGTACATCCAACTGTCCTCGGGTTAGTGAGCGAAGATAGTCATCCCCAACCGTGGATTGAAGGATTTTTTCTCATCGGGTTTGTGGAACAGAAACTTACTTCTGGTTGAGGTCTTGCTCAAAAAGAATATGGACATCTTCTACGAACTGCCGCCGTGTATCATGGGAATATTGCCCTGGATCAACAGGATCATGAATATCCAGCTGAATGGTGGTTGCCTGAATCCGGTTTGCATTTTTCTGTTTTGCTTCAAATGCACCTTTAATGACAATGGGAACGATGGGTATACCTGTGTTTAACGAAAGGATAAAGGCGCCCTTTTTGAACGCCTTGACCTGACCATCCAGGCTTCTGGTACCCTCAGGGAAAATGACCAGAGAATGTGTCCGGTCTCTGGACATTAACGCTGCCACCTGATCCATCACCGCCATGGCTCGCTTGTGATCTTTCCGGTCCACGAAGAAGTGACCGGCTGCCCACATAGCCCATCCAAAGAATGGAACATAGAGCAACTGTTTCTTGGCCAGCATGCCCTGTTTATTCTTTACTCCCCAGTAGACAGCAGGGATATCAAATGCTGAGGTGTGGTTCGCAACGAATATATATTGCTGTTTTGGATCGATCTTCTCCATTCCATTCACAGACAGTTTCATGCGGGAGGTCTTTAGAATACCCAAGGCCCACACGCGTCCCAGCTGATGGGAGATTTTGCCGCCAGGATTAATCAGCTTCCCCAGGATCACAAGCGTGATACCCAGCAGGGTCCACGGGAGTAGAAATAATATTACGAAGAAATAATGGATCATATTAAGGTGCTAGATGAATTCCTGTAGCGCCCATATAGGGTGCCAGTACATCTGGCAGGAGGATGCTCCCATCTGCCTGCTGATAGCTTTCAAGAAGGGCCACTAAAAGTCGCGGTGTCGCCACACCCGACCCATTGAGAGTATGGACCAGCTGTGCTTTCCCTCCATCTTTTGATTTAAATCGAATGGCTCCCCGCCTGGCTTGAAAATCCTCGAAATTGGAACAGCTCGACACTTCCAGCCAGCGGGCTTCACCTGGCGCCCAAAGTTCCAGGTCATAGCATTTGGCAGCTGCAAAGGATAGGTCCCCAGTCACCAGCTCGATGACCCGATATTCAAGACCCAATGCCTGTAAAATATCCTCGGCATCCTGTCGCAATGCTTCCAGAGCGCTGTATGAGTCATCAGGATGGGTGAATTTAACCAATTCCACCTTATTGAACTGGTGTAAGCGGAGAAAACCCCGCGTATCCTTTCCATAGGAACCTGCCTCGCGGCGGAAACAGGAAGAGTAGGCACAGTACTGGATCGGTAGGTCTTCAGCAGATAAAATCTCCTCCTGATGAATATTGGTTACAGGGACCTCTGCCGTTGGAATGAGATAGACATCATCCTGTGGGATCTTGTACATATCATCTTCAAATTTTGGTAATTGTCCAGTCGTGGTCATGGATCGAGTGTTGGCTAGTACTGGAGGGAGTACCTCCGTGTACCCATGCTTCTCTGTATGAAAGTCCAGCATGAAATTAATAAGCGCCCGCTCCAGCTTAGCGCCCCGATCGGTGTAAAGCGGGAATCCTGGACCTGCTATTTTCGTACCCTTGGCAAAATCAAAGAGCCCAAGTGCTTCACCCAACTCCAGGTGGGTCATCAATTGAAAATCTGGTTCAACCCGCTGGCCCCAGGTTTTAACCACTGGATTTTCAGAAGGGTCAGTACCGACGGGGACAGATGCATGCGGTATGTTGGGAATCTGCAGCATGAGGGTGCGGAGTTCTTCATCTACTCCCCGGAGCTTCTCATCCAGCTCCTTGATCGTCCCTCCTATCGTTCGGGTGCGCTCGATCAGCTCAGAGGCGTCTTCACCGTTTCGTTTTTTTTCAGCCACGGACTGTGAGACCTGATTGCGTTCATGTTTCAGCGATTCAACTTCGGCGATGATCTCTCGTCTCTGCTTGTCCGCTTCCAGAACCGGATCCAGATCAAGGGTCACATTCTTATTCTTGATGCCCTGCTGCACCTGGTCGGTATCTTGTCTGATCCTCTGTATATCTAGCATTTATCTACCTGAATTTTATTTCCGGTTAACCCCTACCTATGTCCAGAACCTGTGAACATGACATAGATGGTATACATAATTATCTTGAAATCAAGCCTCAAGGAAAGGTTCTCAATATAAAACAGGTCATATTTTAGCTTTAATCTAGATGCCTCCAGGGTCGTATCGTACCCCTGTTTGATCTGAGCCCATCCTGTAATGCCCGGTTTCACCTGGTGACGTCTGGGGTAAAGGGGATACAACTCTGTGATCTGATCCACAAAATACTGGCGTTCTGGACGTGGTCCCACAAGACTCATCTCATTCTTAAGAATATTCAGTGCCTGAGGTATCTCATCCAGGCGCAGGTGTCGCAGGACTTTTCCAACCCGGGTAATACGGGGGTCGTCCGCCACAGCCCACACCGGTCCCGTACTTGCTTCAGCATCCTGGATCATGGTTCGAAACTTGATCACATTGATCGGCTTGCCGTGACGCCCTACCCGTTCCTGCACAAACAGGACGGGGCCTTTGCTGTCCAACTTGATAGCAATGGCAATGATCAACCAGAAGGGTGCACCTATGGTCAGCACGAGCATAGCTGCAAAGAGGTCAAACAGCCTTTTTGCTATCTGTTCCCAGTAAGGCATGTATTCCGGCATGATATCGATGAGGGGTATACCGTGTAATTGCTGGGTTCTGGCCAGTCCCGATATCGCATCGTACATGTCCGGATTGATCTTGATCCCCACATTATGACCTTGAAGCAATCGAATGATCTCCATGGTGTGGTCATGATGATCCTTATCAAGAGCAACAATGACCTCCTCGACCTGCATCGTTGCGATGAGAGATGAGAGCTCATCCAGAGAACCGAGTATGGGGACCTTTAATAGGTTTGGGTCCAGATCCGACTCACCCTCCAATTGAACGAAGCCCAGCAGGTTGTAGCCTGATCTTGGTTTTCCGAAAAATGAGTCTTGTACGACCAGCCCTCTTCGGTTCATGCCGATGATGATCGTCGGAGCCAGGCCCATTCCCCGCTCTAGAAGGTTGACATGGAAAGAGCGAATGATCATCCGGCCAATGCTCATACCGATGATCAGGGCAAGGGCGTAAAAGACCAGAATGCTTTTGCCAAATGTTATGGGATTATCCAGATCCACGGTGAGCAGGTAGATAAGAAATATTCCCATGCTGACGTATTTTACGATGTTGATAAGCTCATCTGATCTAGAGATGGTACGTTGTACGCGATACATGCGATTAAACGCAAACAGCAGCAACCAGAAACTGGACAGGATCAGTGATGGGAACTTCATGTCCGACCATACCAGATGAATAGTATTATCGTACATACCTGACTGGAACCTCAACATAAAGATAAGGATGAAGCTCACATTGATCGCCATCAGATCAGATACGAGGAGGAGGAGTCTTTCTAACCAGCGGGGCAAATAATTGGTCCTAACATCTTATTGCTTCAATCATATCAAGTGGGTTGAATATAAGCTAGGCTAAAATGGGTCAAAGGTCGAATGTCTTAATATCAAGTTTCAAGTTTCAAGTTTCCTAATAGTGCTTATTTTCAAGCATGAAGCGAGTCATTCTTATCCTGGTCTTGATTCAAGCAGTCCTGGCTCAAAATGTTCCATTCGTTGTGGATCATCCAGTGTATCATTTCCTGGAAAGGCAGGAGAGCCTGGGTCGCATCAGTGGAGAATATTGGAGTACCCGGCCCTTCACCTACAGCCAGATCAACCAGATGCTGGATGAGGTACGGGAGCAATCCAGCTCACTGTCTGGCACGGAGAGACAAACACTCGATCGATTTCAAAAGGAATTCAATAGAAATATAACTGAGGAGGGAATCACGTTTCCCTGGGATCGATCCACACTGAGAGGCTTACGCCATCCGGACGAGCAGGCGATCCGCCCCTTCTTTATGAGCTATAAAATGGAGGAGACCAGCGGCTGGATAAACTGGTCGGAGACCTTCCGAATCCAGAATAATGGCGACGGTACCCGCGGATACAATACTGACTTTCTGGGGATCTTTGGGGAGCGTGGTGACCTGGCATTTACCACTCAATTTACGCTCCATCGTGTAACGCGGAACGATCGTTTTGAAAAACTACCCGATACATACAAAGAAGGCTATTTATTGGATAGAGAATATTATCGATGGCTCAATTGGGACTACCCCACTTCATCGCTGGTCTATACCCACGATTATTTTACACTTGGTATACACCGGCAACCCATTTATTGGGGCTATTCTGCTGCCAACACGCCGATCCTCTCAGATAACACCAGTCCCCTGGCTCATGTCAGTTGGACAACGGAGATGAAACATCTTCGATTTAAATTTATCCACGCCCGTCTGACACCGAATGATCCGCTCATGAAAGATACAACGAACATCAGACGGAATATGTCCGCCCATCGGGTAGAATTTGACATCACACCTAATTTTGAATTTGCATTTAATGAGATGGTGATCTATGCGCACCGCGATTTTGAACTGGGATATCTCAATCCGGTCAATTTTCTGTTTGCCGAAGAACAGGCTCAGGGCGACCTGGACAACAAATTGATGGCGCTTGATTTTAAATGGAGGGTCACTCCAGGACTAGCCACCTACGGTACCTGGTTTATCGATGAGTTAGATTTCTCAAAACTCTTTTCAGGTTGGTGGGGCAACAAATTCGTTTTTCAGCTGGGCACCAGCTACTACCCCCGTGCGAATCTTCCCTCTCTGACTATTGAGTACACAGCTGCCAGACCCTGGACTTATTCCCACGAATCACCTGTCAATAGTTATACGAGCGGAGGACGCATCCTGGGCTTGGCAGCAGGTCCAAATTCATCCAGGCTCTCATTACTCGCGAACTGGCAATTATCGCCCAGAATCTTCCTTGAAATGATAGCCATGTCCACCCAGACGGGTAATGATCCTGGCTCAGACCCATTAATCAGCTCCAGTCCCTATCGGGATTTCGATGATACAGATGAATCATTCCTCATTGGCGACATTGTGCGCAACCAGTGGTACCGATTCTCTGCTCGTTATGCAATCTCAAGGGTAATAATTCTCCATGCCAACCTACAGTCACCGGGAGAAGCTCAACTCGGTATTGAATTGAATTGGTAATTCTAAAGCTTATCTGAAGTATTTGTAGCCCATTGCTCTAAATGACTTTGGTGTCAATCGGAAGAATAAAGCTGCAATTTTCAAAATGTTCAGTCTGATAGAGGGTGTCCAGACCGCGTATCTCGCTTTTATCTGTCGCCAAACAGCATCCAATCGAGACCGTTTTGCTAACATGTTGTCCGTGCGGAAATAGATCAATGCTTCGGGTATGTTTGCTATACCGGTTCCATGTTTGATCGCCCTCCCCCACAATTGGAGATCCTGATCGGTGGTGAATCTTTCATCGTAATAACCGAGTTCACGGAAGATACTCATCCTAAACATGATCGTTGAATGGATGAAAGGATTTCTATAGTGAAACCACTCGTGCATGAGGTTTTTATCAGTTGGCATTTCCTTAAGTGATCCCTGGGCTGGCCCTTCCTCAGTGGAAAACTCTCTCGCCCATCCTCCTAGGATGGAAATATCAGGATTGGATTCAAGGAAGTTGTATTGGAGTGCAAATCTTTCTGGCATCGCGATATCATCTGAATCCATCCTCGCATAGTATTTAGTTCTGGTTTGCCTGATACTTTCATTAAGTGCAATCGGAAGCCCCTGCGCCTCCACGAATAGATGGTCAATTTTAACAAGGTCGGAGGAGGCACTCAGGGCTACCGCTCGGATTGCCTCAGAAACATCGCCATTTTGGATCAGGATCAGTCTCTTGGGAAGCAGCGTCTGATTCAGAACTGACTCAATACTCTGCCTCAGATGCTCAGGTTGTGTTCCCTGATGGTATGGAATCCCAACGGTTATATTATTTGACACGTTCAAAACATCGACACTCTTTTGGAAACATTCAGGTTCATCAATTCACGTTTGTTATTAAAACAGACATCAATTGCTATACGTTCGCCCGGCTCATCCCATCGGGGATGAAGATCACATCTGCGCGGTCCAAAAAATCTCAGGGGACTTCTAAATCTACCGATCTCGCTCACCGCATCCTTTTCAGGGGAATAGAGATAGAGATATTGGTACCTTTTCCAATCAGGATAGGAATCGAATACGATCAACCCAGTCTTACTATTGTAACTGGGATGTCCATCCCCAAAGGAAGATAGCGATTCATGAATATTAACATGACAGGCTCCACCATTCACGCTTAAAGTACAGAATCCAGATTTGCCCCGACTATGATTACCGTAAATGAACAGGCTACTATTTTCCGTCCAACAATAATGTGAGACCATGCCATTATCCAGTAGATTGAGTAGCATGCCGTTCCTGAGATCAAAAGCGAGTAACCTGGAGTTCCTAGACCCAGAGAGACCATACCAGCGATGCACGAACGCCAATGTTTGACCGTCTGGAGAAAAACTAAAATGATTCAACTCATGTTCTGCGTCACGGAATGCTGAACGAGGGACACAATCCAGAACCTGTTCAAGATTTACAGTGTGGCTGATATCGCCATTATTTACATCCTCTACCCAAAATGCTCCATAATGGTTTTGATCTGGAATTTTGCCATCAACTAAATATCCATATTCAGGATTCAATCTGCTAATAGCGGCAAAATCACATCCAACGATCTTTTGAGCATCCGCACTCAGTGCTGCCATGGGTGAGTTCAGGAGTCTCCCTTCGCTATCCTTGGGCTGTACCTTTGCTCGAAGCAGACCACCCTCTTCCACATTGTAAATGACAACATTCTTCATTAACCAGGCAAGACGGGCTCCTTGCTGCAAATTCCATGTCGTGGACTCACCCAGTTTGGAAAAGTGACCTGATCGGGCATGTATGATTTCAACACTCCCTGGATCCGAGGATCTATGGAATATGACAGCTCCCCTTTCACCGAAGGGGGTCTGGTCATAGTAACCGAAGAAGCAATCATTCCTTTTCTCAGAAAACAGGATGACCTCCTGCTCAGCGCTTCGGTACCTGGGTAAATAAAAGCTGATCAGCGCACCTGGAAGGAAAAATACTCTTTTTAACACCTGCTTTAACCAGGGATATTGTGATAACGCATTTGCAACTTTGCTCAGCATGGTATCATCCAGATGATCTAGTCCCGCTCTGCTAGAAGAAACTTGATTAAGTTTTCAAGCTTAACTGACCAGTCCAGTCGTTGCTCAGCGATGTTCCGCATTGTCTGGCTCAGCCCGATATTAGTAGAGTAACCCTCGTAAAAATCGACAATGGACTGAATGTGAATGGCTTCATCGTTTGCAGGGACTCGCTTCGCGAAAGGTTCATTGCCTTTCAGATCAGAGTCCATATAAGCATAAATAAATGGGATTCCTCTGGCCATATACTCTCTTGTTTTTAGTACACTGGCTTCTTCCAATCCAACCCTGTGAATCCCGAGACTGGATATAGCAACATGGGCGAAACGACATATCTCAGTCAGTTTGGGCTCATTCAACTGGCCATACATTTTTAATTCAACATTGGGATTTTCCTGGTGATTCCAATCACCAATATGAGATATCTTATTTAAATTTCCTACGAGCATTAAGCGAACCCTTCGGTCACCTGCATACTGTTTCAGTCCAGCTAAAAGCCTGTCCAAAGCATGCCATGGTGCAAACCTACCAGCAAGAAAAAGTATATTCAAGACTTCCTCGTTACCGGCAAAACCAGTAAAAGGTACACTTTTTACATCAATCCCATTTGAGAATGTGAAGGATCTACCATTCGGATGGTAGACTTGTTCAAATGCAGTAACTTCGGAACTAACCCCAATGACACCACGACACAGTGATAAAAACCTCCGGCGCCTTACTCGCTCCCAGGTTGAAACCAGACGACCAAAAAATTTGTTATTGGATATCTTTTGCAATTCTACTACTTCATTGGTGTGATGCTCAGTGTAGATTTTATGACCGTAGTGTTTATAGAACTTCAATGCTCCAATCCCCATGGCTAACGGGTATCTGAGGACCAGGAGATCGAAGGTCTCTTGCTTCAGGTGTCGATTGAGATAGGTGTAACGAAAGAGCATCTGGAATAGTTTTTTCAACTTCGGCTGTTGGGGAAGACCGATCTTCCGAAACTCAATATTACCCGCAGTGTGAGCTAAGGAATCATTCAAGACGAGAAATCTAATTGGGAGATCCTTCCGCTCCGCAGCCTTTGCCATCTCGAGAATTTTCTTCTCCTTGACAACGATATTAGACGGTAGATAGTTGAGATGTAGAATATCCATTGTGATTTCCTAGGCGATCACACTCTGATAGGTGTCTAGCAGCTGTTTTTTTACGACACCCGCGGAATATTTCTTCGATACTGTTTCACGGATCTGTTCTGGTGTAGAATTTAAACGCATACACTGCTCGATCCGGTCGGCCAGTGATTCTGGGTCACGATCGGAAATGTACCCATTGTACCCATTTTGGATGAACATTTTGGGGGCCTCAGCTGTGACAATGCTGGGAACTCCACTAGCCAGCGCCTCTACAACCACAACACCGAAAGTCTCTACCTCACTCGCTATTACAAAGCAATCAGCGGATTGTAGGTGGTGAGGGAGTTCGCTATTGGAGACAAATGGGAGAAACGTGACCTGCGATTCTATTCCAGATTGACGGCAATAGGATTGCAATGTATCCCTTTCTTCGCCGTCACCAATGATCTTCAGGCTAACTGTCAATCCCTTTCTGTGAAGGATGTGGACACTATTCAGGAGAATGTCCATCCCCTTACGTTTAGTAAGTGCACCGATGCTAATAAGCTGATAATCCTGATTATCGTTCTCCCCATGCGCTGGTACGAACCGGTCCATGTTTATAAAATTTGGTATGGTATGAAACTCAACTCCGAAATTTGCTTGAAGAATATCGGCAAAGTAATTACTAACGGCAAAGTTTCCGGCGCTTTTTGAATACAGCTGCTTGGCAAGATTATATTCCCACCTTGCCAGGTTGGTCGCATTAAGTAGTCTGGTGTAGTGCTCAGTTACAACAAAGGGCAGATCATACTTCTCCCGAATTGCCAGCGCTAAATATCCCTGCAAGTAGCTGTGAATATGGAGCAGATCAGGTTCCCCATGGGTCTGGATATATTTCTCAAACATTTTCATCCCTTTGCTCAAACTGCGTTTATAAGAGGCATGCCTCAAGCCTGGGATACTGGGGAAAAATTTAACAAAGGGGGTTTCAATCGGTTCCAGCGCAAGCGGTCTGATTCCAAATTTGACTGATATGGGTATCGCCCCTAGCAGATGCATGGACAGATCATTTCCCTTCATCATGGATACCTGTTCACGGATGAACGTTCCCAGGAATGGCTGATAATTATTAGGATACCAACTCGGGATGACCGTTACTTGCATCCTTAGAATTCCTCATCATGAATAGATAAATAGTAATATTATAGGCAATGATCTGAATTGAGTGGCATACAGTAAGTATGATCAAGCCCAAATAAAGATCTTCTATGAGAGCTCCATAATATAGAGCACCTACTTTATATATGAGTTGTGAGATCGAGAAAATGAGCGCGTATTTCTGTTTTCCCAGGGTGAGCAAGGCGGTGCTGGTCGGTGAACTAATAAACATCAGCAGAGCCATTGGGCTGATAATACTGACAATTCTTCCAGCCTCTGCCCAGTTTTGCCCTAAGATGAACGGAACGATACTTTCACCCCATAAAAATAAAGCTGTAAAAGGTAGAAGACCGATTGATGCCAAAACGCCCCAGGTCCCCAGAAGTGTTCTGGGATCCTTACCAAAGGAGTTCACCCGATCAGTAAAGCGTTTAAAAAATACTTGAGATATGGCCTGCCCAAAAGTTGCAGTAGGAACTGAGACACCTCGATACGCAAATGAATATTGACCGACCCAGGCCGAGCTGAACAGTCCACCAATGAGAATGACTGGTGCATGCAGGGCCGCAAGATCAATAAGTGAGGATGGCCAATAAAATTTGATGAATGGGAGATAACGTTCCAGTACAGTTCCGAATGACTGTGATCCCTTTTTCAGCATCTGTGATAAATCAATATTTTTTACTGAGAAAAGGAGGGCCAATACAAAGGCTACTATTCGACCTACGAAAAGAGAAATGAGCATGCCATCAAAAATCAGACCACCCAAAATTTGAAAGACCACGGTTCCAGCTGCCAGAATTACCCGACTGTTGGAGTTAACAGAAAATCTCTCAAATGAAGTATTAAAATACTGAGAGGTATTGAAACATAGGTTCAGAATGATAAGCATGATAAGAAAGACCAACGTTTCCAGCTTAAGGTTCAATACCTCAACATTGAGAAGATTTCCCACGCCAGCCACAACAATGATGTAGAACAGAGCTAGGGGCCACATGGCTCGAAGGATAATTTGTATCAGTACGAAGCGATCTTCTTCTCTCGCGGTAATGAGTGCGAACTCAAGCCGCATACCAGCGATACCGCCCAGGATGGTTGCAAGGGCAAATACAACGGCATAAGCGCCGATAGTTTCAGGCAAATAGATACGGCTTAGCAGGGGAAAAGCCAGGATAGGCAAGGCCTGCCCTATGCTGGTACCTCTAAACATGATGAGGATGTTACGCAGGTAAGGGCTTGTCATTATTTGACGAAGTGTCGACATCTTTGCCTGATACGTATTTTTGAATGAGCCCAACACAAATTAGCCAGAATAGTGGGCCCATCAGATTTCTGAAATAAAATGAATAAAATGACATAAGGAGACTAAAAGTGACGATGGAAACTAATAGTAGCCCAATATAGTCTGGTCGCCTGAAAAATTTAACGACCGCTGCCTTGGAGAGGAAACCCCATATAAAAGAGAGCGATAGGACGCCAAAAATATTGAAGTCTTCGTACATGGCTTTAACAAAGGTATAGGTGTTGATCATGCGGTGTTTACTTATCAGCACAAAGTCCTGATGCACTGTCTTTACCTCTTCAGAGGGCCATATACCAAATCTTGAGAGCCATCGGAAAATATCCTTAAAGGTTGTTTGTCCATATGAGTGGTGGATCAGGTCATTTGGATCTTTCAACCAGATATCAAGACTACTCAATCCACCAACAAAGTAGGCGTACAATGATTCGTAGAAGTATTCAGTCACCTTGGGATGGTAGAATGTCCTCACGTGGATAACAAAATAACTGACCAGATAGATCACTAGGACCATTGATGCCGAAATCAGCACAATTCGCCTGAATAATTTTTCCTTTGATTGAGCATGTAAAATTTGAGCAGAAAATAAATAGGCACTGAGCCAGAGAGTCAAACCCGCTACGAAGGAATACCTGCGGATAAATACAAGGCTGACGATCAAGGTGAGGATCACAGGCAGAAAACCAATGAGTTTATACCTACCTTGATATGAAAAGAGAGCACCACCAAATATATTGGCCAGCATACCCACACTGATTGCAAACCCAGAAATCTTGTAAAGCACCGGCACGTTCCCAATCTCACCCATCTGAATGGCGACCACCAGCTCTCTCACGAGGAATGGGTTGATGAAATAGAATTTGGCTCCCCCTGCCAGTGCGGAAATAACCCTAAACGACCCGTATCCACCAAAGGCCAAGAAGCCCAGGGTGAGAAGAGTTAAGGTGCGTAGTCTATTAGGATTGAATAATTGCGTTTCCTGATAAACCTTTCTTTCATAACTCTGAACAGTTGATTTGATGAAAACAAGGCTGGCAAAGATGTATCCAGTGATAACCGAGAGAACCCCTGTGAGCAGAATACCCAAGGAATCTTTGCTGATTTCGTGAAATGGATAGAGATTTAGCGCATTCAAATAAAAAACTGTCATCCAGATTAGGATGAATATTATTATCGGGCTATTCGATAATAGTATCTGAACCATACTTTAGGACAATTTGCTCTGGATGATATCGCGATTCTGCCAAAAATAATCTTTAATGAGAAAGTAACCCACACTAAAAACCACCGAGAAGAACATGATGATCACCAGGATGGAAAGTCGTCTGGGTTTATATTTCCTGTCAGGAACTTCCGGTGGGTCCAGCAGGTATAGATTAACCGTCTCTTTTTGCTCTTCCATCCTGGCCTGTTCAAGCTGTAGAGCAAGGAATTCGGATAGTTTTGAGTTTACCGTCACATCTCGAAAGTGTCTCAGGTAGGCAAGACTATTGTCTGGTAATTGATCAACGGCAACAAGGTAGCTCTCATCGTTATGCTTTATCTCAGCTAACTTTTTCTTGAAAGCAGCCAGCTCCAACATCTTGCTCTGAACATCTGGATGGTCAGGCGTGAGGGTCTGCCTCAGATAATCCAATTCGATCTCCCGCTTGACCTTCTCAAGTTCCAATTCGGTCACGGCTCCAATGGTCGCAATCGTCTGATCCTCAAGACTGACGATACCGGTTTCCTTCTGAAATTGATTGAATGCTATCTCAGATTCTCTTAGTTCCTCAGCAGCAGATTCATATGCATTTTCCATATACATACGATAGTCGAAGGCATTGGCCTGATTAAGCTCCAGCATGATTTTGACTAGCTCGGTATAAAGTGCTTCAACGATACGTTTTGCCAACTCCGGATCATCTTCAATAGTATATGAGATCGAAAAACTACCGTCCTCCCTGTCAAACAATTCCAGGCTCTCCAGGATGGTCCGGTATGTTTCCACTCGCGTCTTTTTTTCATACAGGTTTTGAAGGTCAAATTCTTCAATGATCACATCCATGACGCGTTTTGTCTCAAGCACACCCATGAATTTCTGTACCTCCGCTCCACCACCTAGACTGATGGGAAAGGGACTGAACTGACTGACCATGGCTGCCAAACCACCTGAGCCTGATTCACTTTGAACAACAACCGAGGCTGTGCTTCGATAGCTGAGTGGTAGGGTGAAAACGTAAATGAGTGCAAGAAGCCCTACGATAAAATTAAATATGAAGAGTTTCTTAAAATTCTTATAGATAAGTATGTACAGATTCAGGAAAGGGGTTTGTCTTGCTTCATCTTTCAACGGTTCACCTCTGTATAATTTGTGTCCGGATGGATATATCTTATCAATCTATCGTTATTTGAATCTTGTGCGACAGTTCTCACGGGAGTGCCAAAAAACCACTGCTTACTGAGTGGCCGCAATGAATGCCAGGAGAACCGATGTTAGTGATATAACGACAGTGAGAAGTCCAGAATTCCCAAACAGGAAGTTACTGAAAGTCCGTGGAACATAGATCACATCACCCCTCCTTAAACGGGCATCCTTAGCTGATTCCTCATTCCCATCAAGGTGTATAACTTGAGCGTCGCCTGGATTACCCTCGATCGTATTTCCGCCTGCAAGCGCGATATAATCCATTGCACTATAACCAGGATAATAAGTGAATGAACCCGCTTCCTGTACAAACCCTGTCACCGAGATACCACGTTCCCAACCAAAGTCAAGTCGGTCGCCAGGTTTCAAAATCGTGCTCTTTATTTTCGCCGATTCTATAATAACGACTTCCTGGGAATTGCCCTTGCCACGTGTAATGATCACATTATCCACTTCTGCACCAGGCAGGAAAATGACCCGTCGTTTGATATAGTCTGATAGCGTTTCATTCGCGGTTATAATATCGACCCCTGGATCTTCTACCGGACCATTCAGCATGATCCCAGCCTCGGCTACATCGCCAAAAGGAACCATCACCTGGTCACCCTCCATGAAGGTCGGATTATTTTCCAGGTTACCAGATAATAGGAAATCGATAAAATCAATTTGATCAATGGATCCATCAGGATGCTTGACCTCTATAGCAAACTCTTTTGCGAGGGGATTGAATCCTTCTGCTAATTCGATAACCTCTGCGAGTCTGCTCACTGAAGACACCTTTATGAACCCCGGTTTCTGCACCGCACCTGTTACCTGAAGATTAAATATTCGTGGATTTAATAGCACCATATGGGTCTTTGCCTGAGGGAATGCATTGGTACGAATAAATGTCTTCACTTTGTCTATTGCAGCAGACAATGATAAGCCTGCAACCTGACATACACCTACTGATGGAATGAATAGATCTCCCGTTGGGGTAACAACCAGGGGAAAGGTTTTAACTTTGTCGATCTGAATACTGATCCCAATTTCATCACCTGGTCCCAGGATATATTTGTTGGGGTCGACCACTTGATCCAGTGGCTGTAATTTCATAACCTCGACTGGTAGAGTACTCTCTTCTTGCTCCTCTTGAGCAACTTCTTTTCCGGGCGTTTCTAACCTGCCAAATTCTTGTGCCTGGAGCAATGACATGCTTATGCTTAGAAAAAAGATGAGTTTGCAAATTCTCATTTAAATGCTCCTTGAATGTTGAATAGCTAAAATCATTGAATGATCCATGCGCCCCATCGCTTTAATATGAATTATTCGTAATATTTGCCTTGAGGTCCGTGGTTGAGATCCCTTTCGTCCGGTCCAGATAAATGACTTCACAGATATCTGCCAGATCGTCAAACTTACCAGTCCAATCATCTCCCATGGTAAAAATATCAATTTTGTGATTGATAATATCCGATCTTTTTTGTTCCCAGCTGTCCTCAGCAATTACTTGATCCACATATTTTATCGCCTGGACGATACTGCTCCTGTGCTCATAAGGATATACACAACGCTTGCCTTTTACCGAATTGAACTCATCTGTGGATACAGCAACGACCAGATAATCACCAAGCGCTTTTGCCCGTCTCAATATCTCCAGATGTCCCAAATGGAACAGATCAAATGTGCCGTAAGTGATTACTTTTTTCAAGATGCTCCTAAACGAATAACTTTATCACTTTTGATGTTTGCCGTCGCATTCCTTGTATCGACAACCAATTTGGCATTCTCAACAATGGCATCAAAATCATATTCACTATGATTCGTTGTGATGACGACACAGTCATACTCGCCAAGATCTTCCAGTTTAAGGTCAATGGAATCTTCCAGTCTGGAATCGAAACGGATCTTATCCACATAAGGATCATGGAACACAACTTTGGCTCCCTTGGCTTCCAGAAGGGCATAGACATCAAGTGCAGGTGATTCCCTCACATCATCGATATCCGGCTTGTAAGCCATTCCAAGCATAAGCACCCTGGAACCATTGATGCTCCTTGCATAGCGATTCAGCCCCTCAGCAACCAGTTCAACAACATACTCAGGCATACCTGAGTTTACCTCTGAGGCTAATTCAATGAATCGGGCCCGATAATTCAGCGTTCGCATCTTCCAGGATAGATAATGAGGATCAATAGGGATACAGTGACCACCCAGGCCAGGACCAGGTGTGAATTTCATAAAACCGAAGGGTTTTGTTGCCGCTGCATCGATCACTTCCCAAACATTCACCCCTAATTTTGAACACATAATGGCCATTTCATTGGCGAGGCCGATGTTGATACTTCTGAATGTATTTTCCAGGAGCTTGGTTAATTCCGCTGCTTCTGGCGAAGACACCGGTACCATTTCATCCATAACATGACCATAGACAGCCATCCCCAGCTTAAGGCAATTTTCAGTAACACCACCGATGACCTTAGGCGTGTTCTTCGTCTGGTAAACAGGATTGCCAGGATCCACCCGCTCAGGGGAAAACAACAGAAAGACGTCTGTACCCACCTTCAATCCGGTCGCTTCCAGAGCCGGCAGGATCAATTCCCGGGTTGTACCCGGATAGGTCGTACTTTCCAGAATAACAACCAGGTTCTTGTGGACATATTTCTTTAATTCTTCATTGACCGCCAGGATATAGGTAATATCCGGATCCTTGGTCTTACTTAGAGGGGTGGGGACTGCAATGCAAACGGCATCAATATGCTTCAGGCTGGAGAAGTCGGTTGTTGCTGAAAACAGACCATCATCCACCAGTTGCTTTAATTCAGCGTCTGCCACATCCTGGATATAATTGGTTCCACTGTTGAGCAGGTCCACCCGTTTTTGGTCCACATCGATACCGATGGTCCGGATCCCCTCTTTGCCAAATTCCACAGCCAGAGGTAGTCCTACATAACCCAAGCCAACGACGCCAACGGTGAAATCCTTCTCTTCAATTCTCTTTAACAGATCTTGCATCTTTTTTAAGTCACTTTTTTTAAAATTAATAAATTATCGATTAAACCAGGCTTCTACCCACATTGCGGTAGTTAAATCCATGCATTTTCAATTGATCCACACTTAATACGTTCCGCGCATCCACAATATTAGGACTATTCACCCGCGATTTCACTGCCCCCAGATCAAGCCCGCGAAGCTCATTCCATTCCGTTAATATGATGATCAGATCAACTGATTCGATGGTCTCATCAACCGTATTTCGGACCTCCAGATCCGGAGTATAATATTTGATCATATTTTCGGCAGCGATGGGGTCGTAAGCCTGTACTATGGCTCCTGCCTCTTTTAGCCCCTTGATGATGTCCACAGCAGGCGTATCACGTACATCATCGGTATTTGCTTTAAATGCAAGACCCAGAATGGCAACCTTCTTTCCGCTAAGATCAGGTATTAATTCTTTTGCCTTCTCCAAAATTACCTGTCTTTGCCTCCGGTTGGCCTGAATGGCGCCTTTGACAACCGTAAAATCCACACCGTGCTGGCTTCCAGTATACACCAGCGCTTCTGTATCTTTAGGGAAGCAGCTACCACCATATCCAGGACCGGGATGCAGAAATTTAGGACTGATGCGACCATCAAGACCCATGGCCCGGGCGATGGTATGAATATCAGCACCTACTTTGTCCGCTAAATTCGCTATCTCGTTGATAAATGATATCTTTACGGCCAGGAAAGCATTGGAGGTGTATTTGATCATTTCTGCTGAGGGAATGTTGGTGATCACCATGGGCGTTTCATTGATAAACAGGGGGCGGTAGACATCACGCATGATCTGCTCTCCCCGGTCACTTTCAACACCAATGACCACCCGGTCCGGAAGTAAAAAATCTTTGACTGCTGAACCCTCTCGCAGGAACTCTGGATTGGAGACGACATCGAATTCTGCACCTGCTGGTGCATGTGATGTGATCAACTCAGATAATTCCTTCCCGGTTCCAACAGGTACCGTGCTTTTGGTGCAGATGATCTTGTAGGCATTCAGGTTTTCCGCAATCATCTTTCCAACGGTTTTGACAGCACTAAGGTCTGCCTCACCATTTGCCCCCATGGGGGTTCCAACGGCGATAAAGATCACCTCAGATTCTCTCACTGACTGTTCTACATTCGAGTTGAAAGCGAGTCTTCCAGCTTTCACATTTCTATCAACAAGCTCTTTAAGACCTGGTTCATAGATGGGGATATCTCCACCGTGAAGCATATCTATTTTTGATTGATCGATATCAACGCAGGCGACATGATTCCCAAAATCAGCCAATCCTGCCCCACTTACCAGGCCTACATATCCAGTTCCTATTACACAAATATTTCGCATCAAATCCCCTGTTTTCCAGCCTATTCAAAAAAAGCGCAGCAATATAGCTTCAGTGCTAGCGAGCAAAAAGGTAAATCCTTTATAATAAACCGTTTCTGCGTCTTATTGTCCACTCGAGTACCATCAGTAATATGAGAAGATAGAATAAACTGGCTGACCGTAGTCCCTTTAGTTGAATACTCGTTGTTCTCTCAAATGATGTATCAGGAAAAATGGGCAAATTGTCTATGGTGGATATGATCCTACCACCATCGCTGTGCTCAGCTAGTCTTTGAAGAAATACTCTATCTACTCCCTCGCTCTGACCCTCCTCATTAAAAGTCGTCAGTTCCATTCTACTCGTATCGCTACCCCAGAGTTCCCCAAATCGGTATGCTTCCGCAATGAGACTGAAGGATCCTGCGTTCCGCGTATTCACCTGGGCCAGATAGAGTCCCGTTTCCTTACGTTCCACGTTGAGGGGATACTGATCACCCCTGGTGTTTTCCTGCCATAGGCGCACCTCTGAGAACACGGGTGTACCATCTATATCTCTAACCTCTATATTTACAGGAATATAATCGCCTGTTTCGCCCCTGTTTTGAGCCAAGGTCAAATCTACAGGTTTAAAGTCCGACAGCGACACAAGATAGTCTAACAGATAGACCCAAAACGTACGGTAGACTGCCCAGGTATCCGGTTGGAAATGCCATTTCCAGAGATCCCCGCCATTAAAATAGGCTCTGGATCCGCCTTCAGAGAGTGCCAGGACACTCCCCGTCAATTCACCTGAATTTACATTCAATAGAGGGGGTCCCGAGTCGTAGATCATAAATTTATTGCGCATCACAGGCGGAAATCGTTCCACTTTCACTGGTTCAAAGCCAGCACCTTTGGATCCAAGATACAAAGGGTGATCCAGTGCTTCCAGTTCCCATCCTGCGGGAAACTCACCCTGCCACTCAATCGCCGCCTGCTTCACCTTTAAAAGCTCCTGCCACTCCCTATCCATTTCATCAGCACCTGACCAAAATACGATCAGCGGTTTATTTTCCTCCAAATGCGTAGTAAACACACCTTGACGAAAGCGGGCCAACATCTTGGACCCAGGCTCGTTGAGAATCAGGAGATCAAACGCAGGTTCCTCCAGGGCGGAGGCGCCCTGGCTTTCGGTTGTACCCGCTAGGTAGGTCCTGAGGGTAAAGAGACTATCTGGAATGCTCTGTACCAGAAATTTATATTGGAGATCCGGTCTTTCACTGGCCAGTAAGATCTTCGCCAGGTGATTTTCAGGCTTGACAACAAGCGATTTTTGCAGCCGAATGCCAGCTGTCCCGGCTAGGACCTCGACCGTGAGTGCTTGCCGATTGTCCAACTGAAGCATGACTGGTAGCGCTAGCCCCAGCATCATCTGGTCCACCTGTATATTCTTTTTTGCGAGCACTTCCCCCTGATCATCTTTAACCACTATCTGCAACTCATCACCGATGAGGCCATCCTGCTGAAGTCGCAAATTCAGGAGCAGGGGATCTCGCTCTGCAGAAGGGAGCGTGTAATCCAGGTCAACAAGGGTTAGGGACTGGTTTGTACGGGGCTTGCCTGGAAGTACGGGGAAGATGGGGAGCGAGGATGTCCATGACATGTCCAGTGGTGACCTGCCCTGGTTTAAATGACCGTCGGAAAAGATCATAACTGCCTGATACTTGTTCTTCTCCTCTTCCTCCAGTTCAGGTGACCATTCAAATGCAGTATATTCTTGGTCAAAACCAATGTCGTCCCTGGAAATGAGCGCTCCATCCATACCCCAGATATCAATTTCGTATCGCGACTCAGCCTCTTGAATGAAGTCTCTGATCCCCACAGACACTTGTTTTTCGTCCCCATCCCAGGCCTTTGTCATGCTCATCGACCTGTCTACAACAAAGGCGACCCTCTGGGGCAGGGTCTGCTGTCGTTGCAGTTCAATTTCAGGATCAAAAACCAGGATGAGCAGGATAAGCGAGATGAGCATTCGAAAGGATAAGATCAGCAGGTAGCTTGCCAGGGATATGCTGCCCTGCTGGACAACCCTTCTTCGATTGGTGATAAGGACCAGAACGAAGAGAATGAGGAGCGCTGTAGTGAAAGCCAGTGATCCTCCGTGGAAATCGGCTTTCAGGATATAGCCAAATGGTAAGTGCATTTAATCGATGAAGTTAAGTTTGAGATTTGGTACGGCAGTGATCTCCAGAGAATCGGGTAGAGAAAGTATCGATTTCCAGTAACCCAGGTAGGCGATCATTGCTGCATTGTCAGTACAATATTTTAGATCGGGTTGGTAGAGCTGGATCGACTTTTCTTCTGTAAAATGAAGCATTTTCTCTCTTAGCCTTGAATTGGCAGCCACCCCTCCTGCCAGAACGATCCGCGAGTGCCCAAGATCTTCAGCAGCCTGCATGGTCTGAGTCGCCAGCGCATCCACGACAGCCTCTTGAAAACTGGCGGCAATATCTGGCAGCTTAGCATTTATGAATCCTTTGTCCTGCTTTTGAGCATACTGCAAGACATTGGTCTTTAAGCCGGAGAATGAAAAATCATATGTCCCTGGGAATGCGCTTCTGGAGAAGCGGTGAAAATCAGGATTCCCCTCTTTACTTAGTTTGTCGATCAAAGGACCGCCAGGGTAACCGATCCCCAATAACCTTGCGACCTTATCAAAGGCTTCACCAGCAGCGTCATCCCGAGTTTGGCCGATCAACTTATAACTTTGGGGGCCTTCCACATGAATCAGCTGAGTATGACCACCTGATACAAGCAGACACAGGAAGGGTACTGGCAGTTCTCGTTCTCCAATAAAGTTGGCAAATATATGTCCCTCAATATGATTTATACCATACATGGGGATATCCAGTCCAATGGACAGACCCTTCGCATAACTCAGGCCCACCAAAAGAGAACCAGCCAAACCGGGGCCTCTGGTCACCGCAATACCTTCTAAATCTGA
Source organism: Fidelibacterota bacterium (assembly GCA_021734255.1). Taxonomy (GTDB): domain Bacteria; phylum Fidelibacterota; class UBA8477; order UBA8477; family JABMPR01; genus JABMPR01. The sequence continues at coordinate 63,923 of JAIPJM010000005.1, read as the reverse complement.
AAGGTTTAGATCAGATTGCTCCAGAACACTTTTAACGACTGGCCCCAGGAGTTTATTATGCTCTCTGGAGGCATATTCAGGTACAACTCCACCGTAGCTGGTGTGCACCAGTTGGGTTGCTGTGATCTGATGAATGATCTCAGGACCACGGAACAGCGCAGCCGCCGTCTCGTCACAGGAGGTCTCAATACCCAGGATCAATGCTTCAGCCATTTACTTCTGTACGATCTCAATTTTTTCCGGAATGAATCTGTTCACGCGTTTTACACCCATTGGCAGCGTGGCTACCGGGACATAGAGTTGCTGGTCCTGAGTCCAGTTTACACCGTAATCAAAACTCACAGTAAAGTCCTTAGGTTCTAGCGCCAGAAGACGATCCAAACCGCCTTCCGCTTCCAGGCCTATGGTCTTGGGAATGACTGACACCTCAACCCCGGGGGGGACGTTCTCCAGTCGGATCGGGATATTCTGGAACTCCACGGAGCCAATACTCTGGATATCTGCGGTCACTGTGGCTGCCTTGACATCCAATTGAAATAATTGTGCAGGTTCCATGTGAAGGGGGATATCAAGTAGAACATCACTATTCACGCCATTTAGTTCAATGGGATCGACTGGAAAGCTGTTGATCCGGTCCAGGAGTGAGCGTGGCCCACTGACTGTCACTCGCGCAGGTTCAACATTGATCTCGCCGACAAGCATATATCCCAAGGCCGGATTTATCTGCGCCTGAAGATTGATATTCATTTCCTTATGAGCCATAGCTTCAACGCTGACCCAGATAGATTCCGGCTCCACGACATGGATCAATTCCAAATTGTAGTCCCGGGGTAGAATAAATCGGTCGGGGTGATCACTGAAATAATTATCCAGATAATAGACCTGGGTATTCCTGGTCTTACTCAGATCCAGGACGAGACCCGTCTCTGAGGCGGGTAAAGTCATCTTGGCCCAGAGCAGGGAATGCCCCTTCCCTCTGAATCTCCCTTTGATCACTTCGGGGATCTCATTGTTCAGGGCTTTTTCTTCTGTCAACCCTTCAACTTTAAGGGGAATCTCCAGATCAAAGAAATACTCAATATCAGTAACAACAAAAAACCAGAGCAGGACGGCCAGGAGCAGGGACCCAAGCTTGATCTGAATGTCGACTGTGAATGCTTTTTTGAACATCATAATAATATAGTATCTAAAGTATATCCTGTGGCTCTTTTATTGAATGCGGGGATCATCTATTCCCTGAGTAATATGGATCCCCCCGGGTAAACCCGGGGTGTTCTGTTCTCACCCCCGCATCCTGCGGGGCCCGAGAAGGCGCATAAAAAAGGCGATGCAATCAAAAATCTTTCATGCATCGCCTTTATGTATTTCAGAATGAAAACGCTTCTGAAAAGGATCAGTTAGATCAGAGGACTATTTCTCCTCCTCCGCTTCTTTTTCATCTTCCTTCTCTGCAGTTTTCTTGGCGGCTGCTTTTTTCTTCGGAGCGGCCTTTTTCTTGGCAGGCTTCTCTTCAGCTTCTTCAGAAGTATCTTCTTTTACTTCCTTCTTAGCAGTCGTCTTTTTCTTGGCAGCTGGTTTCTTTGGCTTCTCTTCAGGTTCTTCAGCCTCAGTCTCATCAGCTTTCTTTTTAGCTGTCTTGGCTTTCGCAGCAGGTTTCTTGGCTGGTTTTTCTTCAGCTTCCTCGCTGGCAGCCTTCTCAGCTTCACGGATCTTGCTTACGATCTCATCTGGGATCTCCAGCTTGTCGTTGCCGTGATCCTGACCGCGCATAAACTCATCGATCTCGGCGCGTTCTTTGTCCTTAATAGCAGATTCATGACTGACAACGATCTTCTTCTCAGTCTCATCTACCCCAATGACCTTCACGTCTACCTCAGCGCCTTCTTCGAACTGATCCAGGATCTCTTTTCTTTCCTTCTTGCGGAAACTTCCGAGGAGGATAATACCTTCCACGTCAGTTTCTTCAAATTCAAGAATGATACCCTTCTCTAGTAGCTTGATGACTTTACCCTTCTGCTCTGAATTCACTGCAAAACGGGCTTTCAGCTCATCCCAGGGATTGTCCTGAGCTTGTTTCACACCAAGCGATATTTTTCTCTCGCTCTTGGAGATGTCCAGGATCTTCACCTGCACCGTGTCACCGCGCTGTAGAATCTCTTTGGGATGACGTACTTTGCTAGTCCAGGACAGGTCAGAGATATGAACAAGACCATCGATGCCTTCTTCAAGTTCAATAAATGCACCGAACTGGGCCAGGTTGCGAACCGTTCCTTCATGGACGGATCCAACGAGATATTTCTCTTCGATGGTTGTCCATGGGTCGGGCTGCAACTGCTTGACGCCCAGAGAGATCTTATGATTCTCAGCGTCAACTGACAGGACCACAGCATCCACTTGATCACCAACTGTAAAAACATCACCAGGATGCTTAATGTGCTGGGTCCAGGAGATCTCAGAAATATGGATCAGTCCCTCAACACCGGCGGTGAGCTCAACGAAGGCTCCATAATTTGCCAGACTTACTACCTTGCCGGTAACACTGGATCCTTCTGGATATTTCTCGATGACACTTTCCCAAGGATGGGGTTTCAACTGCTTGAGGCCGAGTGAGACACGCTGTTTCGTTGTGTCATAGTCAATTACCTTAACCATGATGTCCTCATCAAGACCGACAACTTCGGACGGATGATTGACACGACCCCACGACAGATCTGTGATATGCAGCAGACCATCGATTCCACCCAGGTCGACGAAAACACCAAAATCAGTGATGTTCTTTACGCGACCCTCGAGGATCTGGCCAACTTCGATCTCATCCAGCAGTTTACTTCTCTGTTCCTTGAGACTTTCTTCCAGTAATTCCTTACGGGAAACAACAATATTTTTACGGAATTCGTTGACCTTAACGATCTTGAATTCGAAAGTTTTTCCGACATATGCATCGAAATCCCTGATTGGACGTACATCCAACTGCGATCCAGGCAGAAATGCATCTACACCAAGGATGTTGACGACCATTCCTCCCTTAATACGACGGGAGATGGTACCTTCAACGATTTCATTATCTGCATATTTTTGCTTCACATTATCCCAGACGCGCATGAATTCTGCTTTACGCTTGGACAATACAGCCTGACCCAGTTTATCCTCAATCCTCTCAAGGAATAACTCGATGGTTTCACCAACCTCAGGTACTTCATCCTCATCAAATTCATGACGGGCGACCAGACCCTCGGATTTGAAGCCAAAATCTACCATTACTTCTTTATCAGTAACGGAGATGATACGACCCTTTACCAGAGATTGCTGATCCAGATCGACAACAGCATGATCCAGTAATTCCTGATAGGCCAGGGATTCCTTGCTGGTTTCTTCCTTTTCTTCTGGAAGCTCATCCTTTTTAATGGTCTTAACGCTAGCGAAGAGATCATTCATCATCCCTCTTTTGCCATCAGACATGTCAGGGGTTTTTTCTTCACTTACCGCATCATCCGGTGTGGATTCTTCGGCGGCTACAGGTTCTGCAGCAGTTTCATCCACCTTTTCTGCTTCAGGTTTCTCTTCGGCAGGTGCTTCAGGTTCGGCTTCTGTTTCAGCCTTCTCCTCGGAAGGTGCTTCAGACTTAGCTACTTCTTCAGCCTTCTCTTCGGCGGGTGCTTCAGGTTTTGCCTCTTCCTCTGCCTTCTCTTCGACAGGTGCTTCAGCTTCTTCCTTAGCTTCTTCCTTTTCCTCTACTTTTTCCTCTACTTTTTCTTTCACTTCTTCTGCTTTTTCTTCTGCAGCTTCAGTGGGTTCCTCGGCGGGCGTCGTCTCGACGGCGTCTTGGGATTCAGTAGATGCTTCGGCCGTTTCTTCTACGGTTTCTTCGACCTTGGCATCTTCAGTTTGCTTTTTGGTCATTCAGTTAGTTCCTCCATTTGACTTGCTTGCCTCCACCTTGGAGACAATAAAATTTATCTGATCCTCGATACTCATTGTAGTCGTATCCAGGATGGTGGCATCAGCAGCAGCACGCATAGGTGCAAGTTTTCGCTTCGCATTGTGTGCATCTCGGGCGAGGATCTCCTCTTCCAACTCATCCAGGGATTTCTCAATCCCCTGTCTGGCAAAATCCTTTTGCCTACGAGCTGCCCGAACTCTTGAATCTGCTACCATATATATCTTGATCTCTGCATCGGGAAAAACGACGGTTCCAATATCTCGTCCTTCAAGGACCACATCGTGCTTACTGGCAACCTCTCGTTGAACACCCAGCAGATACTGTCTTACCAGCGATTGTGCGCTGACATCTGCCACAAATTCAGTAACCTCATGGGAACGGATCTCATCCCCAAGTTGCACACCATCCAAATACAGTTCCTGACCGTCCTGAGTAAAATCTACTCTGAGGTCAAGATTATTGAGTAGGTTTTTAAGGTCTTCAGTCTTTGAGAGATCGAGTTTCTCGCGGATCAATTTCAATGTGATCGCCCGGTACATGGCTCCCGTATCAATATGCCTGAATCCTAACTGGGAAGCGACTCCGCTTGCAGTCGAACTTTTGCCGGAAGCTGCAGGGCCATCAATTGCAATAATCATGTTTCAAATAACTGCTTTTGATCTTCAATATTTCATGCAATCGTTTCAAAGCGGCGCAATATAGAAGGCTGTTCAGGGCAATACAACCAGGAATAGCCATCCTAAATGTTTGAATTTTATATAGGATATTGCTCCAAAATCAGGGTTTGGATCCCGAAGTAGTAATGACCCCTATTTAATTCGATATCCCATGTCCTCATATTCCAGGACCCAGTTTACAATAATACCGATATCCATGCGTTTTGTACCACCGAGGAAACGGCGATTTCTGAAGTAATAGGATGAATAATCCTGGGTGGTCTTTTTCTCCATGTCCACCTTGAGGGAGGAAAGTCGTTCTTGCCATTTTTTCACATTTTCGATCCGCAGATCCAGCCAACCGGAACTGGTCCACTTCTCGATATTATGGGGAGATACCTCCAGAACTGTTTTCCCCTCGAAATTGGGTTCCGAGATATCTGGACCACGGAGGAATGTTTTGCCATCTTTCAACAGGATAGGCGTACCAACAGACAGGATGGTCGATCTCAGCTCCTGATTATTAAGGATTTCAGCTTCCATTTGGGCTGTGAGCTCCGCAGGATCAGCGGCAAGGACTGCATCGATATTGCCCTTTAATCGCTTCAGAATGTACACCTCATACAGAAGTTTCGTAAGCCGAGGGGGACCAAGCAACTCAAAGGCCACACTATCTTTTCCCGTCTCTTTTTCAAGCGCCTGCATTTGCTCAATCGCATCTTTGCGTATCAATCCAGCACGATAAGATGGCAGCAAGACTGAACTATCTAAACTCGAAATGATATCATTCCCTGTGTTGCCCCCCTTGATCTCCAGAAGAGTCAGATCTGCAATTTCCTCAGGAGTAACGAATTCCATCTGACCTTCACCTGTCAGCACAGAGAACTCTCCGGCCGAGAAATACCCGTTCTCACCTGCATCGATATAAACGGATTCCAGGAACTGGTCATCCAGTCTATCCCAGGTTTGCTCAGGGTGTTTGACCAGCTCAGCACCCAGCACCGTGCTTTCGGAGGGGGCTGAATCGTAGAGCGGGATATGGCTTCCTTTGCGCACGACCTTGCCATACCCAATCTTTTTCCAGGCAATAGCGGCTGTGGGCTTTATCTCCTTGACGATCGGTGCATGCGGGGTTCGACCTAGCAACCAGAGCAACATTGTATGTGCCCCGGCCAGGGATGATTTGCTCATCAGCATCTTTGAGGGTTTATCCTCGGAATGTGTGTAGGGAATATTGAACCCCATACCACCCGTTCCACTGGTGCCTACTTTCAGGTAAAGTTTGGTTTCAGCCTGATGCATACTTTCGATCAGGATCTGCACATGGCGGATAAGCTGTGGGATATACAAGGTAGCGATAATTCTTTCGACCGTATCGATCAAGCGACCATCATCGGTTTTTCCTGCTCTCAACTCCTCGATCTCAGCTCTGAGTTCAGCCACTATCTGATAGACATTCTGGTAGGCAAATGCAGTAGCCGTGTTGATACAATCCAAAACGATCTGGGGTTTGTGGGTATCCATGATCTGGTAAAGCTTAGAGTTCTGAATGATGTCTGGACCCAGGTCATCATAGATATCATGGATCATTGTCCCCACCTGGTCCGGGGAAGCGTAGATCTGGGCTTTGGACATATTCGAAAGCGCTTCTCTGACAAAGAGGTCCCCATGGACTGAAATGATCTTCGTTCCTCTGTTCAGGGGGTGATTTTCAAGGATGTGTTGTATCTCTTCTGCCTCATTTTTTCGAAGAGAGGTAACAATCAATTCAGAGGGCTCCTCTTCAAGTAATTGCTTCGCGATCGCCTGACCTACCAGGCCCCAGCCACCGAAAATCATGACGCGTTTGCCCTTAATGTCCATCAGCAAGCTCCTTTAGTTTAGAGACTTCTTCCCGGCTCAACTCTCGGTATTCTCCCTCCTGCAGATCATCCACGCGCAAGAACGCGAATTGCTCTCTGTGAAGTCGGACCACCTTATGTCCCAATGCCATAAAGATGCGCTTGATCTCACGTTTACGCCCCTCGCGGAGGACAAGTTTCACATCAGTGAAACGATCCTGATACCTATAGTCCAAAACCTCTGCGATTGCAGGAGTAGGAGCTTCAATATTTATGCCAAGTGGTAATTTTTCAAGATCACTCTCACTCACCCGTCCCAATACACGCACCCTGTAGATCTTGGGCACCTGAAACTTCGGATGGGTCAGTTGATAGGCTAGGTCCCCATCATTTGTGAGCAGAATGGCGCCTGTCGTATCATAGTCCAATCGACCCACTGGATAAATCCTGCCAACCTGTGGTAGCAGGTCGATCACTGTTGATCGGCCATAAGGGTCACTGGTGGTCGTGATTACCTCTGCTGGTTTGTTCAGGATGAAATAGTGATGCTCCGCTTCGAGGCTGATCTGCTTCCCTTGAAAGACGACAACATCCTGCTCTATCTCAACTCTGACAGCAGGATTCTTCTCAACCTCCCCATTTATCGTGACCAGTCCTCTTTGAATAAGGTCATCGCAAACACGACGAGACCCGAGCCCGGCTTTCGCCAGATAACGGTTGAAACGCATCAATTTCTCTGATTGATCAGACATGTATTTATTCAACTTAACAGAGGTGGCTCAGACCAGTTCTTGTTGATCCTCACTGAGTAGATCCTCAACCTCTTTCAGTTTTGGTAGATCTTTCACTGAATCCAGTCCAAAATATTGCAGGAATTCTGTACTCGTACGGTAAAGGAGGGCACGACCTGGGCCATCATCACGACCTCTTATCTCTAACAGTTTGCGGTCAAGGAGTGTGCGGATAGATGAGTCTGAATTCACTCCTCTGATCGCCTCTATCTCATTGCGAGTAACTGGTTGCCTGTAGCTCACAATAGCCAAGGTTTCCAGGGCCGCCTGAGACAATCTCAACTTACCAGTTTTTGTAAAGAGCCCCTTCACATAGATCTCAAAATCTGCCCGGGTCACAAGCTGATATCCACCGGCCACTTTCTTAATGGTAAAAGCTCGACCAGAATCATCGTAATCCGCTTGCAGACTCTCAATTATTTCTTCCAACCCCAGCGTTAGCTCAGCTTCATCCTTCATACACATTTTGAATCTGGTTTCTGTCAAAGGGATTGGGCTCGCCATAAGCAGAGCTTCTACGATCTTCTTTAAATCAGTGAGTTCCAAATTCTTTACCTCTCGAGATGAGTAGATCATCAAATAATTGTGACTGTTTGATCCTGACCTGTCTGGAACGGAGCATATCCAGGAGTGCCAGGAAGGTCACCACTAGCACAAGACGCGATTCGAATTGATGGATCAAGCTGGAAAATTGAATCTTATCCTGGGTCTGTAAAAGCGTCATAAGATAACCAGCCTGTTCACTCATGGATACTTCCTCAATGTCGACCATGTGGCTGGCTGGATCTTCGTAATTTTTGATCAGGTACTGAAAAGTAAGCATGATATCATAGAGCTTAACATCCTCAAGAATGGCCGTTGTTTCCTCCTCACCAGGCACCCAGGGTGGAGGTAATCGATAGTAATGCGGTCGTTCCTGCCTCTCCATACCCTCCAGGGCGTGAGCCGCTTCCTTATACCGTTTATATTCCAGAAGCATATTCATGAGTTCAGTACGCGGATCCTCGATCTCCTCATCATGTTCGGCTTCTATGGGAAGTAGCATGCGTGCCTTGATCTTCATGAGTGTCGCAGCCATGAGCACAAAATCACCTGCAGAATGTAACTGCAGCTCCTTGGCCAACTCGACAAATGCAAGAAAATCTCGGGTTATCTTGGAGATGGGAATGTCATAGATATTCAGTTCATCTCGCTTGATAAGAAACAGGAGAAGGTCCAGTGGACCTTCGAACATATCAAGGTCAACCCGTAGCGGTCTGTTCATTATTTCATGCGTCCCGGTGCAACAAATCCGATCTTGCGATGGACCTTACTGAGGGTCTTCCTGGCAATAGATCTTGCTTTTTCGGCCCCGTCATCCAGGATGCCTGAAAGATACCCTTTTTCAGTCATGATCTCATGGTACCGGGTCTGAAATGGTTCCAGGAAAGCAACCAGAGAATCTGACAGTTCGGCCTTGAGATCGCTGTACTGCCTACCTGCAAATGTATCAACGATTCCAGATTCATTCAAGTCGTTCAGGACTGCGTATATGGTCAGTAAATTGCCAATTCCAGGTTTCGTTAACGAATCAGCACTGATCTCACGGGCGGAATCAGTTACCGCACGTTTGATCTTTCTCTGAATGACATCAGGTGGATCCAGGAGTGCAATGAAATTGTTCTCATTGGAATCGGATTTGGACATCTTTTTCTCAGGTTCCTGCAGGCTCATGATTCGCGCACCAGACGCTGGAATGTATGGTTCAGGTACTTTGAAGGTAGGACTATAGGTGTTGTTAAATCGGGCGGCCAAATCACGGGTCAGTTCAAGGTGCTGCTTCTGGTCCGCACCAACGGGCACCAGGTCTGTCTGGTACAAAAGGATGTCGGCTGCCATGAGGGCCGGATAGGTATACAGTCCGGCGTTGACATTATCCTCATGCCGTTTCGATTTATCCTTGAATTGTGTCATCCGATTCAATTCACCCATATAGGTATAGCAATTGAGCACCCAGGAAAGTTCGGCATGCTGGGGTACATGGGATTGAATGAAAATGATATTCTCGTTCGGGTCAATGCCTGCTGCCAGATATTGTGCAGCAAATGAGAGACAACGATTTCTGAGATCAGCTGGCTTCTGCCGGACTGTGATGGAATGCATATCGACCACAATGAAGATACCCCGATAGTCCTGCTGCAGATTTACCCAGTTCCGCATCGCTCCCACATAGTTGCCCAGAGCAAGCTGACCTGATGGTTGAATCCCAGAAAGCAGGGTGGGTTTCACTTGTTGTTCACTCATGTATTTGGATTCTTTCTATAACACGCGCATTGTTTTTGTATAAATCTTCGAATATTTGGCTGTATATAACTCACCATGCTCAGGGTTCATACTATTGATCCTGACAAAACCAGAAGCATGTATGAATTTCCCATCCTCCAGGGCGATCGCCACATGGCTTATCTTTTCTGTCCGTTCGGAAAAATAAATAAGATCTCCAGCTTGCCAGTCCTGAAAGTCACTGCTGACCTGCTCACCCACCTCTGCCTGTAGGTAGGCATCGCGAGGGAGTTGTAAGCCCTGAAGTTTAAAGCAGGTTTGGACGAACCCAGAGCAATCAAAGCCCTTAGGGGATTTCGCACCCCAGAAATATTGAATGCCCAGGAAGGAGTGGGCAATTTCCAGCAGATTCTCAACATCAAGCGATGAAGGTTCGTAACGGGGATTATCTGGGATCCACCCGCTAAGACCATCTGGTAATAAAACTTGAATCCACCCCGCTTCCCGAGATGTTGCAGGAAGTTTGGAAAGTATCGTAACATCGCGAAAGGTCGGGGCTAGTTGATCTGGACTTTCATAGATCTTCGAAACGTGGCTCTGCGTAGCGTAGAATTCATGATCATCCCAGTGCTCAGGTTTTTCGACGACAAAGGAGGATGGTATCCAGCCTTTATACCCATCTTCCAGCAGGACCAGGAACCAGCTATCCTTTTGTTCCAGCACCTCCAATTGCTCGCCCATGTAGGATTGGGAAATAGTCTCAGAACCGAAGGTAGAATCCCGGTAGACGTTCGCGATGCTTATATTGGTGAGTAATTTCAAATTTGTTGTCCTTCCTCCATTGCGAGGCTGAATTTAATCTTCGCCGGGAGTGAAACAAGAGTTGCTCAATAGCCCTAACACCGGGATCGGCAGCCTTACAAAAAAATTGATTGCCACAGTTAGGGCTTTACAGTAAATAGTGGGTATGACCGATGAATCTTTCTGCATTTCTCCTTCGGAAACAAACCCAACCCGCTGATACAGATTTTGGTCTGAATGAATCCCATAGCTCAGTCAACCGCCAAGGAACGTCTCGCCGCCCAACTACGGGAGACTTGCCACAATCTTGTTAGTAACGGAAACCATCGTATTGTCCGCTGCAAAGTAGAGATCGAGGATGTGGCAGCGATGGAATGGCTGGCCTGCCAGACCTCACCCATCAAAACCTATTGGGCAAACCGCAACCAGGAATTCAAAATGGCTGGGATCGGGATCGCACATGAGATCTCAGGTCAATCAGTACCTGATCTGCGCCAGCTGTTCGACTCCCTCCATGATCTATTGAATCCAGACCATCCAGACCTGCGATACTATGGCGGCTTCCAATTTAATGCAGCGGAACCGCCGACCGAAGGCTGGCAAACCTTTGGTGCGTTCCGATTCATTATTCCCCGTTTCGAACTCCACAGGTCAGCTGCAGGGACATACCTCGTCAGCAATCACTACGTGGATCAAGATGGTGAGCAGGATGTGGATGAACTTATTAAAGGGCTGGACGACATACAGTTCGATATCACTCTAAGTGACTGGGAAGAGCGAGCCATTCTTCATCGCAGGGATGTTCCTGACCAGGATGCCTGGAGGCAATCAGTCCTCACGGCACTTGATGAGATGGAAGCAGGTCAGTATGAAAAGGTTGTTTTAGCCAGAAAAGCCATTTTGACCTTCAATGATCCTGTCGATCCCACTGCCTACTTACTGCGTCTTCGTCGAATGTCAGAGGAAACCTTTAACTTTTATTTTCAGCCAGACCCTTCTCATGCTTTTCTTGGGGCCACTCCCGAACGTTTGTTCAGACGGCAGGGGCGTACCATACATACGGAAGCCATTGCCGGGACTCGTCCCAGAGGGTTGACAACCAGAGATGATAATCGCTATTCAAAAGCACTCCTGAGCTCTGATAAGGAACTTCGGGAGCATGCAATTGTTGTGGATATGATCGCCAAGGTCCTGGAGATGCATTGCGACACAGTTAGTGTAGATGATCGGGTTCAGATCACCAAACTCAGCCATGTCCAACATCTCTGCAAACACTTCGTCGCAGAGCTGGATGATACCACAAGTGACGCCGACCTGATAAAAGATCTTCACCCTACTCCAGCCATGGGAGGATTTCCCACTGACATCGCTCTGGATGCTATTGATCGATTAGAACCCTTCAACCGGGGTTGGTATGCTGCACCCGTTGGTTTTGTGGGTACAGACCACACTGAATTTGTCGTAGCGATCCGATCAGCACTCATTGAAAAAGAACAGGTCAGTCTTTATTCCGGTGCTGGCATCGTCAAAGGCTCAGATCCTGATGAAGAGTGGCAGGAGATCGAGGACAAGATCAGCAAATTCCTGAAGGCGCTTGATCTCTAAGCTATTTCACCCTTTTTATCTCTGCTTAGAATACCCTGGCTCAATCATGGATGGGAGTTGCTGCATAACACACCATGATTTAGATTGAATGTAATGTCCAGGATCAGCAATAACCTTAATGCCAGTCAGTATATCATCGAAAAACTCATCGACCTGGGGGTTGAGCATTTTGTGATCTCCCCTGGCTCGCGCTCTACACCACTGACAGTGGCTGTGGCCCGCAATGATCGGGCAAAGCAAACGATCCACTTCGATGAACGTGGCGCGGCCTTTCATGCCCTGGGACTGGCAAAAGGCTCAAAAAGTCCAAGCGTTTTGGTTTGCACATCCGGTACCGCTGTTGCCAACTATTTTCCTGCCATTATAGAGGCAGCCATGGATAACGTGCCCTTATTTATTCTCAGTGCCGATCGACCACCTGAATTGATCGGTGTGGGAGCCAATCAGGCGATCTATCAGGAAAATATCTACGGTTCATACCCGAGGTGGTATGCTAACCTAGATCCACCAGACCAGGGTATCGATTCTGATCACCTCAATGCGCTCCTAGAGTCCATGTGGTCCTGCGCGGTTGAGGATTATCCTGGACCTGCTCACCTGAACTGTCAATTCAGAGAACCATTTTTGGGATCAGACCAGCAATTGAATGATACTATCCCCCAGAGATCTGAATCAGCGATGCAGGAGCGCCAGGCACCTATTCCTGAGCAACATATGCAATCCCTGCAGTCCAGCATAAATGATGCTGCCACCGGGTTGATCGTTCTGGGACGCCATGTTTTGCCGAAGGACCAGATAGGGATCCTGGCCCTGGCAGAACAACTCAATTGGCCAGTCCTGCCAGATGTTCAGTGCAGTTTACGTTTCAAGGATCATCCCAGTATTATAAATTATTTCGACCTGGCGCTGCTTAAAACTGGACCTAAGGTAGAAAAGCCTGAACTTGTACTCCAATTTGGTGGGGCATTTACCTCCAAACGGCTCCTGACTTATCTGGATGACGAGGCCGTATTTCAGATCTCGGTCAAAGCCAGCCCCGAAATTATCGATCCGAATCATAAGCTGGATCTCAATATCGAAGGTGACATAAGCAACCTTCTGGATCAGTTGGATGTCAGAGACAGATCAGAAGCTGACTGGTTGGAGCGCTGGAGGATCATCAATCACTCGATCAGAGCCACCATCGAGACATATTTTCAGAACTCTGATGATCTCAGTGAACCGGCCATTCACCACTTCATCTCAAGGGCTCTACCAAAGCACCATAGACTGTTCCTGGCGAACAGCATGCCCATTCGCGATATGGAAATGTTTGCAAAAGTAGGGGTTTACGAGGGTCAGGTATACGCCAACCGGGGAGCCAGTGGTATTGATGGGCTCTTTGCAACCACGACAGGGATTGCCAAAGGATCAGGAGGACCCATAACAGCGATCATAGGCGATCTGGCTGCCTTGCATGACCTGAACTCCCTGGCCTTGTGCAAACCACTTTCAGAACAGATAATTTTTATTGTGATCAATAATCATGGGGGCGGCATCTTTAATTTTCTGCCAATTACTGGGGAGCGGGATGTGTTCGATGAATATTTTGGCACCCCGCACTCACTTTCCTTCAAACAGGGTGCCGACATGTTTGGTTTGGCTTATTCACATCCACAAAATTTGAGTGAGTTTAAATCTAATTTTAAAGAGACACTGCAGAACGGGCAATCTACACTCATTGAGATAACAACGGATCGATACGAAAACCATCAGCTGCACAAAGACATCTTCAAGCTTATCCGTGAACACTAAAATCCACAATCCCATCTGGCACCTGACCTTCTCAGGTCAGTCCAATCAGCCTGCCTTGCTCTGGCTTCATGGCTTCATGGGCTCAGCTGCAGATTGGTCAGAACTGGTGGATGATCATTTCAGAGATTACTACAATATTCTGGCTGATCTGCCTGGGCATGGTCGCTCGACTATCACTGAAAAGGAGACTTTTCCCTCCCTGGCAAATGACCTTTTTTTCCAACTATCCGCTGCTGGGATTAAAAACTTTGTGCCCATTGGTTATTCTATGGGTGGACGTTTTGCCCTGCATTTTCAAAAGCGCTATCATTGCCATATCCCTGGGCTTGTCGGTATATCTACCGCTCCTGGTCTCAAGACAGTGGCAGAGCGCACCGAACGCCTGGCTGCTGATGAAGCTCTGATAGCCCGAATGAGATCCTCTGCCTTACCAGCGTTCCTGGATACCTGGTATCAGCTCCCCCTGTTTCAAAGCATCTACGAGAACAAAGCTCTGCTGAAGGAATTATTGAGAAGTAGAGCCAACAACGATCCAGATCAACTGGCGCTTGCCCTGCGTATCCTGGGGAATGGAGCCCTTTACTCACTCTGGCCGTATCTACCCGAAATGGACATTCCTGTATTGCTCATCAGTGGATCCCTGGACTCAAAATACTGTCAGATAAATGCAGATATGATGACCCTTCTACCGCAAGGTGAACACAAGCTGATTGAAAATGGTGATCATGCGGCTCACCTTGAAAAACCCTTGGAGACGGCCCTTCTGATTAGACATTTTCTGCGAGCATTATTTAAAGGAGATTAACGTGCAATCAATCAACTGGACATCAGCTGGCGAATTCACCGATATTTATTATCACAAATATAATGGCATAGCAAAAATTACCATCAATCGACCTGAGAAGCGCAATGCGTTTCGTCCTTTGACGGTTATGGAAATGTCCAAAGCATTTGAGGATGCCCGGGAAGATGAGACAATCGGTGTGGTCATTCTCACAGGCGAAGGAGAAAAGGCTTTTTGCTCAGGAGGTGATCAGTCTGTCCGCGGTGATTCTGGGTATAAAGATGGTCAGGGCGTCCATCGGCTGAATGTCCTTGATCTTCAGCGTCAGATTCGCACACTGCCCAAACCCGTCATTGCTATGGTAGCCGGATATTCCATTGGTGGCGGTCATGTGCTGCATCTTGTCTGTGATCTTACCGTTGCCGCAGACAATGCGATCTTTGGACAAACTGGGCCGAAGGTGGGCTCATTTGATGGTGGATATGGATCCAGCTATATGGCCCGCATCGTCGGGCAGAAGAAAGCGAGAGAGATCTGGTATCTGTGTAAGCAATATAATGCTCAGGAAGCACTGGATATGGGTCTGGTGAACACCGTTGTCCCCTATGCTGATCTGGAAGCAGAAACCGTGAGGTGGGCCGAAAAGATCTTAGAACACTCGCCCCTCTCCATCCGTCTACTCAAATCAGCCTTCAATGCTGATGTTGATGGTCAGACAGGCCTTCAGGAGCTGGCGGGGAACGCAACCCTGCTCTATTATATGTCAGAGGAAGCCCAGGAAGGTAGAAATGCCTACAACGAAAAACGGAAGCCTGATTTCAAGAAATATCCCTGGCGCCCCTAATTTTAATGGCACGCACCAACTTCAAGCACTGGATTCAAGCGGCAAGACCCTGGACCCTGGGCGTTGCCATCTCTCCTGTTCTTCTAGGCACCACTATTGCCTGGAGTGAGGGTGGCATTCGCTGGTTGGCCGCCCTTTCAGCCCTGCTGGGCGGAATACTTATCCAGATCGGGACCAACCTGGCCAACGATTATTTCGACTATAAAAAGGGAGCAGATTCTGGAACCAGGATAGGTCCTCAGCGTGTCACACAGGCTGGCCTGATCAAACCCGAGACTGTCAGAAATGGCTTTATTGCTTGTTTTGGCCTGGCTTTCCTCATCGGTATTTATCTTGTCTATCTGGGTGGCATGCCCATCGTCACCATTGGCCTCCTCTCTTTACTCCTGGGTGTGATCTACACCGGAGGTCCCTTCCCACTTGCCTATCATGGTCTGGCTGAACTGCCTGCTTTCCTGTTCTTTGGTCCCATCGCCAGTGCAACTACCACCTATGTACAGACAGGCGACTGGAGTCCAGCTTCCATCGTTGCCGGTTTTTCAGCCGGATTCTTCTCTATGGCCCTGCTTGCCATCAATAACCTGCGAGATTTCGAAGAAGACCGCAAAGCAGGCAAAAATACCTTGATCGCCATATTCGGGAGAGGGTTTGGCGTTTACGAATACGCCCTTGCCGTCCTTGCAGCCACCTTGGCTCCCCTGGCACTGATCATCCTTAAACCCGATCACGCAGTGGTTGGAATGACTGCTTTGACTGCATTGATGACCGTCCTTCCCATTCGCAAAGCCGATCGATTTGTGGAGCCCATCGAGTTGATCAGTGTTCTCAAAATGACGTCCAAATTACAGGCAATATTTACCGTCACATTTATTATCTTCTGGTTGGTTTAAGGAACCTCATACCAATGGAAGTTGATATTAATCAAATATTTGGAGTACAACCAGAATTTACTGGCAAACTCAAACCACTTGATCTGAGATCAGCCAGCCTTTACCGATTTTCCCTCCCGCTAAAGCAGCCCCTGGTGCTGATCAATGGTCAACTGAGCAGGCGTGAGGGTGTGCTGGTTGTCCTGAACAAAGACGAAGCAAATATTGGATTGGGAGAGATCAGTCCACTTCCGGGCTTTAGTCAAGATTCACTTACAGTTTCTGTTTCGAAAGCTACACATTTACTCCAAACATTGATGCGGTCTGAAAGTGACCTGCTAAAATTCCTGAATCGGGGTGGGAATTGGGAAGAAATGAATGCACCCTCCATTGCTAATTTTGGCGTTGAGACAGCCCTGCTCTCCCTCCTGGCAAACGCCAACGACTTACATCTGGGTTCACTGCTGTTCGAGGACGCTTCAGCTACTGTACCAATGAATGCACTGATCAATACAGACCTGGCTGACTGGGAACCTGAATCCCAGCGTTTGGTCGAGCAAGGATACTCTACACTAAAGATCAAAGTTGGTCGGATCAATCACGAGTTAGAAGCCATAGGTGTTCAACGTGTTCGAGCAGCCGTCGGGCCACAGATAACGCTCCGACTGGATGCAAATCGATCCTGGGATATGGAAACTGCCGTTGAATTCGGGAAGTCTGTTGAGTCTGCAAATATCGAATACATTGAGGAACCCTTGATAGATTCGGAAGATCTCCCCATATTTTTTGATGCGTGCGGTCTGCACTTTGCATTCGATGAAACCTTACATCATATTATTGATCCAGGCATTTCCTTTAACGCCTACACAGGACTAAAAGCCCTGGTTTTAAAACCCAGTCTAGTGGCTTGCATACCTCGTATCCTAGAGCTCGTTTCACAGGCCAGGAAGCAAGGATTATTAACTGTCATTTCCTCCAGCTTTGAGTCTGATGTAGGTATCAATAATCTGGCACAATTCGCAGCTGGTATCAGTGGCGATACAACCGCTGTTGGCTTAGGCACAGAGTCAATATTCAGCAAGACCTTATCAACGGGTATCGATCCCGTGCATTCGGGGAGGCGGAGTATTAGGGTTCTCGGGATGAATGATCTGGATCTGGATGACTGTGAGTTGATCTATGAACAATACATTTGATCAGCACCATCCTCTCTTACAAGCCCGTCAGCATTTTCCTGACAATGCGTGCATAATATCCGATAAGGATCCAGTGAGTTATTCACAGCTTTATATGAATGCACGAGGACTGGCAGGTTTCTTTAGCCAGCGAGGCTTACAAAAAGGGGATATTGTCGTTTTAGATCTGACAGAAGTCCTGCCTTTGATAGAACTATTCTGGGCTTGTTCAATTTCAGGTATCATAGCCTTTCCGGTGAATACCAGATTTCCAAAACCCACTTTACGAGGCATGATCGAAGCACTCAAACCCGGCCTGGTCATTTCTGATCGCGGATTGACATCTGATTCACTCAAATACGCAGATCTCGATCACACGCAGGTGGCGATTGACTCAAAGATGTGGCAACCTGACCTGCCAGCCACGTTTTTGATGACCTCTGGCTCATCAGCACAATCTAAAATCGTGGTTCACAGTCATCAAAACCACATGGCCAGTGCGTTTGGGTCAAACCTTAACATTCCAGTCGAACTGGACGATCGCTGGATGCTCACCTTGCCCCTGTATCATGTAGGGGGACTCTCGATACTTTATCGAACGATCCTTGCTGGCGCAGCAGTTGTATTCCCATCCTCACGTCAAACCTATTTAACTGATATTGAGAAGCATCAGATCACTCATATATCCCTGGTTGCCACGCAGTTTCAACGGTTGATCCAGGAGCCTGGCGCAATTGATATCTTAAAACAGGTGAAGGCAATACTACTGGGGGGCAGCGCTATTCCGGATTCTCTGATCCAGGATGCGCTGGGCAAGGATCTCCCCATTCACCTCAGCTATGGATCCACAGAAATGGCCTCACAAATATGTACAACCGCAGAGGCAGATAGAGCTACAGGGCTCAAGCATTCTGGAAGACTGCTGGCAGGTAGAGATCTGATCATCTCACATGAGGGTGAGATCCATGTCCGTGGTGAAACCCTGGCTCTGGGCTACAGAAACGGGTCAGAGACAATCGATCTTAGAGATGATGAGGGTTGGTTCCATTCCGGGGATGTGGGCTATCTGGATGTAAATGGCGCCTTGACGGTCCTTGGACGCATGGATAATCAGTTCATATCGGGTGGCGAGAACATTCAACCCGAATACATAGAGACCACGCTGATGCAAATGGAAGGGATTCAGCAGGCGCTCGTGCTACCACAAGCTGATGCTGAATTCGGAATGAGACCAGTCGCCTACCTCTCGATGGATGAGAATGGACCGTCTGCCGGTGAGATGAACGAGGAAGTGAGACGGTCACTTCCAGGCTATATGGTCCCGGTTAGCTACTACTCCTTACCCGAACTTCCCGAAGCCGGAGACCTGAAGATATCACGTCATGAATTGGCTGAATATTTAGCTGACTCAAACAAACATTTGCACACTATCAAATAACATCTTATTTAGTTCAGAATGAAGAATGCTGGCACAGATAGCAAATATTCCAGACTTGATTCCTTTATAGAGAATCCCCGTAAGGCGATCTGGACACTGGGGCTCCCTGTCATGATGGGTATGGCAGTGCAGACCCTATACAGCATTGTAGACATGTTTTTCGTCGCCAGAATCTCGGTAAACGCTATTGCCGCACTGGGCTTTAACCTTCCTCTGTTCTGGCTGGCCATGGGCATCAGCTTCGGCCTTGGAACTGGTGTGACGGCCGTGATTGCTCGTTTCATGGGTGCCAAAGATCATGATTCTGCTACCAACGTAGCCGAGCATGGGATTCTGCTTGGACTCCTGATCGGGGTTCTGTTTAGTGCGATAGGATTGATCTTTGGGGAAGATATCCTACGCATCCTGGGGACGCCAGCCCATGTGCTCCCGGATTCGCTGGCATATTTTCAGGTCATCGCGAGTGGTTTTCTCTTCATGATCACAGGCATATTCCTCAGGTCTATCTTCAGCGGTGAGGGTGATACAAGAACACCTGTTAAGATCCAGATCACATCCACCGTACTTAACATTATCCTGGATCCAATCCTGATCTTCGGGTTTGACATGGGTATTAAAGGGGCTGCCTGGGCGACTATCATCAGTATGCTCGCAGGCGTGATCCTGTATAGTCGGGTCATCTTCATCAAAAAGTCCAATCTTCTCCAACTCAATCTGGCGAAGTTTCAGTTTAACCCATCCTTTGTAAAGGATATCTTTAGAATTGGCATTCCATCTTCAATTTCGATGATCATCATGTCCCTGGGTACAGCGTTATTTAACTGGATACTTGTACACTACTCTGCTGCAGTAGTTGCCGGCTTTCAGGTGGCAACACGCTTGGATCAGATCTTTTTCCTGCCCATCATGGCGATCGCAAGCTCATTGGTCACGCTCGTGGGCATGTTCTACGGCGCAAAACGATTGGACCTGATTGTTCAGGTGATCAAAGACGGATTGCGATATGGTATCACTATCGGGGTGGGTACCGGTATCTTATTCTATATTATCGCCCCGTACGCCTTTAGAATATTCACTGATGATGTGGTCGTCAACGAGGTTGCAGTCAGCATCATTCGGACATTCGCACCGGTTTACTGGTTAATTGCTATTGGGATGACCTCAGGTAGGGCATTACAGGGATTGGGTACCGGTGTGCCTTCCATGATCCTCACAGCCATCCGCGTCGCCCTGGTAAGTGGTCCCTTGGCCTATTATTTTGCTGTGGTTCTGGACAAACCTTACCAGTGGGTCTGGTACGCTTCTGTGGTTGCCATCTTCGTAACAGCGTTCACATCTATCCTCTGGCTCACCCATCGCATCCGCAAGGTCAGAGCTGAAGTAGAGACCCTGGCTGTTTAATCTTTAAATGTTAATTGGGATAAAATCCCGGGAGATTACTTAGTCTTCTGAGGGGTCGCCTGCATCCAGGCTGAGTTGCTCATCCACGCCAGCAGGAATGGTTTTTTTCTGCAATTCAAGTATGCGATTCACCGGGCGCTCTAATCCCCTACTCCGGGTGGTCATGAGACTCTGGAACTGACGAATGGCGAGATCCAGATTCTTCTCGGTCTTGAGCATCACGTCAGTAAATTTTTCCCACTGCTGCTGGAATTTTGCGACTTCATTCATGATCTCCGACGCCTGCTGTTCCATCATGAAGTTGGCTGTCGCTTGATTCAGGAGTGACAGCACAGCATAAAGGGTGATGGGAGAGCAGAGCATGATCTTCTTGCTGAGCGCTAATCCGATCATATCAGGATCTTCCTGATTGATAAAACCATAGATACTCTCATTAGGAATGAACATCATGGCATAGTCCACTGTGCCCTTGGATGTATCAATATATGCTCGCTTACTGATAGCGTTGAGATGCTTGCGCACATCCTGGAGGAAGGCTTTCTTTTCCATATCCTGGACCTTCTCGTCACTGGCCTGGAGGTAGTTCTCATAGTGGTCCAGAGGAAATTTCACATCCATGTTGATCTCACGACTCTTTGGTAACTTGAAGGTGTAGTCCGGTCGCTGGCCATCGTCCATGGTGGTCTGTTTCGTATAATTAATGTTTTCCTGAAGGCCGACATACTGCAGAATGTCCTCCACAAGACGTTCACCCCATTGCCCCCGCTTTTGAGAACTAGCCAATAAACTCTGAAGCGTTTCTGTGGTAGAACGCAACCGTTGGGTCTCATCCTTGGACGTCTCGAGCTCTGTTTTCAATTCTGTAGAACGCTGCACAATGTCCTTTAGTCGCCCATCCATGTTCTCAAGCGACTTCTGAATGAGTTGCTCCTTTTCTCCGAGTTGATCCTTATTTTGCTTACTCTGATCCTTGAATTTTTCATCAGCAAGCTGAAGAAATTCCTTTTGACTCTCCCTAAGCACATCCTGGGATAGACTCTTGAAACTTTCCTGGAGTTGTTCCTTCATTTCCTGAAGGCGCTTCTTTTCTTCTTCCAGTCTGGATTTGGATTCTTCTAAACGCGTGTTGATAGTTGCATTGCTCTCTCGTAGCTCCTGGACCTCATGGCGGTTCTGCTTCAGCTCAGACTCAGCTTTGTCAAGTTGGGTGGCGAGATTATCCTTTTCAACTTCAAGTCGCGTCACCTTGCGATCATCTGAGCCATTCCCAGGTATCAGGAACCTGGCGACAACAAATCCGAGGGCGCCAGCCACTGTTGCGATGATGATGTAATAGATGAGTTCCATTATATGATTATTCTGGGTAGAAACGACTACAGTTTCTTCGTCAGTTCCTCTTCTGCCACGAATTTCACCTGAATTTTCCCCAGTCTCTTGATCTCATCAACTCCGACGACGATCTCATATTCATACACCTGTTGTCTTTCCTGGGCAAAGATTCGCATAGAGTTCACACCTGGGATCGCCACCAGCAGCTGCTTGAATTCGCCCTTATTAATATAGTTTTCGCCTGGGGGTTCGATCGGTCTGGGGAATGAGTGATAAAAAGTGCGGCGTTCGGGAAGTGATTCTGGACCCATAGTGATAATGGGGACAATCCGCCAATCGCCACCTGCGATCTGCTCTGTGAAGGCGGCATCAATATACCCTAGGTCCATGAAGGCATGTTGTTCAAACGTCTCCGTCTTCTCCACCAGACCAGCCCGGGTTTTACTAAAATGTTCTATCTCGTCCAAGATCCGCGGGTTGATCCTGTAACTCACTTTAAAATTCACCAGCACACTATCTGGTTCATGCTGGAGTCTCAGTGTATGCACATCCTGGATCCTGGCCAGGTATGGGTCATAGGCAATATCATACCATAGTTGTTCCAGCTGGGTGCCCAGCTTCATCATTGACTGCTTCTCATACTTGCGCTGCAGATCTTCAGTCTCTTTTTTCTGCTTCAGATTAAAAATATCAGTAAGCTGTTCTTTGAATGGAACACCGGGCATGGGCGTTACACCGTCTGAAACCACTTGCTTCCTATCAGAGCTACTAGATGTGTTTGGTCCCAGGCGCATCTGGGAAAGTACCCAGGCACCTAATTCAGATTTCCAGCCTAATAGATCCGTGTAGGGCATTGTTTTTTGAAATCTGGCGATCACCTGTGTGTTCTTCAGCGTGAGTAGCTGCATGTAAATCGTGACCTGACCATCCAGGTAAGAAAAATCTCCCAGTAGCATATAAGTTTCATAGTCTGGGTCGACCTGCTTCTTGAATACTGATTTCCATATCAGATCCTGTAGACGATGGGGTCTATCCAGTAAACCCTCATGAAAATCATGGATCAGGTAGGGATATAGGTCTTCCTCCTCACCAAGGGCAGAGGTGATGAAACCAGGTAATCCTTTTTCAAGCCAGGCCTGACTATCATCGGGACCACCATCCTGAAATGGTTCAATGAATACCAGGATAGCATCTTTGGAAAAAGGTAAGGCTTCCTGAGCAGGGCTGCTTGCCACTGTCAGGACAAGAATAAGTGCGAACATCAGTATTTTATTCATGGCTACCCCTGGCTTTTCCGTTCTTAATGCCGTAAAATTAATTCCATGCACCTGCACATAGAATGAAAACCTTAAGAATTCCTGGTAATCCTGGCCCAGGTATCCCTTAAGGAAGCAATTCTATTGAAGACCGGCTTATTTTCGGTCGAATCTGGATCGACGCTAAAATAGCCGACACGCTCGAACTGGAAACGGTCACCTGTACTGACCTTCTCCAAACTGGGTTCTAATTTAGCATGCTCGATCACTTCAAGTGAATCTGGATTCAAATTGGCGCGAAAGTCCTGTCCATCCTCAACTTTGTCAGGATGCTCAACAGAGAAAAGACGGTCATAGAGCCTGACTTCCCCACCCAGCGCATGCTGTGCAGAGACCCAATGAATAACACCTTTTACCTTGCGGTCCGTGGGTTGTTTGCCCAGTGTATCAGGATCGTAGGAACAGCGCAGCTCAACGACCTCACCCTGCGCATCTTTAATAACATCCTCACATTTGATGATATATCCATACCGTAACCGGACTTCTCTACCAGGTGCCAGTCTGAAGTACTTTTTTACCGGTTCTTCCATGAAATCATTTGAATCAATGTAGATCTCCCGGGTAAAAGGGAGGATCCGAGTTCCAGCAGATTCATCCTCAGGATTATTGATCGCTGTCAGGTCTTCAACTTTTCCTTCAGGAAAATTCTCAATGACCACCTTGATAGGATTCAATACAGCCATGACGCGATCGGCTGTGGCATTCAGGTGCTCACGGACATGGTTTTCTAAAATGGTGACATCAACAACGCTATTATTCTTAGCCACACCAATGTATTCACAAAAATTTCGGATCGATTCCGGCGTGTACCCTCTTCTTCTTAAGCCGGAGATCGTGGGCATACGTGGATCATCCCAGCCAGATACATGACCTTCATTCACCAGGACCAGGAATTTCCGTTTGCTCATAACCATATAGGTCAGATTCAGTCTGGCGAACTCAATTTGCTGGGGGTGGTGGATATCCAACTTCTCACAGAACCAGTCGTATAGCGGCCTGTGGTTTTCGAATTCCAGGGTACAGATGGACTGGGTGATCTTTTCGATGGAGTCCGACTGCCCATGGGTAAAATCATACATGGGATAGATACACCAGTCAGTTCCTGTTCGATGGTGATGCGCATGCAAGATCCTATACATGACTGGATCCCGCATATTAAAATTGGGATGGCTCATATCAATTTTTGCTTTTAAGACCCTGGAGCCATCAGGAAATTCACCCTGTTTCATCCGTTCAAAGAGATTCAGGTTCTCCTCCACGCTCCGATCTCTGAATGGACTGTTCTTCCCAGGCTCAGACAAGGTTCCACGATATGCTCGGGTTTCCTCGGGTGAGAGATCACAGACATAGGCATGACCATCTTTGATCAGCTTCACAGCCCATTCATAGAGCTGCTCAAAGTAGTCGGAGGCATAATATTCACGGTCTTCCCAATCAAACCCTAGCCAATGAATGTCATCCCTGATAGAATGGACATACTCTTCCTCTTCCTTGGATGGATTGGTATCATCAAAGCGAAGATTACAGAGACCGCCATATTTTTTTGCCAGATTAAAATTCAGCACGATGGACTTGGCATGTCCGATATGTAAATAGCCATTCGGTTCGGGAGGAAAGCGGGTGTGAACACGTTGACCAAAGCGACCGCTTTTCAAATGGTCGTTAATGATCTCCTCAATAAAATTCAGTGGTTTTTCTGTGTTCTCTACCATGTTTTCCTCTGTTTATACGAACATTACTGGACTATCTAAGCCAAACAAACCTAGCATATAAAATACTTTGTTTTTCACATATAGTCTATGCAGAAGTTGAGTGAACCGGTGTTTTCTCATAATCCTTGATGAGTGCCACCAGCCTGTATCTTTTCCTAAGATTTAAAGCGGAGTGAATATTGTTGAAGGTGCTATTCCTTGCTGGCCTCAGCAATCTCGATGGCTCGAGAAATTCGTACTAAGCAGCTCTCTTTCCCCAGGAGACTAAGAATTTCAAAAAGCCCAAATCCAACGGCTTTCCCTGTCAGGGCTACCCGGAGGGCATGAACGATCATTCCCATGCCTACTCCCTCCGCTTCCACGAAGGTTCGGATGTAAGACTCAACGCTAGCTGCACTGAAATCCTCAAGCTCGGGTAAGGATTGGGCCAATTTCTTCAGCAACTCGCGCTGTGCATCTGCTTTTACCAATCGCTTGCGAAGTGCTTTCTCCTCAAATTCAATGGCATCATCAGCTCGAAAGAATTCTTCGTAGTCCAGTATGTCTCCGGCGAATGAGAGTCTCTCCCCGGCTGCATCTACAAGTGCCTTTACAAACGACAATACATTACTATCCGGTTCCGGGGCAATTAGTCCCGCTTTCAGCAGGAAGGGAAGAACCAACGCTACGCGGTCTTCCAGCTCCAGACGCCACATATACCGTTCCTGAAAGGCAGTTAATTTCTGTGGGTCAAAGCTGGCTGGGGCTTTGTTCACTCGATTCAGACTGAAGGACTGGATCATTTCTGCTCGATTGAACTCTTCTGTTTTGTCATCCAGTGACCATCCAAGTAAGAGCAAATAATTGACGATCGACTCCGGTAAAAAGCCTATCTCCCGAAAAAAATCGACAATGACCGGATTAAAGGTCTCTGGGGCTGCATCAAGCCCGATCTTTTCTGCAATGCGAGCACCATGGTCGTACAGTCGCTTGAAGTCATGGTTTTTAAGATATTTATCCAGCTTTCTCTTGCTCAGTTTATTGGAGCTGCCAGGTTCCGCAAC
This sequence comes from Fidelibacterota bacterium, assembly GCA_021734255.1. GTDB lineage: Bacteria > Fidelibacterota > UBA8477 > UBA8477 > JABMPR01 > JABMPR01. The sequence goes on along the minus strand of JAIPJM010000005.1, from coordinate 38,322 downwards.
AAAGGGGAGGTGGGCATATTGGGGCAGCTCAAGACCGAGACTCTGGGCAATGAAGATCTGTCTGGGCGTATTGGCAAGATGCTCGATGGCCCGAATGACATGACTGATCTCCATTTCGCCATCATCCACAACAGATGTGAGATGATAGAGTGAACTGCCATCCTTGCGTTGGACGACATGATCCTGTTCCTCAGCCCAATTAAATGACATATCACCGCGGATCAGATCATGGAAATTACAGCTACCCTCCCGGGGCATCTTCAAGCGAATAACATGATCGCGACCCTCAGCTTCGAATTTTGCTTCAGCTTCTGGAGTCTCCGCCATCCAGGTACGGCTGTAAATAAATTGACGCTTCTCTTTTTCTGCTGCCTGCCTTTCAGCTGCAAACTCCTCAGGTCGGGAATAATCCTTATAAGCTGAGCCATTGGCGAGGAGAGTATCGACAGCTTTCTGGTATAGGTCAGACCGTTTGGATTGAAAATAGGGTGCATGGGGACCATCACACTCCGGTCCTTCATCCCAGTCGATCCCCAGCCATTTGAATCCATCCAAGATGGGTTGCAAAGCTGATACAACATTTCGAGCCTGGTCCGTATCATCCACACGCAGAATGAATTGTCCGCCATGGTGCCTGGCAAAAAGCCAATTAAAGAGTGCGGTGCGGACACCACCTATATGCAAAAAACCGGTGGGACTTGGTGCAAATCGAACGCGTACTCGGGAAAGGTCAGGGGTCATTTCTATTATCACCTATGTTAGCTAAACCTGACCGTACCCATTTGATGTCCAGCCAGTTCAAGACTTAATTCATCGCCTGGATTCAGAGCTCCAACTCCTTCAGGCGTTCCAGTGAAAATAATATCTCCGGGCTGCAAGTCAGTATATTCTTCCAGATAGGCCGGGATCTGTTTCAGCGGCAGGATCATCTGAGCACTATCGCCCCGCTGACGTACCTCTCCATTGAGAACCATGCTGAATCTCACCTGCTCAAGGACTGGAAACTCCTTAATGGGGATGAACCTGCTGATCACGGCGGAGCCATCAAAAGATTTGGAAAGCGTCCAGGGTTTCCCCTGAGATCTCAATGCCGATTGAAGATCTCTTAGCGTCAGGTCCAGGCCTAAGCCCAGACCGGAAATTATTGGACCTTGATCATTCCTATCCATGATCATGACCAACTCGGTCTCGTAGTGGACCTCACCATGCTCACGAAAGAGTGGATAGGTCCCACCCAGCGGGACCAAAGTATTCAATCCTTTTTGAAAAACGACCGGTGTCGCTTCTACCTCATGCCCCAGTTCTTCCGCATGCTTTGCATAGTTGCGGCCCAGGCACCAAATGGCTCTTGGTTGTATACCCTGTTCTTTTTCACTAAAATCAAATACCATTGTCTGCTTCTCCCACTGTCTTTACTCACACATCACTGCAGCGCAGTTTTGATGCTTGCTGCTAATGTTTTTGATATGCCAGGGACGTGTTCGATCTCTTTCACACTGGCTGTTTTCAATTTTTTTAATGAACCAAAATATTGGATCAAGGCGACTTTCCGGGCCTGGCCGATTCCGGGAATTTCATCCAGGGCTGAATGGATCATCGCTTTCCCCCGCTTCTTCTTTTGGAAGGTGATGGCAAATCGATGGGCCTCATCCCTAACTCTCCGCAGTAACATTATGGAGGGGCTGGTCTTGGGGATACCCAGTGCCTGAGAATTCCCCGGCAGGAAGACCTCCTCGAGTCGTTTCGCCAGGCCCAGGATCGGTATATGGTCCATGCCCAGCTGATTCAAGATGGCCACTGCAGCATTTAATTGACCTTTTCCTCCATCGATGAGGATCAGGTCCGGTTCCGGCAGGGCCTCTGCCTTGACCCGTGTATAGCGCCGATGGATAACCTCCTTCATGCTGGCAAAATCATCGATCCCTTCAACCGACTTGATCTTATACTTCCGGTATTCCTTTTTTGCTGGTCTGCCATCCTTGAAGCAAACCATTGACGCAACTGTCTGTTTACCGCCTAAATGAGAAATATCAAATCCCTCTATTCGCCGGGGTGGTGCTTTCAGAATCAGGTCTTCCTGCAGCGCGCGAACCATTTTAGGAACGATCTCAACCCGCAGGGCTTGCTCCAGTGCCCAATCTTTTAGCACGAGTTCTGCATTTCGATCAGCCAGATCCAGCAGGGTCTTCTTTTCACCGATCTGGGGAACGATGAAGCTGATCTTATGTCCTGAGACTGATCGCAACCATTTTCCAATTACCTCAGCATCAGCAATGTTATCCGGGACCAGGATCTCTTTGGGGATAAATGAGGCGTCCTCGTACACCCGAGTGATCATGCGGCTGAGGATACCGGACATTTCTTCATCTTCAGCACCCCTGAATCGGAATTGTTCCTTCCCAATGAGTTTGCCTGACCGGATTCGGATCAGAATTCCACAGGTCAAATTCTCCTGACGAGCAACACCCAGTACGTCTCGATCCTCAAAATCACTGGTTTTCAGACGCTGTCGGCTCACGTAGGATCGGACAGCCTCAAGCTGATCCCGAAAGCGAGCGGCATGCTCATATTCCTGAGCGGATGCGGCGTCATCCATCTTCCCCTCCAGGTAGCTCTCCACATTATCTGTGCGGCCCTTCAGAAAATCCTCCACTCTCTGGATCATCTCCGCATATCCCGCTTTACTGATCAAACCCTGGCAGGGACCATCACATTTCCCTATGTGGTAATCCAGGCACAGCTGGATCTTCCTGGCTTCCACCGTAGCATCGCTCATCTGATAGCTGCAACTTCGAATCGTAAAAATACGTTTAATCACGCTCAGAGCAGATCGAAGACCCTTCACATTTGTATAGGGGCCATAATAGACCGAACCATCCTTGACAATATTCCGGGTGACCAGAACCTGGGGATAATCCTCATTCGTGATCCGGATATATGGGAAGCTCCTGTCATCCCTCAGATCGATATTGAACTTGGGACGATGTTGCTTGATGAGGTTGGCTTCAGTGAGTAGTGCCTCAACCTCGGTGCGGGTGACCAGCGTTTCCAGATCCCAAATGCGGGACACCAAACGCGCGGTTTTCGTGCTGTCAGGCTTCCCTGTAAAATAGGAACGGACCCTGTTTTTTAGCACCTTGGCTTTCCCGATATAGATGATGGTTCCATTTTTATCTAAATAGAAATAAACACCTGGTTGGGTTGGGAGATCTTTTAGCTTTGCTTTGTAGGGCGCTTCCGGTTGAGACATGGACAAATCTAAAAAGTGCAGCAGACATTACTCAGTTTTTATTGCATCCTGCTGTCCCTGTTGGCTTTGGATATTCTCTTCATTTGCCTAATTTGATGCTGCATGGCTATACTCAATATTAGACCGTTTAAGCGTGAAGATGAGGCCGCTATCGTTGATCTCTGGCACGCCTGCAATCTGGTCGTGCCCTGGAATGACCCCCATAGAGACATCCAGTTGAAGTTACAGGTCAACCCCGAATGGTTTCTGGTGGGATATTTAGATGATGAATTGATCGCTACAGTCATGGCCGGTTATGAGGGGCATCGCGGTTGGATCAATTATCTGGCAGTGCACCCTGATCACCAGAGGCAAGGGCACGCCAAGCAATTGATGGAACAGGCTGAAATGCTACTAAAAGAAACGGGCTGTCCCAAGATCAACTTGCAGGTCAGAGCAAAAAACACCGACGTCATTGCCTTCTACAAGACCCTGGGATATAAATCAGAAGATATTGTAAATCTTGGTAAAATGATCAATTACACGACTAACACTGAAATTAATGATGACTGAATTGAACTTTGAAATGATCGAGATCGATGGCAATAAGATCGCCGATGTGAATAGTGAAAGCGTTCAGATCAAGACCGTCCAGGAGGCAACCATCGAAATGATGCAGGCTTAAGCTTCACATGGATCGGTGGACAATATTATACTAAGAGGATGATGTGCTACACATTTACATAGATGCAGATTCTTGTCCGGTTAAACCGGAAGTTTTTAAGGTCGCAGGACGCTATACTCTGGATGTTACCGTGGTCGCCAACTCATTTATGCGGACACCAAACAATAAGCGGATCAAGATGGAGGTTGTTGGAGAAGGATTTGATGCAGCCGATGATTGGATTGTGGATCACGCTCAAACGGATGATATTGTTGTTACCGCTGATGTATTACTGGCAAGCCGCTGTATAAAAATGGGGGCACGCGTACTAAGTCCCAGTGGAAAAATATTTACCGACGATAATATTGGATCAACTGTTGCCAGTCGTGATCTCTTAGCGGTGCTGAGAGGTGCTGGAGAGATCACTGGGGGTCCACCTCCCATGACGGATCGAGACAGGTCTCGCTTTTTGCAAATGTTGGATTCAGTTATTCAGGCTATTAATCACGAAAACAAGTAAATTGGTTTGATTAGTACAAGCAGTTCCAAGGTGATCGACCTTCTCTACTCCATCTTCTCAGATAGTTCTATCAATACGCCACCTGTAGATTTGGGATGAATAAAGATGATGCGCATACCGTGTGCGCCTGGTAGAGGCTCTTCGCTCATGATTGTTATTCCTGCCTCCCGTAATTTCACCACATAGCCGTCAAGATCCTCTACCTCCAAGGCGATATGATGGATCCCGGCACCTCGCTTGATCAGAAATTTGCCCACCGGAGACTCTTTTGACAGGGCTTCCAGCACTTCAATATTGGACTCGCCAACCTCATAGAAGTAGGTGGTGATGCCCTCCCGCTCTATGGCCTCCGAACCTGTAAAATTAAGCCCTAGAATATCCTCATAGAGTAATTTAGCCTGATCCGGATCTTCGGATGCAATGGCAACATGGCTTATTTTTTTAACTCGCAAACGCTTACTCCATATCAGACAGGATGGATGCGATCTGATCCTGAATATGGTTCACAATGGAGGTTGGGATGGTATAATGATTCACCATGATGGAAAATATTATGGGTTCTCCTGACCGAGTCCAGGTATACCCACTCAAGGAACGTACGTATCCAATGTATCCGGTCTTGGCCCTCACATTGTACTCTGCACTCATTCCAGGCATCCGACGTTTGATCGTTCCACTTACGCCAGAGAGTGGAAAAGACTCAATGTAGGTGCTTCTGTAGGGATGATCCCACATCATTTGCAGCAGGGAGGTGGAGGTATTCGGCGATACCAGATCGTGCCTTGACAGGCCAGAGCCATCTCTTATTTTAAGATTTCGTGTGTCCATACCGAGAGAATCATAGAGTGCTATCTGTACTTTTCTACCCTCTCTGGATGACCCTTCCTCGCCAAACAACGCACCCATGGTCCTTTGCAATGTTTCTGCGATGAAATTCTGACTGGGTTGATTCACCTTTTTAATGATATCTGACATGGGATGGGAATAGTAGGAAAATAGCTTCTGGGTGGAATCATAGCGGACCGTATCAGCAAGGTCATCAGCATCTATTGGATCGCCATTGACCCTGATGCCGGCATCAGCTAACCTTTCCTTTAAGACATGGACTGTAAACAGGGTTGGATTATGAATTGTGATGGCTCGCTCCTGCTCTCCCCCTTCGATATGCAGATCGCCCTCGAACCAGCCATTATTTGATCGCCATTCACGACCATAATCCCAATCAGTACTTGTGTCACTGCTTACTGTTACCAGATCATTACGCAAATTGAGATAACTGGTTTTGGGGAAGCCTTCAATGATAACGGGTCCACCAACATTCAGGGTGTCCGGGATCAGTTTATAATCGATGTAATTCTCACTATATGATAATCCAGACAGTTGGGCCGCATAATAATAGGGCTCATCATCCCAGGACCATCCATACCCCAGCAGGTCATCATCAAAAATATTGTCATCACCGATGATATTGCCACTGATCTCCTTGATGCCCTTTGATGCCAGCGAGTCAACAAATCGGACCATGACGGAATCATAATTGTTGTCGTAAAAGCGCCAGGACCAGCTAGGGTCCCCACTTCCACGAATGATCAGGTCTCCCTGTAGGGTACCATCGACGATGTCTCCATTGGTATGGAATTCCGTCTCATAACGATGATCAGGACCGAGAAGGCACAAGGCTGCGGCTGTCGTGTACATTTTCATATTGGAAGCCGGCATGAACATTTTACTGGCATTCCGCTCATAAATGACCTCTCCGGTCTCAGGGTAGAGCACCTTCACACCCCACCAACCCATTTTGGTTGGCGCGGCATTCAGCAATGTGTCAATGCGAAATGCGGCTTCTTGCTGGGCGCTCCTTAATATCTTCTGTTTGGGAACCGATGTTGCATACGGCGTGTTCGTACTACACCCAAGCAGCAGGATCGCGCTTAGCGTTATGAGCAAATATCTATTTTTTGAAGTCAATTCATACTCCCCTAATTTCATAATTATCTGGGTTTAACTCCCGTTCCCGGGTCATCGCTGAGCACTATTTTCCCTGCCGCGTTGCCAACCCCAATATAGGGGTCCTCGGCAAGCAGAACATTTCCATCCAGATCCAACCAGCGTGCAAAAGATCCCAGCTGAGCCATGGCTGATATGCCGATGGACGTCTCCACCATACAACCCAGCATAATATCGAATTTGTGCTTCTGCGCCAGCTTCACCATCTTGAGACCATTGCTCAAACCGCCACACTTCATCAACTTGATATTGATACCATCATATACTCCATCCAGACCGGGTAAATCCTCTGGCCGGACGGAATTCTCATCGGCTACCAGCGGAAGCGGTGAAAATTCTCTAAGTTTTGCAATATCATCCAGTTGCCCTGCCGGCATTGGTTGTTCCAGGAACTCCACATTCTCTGTGACCAGCCATTCTGTCCCTCTTTTCGCCTCATCCAGGGTTTTCCAGCCTTCATTTACATCAACCCGAAGTACTTTGTCGGTCTCTGCTCGAATGGCCCGAATAATATCATGATCATAATCTGTCCCCAATTTGATCTTCAGCAGTGGATATTGCTCAGCCTCCTTGATCTTCTCAGGAATGACACTCAGGTCCGAGATCCCGATCGTATAAGTAGAGGTAACCAGCTCTTTACTGCCACCGAACAGGTCCCAAAGGGGTCGACCCACTTGCCGCCCATACAGATCCCAGAATGCTGTATCTAATGCAGCCTGTAAAGCAAAACTATTAGGAAATAGTTCCTCCAGGGCTGTCTGCCGGGACTCATAATCCTCCAGCGCTAATCCCAGGATATTTGATTTGTTGGTATTCAACAAGTCAATGATCGCTTCAGGTCCGCTTTCATAGCGTTTAGAGGGTGCAGCCTCGCCATACGCTGTCCGTGTGCCATCACTAAGTTCCAGGATCACTACGTCATAGTAACTTTCAGCGCTCCTGGCAATTTTGAATTCAAATTTGGTCCTGATCCGCTCAATTGACCAGTTCAACGATAGATTCATGATAGATCCTTAATGATTAGTTGATCCCCTCAGGGAACAAATATTTTATAACATTTTCTGCGATTGTCTTTTTGGAGGCTTTTGCCATGTCTTCCACTGGCAGACCGATATCCTGGTGGATGGACCGGCATTCAATTTCTGCTGCTTTGCTGCTTAATCCCTTTGAGTAAATGTTGATCCCCAGCACTTTGGATATTTTAAACGGGGCAAGCAGCGATTCATGCAGATCAATGACGGTTTGAAGGTTTGGTAAATGATGTTTATAGTCGTCCATCAGTCGACTGGGTTGATGCGCAATGACCAGCCCGTCAGGCATGGCACCATGCAAAAGCCCCATCGTTACACCACTATAACCCATGTGGGTAATTGCACCCTGCCCTTCAACAATAATGAGTGGCGCCTGTCCGTCCACCTTATCGATCTCCGCTTCTGTGGCGCCATTGACAAAATCCGATATAACGCTATCAACTGCCACGCCCCTCCCTGAGATCATCATCCCAGTCTGGCCAGTACCGAGAAAGACGCTTTCCAGGCCCAGCTCTTTTAGATCCTTCTGCAGCAGGAGTGCTGTGGTCATCTTACCGACATTGCTATCTGATCCAATGGTGAGTAGCACCTTGGATTTTCGTTTCCGCCAATTCCCTTTTGCTATATGAAGGTCTTCCGGTGGTTTTCGCGCATCCCAGATCAGATCTTGATACGGTCGGAGCTCCATGATATCTGATAGAAATTGGTGGAGACCTGCCCAAACTTCAACACCACCCTCCAAAGCAATCTTAAGTTCAGGGATCCATTTTGGATCGATTGCTCCACCAATAGGCGCAATGCCTACAATGAGTACATCTGGGTCATATGTAAGTGCTTGGTTGACGTCAGCGACGACAGGGATGTTACCGCCGTACCCCAAAACGTCCTGTGCTGTTTTTCCTGCCTTGGTCTGATCGACGATCGCTACAACCTCTTCTCGTCGAAACATGATCATCCCATTGGCAGTTTTGCTGCCAAGAGCATTCAGTCTATCCTGTGCGTAGAGTATAAATCGACGTTTGGGCATGCTCATTCTCAGTATTGATTTATTAATTTAACGGTTTTTAAAGTCTGCCGACCGGCGTTCCAGAAAAGCGCTGGCCCCTTCTATCCTGTCTTCCGTGTCGAATACATCGCGAAAGGCAGCCGCTTCTTCCTGAAGACCATCCTTAAGTGTTTTTCCCATGCCTGAGTAAACTGCTTGTAAGGTGTAGGCCTGAGCCTGAGGACCCTGCTGCATCAACTCATCTGCTTTCTTGCCTGCTTCTTCAAGCAAAGAATCCTGGCTGTAAATCGCATTCACAAGCCCTATGTCCAGCGCTTCCTGGGCATTCACCATCCGTCCAGTGAGGAGCATATCCAGTGCCCGGCCAGTCCCAACCAGACGAGGAAGACGTTGCGTGCCTCCGTATCCGGCTATCACACCTAATTTGACTTCAGGTTGACCAAACTGTGCATTGTCTGACGCGATCCGAATGTGACATGCCATTGCCAGCTCACACCCACCTCCCAAGGCAAACCCGTTTACTGCTGCTATAACCGGCTTGTGGGTGTCTTCAACAACAGAGAATACATGCTGACCCCGTTCCGATAATTTTTGCGCCTCTACAGGTGTCATGGAAGGGAATTGGCTAATGTCAGCGCCAGCAACAAATGATTTTGGTCCGGCGCCGGTAATGATAACAACTTTTGCCTCTGCATTCTTTTGCAGCTTCAGAAATGTGGTCTCCAATTCGTCCAGGACCTGGGAATTGAGGGCATTCAACTTGCTTTGCCGGTCAATGGTCACCCAGGCGATACCACTTGTTATTTCCTGTTTGATAAAATCCAATTAGGACCTCCAGAAATGTCTGTTAAAAAGAACGATCACCGTTAAGACTTCTAAGCGTCCCAGCATCATGATAAAAGCCATGGCACATTTCTCTAGATCACTAAAGAAGGAATAGTTATCGGTAGGGCCCACGTTTCCGAGGCCGGGACCAATATTGCAAAGCATTGATATTGAGGCGGTTGCACTCGTTACCAGGTCATGACCAAAGAAAGTTAAGAATAATGAGGAGCCTACGAAGATCACCATAAAGAAAAGCAGGAATGTGGTGGTATTCCTAACTGCATCATCAGTAACGAACTGATTTCGAAGCTTAATGGGTAGATAGGCACGTGGATGGATCATGCGTCTTAATTCAGTGAGTGCCATTTTTGTGAATAATAGAATGCGAATTGCCTTGATCCCACCACCAGTGGAACCAGCCATTCCTCCAACGAACATAAATACAAAGAGCAGGAGCTGGGCGAATCTGGACCATTGTTCAAAATCGGCTGTGGCGAATCCCGTGGTTGTAATGATGGATACAACCTGAAATGCGATCTGTCTGATGGGCTCAGCCCGCAGCGCGTTGATAGCCTCGCTATTCACATCATAACTGGGTGAAACATAAAAATCGAAAAGAACGACAGCGAAGCCCATGGCAATAATGCTCATCCAGAATTGCCACTCCCTGTTCTTTAAATACTTGATCACTTTGCCATGCAGAGCAAAGTAGTGCAGGGAAAAGTTGGTACCGGCTATTATCATGAATGTAATAATGACCCAATCCACATAAGCACTCTGAAAGTGGGCCACGGATGCATTTTTGGTCGAAAACCCACCGGTTGCCATCGTTCCAAAGGTGTGGCACGCGGCATCGAACCAATCCATAGGGCCGAACCAGAGCAGAGTAAATTCAGCCAGAGAAATGAGAGCATAAACAGAGTAAAGAAGCTTGGCAGTTTCAGAAATCCTCGGGGTGATCTTGTCACTGACAGGGCCAGGAGCTTCTGCAGCAAAAAGCAGACTACCACTTCTACCAGCCATTGGCATGACGGTAACGGTAAAAACGATGATGCCCATTCCCCCCAACCAGTGTGTAAAACTCCTCCAGAACAAGATTCCGTGAGGTAAACTTTCAATATCGTTCAGGATGGATGCTCCTGTGGTAGTAAAGCCTGACATCGCTTCAAAAAAGCAGTCCGTGTAGGACAAATCAGTAGCAAACCACATGGGCAAGGCACCAAAGACCGATGCAGATATCCAACTTAAACTCACACTTAGGAAGACCTGTCGAGTCGCCAGACTGTGCCGGTGGCGCGTTAGAAAATATCCTGGACCTGCAACAGCAATAGTGATCAGCATTGCTTTGAGCAATGCTCCAGCATCTCCATCGCCATAGATCAAAGACACACCGAGCGAGAAGCTCATGGCGAACCCAATCACGATGGTGAATGCTGCCAGGACGTTTAGGACTGGCAGCAGGCTGGTGCGATTAGTTGAATAACTCTTCCACATCACTCACTCTTGCTGCTCTGGCAAACACAATTGCTCGATCATGACTTTCGATCACGCTGGCTCCCGTTGCGATCTCCTCACCATCTGGTTTGATGATACCACCGACGACAGAATCAGGTGGAAAATCAATATCCTTCAGCGGAACACCGATGATCTTACTATCCCTGGAGGGTGAAAGCTCAATGACCTCGGTATCAATACCTTCAAGCATCATCACTGAATGGACCTGACCACGAACCACATAGCGCATGAAGGCGTCTACGGTAGACAGATTTTTACTCACTACGGAATTAATTCCCAGCCCCTTTACTAAGGGGATATAGTCAGGTGAATTAATGTGAACAATGACCTTATCCACACCCTTCCGTTTGGCGATCAAGCCAGCAAACAGGTTTGCGGTCTCATCATCTGTCAAGGCGATCAAAGCGTCGAATTCACCAATTCCCTCACTCTCAAGAAAATCTACATCCAATCCATCCGCGTGGAGCAGGAGTACATCCGGCAGTTCTTTTGAAGTTTTGGCGAGTTTCTCCTTACGATGGTCCAGCAGCCTGACATTGAACTGATGTTTCAATTTATCTGCCACCAGTCGACCCAGTTTTCCGGCTCCCATGATCATTACTGTGTTAATCTTCTTTTTCTGCTTGAAGCCGCACAATTCGTACATATCCTTCAGCTTCCCTTCAAGACAGATGACGAAGATCTTGTCTCCTGGTCTGAATATATGTTCTCCATCAGGTATAATGGTCTCCCCATCACGATCGATGGCGACCGTCCTGAATGGTAACTGCTCGTAGTCTGAGCCCAACTCTCTCAAAGATTTATTCATGATCTGGCAGTCGTTTGTAGGTGTAAGGGCAACCATATAGACTTTACCATGGCTGTAGGTCATGATCTCCTGGGCAGTGGCATGATGAATTAAATGCTGTATTTCCTGGGCAGCGATCTGTTCAGGATTGATCACCCGCTCAATACCCAATTCTGACAAGTTCAGTAAAGCACCTTTCCGTTGGTAGTCTCCACTGCGCACCCGGGCCAGGATTTTAGCCTTGTCATTCATCTTCTTGGCCTTCATGGAGGCAACAATATTGATCTCATCAATGCGTGTCACGGCCAGAAATAGATCAGCTGATTCCACCTGGGCTTCCTGCAAAGTATTGGTCTGTGCCCCATGCCCTTCTATTACAAGGGCGTCCAGCTCCTGCTTGGCACGTTGAACCATTTCTGGATTAATGTCAATGATGCTGATGTCATTCCCCATCTCGATGAGGGTTTTTGCCAGGTAAAAACCAACCGATCCTGCACCGACGATGACGATCTTCTTTTTCATAACGCTAACCTAACACGATTTTGAGTATTTGTTTTGTTTTTTCGAGCTGCTTGTCAGTAAAATCCAGATGGGTTACCAGACGAATCCGTTTTTCACTTACCACTGAGACCAGCAGCCCTTCCTTCTCAAACTTGGCTTCCAGTTCGAATGCATCACCCTCAGGACAAGCCAGAAGTACAATGTTGGTTTGAGTCCAGGTGAGATCATGTTCCAGCACACCCAGCTCCAGGCACACCTCAGCCAGGTCTTTTGCTCGATCGTGATCCTCTACCAGGCGTTCCACATGGTGCGCCAGGGCATACAGACCTGCGGCTGCCAGGCTGCCCACCTGCCGCATCCCGCCGCCAAAGACCTTCCTGAATCGATGAGCCGTATCTATGAATTCAGCACTTCCCGACAGGATCGAGCCAATTGGCGCTCCCAGTCCCTTGGAAAGACACAGACTCACAGAATCAAATTGATCCGCATAGGCAGCCGGATCCAGTCCACTGGCAATAACTGCATTCATGAGTCGAGCGCCATCCAGATGCGTGCGAATGCCGTTCGTTTTTGCAAAATTTGAGATCGCTTCAATGACGGGTAAGGGATAAACAACGCCACCTGCTCTATTATGGGTATTCTCAAGAGCGATAAGCCCGGTTGCGGCGAAATGATGATCATCCGGCCGAACGGCTGCTTTGATCTGGTCGATGTTCAGGATCCCAAAGTCACCATAAAGAGGATGCACCTGTACCCCGCTCAGAAGGGCGGGTCCACCACCCTCGTAGTTAAAGATATGGGAATTGTATTCGCAGATCAGTTCATCACCAGGTTTTGTGTGGCTACGAATAGCCAGTTGATTACTCATGGTGCCAGAAGGGACAAAAAGTGCAGCTTCCTTGTTCAGCATATCTGCGACCCGGTTCTGGAGCTCATTCATGAGGCGATCCTCACCATACACATCATCGCCTACCTCTGCATCATACATCACTTTCCGCATCTCTGCGCTTGGTTTGGTGACCGTATCCGACCGAAGGTCAATCATCATTCATCCCCTGTTCTCAGTAATTCCCTGGCTGCTTCCACAGTTGCCTCTCCAGGAGCCCCATCACCGATCAGTGTAGCGATCTCCTGTATACGCTCAGCCTCGGAGAGCCGGCGCACTCTGGTCACCGTTCTGTCGTTGATAAACTGCTTCTCGACTCTGAAATGGTTGTCTGCCAGACTAGCGATCTGGGGCAAGTGTGTAATGCTGATCAACTGGTGGTGTGCTCCCAGTGCTTTTAATTCTTCTCCAACCACCCGGGCGATGCGACCTGAAATTCCGGTATCGATCTCATCAAAGATGACTGTTCCGATCTGGTCTTTGCCCGACATGGCAGATTTGATCGCCAGCATGATACGGCTAATTTCACCGCCAGAAGCGATCCTTGCCAGGGGTCGCAGCGGTTCTCCAGGGTTGGCCTGCATCCAAAAGGTAACAACATCCATCCCTGAGCTGTCAGCTCGGTAGCGATCATTCCCCAACTGAACCAATCCGCTATCTGCCACTTGCTGCTCAACCTGGATCTCGAAGCGGCCTCTGGGTATACCCAGATGTGTCAGGCGTTGGACCACTGCTGCAGACAGGGCTTTTGATTCCTTTTTTCGCAATTCACTCAATTTCACACACGCTGCTGAAAAACGCTGGGTCTGCTCATCAATGGATTTGACCAGCTCTTCGCGACTCCAGTCCGGATCATCCCGAAAGCCCAATTTGCCTTTAATTTCTTCCCAGTATATAAGCAATTCAGGGAAGGAGCGGTTGTACTTCTGGCAGGTTCTATTCAAAGATTTAATGCGGCTTTCGACTTCGCCAAGTCGCCTTGGATCAGAGCGGACCTGTTTTTCATAATCAGCTGCAAAATCTGCGATACTCTGAAGTGAGACTCTGGCTGCCAGTGCTTCCGGTAAAAAGGAGGACGCAGTCTCTGAATAACTACCCAGATCCTCTAATTGACTGATGATCTGATTCAATCGCCTGATGGCAGAACCATCAGCATTTTCCACCTCGTTCAAGAGCGCCGATGCCTGCTCACTGATAGTCAGGGCATTTTCCAGTACCTTCCGTTCCTGTTCCAGCTCTTCCAACTCCCCTGGTCGTGGATCCAGGTCATTCAGCTCCTGGACCTGGAATTCATACAACTGGAGTTGTTCCTGCCGACTGCTGGCATCCCGGTCCCGCTCTTTCAATTCATTCAATAGTGAATTGAGTTTACTGTGTTCCTTGCTTACCGTTTCTTTCAACTGCTGGCCTTCAGCATACTGATCCAGGAAGTCGATGTGATGCTCTTCATTGAGTAGATATTGATGTTCATGCTGTCCGTGGAGATCCACCAGACGATCACCTAACTCCTTCAACTCCTGGACAGATCTACTTCTACCATTGATCAAGACCTTGGAAGTTCCCTGAAGCTTGATCTCGCGTTTGACGGAAATACTGGTCGAATCCAAGCCTAGACTACTTGCTTTTCCTTTACTGATCTCGAACACAGCTTCAACGATGGCACTCTGGTAGCCATCTCGGATGAAATCCTTGAAGGCACGTTCGCCCAGAGCAATCCCAAGTGCATCGACAATCAGGGATTTTCCCACTCCGGTTTCACCGGTGATCACATTCAGCCCATTATCAAAACTGACATTGGCTTCATCGACAATGGCAAAATTCCGTATGTGAAGGGATTTAAGCATCTATTCTGAATTTTTCGAGTCTGGGTATTTTCATGAGCAACGAAAAAGTAATTACAGAAAGGATAAGGCCAAATACATCTACCACTACATCCTCAATTGTTGAATACCGTGTCGGGATGAAGGATTGATAGAATTCATCAGCCATGGCAATCAGACTGCCGGTACTGATCGCCAATGAATATGAACTGCGAAACTCCAGTCTCGGTTTTTCCCTGTAAAAGGCCCAGATGAGGGTAACCCCCAGAATATGGTACTCAACACCATGAAGAATGTAATCAGCCAGCCCAAAGGAATAGGTCGATACGACATTCTGGTTCAGACTGGAGAGGAACAGGATCAGGAGAACGTACACTATTGGGGGAGCGTAATACTTAAGTTGGTAAGCCACCATACTCCTTCAGAACCGTTGGTAAGGCATCCAGGATATCCCCTGCGATCATCCCCAAGACTCCTTTGCTGGATCTCATATGATCAGCTGCCTTACCATGGATAAAGACAGCAAAATTCAAAATTTCAGGGTCATCAGGCCACTGCGACCAGAGTCCTCCCAGAACACCGCTAAGCACATCCCCGCTTCCTGCAGTAGACATACCTGGATGACCACTATTATTAATGATCACCCTGCCCTCTGGATCTGTGATGAGCGAAGGTGCTCCCTTGAGCAGGACATGCGTCTGATATTTAGTGGCGAAATCTCGAGCTGCCTCCCAATAGGGATACTCACCCACAGAATCCTCTGGAACCAAGCGCAAGAATTCTCCCAGGTGGGGCGTAAGTATGCTGGGGCTTGTGCGTTTTGTAAGAATTTCTAATCGATCCTTGATGGCAAACAAAGCATCCGCATCGATGACCATGGGGCAGTCCGTAGATCCGATCAAGGTCTGTACAAGGTTTTGCGTCTCATCATCTCTACCCATGCCGGGGCCGATCACTACAACATCAGCCCACTCAGCACCTTGTTTCAACTGATCCAGGGCATCAATAGAGATACTTCCCTCAATTGTTTCAGGGAGGTACTCGAGGATGGTCTCGAGTGAAGCAGATTCCGCAATTGCGCCGAGGGATGCGGGTATTGCAAGTTTCACCAATCCCGCACCTGATTTAAGTGCAGCAATAGATGCCAGGATGGCAGCGCCTGAGAATCCTTTTGAACCGGCGATGACATACACTTTTCCCACGGAATATTTATGACTGGCACTTGGACGGGTGAATCTTGCGGCAGGAAAATCGCTTTCCTCTATCTGATACAAGACTTTTTCGCCAACCCGCTCCAGTGCATCTTCGGGGAAACCAATTTCAACTGTCTTAATTTTTCCTGACTGACTGCGAGCTGGTTCAAAAAGGGTGCCCTGCTTCCCAAAGCCCATGCTCACGGTAAGCTCTGCTCGCATACAGGTGTCAAGTACCTCACCCCTGTCCCCTGTCACTCCAGAAGGCACATCAACGGCTACGATCCTGGCATTGCTGGTATTGCATTGCTCAATGATGTCAGCATAAGGCTCACGGATGGAACCACTTATTCCAGTACCCAGCAGTGCATCAACAATAAGATCTGCATTGCTGATCATCTCCCGCTGTTTCTTGGTATTCCGCCAGGTACTCAGGTTCAACTTCATCTGTTTCATACGATTGAAATGATGACGTGCATCTCCGCCGAGTTCGGATCCTTTTGAGACAGTGATGACGGCCACGCTGAATCCCCGCTCGGCCAGACCCCGGGCGACGACAAATCCATCCCCGCCATTATTCCCCTTTCCACAAAGTATTAGGATTCGGGATCCCTGACTCAACAAGCCGTATCGGTCCATCTCCTGGATGACCGCCTGGCCAGCGTTCAGCATCAGTTTCTTACCGGGTATAGCTTTGGTATTGATGGCATAATCATCGACAGCGCGATTAGCCGACATACTCAGAAATGCTTGCACAGGGTCAGTTCTCCAGGACAGCGAAGGCAACAGCAAAGGATTTTTCGTGGGTGATCGTAACCAGACAGTTCCCACGAATTTTTGTAAGGAGTGAGGTCATAGGCCGCCCCTGATCATCATTAAGGATCTCAATGTCAGAGAATGGAATAACCTCGTTGTAGCCACTCTGATACACAGCCTTAGCAATGGCTTCCTTGGCAGCAAATCGTCCTGCAAAGTGTACCTCTGGATGTTCTTTTGACTCGCAATAGGCGATTTCGCCCTTGGTGAATACCCGCTGCAAAAATCGACTACCATACGTTTTTTGCATCCGTTGGATACGACTCACTTCAACTATGTCACTACCTATGCCTTTGATTGCCATGAGTGATTAATTTATACACTTTCACAACAATCAGAAATAAAAAAGGGCTGTCGATGGACAGCCCTTTGAATGTGTTTCGTTTGAATGGAAGTTGCTTATTTACCTTCCCACTTGGTCAGTTCATCAATTCGATACTGAGCGACGCTCTTCCAGCGTGCATCTCTAGCCGCCTGTCGATAAGCGATGACGGCATCTTTGTTGCGCTTGAGACCTTTTAGGGCATCACCCTTCTCAACGAGCGCTGGAGCCCAATTTCTTTTTTTAGCAAGGGATTGGGTTGCAGCTGTCAAGGCAGCAGAATAATTACTGGTGCCATTGTAAGCGTGTGCCAGATAATAATTCGTCTTGTATGAGGTAACATTTGGTGCCAGACCTTTCAGCAAGGAAACCGTTGCAGAGAAATTCTCCTGATCATTGTAGATGTTTGCCAGCAGTTCATAAGCCATCGTATAGCTCTTGTCCACTTCAATTGCTTTTTTAAGGTTCTGAGATGCCAGTGAAGAATTTTTCTGGCTCTCATAAACCTTGGCGAGGACATAATATGATTTCTCATAACTGGGGTTGATCGAAATAGACATCTTCAGCGATTCGATCGCTTTTGCATTGTTTCCCAGCTGAGCGTACAGTGAGCCCAGCCCATACCATGATTTATAGTGGGTTGGATCACTGGTGACCGCGTCACGATAATATTTTTCCGAGGCATCGTAGTTACCTTCGCGTTTGGCGATCAATGCCAACTGATAGAAGCCACTGGCAAATGATGGATCAACAGCAACAGCCTTTTCATATTCAGCACGGGCTGATCTGAAGTCCCTACGCTTGTAGAATTTGTGGCCTTCGCTGTAGTGCTTATTGCGAACCATTTCAATGGCTTTACCGTACTTATCCTCTTTTGGATCATAGCCCATGGCATTCCTGAACTCGTCAGCAGCCTGAATGGGTTTCTCCTGGCGATAATGAACCATTCCCATACTGTAATACGCTTCCGCCTGGAATTTTCCCCAGATATCATTCGGGGAAGCTTCGATCATTTTCAGGGCTTCCTCATACTTCGCCAAAGCCTCATTATAGTCGGCTCCGTCCATTGCCCGCCTGGCGTCACGCAAGTGGATATTGATCTTCTCAAGCACCTGCCATTCGGTCTCTATTTCTTTATATTCATCTTCATCAATCGCAGCCTTCATGGCGGCTTTGTAAGCTTCATCTGCAGCCTGAATATCAAAACGCTTGATCGCTTCTCGGGCTTTCGCAACCAGAACTTCTGGGTTCTGGGCAATTGCCTGTCCAATCAGGGCAGTTAAAATGAGGGCTACTATGGTGAGCTTTTTCATGCTTCTAACTTCCTTATTAAATATCACTTTCCCTTCAAATCGGAACTTGATAAAAAGTTCCAATATCCCCATCACTCAAGCTTTGGCTCAAGTGGCGAGCAATATAGATGACAGGTCAGCCTTTGTCATTGATTTTATTGAGCAAGGTCTGTGCTGCACCAGTCAATGAGCAACAGAAATGGATCCCCCCGTGTGAACACGGGGTGTTCTGTTCGCACCCCCGCATCCTGCGGGGCTCGAGAAGGCGGATAAAAAGACCCGTGAGAACGGGTCTTTATCCATTAATCTTTGTGCCGAGAGCGGGACTCGAACCCGCACGAGCGTTAGCCCACTGCCCCCTCAAGACAGCGTGTCTACCAGTTCCACCACCTCGGCCAAAAAACTATTCGTCGTTAGTTGTTGCCTCTGATGAAGCATCTGACGGAGTTGCTTCCGATGATGTCTCAGCTGGTAACTGTAATTCAGAGGATTCAGTTGCATCGAACTGAGTCCCAGGTACGATCATATCTTCCTGAAGTTCTCTTTGAAAATCAGTCTGGTCTGCTGATCCACCCTTGTTCAGTATCCCGATCAATAGGATCAGAACCATAAATGCTATGGCTAGACCACCAGTGATCTTGGTCAATACATTACCTGCCCCGGCTCCACCAAACAATGCGTTGGAAGAACTTGAACCACCGAATGCACCTGCTAGACCGCCACCTTTGCTGGACTGCATCAAAATGACCAGCATAAGCAGCAATGAAACGATCACCAGTAATATGTAAAGAAATGTCATGAGTTTCTCCTACTCAATTTCTCCAGCTGCATCTATGATGCCTTTAAATGAATCAAGTTTCAAACTTGCTCCACCCACCAGAGCTCCATCAATATCCTCGTTGGATAACAATCCAACTGTATTATCAGGTTTAACGCTGCCACCATAGAGGATCCATGTAGAATCCGCTACCGATTGATCATAAAGCGATCTCAGTGCGCCTCGAATAAATTTGTGAACGTCCGCAGCCTGTTCAGGTGTTGCGGTAAGACCTGTACCGATCGCCCAGACCGGTTCATAAGCGATAATGACGGTTTCCATTTCGCTGGCACTGAGGTCTTTCAATCCCTGACGTAGCTGTTTGGCGACGACATTATCAGTCTCACCTACTTCACGCTCTTCGATCTTTTCTCCCACACATAGGATGGGAATCAAACCTGATTTCAAAGATCTATGCACCTTTTTGTTGATCCAATTGTCTGACTCTCCAAAGACATGTCGTCTTTCTGAGTGTCCCAGGATGACGTATTCTGCTCCTGTTTCGCGGATCATGGCTCCGGTGATCTCACCGGTATAGGCGCCGCCTTCTTCCCAGTGCATGTTTTGAGCGCCTACCTTCATCTCAGTACCTTTTACTCCCTCAGAAACTGCGCTGAGTGCCAAAAAAGGCGGGCATAAAATAACTGAGACCCCATGGGTGTCCAATATATTAATACTCAGTGATTTAGTGAACTCTGCAGCCTCGGCTGGACCGAAATGCATCTTCCAATTTCCGGCTACTATCTTATTTCTTTTCAATTATTTAGCTCCTTTCAAAGCTTCAAATGCTGGCAGGTCATACCCACTCAATAGTTCGAGTGACGCACCACCCCCAGTTGAGGTGTGAGTCACGCCCTTGTCCAATCCAAATTTTTTCAATGCCGCAGCACTATCACCACCACCGACAATCGTTACAGCTCCCGATTTTGTGATCTCCACGAGTTTCTCCGCAACTGCCCTGGTACCATTTTGAAAGGGTGTCATTTCAAAAACGCCCATGGGACCATTCCAGAGCACCGTTTTGGAATCATCCAGAACAGAGTTGAAGGTCTTGACGGTCCGTCTTCCAATGTCCAGACCCATGAGATCATCTTCCAGACCGCGGATCGGTAACTCAACTACTTCCGCATCTTCCTTGATCTCACGACTTGCCGTGCAGTCTGAAGGCAATACAAGGTTAACGCCCTTGTCAACACACAACTTGATAACATCAGCTGCAAATTCCAGTCGATCCTCCTCAACAAGTGAAGCACCCACATCGTTATTAAGAGGATTGGCACTGAGGAAAGTGAAGGCCATACCGCCACCGATCAGAATATTATCAGCAACATCAGCCAGTCGTTTTAGCAAGTCGATCTTTCCGCTTACCTTCGACCCCCCCATGACCACGGTGAAGGGTCTTGCTGGATTCTCGATGGCGTTGACCAGGAAATCGATCTCCTTCATCAGCAGAAATCCAGCCGCCTTCTGATCGAAGAAACGGGTCATCCCCACATTGGAAGCATGGGCTCGGTGAGCAGTACCAAATGCATCATTCACGTAGACATCTGCCAGGGCAGCCAGTTTTCTGGAAAATGCGGCATCATTATCTGTTTCTGCAGCATGGAACCGCAGGTTTTCCAGCACCAGGATCTCGCCTGCTGGCAGATCTTCCGCCATAGTTGCTACAGCTTCACCCACACAATCCGGTGCAAAATGAACCTTGGCATTTACCAGTTCGGCAAGCCGATCTGCTACGGGCTTGAGACTCATTTCAGGCACCCGCTGCCCTTTTGGTCTTCCCAGGTGGGAGGCCAGGATCAATGACGCTCCCTGTTCCAGGAGATATTCAATCGTAGGAAGTGAGGAGACGATACGAAAATCATCCGCCACCTTCCCTTCATCCAGGGGAACGTTGTAGTCGGTCCGGATAAAGACTTTTTTTCCGGCAACATTCAGGTCCTTAACATGTTTCGGCATGGTCGACATTACTCCCAGGCTGTTACTTAGCTGCTGCTAAGGCATCAGCCAATGAGGTATTCAGGTCGAATTTAAATTTATCGACGTTGATCTTGGGCTCATGCCAGACGCCATAATTCTCGGCCATGATCAATTTGATCAGATAACTCTGGGTAAGCGCTTCCGTGGTCTTCTTATCATACCAGCGGATATCGATCTTAGCCGAGTTCTCGTTGATGGCGCCAAGAAGCGCACTGAGAAATGTCTGACGATTTTCAGTGTCGGTATTGATCTTGGCAAATCCAGCACCAATTAAACCCTGAATCTGTTCCCAGTCAGTACCAACGAAGTTCTTCCAGGTCTGGCCGTATCTCTCTGCCATGCTGGAACCGATGGCTTCCAATTGCTCAACGGCATAGTCAACGACCTGTGGATACAGGGTAGATGCGCCGTGGGCCACAAAAATGGTCTCAGGCTGGACCTGGTCAGCGATCTTGAGTAGCTCATGAGCCAGTTCGATGTTCAATTTTACTTTGGTGCCTGGCTTGCCCTTATTGGGTCCATGCATGGTACCTATGGTTGGGGCAACCATGAGTACACCTGTTTCTGTAATGAACTGCTCGAATTCGTCAGGGTTGGTATAGGTGGAGAATTCTGATTTGGTATCTTCGTCTTCTTCTCCTGCCAGTACGCCCAGTTCACCCTCTACAGACACACCCAGGGGATGAGCCATATCAACTACTTCACGTGTATACGCAATGTTCTCTTCCAGGGAGCGGGCAACCTTATTGGCATGATCCGTTGAGTTGTCAGCCATGACACTGGTAAGATGCTGAACGGCACCCTGGACCACTTTTCTACCAGATTCTGTGGTATAATCGCCATGATCCAGATGGGTTGCTACCTTTATGCTTGATCGCTTGGCTCTGGCCTGAATGTAAGCGGAAGCTATTTCGAGCCCACTGATCGGATCGCCGGCACTGAAATGCTTCAGGGCACTATTAGAGAGCGCCAGGAGGCCGGAGGATCCCAGTGTTTCAAATGCATCGAAAGCAGCATTGATGCCTTGAATTGTGGTAATATTGAATGCTGGAATTGCATAAGAGGCTACTTTTTTGCCACCTTTATCACCCTGCTTTGCTTTGAGTGTTAATGCGTGGGCACTCATCATATTGTCAGGGAATCTTCTCGAAACATTCAATTGCGGGGGGTCAGTATACTTCTTCATAACCAGGCTCTCCAAACTTATTTTTTAAAATATTGTGATTATTATGTTTATATGTTCTTTTCATCCTAGTAACTCACATGTACGTTACTACAAAAACCAGACCAAAGCAAGCCATACTCTAGGCTGGTGATGACAAGGTAATCAGATCGACGCCTCCTGCACCATTATTTAGCAATTCATGAGCCAATGCATTGGATGTCGCTCCGGTTGTGAGCACATCATCAATGATCAGAATAGAAGCACCTGCCAGCTCAGCCTTTCCGGAATATTTGAAGGCTTTCTGGACGTTCTTCTCCCGCTCGAGCGCATTGAGTTTGGTCTGACTCCTGGTATAAGTGGTTCTGACCACCAGATGCCCGCCCAACTGGGCTTTCATTCGGGGGGCGAACCATTCACAGACCACCTGGGTCTGATTATAACCCCGCTCCCTTTGCTTCCTCGGGTGAAGCGGAACTGGAACAACATAATCATATGTTGGGTGCAGAATCAGATCCATGATCTGTGATTCATAGTAGTCCAGGGTTCTGATGATCGGCTTGCGCTTTCTAGAATATTTCAGATGGTGGATCAGACTTTGAAAATTCGCATCAAAGTCAAACAAAGCCCAGGTCGTTGTAATATAGACCTCTCCTGAAATTGAGAATTTGTCCACCGGGTTTTCTCTCAGAACGAAGCCATCAAGACAGTTTTTACACAGGTAGGCTTCATCCTGCATTCGCTTACCACATATCAAGCAGAGCGGTGGGAACACCAGGTCGACGACAATTTTTGAGTGAGTAGCGAGAGTAGCTCTCAAGGATCGCATAGGCACCTCTATTCATTTGGATTGATACCATTCATCGGATGAAGGTCCAATAAACCATCAGAGTCACACGCGTTATCGCGTGGCGTGATCTCAATTATATGAATAGGTTAGCGAATAGGTATGAGTGATGCAGCACCGATCACAGGCGCAGCATCGCCGAGCTCAGCAGGAACGATCTTCAAATTCCCCTGCTGATTTGGGAAGAGATGAGCATCCACCACCTCTCTCAAAGATTGAATAAAGAAATCGAATCCGGCTGCCAGTGATCCACCGACAACAATGATACCGGGATCCAGGAGGTGGTTTACATACACCAGGGAATGGCCCACCGACCTGCCGAGTAGACTCCAGGCAGACAGGGCATGTGGATCACCTGCCTGTGCCAATTCAAAGATCTCAATCCCTGGTTTTTCCTGTCCAGCGATGTTCTGATAATTCCGTTCAAGAGCCGGTCCTGAGGCGTAGGTTTCAAAGGTGCCATCATTGTAAGGGGCGAGGCCGTATTCAGTAGCGGTGCCATGTGCGCCGCTCAGTATTTTGCCATCCCAGACAAATCCGTGACCATAACCAGTTCCCAGTGTGATCCCGTAAACGAAGGATTCACCCTTGCCTGCGCCACCATTGGCCTCGCCCAGCACGAACACATTGGCATCATTGTTCATCAGAACCGGGCAATCAAAATGTTTCTTGAACTCCGCCACGAGTGGAAAATTTTGAATGATGGGAGTGTTCGGCGTATCCAGCACTTCAGTGAAATCTGCATTCAGGGGACCTGGCGCACCAATTCCAACACCGGCTAATTCAAATTCGGGGTTTTGAGATAAGATGGATCTGATCTGCTTCGAAACCGCGGCAACCATTTCTCCACCGTTCGAGAACCCGGAGACAGCTATTTTATCTGCCAACTGCAAAATCACAGCATCATCATCGATGATACCAATACGCACCTTCGTTCCCCCAATATCTATGCCTGCACGTACTCTCAATGGTTCAGCCTAATCTCGTGAATTCAGGAACCTGGACCAATTCTGGTCTTCTAATTCGCTACGTGCCGTGGAGTGCACCAGGTCAAAGCGCCCAAATCCTGAACGATCAACGAAGATGAATTCCACTCCACCTTCCATATCATAGTAGTACCAACCCTCCCAGGGCCGCTGTCCAATACTCATCAGGCTTTTCTCGATATTGCTCGGTGGGCCGTACTGGATCAGAACCCTGCCGCGGTCAGTCTTCCACCCCTCTGTATTTCCCTTTCCAAACTCCGCATTGGCCAGTTGGACCCGGCGATAGAATTCTTGTTTGAATTCATTGACAGGCGTTGAACTATCAGGGTCCTTGCGCTGCCAGAAGGCGACGAGGGTCTTCCGCTTTCCCTCAGGATTTGATTTCTTATACAATCGTTTCTCATTGGCAGTCATCACCACATTGACCATTTCAAAGATCTTATCGAGATCGTCTTCGGTCACATCGGTGTACTCATTCGCTTCTGCCATGGATTCGCCAGCGACAATTGGTTTGACAATATAAAAGGTCTTATCATGAGTGACACTCGTGCCTGATCCCAGATCCGTCACAGTGACCACCAGGGAATAGATGCCATTTTTAAGTCCGGATGTATTGATCCCGCCCCATTCTACGGCAGAGGTTCCCGGGGATTGCTTGGGCCTGACTGGCAATTCTTTTACAATCTTATCTGACAAGTTCTTGATCACTGTGGAGACTTCATATTTGCCTCCATCCGAAAGTCCATAAACTTCGAAGAAATAATACAGGACCGGGAGCAGTGAGGTGAAGGTACGTTCTGCATTTGGCAGGACATCGTGACCGTATTTGGTGAACTCGTTTTCCTGCTTGGCTTTCTCGATCTTTGAAGCCAGGGTAATATCTGAAAAACTCAGCTCACCCTCTGGAAAGTTTTTCAAACTAACTGGCCGTCTAATTCTCTGGCGGCGATTTGAATTCGCATCCAGGATATCTACTTGCAGGGTATATTCACCTTCTTGCACAAAAAACTTGGTTATATCAGGAGAAAATCCAAGCTTTGCGACCACATCCTGATCCTTCACTCTGAAAATGCGTTGCCAACGATCCGGCTCATAGGGCACCACATCTCCCTGGAGCAGAGCTGCCTGAAAGATGACGTTTGCAGCCAGACCATCTGAGGTCTTGGCAAAGGTCATATTGGCTTGTGGTACCAGGAGGTAAACATCCAGATAGACACCGCCCTCTATTGAAAATCTTGAATAGTCCAGGGAGACCCCCAGATCAACATCCTCATAATCACCTGCGGCACAGATACCTGCCGTTAAAATGGTCAGAACCGCAACAAACTTAATTGAATTGTACTGAAACAAGGCGAGACACTCCTTCCTCTTCCATGGTCACCCCGTATAGATACTTGGCTGCTTCCATGGTCAGTTTGTTATGGGTAATAACAATGAATTGTGTGTGTGTCGTAAAATGCTCCAGCATTTTCGTATACTTACGTATGTTTCGATCATCAAGTGGGGCATCGATCTCATCCAGCACACAATACGGACTGGGTTTTACTTGATAGATCGCGAAGAGCAAGGCAATTGCTGTGAGTGCTTTCTCTCCGGCTGATAACATTTTCAAATTCTGGGTCTTCTTCCCTCGCGGTGTCGCCTTGATGATAATATCACTTTCAAGCAGGTCATCAGGGTCTTCCAGCATAAGATTTGCATCTCCCCCATCGAAAAGCATGGAAAATGTGCCTTTAAAGTGCTCCTGGATCAAGCCAAAAGTCTCACGGAACTGCCTTCTGGCGATGCGATCCAACTTGGAGATCGTCTCCAGCAAACTGGTTTTGGCTTCCACAAGGTCAGCTTCCTGTTCCTTGAGAAAATTCAAGCGTCCCTGTTCTGCATCAAATTCATCCTGGACACCCATATTGATGGGTCCCAGATTCTCAATGAAGCGCTGACTGCGCTTAATGCGTTTCTCGATCTGCTCCAGGTCAAATTCAACCATATCCAGGTCGAGGGGAAGGTCGGTCTGGTATTTCTCCTGGATCCGGTCAGCGATGTGGGATTTCTGAGCCTCAAAATTCGTGGCCCGCACCGAAAGTTCTCTCAATTTTTCGGCGGCAGCTTCCCGTTGATGATGATGATCCCGCAATCGAATTTCAAATTCATTCAAGGCAGATCGTTTGATCTGTACCTTATCAGAAATATCAGCCAGGATCTCAGCTTCTCGCTCAAGAACTGTTTTGACTGAGACCAAGGCCTTATTCTGCTCATCCAGAATGATCTGGTTAGATGACAGTGTCTCAGCCTGAAGCACTTTTTCACTCTCAAGGGTTTCCTGTCTGGATCTGATATCAGTGATGGTTTCATTGATGCTATTCAGACGGGTTTCCAGGTTTCGTAATTCACTGGTCAGGTTCACATGCTCCAGGCGGCTGGCTTGAGCGGACTCACTGGCCTGGTCGCGCTCATTAAGCAGGACCTGTAGCGCTGATTCCATAGCGTGGAGTTCGGCCTCCTGGGTTTTTCGCTCAGCCTGGATCTTTTCCATCTGGGGTGCAGTTTTGCTGATCTTGGCTTTTGCATCCTCAATGGCCTGCTGAATGTCCGTGATCTCCTGATCCACCCCTTTTGCATCTGCCTCTGTAGAGTTGATGCCATACTGGGCTCTCGAGTTTTTGCGCTCAACTTCCAGCAGGATCTGGCGCTGATCATCCCGGGAGGTCTTGGCCGTTCGGATCT
Organism: Fidelibacterota bacterium; assembly: GCA_021734255.1. Lineage (GTDB taxonomy): Bacteria > Fidelibacterota > UBA8477 > UBA8477 > JABMPR01 > JABMPR01. The sequence continues at coordinate 11,392 of JAIPJM010000005.1, read as the reverse complement.
CTCTTTCAAGATTCCCAGCCTGGGCATGGAATTTCTCGATCGATGCACTCAATGCTTCGATCTCATCTATCAATGTGGTGTACTGTTTTCTCAAGCGCTGAACCCGATCCTTGCGACCAATGAGCGTGTCCGCTCCTTCACCACCAGCACCACCAATGATGGCGCCTGTTGGATCGTACATAGTACCGTTCAGACTGACAGCGCGGCCAGTCATGGTCCCCCAGTCCGGGGTAAATTCATCTGTAACCAGCACAACATCGCCCAGCAGGAGATTTGCCAGTCCTTCATAACCGCTACCAGGTGTTACATGATCCAATACAGGACCGATCACATGATCTCCTTTAAGCAGTGCTGCTGAATTCTGCTTTGATTTTCCCAGGGGATCCAGAGGCAGGAAGGTTGCTGTACCCGATTGTTCCTCCCGCAAAGCTGAGATGGCTTTGTAGGCTGACTTCCGATCCTTGGTGACCAGTGCTTCAGCCAGTGAGCCCAGTGCAGTCTGAATGGCTGCTTCATACTGCTCATCAACCGTGATGAGATCAGCTACTGTACCTAGAATGCCCAGTTTTTTTGGGTCTGTTTCCAGCAATGCTCGCACACCGCGGGAATACCCTTCGCCTGACTCCAGCAATTCTTCGAAGAAACCGAGTTGATTCTCAACACTGACGCGACGCCCCCGCTTATTTGCCAAAGCTTCCCGAGTCTCATTGAGCTGTTCTTGTGTTTTCTGGAATTCAACTTCCAGCTCACCCACTTTTTTGTCCAGCTCGGCATAATGCTTCTCTGCATCAGAGTAATCATTCCCGACCAGATCCAGTTCCTGCTGATATTCATTCTTAGAGTCGATCAAGCGGGTCTTCTTGGTCGTCAAGTGCTCCAGGCTCTTTTCATACTGATTCAATGCAGCTTCCTGGTGGCTTTTCTGCTGGTTCACATCGCTGAGTTGATTGATCAGATCCAGCAATATCTGATTTTTGGCATCCAGGTCCGATTTGGCTTCTCGGTACTGCTCCACCGCTTTCTCGAAGGCCTGTTTCAGGACATCATCCTTCTCTTTGGCTTCTTCGATCCTGGGTTGGAGATGGGCGATCTGATTTTGCAGGTTGGCTTTCAATTCGTGGGAAGATTCTTTTCTCTCGATCAGTGTTTTGAGCTCAAGCTTGATCCGATCCAGAGCTGCATTTGCGGCATTGATCTTTTCTTCTGCTCTCAGGAGGCGCTGTTCAATCCCCACTCGAATGTCATTTTGATCGTTAACTTTTTTCTGCTGCTGCTGAAATTCAGTCTCGATGACGGCCAATTGTTCTTTGGCTTCCTCCACCCGCTTCTCTTCAATGTTAACTTCTTCTCCGCTGGCACCATATCCATCCCCGATCTGTGCGATCTCTTTCTGGATAGGCACAAGCTGCTCCATCACTTGAAGGGTCTGGAAAACAGCCAGAGCGATCTCATCATCTTTGAGTTGATTCTGAACGCGGTCAAATCTTTTGTATTTAGCCAGCTGCCGCCTCAAACTACCGACATTCTTCTCCACCTCGGCGATGATGTCGCTTACTCGATCCAGATCATTCTCGGTGGAATCAAGTCGACGCATGGACAAGCGCCGCTGCTGCTTATATTTGTTTATCCCAGAGGCTTCCTCGATCAGTCGTCGTCGTTCTTCTTTATTATCACTGAGGATGGACTCTACCATTTTCAGCTCGATCACTGAATAGGCATCTGACCCCATACCCGTATCGACAAATAGTTCATGAATATCCTTGAGACGACAGGCATTCTTATTAATGTAGAATTCACTTACCCCATCACGGAAGACCCGGCGGGTGATCTCAACGTCGGTATATTCAACTGGTAGAAGTCCCTTATCATTATGGATGGTCAGTGATACTTCGGCATAATTCAACTGTTTGCGTGTGGTCGTACCGCTGAAAATGACGTCCTGCATGGACTGAGATCGGAGGACCGATGATTTCTGTTCACCAATAACCCAACGAATGGCATCAACCACATTCGTCTTCCCACAGCCATTCGGACCGACAATACAGGTCAATCCTTCAGCAAATTTCATCTTGGTGGGTTCTGCGAACGACTTAAAACCCTTGATTTCGAGATCGGATATATACATTTATTTCTTTTCTAGTATCAGTACTACTTACAGGTGGCTTTAGCCTGGAGGCCAGGTCATGGTTCTGCCACCGAGCACATGCATGTGAAGATGGAACACCGTTTGTCCTGCGCGTTCTCCATTATTCATTACCAGTCGATAACCATCTGTCAGGCCCCGCTCTTTTGCCAGGTCTGTTCCAACCCGAACCAGTTTTCCGACAAGGGTTTCATCCGACTCACCCAGCGCTTCAGGACCACTGATATGGTTCTTGGGTATCACAAGTATGTGGGTTGGTGCCTGAGGGCTGATATCATTGAATGCCAGAACATCATCATCCTGGTATAATACATCTGCAGGAATATCTCCATTGATGATCTTACAGAAAATACAATCTTGTGACATGTTTTCTCCTATCCGGGGTTATGCGGGATCCTGAAGTAGTGCTGACAATAAACCAACAGCATGAATTGCCGCTGTTTCGGCGCGCAAGCGTCTGGGTCCCAGACCCGTGAAAGTATAGTCTGAATTGGATGCTAAATCAATTTCATCCTTTGACCAATCACCTTCAGGACCAATCAGAACAGTCAAATTTCTTTGTTTTTTCAATTCTTTATTCACTGTTAACTCAACACTGCTCTCATCAGCGTGGCAGAATAGATGGTATGCATCCTGCCTGCTCGACACCATTTCCTGAAATGAAGTCAAGGGATGGATAGCAGGGAGTCGAGACCGCCGGCTCTGCTTCATCGCAGACACAGCAATACGCTTCAAACGTTCCTGTTTCAAGCCCTTCTTTATCGTGCGATCAGTCATCAAAGGAATGATCTCATGGACACCTAATTCTGTGGCTTTTTCCACGACCAGGTCCAGATGATCACCCTTCAGGTTAGCAATGGCCAGGGTCAAATGGCGGGGCAGCTCCCCTCTGTGTGACTCAATTTTACTGATACCCAGCTCAGCCGAATCATTTGAGATCGCTTCGATCCGACAAAAAGCTGCTAATCCTTTCCCGTTCACTGCCCAGATCGCATCTCCAACAACAAAGCGACGCACCTTGATAAGGTGGTGGTATTCCCTGTCTGTAATGGAGATATGCTCCTGCCCCTGATCAAGTTCAGGCAGATAAACCTGTTCCCCGGATATCACTTATTAAGGAACTCCATACCAGCCTGAAAGAAGAGCCCCTGGTAGGTCTGACGACTATCGATCACATGGTCGAATCTGGCGTAGTCGTAACCAATTTTGAAAATATAGAATGACCCATTCCCTGTGAGGATCCGGAGGTTCACACCAGCTCTGACCATGGGCGTCAGATCAGTCTCCACTTCCTGCCAGCGATCAAGGAATCCCTCATCATCTGCTGTGTTCAATGAAAGCAGGGGTCCTGCAGATGCAAAGCCACCGACCTGCACTGAGGAGTGCATCGTTTCCAGGAACGGAAACCAGTTCACGCCGAGCAACAGTTTCACAAAACTCAAATTGCGACTATTCACCGAAACGGGTTGTCCATAGTAATTCAAGTAGGAAAAGGTGTCCTTGGATTCGACCAGGCTCCAGTCAGCTTCTGCATCAACTGCTATACCGGGTTTGGCATGGTAGGCCCAGAATCCACCAAGACTACCACCGTAGCTCAGGATCTCCATATCCACACCAGCGGTATTGTACCTCAATTCAGCTTTGTCTTCAGCCAATACCTGGCCAATGAAAAGCAATATGATCAATAAAGAAAACGTGGTGAGTTTCATCGATAACGGATCATTTTCAATTCGTGATAACCTGCGTTACGTACAAAACAGATCTCATCCATGTAGTTCTCTATGAACAATAATCCCCGACCGTTACAGCGCATTCGCTCCTCCGGGTTGGTTGGATCCTTGAGCTGATCACGATCGAAACCTAATCCATTATCTCGAATTCTTAATTCCAGGTGTGAATCATAAACGGTCATGTTGATGGAAACTTCCTGATCAGGTAGACTGCCGTTGCCATGCTTGATGGCATTATTCACACCCTCCTGGAGAGCCAGGATGATATCCTGCTGGGTCTCATTAGGATAATCACATGAGCTCAACACATTGCGAGCAAAATCCTGCACCTTATCTATTTCTTTGAAATCTGACGGAATCGCCAGCGAATGATTAAAGACCTGCTTGTTATTATCATTCTTCACGGCCTGAATTATAAGATAAAGGCTGCCCTGTGGCAAGCAGGGAAAGTCACACCACCCGGTGGCTATTTTTCACCTGGTGGTGATCAAAATTTGGGGAGTTTTACTCCAGATCCTTGAACTCTGCATCTTCAATATCATCTTCATTGACATGGAGACCATGGTTGGCGTCGGAATTGACCCCACCGATCTGGTCCGAGTCCTTATCAACGATCTGAAAATTGGCAAAGAATCTTTTGACACCTTTGTAGGCGAAGTAAGCCAGAATGAACAAGACGAGGTAGCGCATATTATCGTTTTATCGGGTTATAGAATTTTGTACCCTCAATGGGCTGTCTGATAGTGGCCAGGAGGTCTTTCAGGTCGTCTTCATCATTGACAAAATCAATATCAGTGGCGTTGATAATCAACAGTGGCGATGCCTTGTACCTGAAAAAGTACTCATTATACACCTGATTCAGCGCTGCAATGTAATCAGCATTGATGGCAGATTCAAAATCGCGGCCCCGCTTGCGTATATTGTATAACAATCGATCCGTATCCGCCTGCAGATAGATCACCAGATCGGGGTGACTCGTGGTCTCCTCCATCATCCCGGCGATCCTGTCATAAAGACCCATCTCATTCTCATCCAGGTTCAGGTAGGCGAAGAGTCTATCCTTCTGGAACATGTAATCAGTTACCAGGAGCTTTGAAAATAGATCGGTCTGTTTCAGATCCTGAAACTGACGGTAGCGACTGAGAAGGAAAAATAGCTGGGTCTGGAAGGCGTAGCGTTTGCGATCATCATAGAAGGACCCCAGAAAGGGATTTTCCTCAAATTCTTCCAGCACAAGCCGGGCATCCAGTTTGCGGGCCAGACGCTCAGCCAGACTGGTTTTGCCCACACCAATGACCCCTTCGATGGCTATGTGGTAAATGTTATTCAAATGACTTCCAACGCTGCTTCGATTTTCTTGACCCAGTTTGGGTCTGCACAGGTATTTAATAATTCTAATATCGACTGACCAGTAACTGGATCTGTCATTCTGGAGGCGATCTCCGCTGAAGGTTCAAGGACGAACCGACGTTCTCTGAAACGGGGATGGGGGATCTGTACTCCATCTTCAATAATTGCATCATCCATAAGTATGATATCCAGGTCCAGGGGTCGGGATTGGTAACCAGCTGCTTTGTCACGCAGGCGTCCCGATTCACGTTCCAAACGCAATAATCGATCCAGTAAATCTGTTGCCGTCATTTCAGTTTGAATGACTGCAGCGGCATTGATAAAGGGTGCATCGGAATTCATTCCAACCGGTTGCGTCTCATAGAGGCTGCTGATGGTAATGGAGCCGAACATGTCTTGCAGAGCCTCAAAGGCCTTAACCACTTGCTGCTGAGGGTCGTTCTGGTTGGAACCTATACTGATAAGCGCTGTCCTCATTGATTGGTTCCCTGTCGGGTGACCTCCACTTGCACGTAATCGAGTACGGCGTTGATGGGGACCTTACGTTTGCGGAGAACGATGGTAACCTCATCCACATCGAATTGCTCAGCCAGTGCATCAGCAATGTGATCTGCCAGAGTTTCAATGAGGTGATATTTCCGCGTCGTTACCATGTCTTTGACCACAGCATAGACCTGCTGATAATCAACGGCCTCATGGAGTGTGTCATCCGTAGAGCAGCGCATAAAGGGATAGTTGATCTTCACATCAACTTCGAAGCGTCCCCCCAGCTCCTTTTCGTAATCCTGCACACCATGATATCCATAGAAAACGAGATTTTTTACGGTAAGAATTCCCATAGCACAGAAATCTACTTAGGCATGAACCAATAACAAACTGCTTTCCCGTTCCGGGACGAGAATGATCCATGGTCGGCTGGTTTTGGGTGATATTCCAGGGTTCCTACTCAAGGGAGGTGATCCCTTTCCGTATGGCATATTTGGTCAATTCCGGTATGGAATTCAGCTTCAGCTTGGATTTGATCTTGGCGCGGTGGGCTTCTACTGTCTTGATGCTGATAAAGAGTGTGTCTGCGATCTCCTGGGTTGGTTTCCCTTCGGCGATCAGCTGGAGCACTTCGATCTCACGGCCTGATAATTCCGGGGCGTCCTCATCTTCATCGGATAGTTTTCCGACATAGTCCTGTAGAACGGTGGTGGAAATCTCTTCACTGATATAGAACCTGTCCAACAACACTTCGCGAATGGCTTTGATCAGCTCCACACCTGCGCAGTCTTTTAACAGATACCCCTTGGCTCCCGCTTTCAGCATTCCCGTTACAAAGTGACTGTCTGAGTGCATGGAAAGTGCTACGATCTTGACCTCCGGGTAATCCTTCGTGATCTGCCGGGTCGCTTCAATTCCGTTCAGTTCCGGCATGGCAATGTCCATGATGATCACATCCACTTCATGCTTACGGAGTAATTTTACTACATCCCGACCATTGTCCGCTTGAGCCACAACCTTAAATTCCAGCTCCGCATTCAGGATCGTGAGCAGTCCTTCCCTGAAGAGAGTATGGTCGTCAGCTAATATGATCCTTACTGCCATTATGCACCGCCTGAAGATATGGGAATACTCAGGATCACCCGAGTACCCTGCTTTGGTTGGGACTGAACATCCAGCACACCACCGAGATATTCTAATCGCTCTTTAATACTAAACAATCCAAATGAATCGTTCCGGCGGTTTTCAGGGTTTAGGATCGAGAGATCAAAGCCCTGGCCGTCATCACTTATCATAAGGATCAGGCTGGAGGACTGGACATCCACCATAACGTTCACCTGGCCGGCATTCGCATGCTTGACTATATTGTTCAGGATCTCATCTGCGGACCCGAATAAAATAATTGACTGCTCATCCCGCAGGGTCACAGTATCCACATTATGATCGTACTTTGTAGATATCCCCGTCTCGTTCATGAATTTATCAAGTCGCCAGCGAATAGCTACAATGAGACCCAATTCGTGAAGCACAGGTGGGCTCAGGTCATTGGTCAGTGAGCGTGTCTGTTTGACCGCAGCACTGATGTCAGCTTCAATAGCCTTCAATTTGTCTTGTTGCTCCACACCATCCAGCGTGCTCATCAGGCCGCTGATCTTGATCTTAGCCATGGCGAGACTCTGGCCCAACTGATCATGGAGGACGATGGCCAGTTTTCGTCTCTCGCTTTCTTCTGCCAGGATAAGATCTGAAGCCACCCGCTTCAGCATGTTCTGGTATTCCCAGATCTCCGCCTCTACCTTTTTTCTTTCCGTGATATCTCGGGCAATGATCTGGACGGCATTTTCTTCTCGGAAGATGATGGGGTATACTGAGATCTCAACTGAGATGGGCGATCCATCTTTCCTGATATAGACCTCCTCTATGGATGTGAGACCTTCATTTTCATTCAGCATGCTGATTTCAAGGTCATGTGAGATACCTCTTCTGGACTCGTGCACCAGATCAGAGACGGCTGAATCAAGCAGGTCAACCGGGTTCTCATGTCCTAACATGGAGGCCATCCGCTGATTTACATAGCGAATATTATCATCGACATGGATAAGGACCCCTTCGCAGGCATGATCAATGATCTGCTGGTAGTTAAGCTCTACTGCACGTAGATCTTCTCGTGACGGCTGTTTGGTATTTCCGATAAGTCTTGCCCTCTGTAGTGCTTTTCCAGGTATTCCTGATGATGGTAGGCGTGTCAGGACTACAGGGAGTTCTCATGTGTATTTGAGCGGGTGAAGGGAATCGAACCCTCCCCTCCAGCTTGGGAAGCTGGGGCACTACCACTATGCGACACCCGCAGTTCAGTACTGTTAAAATTAACAGTGTCAGGGGCAAAAGTACAAGGCAAGAATGAGCTGGATTGAAATCATCGATCACTATTGCTGCCTTCATTGCTTGTCATGCGGAGAGAAACAAAGTGAAGCGAAGAATCTTGATACTCATTGCTAAGCGGTGGATCGAATCCTTCACCTGCAGTTCGGGCTGACACTTATACTGAGAAAAGGTGCCTGACAAAGTGCAACTTGCGGCGCTTCTCCTCCAGGGCTGAAATTTTCAACAATGATCTGCTCCTGAGAGCGGTGGTATAATTGGATCAATTCCCCCTAAATCTCTGTGAACCAAGGACTCCCTTCATACCACAATATGTAGAGCTTAAGAAAGAAAACATTCAATATTTTGTATTTTTTGAAAATTCTATCTTGTCCTCAAATGTGTCTCCGCTATATTCATTACGCTGGTAAATCGTGACCAACATCACGCGCAGGACAAAATCTTAAAACCAGTCAAGAAACAATTAGGTAGAGATCTTCTCGCTGACATTTTTCCCACTTTATTGATAGCATGAGAAGTTGATCGACCGACTTCAAAACAATTACTGAGGAGTAAATATACATGTCCGAAACCATACAATTTCCGTTTGATTTCGACGAAAAGCCACCAATACACGATCAAGACCTACAGATCGAGGCCATCGTTAATAAAGATAAACCTCGCCAGGGTTCTGATATTGATAGCTATTACGGAACGGATGATCTTGGGAAGAGCGTGCTCCAGAATAAATACCTGGCTCCCGAGGAAAAATCTCCTGAGGACCTATGGCGGAGACTGGCTCGTGCCATGGCAGCGCTGGAAGAAAAACCCGAAGTATGGGAAGATAGATTTTACACCATCTTGCATGATTTTCGATTCGTACCTGGCGGACGGATTATGCATGGTGCCGGTCGTGAGGACATCAAAACTACCCTGAACAATTGCTACGTGGTTGGCATCAAGACTGATTCGATCCAGTCCATATATGATGCTATCATCGAGGAAGCCCGGACATACAAGTATGGTGGAGGTTGCGGACATGACCTCTCCGTTCTGCGTCCCAAGGGTTCCAACATCAATGGCACAGGTGGTGAATCATGCGGTCCAGTGGGTTTTATGAATCTCTTCAGCGAAAACACCAACACCATCGCTCAACATGGTCGACGGGGCGCAAACATGCAGACCCTGCGTGTCGATCACCCGGATATTGCTGATTTTGTGGATGTAAAACGAGATCTGAGCAAGGTCAAATATTCTAATATCTCTGTTCTGCTCACCCATGAATTCATGGAAGCGGTTGAACTGGATACTGATTTCGAACTTCGCTGGAATGACAAAGTCTATGAGACTGTGCCAGCCCGTGAACTGTGGGACAAGATAATCACCGCTGCCCATGCCAGTGCAGAACCCGGTATCATCTTTTGGGACACGATGGTGGATTATCACAATGCGGAATACTGCAGTCCCCTGGTAAGTACCAATCCCTGTGGCGAACAACCGCTCCCCGATGGCGGTGCCTGCAACCTGGGCGCCATCAATCTGGCACGCTTTGTCAACACTGATGGAGATTTCCAGTGGGGCGAGTTCAAGGATACCATCCGTCTCAGTGTTCGTTACCTGGATAATGTCATTGATTACAATGCAGACAGGCATGCGCTTGAAGACCAGAAGAACAATGCTCTCAAGGACCGTCGTGTTGGTCTGGGCATTCTAGGCCTGGCAGATATGCTCATGCTCAGAGGTATCAAGTATGATACAGATGACGCCTTAGAAGCTGTTGAAGAAGTCATGCAGGAGCTTTCATCCACGGCCTACAAGACTTCCATCGAACTGGCGAAAGAGAAGGGCGCGTTCCCGAATTTTGATTGGGCAGGGTATAGCAAGAGCAAATTTGCCCAGAATCTTCCTGAAGATATTCAGAAAGAGATCGAAGCCAACGGTGTGCGTAATTCTACGATCCTCACGGTGGCGCCAACAGGATCAGGAGCTATCGTGGCCCAGGTCAGTTCCGGCATTGAACCCATTTTTAATATCAGCTATAAGCGTCGTGTGAAAAAGAATGACACCTATGGTGAGGAGTTTGATGAATATAAGGTGGTCCATCCCAGCGTGTTGAACAGGTTTGGTGGAGATGAAAACCTGCCGGATTATGTCATTACCGCCCACGATATCGACCCCTACTTCAGGGTCAAGATGCAGGGTGTTATCCAGAAATACATCGACGCCTCCATCAGCTCAACAGTCAATCTACCTGAAGATGTTGCAGTAGAAACAGTAGCAGATATTTATCGGGCAGCCTACAAAGCTGGGCTGAAAGGAATCACTGTTTATCGTGAAGGTAGCCGAGATGGTATCCTGGTGAATAATGAAAAAGCAGAAGAGAGCAAGGAAGTTGAAGCTGCAGAGGCAGTCAGCGTTCAGGCACCCATGCTGCATCCAAGACTCAGGCCCAAGGACACCTTTGGTGTTACCCATCGTATTCGCACCGGTGAGGGTACACTCTATATCACCATCAATCATGATGAGGATGGATTATGTGAGATCTTTACCACCATTGGAAAAGCTGGTGGAAACGCCGCTGCTCAGGCCGAAGCTATCAGCCGGCTCATTTCGCTTTCATTGCGCAGTGGGATGGATGTTACCGAGATCATCAAGCAGCTGAAGGGGATCAGCGGACCGAATCCTGTCTGGGAAAATGGTCAACTCATCCTTTCAACCCCAGATGCCATTGGTAAAGCTCTGGAACAGCACATGGCTGAATTCAACTCAAAAGCCTCTGCTGAGCAGATCCGTACCGTTGTGGAAAGCGATGCTGACGAAGCAAATAGTGGCGCTCATTTCAACATGGTTGAATCGGGCAATGGAACCGGTTCAAAAACCATGAGTACCTGCCCTGAGTGTGGCTCCACTATCGCCCATGAAGGTGGCTGTCTACTCTGCCACAACTGTGGGTATTCCAAGTGTTAAGCTAAACAGAAATTCATAGAACTACATCAAGCCCTGGCACCTGCCAGGGCTTTTTACATAGTCAGCGAATTTTCACCTATCGTCTTCGCGTGTGAAGCTTCACACGCTAGGGGCGTGGGGAAAGCGAACGTGGCGATCTCCACTATCTTGCCGTGAAATCAGGTTGGAGATTGCCCGCCTGCGCTAAAGCTTCGTCGTGGCAGGCTTCGTCGCTATGCTCCTCCATTAGACTAGAAAGCACAAAAAACTGAATAAATTGATAAGGTGAAGATGATCAGATATTGCCCGGGGTTGAATAAGTCTAAGGCTCCTCAAGGAAGAACCTTCTTCGCGATTCAGACCCAACCCCGGTATT
>JAIPJM010000004.1 GCA_021734255.1 Fidelibacterota bacterium | reverse complement strand
GTCTTAATCGAAGGATTGGCTTTGTGCCATGACAAGCTCATAGACTTATTCAACTCCAGTGCAATGTGTGGATCTTCCATTTCTCTGAACATATTAGCTCTCAACTTTTCCATTGGGCAAGTCTAATGGTCAAGCTCAGGGTCAGAATGACAATGCCTACATGTCTTTGCGAATAGGGCAGCGACGAAGCCTGCCGGGATCGCGAAGACAATAAAGGTTAGTCTTTCTGAGGACTGAAAGAACGAAGAATCTCTGATGATGGCTAGTTGGCTGAAGTCCGAGATTCTTCAACTTCACTTCGACCTCAGGATGACGCTCAGTGTCCGTTCAGAAAGACTAGAATGTAAACTGTGCTTAGTTGGGGATTATCCCCTTTTCCTTTAGGAAGGTCATAAGCTGAGCCACACCTGCTTCAATGTCCTGGCCCTGGTTCTTGATGAGCAGGTCAGGATTGACAGGTGCTTCATAAGGTGCATCCAGGCCGGTGAAATTCTTGATCTCCCCTGCCCTGGCTTTCTTATAAAGACCCTTGGGATCTCTTTCCTCAGCCACAGCCAGGTCAACTTCCACATAGATCTCATAAAAACTCAAGGGCTCTACGATCTTTCTAGCATTCAGCCTTTCCTGTTCGTAGGGAGAAATAAAAGAGGTCAGGGCAATAAACCCAGATTCAGCAAATAATTTGGATACTTCAGAAACACGCCGCAGATTCTCAATGCGATCCTCTGCCGTGAAACCCAGACCAGCGTTTAGACCGTGGCGAACATTATCGCCGTCCAGGACGGTGACCTGGTAATTCTTTTCGAAAAGTTCATGCTGCAGGGCCATGGCCAGGCTTGATTTACCCGAGCCGGACAATCCGGTGAACCAGAGAACCGCTGACTTGTGACCATTATGGGCTTCTCTCTGCTCTAATGATACGGACTGATCGTGAAAAGTGATGTTATTCGACAATTTTTACACCTTTTTTGAAATTATCTATCTTTCCTCTCGCCAAGCCGCTACGACGCTAAGATCGTTTATTTTTTTCATTGTTAATACACTTGCCTCTGCGACTTTGGGTCGTTGCGAGGGGCAATCAAATCCTTATTTCTTTTAACAAAGGCAAGTTAGAATCCTTCTCCGAGAGTATACATTTGGACCTTTCAAGGGGCCAGGGAATACTTAGCACCTGATCAAAAGCCTGTATGCCTGTATCAGATTCGGAGTGATAATATTCATCAGTTTTATACTGAATTATGGCTGAATCACTCAATACGATAAAACCATGAGCAAACCCTTTAGGAATAAATAACTGCGCATGGTTCTCAGCCGATAGTTCTACACCAACAAACGATTTAAAAGTAGGTGAATCTCGGCGTATATCTACCGCCACATCCCAAATCTTTCCTTGAACCACGCGAATAAGCTTGGCTTGACCGTGAGGCTCTTTTTGAAAATGTAAACCGCGCAGGACGCCTTTTGAGGACTTTGATTCATTTTCCTGCACAAAGCGCACACCGGGGAGGAAGGTTTCAAAATCTTGTTGCTGATAGCATTCCTTGAAGTATCCACGCTCATCTTCAAACACTGTGGGCTCGATGAGCAGGACATCTGGAATGGATTGCGGGGTGACTTTAAATTTCATTGGATGGTTTCCTAATTCTCATTACTTAATTTCGACCCCGCCAGTGGCGGGGGAGAAATCCCGCTACCGTCCTCAACCACTAACTCTTCCCAATTCGGGTTTACAGACTCGATCAATGTAATCTTTTTCTCTCTTCGCCACTTCTTTATCTCAGACTCTCTCCTCAAGGCACCATTCGGACTTGGAAACGTTTCGTAGTATACCAGTTTGGTCATCTTGTAGGCAGCGGCAAACCCTTTTTTGTCAGTCCTGTGCTCTGTCAATCTTCTGTTCATGTCGTTGGTCATGCCAACATATAGGCGTCGATTTTTGTTCGAGAGGATGTATGTAAAATAAGTTCGCTGACTTGTCATGGTATTGGGTTTTCTCGCCTCGCATAATGCGGGGCTCGAAATTGTGTTATCAGTAGCTCTTTTTTGCGATTATCTCCTATCAATCCAATATTACTTGACACTCTTGCGCCTCTGCCTGCCCGCACAGAGTTATACGCAGGCGGGCGCCGTTGCGAGGGGGTATTAATCTTCTAGGATATTCTCAATGTCAGCGATCTGGAGCCCCTGGCGTTTTTCCAGGGTCTGGACGAACTGGGACGCTTCCAATAATGAGTCAAAAGTGCCCGTATCCAGCCAGGCGAAGCCCCGGCGCATGATCTGCACATTCAAGGATTTCTGGTTCAGGTAAATCTTATTTACATCGGTGATCTCCAACTCACCACGAGGAGATGGCTTTAACTTTTTCGCTACATCCACGACGGAATTGGGATAAAAATACAGGCCGACCACAGCATATTTACTTTTTGGCTGCTCCGGTTTCTCCTCAATGGACAGGGCCATTCCATTCTCATCAAAATCGACCACACCGTAGCGCTGGGGATCTTCCACGTGATAACCAAAGACAACGGCTTCCTTTTGCTCCTCCACGATCTGCGTGCTTTCTTTCAGCATACGGATCAGACCGTGCCCAAAAAAGATATTATCACCGAGAATAAGGCAGACATCATCATCCCCTATAAATTCTTCACCCAGAATAAAGGCCTGAGCCAGGCCATCGGGACTGGGTTGAACCTTATAGGACAGTTTTGCGCCAATTTTGCTGCCATCACCCAACAGATCCTCAAAGCGTGGCAGGTCCGTTGGCGTTGAGATGATCAGAATCTCTGTGATCCCGGCATACAGTAAGGTGGACAAGGGATAGTAGATCATCGGTTTATTGTAGATGGGGAGCAGCTGTTTAGAAACCACTCTGGTCAGGGGGTGTAGACGTGTTCCTGAACCGCCTGCTAGTATGATGCCCTTCATTTTAATCTCCCAATTTCATGTTCAGTATTCATAAGTTCATGCCAACAAGGTAGCCAATTTCAAAGCCGTAATAATCTAATTTCGACCCCGCCAGTTGCGGGGGAGAAATCTCAAAGTAATTGCTCGTTTCGTGCTGTCCCTGATTTAGCTGCTTTGACTCGATTCATGTATGTGATCGCTGTGTTATGCTTTGCTATAATTCTGGGTTTTCTCGCCCCTGCGTCTTGCAGGGCTCGAAATAGTGTCAATCCTGATTCTTGCTTTGCACAATTCCCTTATGGGCAGCCACCCTGTCAATTACTACTATTTAGTACCTAGCCTTTGTTGCTCATAGATCTTCTTTTCCTGCAGCTTCCGCCACCAAGGCTCGTTGGCCAGGTACCATTCAATGGTGTGCTTTAAACCAGCCGCAAAATCCTTACTGGGACGCCAGCCAAGTTCATCTCGGATCTTGCTGATGTCCATGGCATACCGCAGGTCATGGCCCGGTCTATCAGCCACAAAGGTGATCTGCTCCCGGTAACTTTTTCCCGAGGCAGTGGGTCTGATCTCATCCAGCACATCACAGATGGTTTGGACCACCCGCAAATTGGTGACTTCTTCTTCACCACCGACCAGGTAGGTGTCCCCCACCTTACCATCCCTGAAAACCGAATAGATGGCATCACAGTGATCTTCCACATGGAGCCAGTCCCTGATATTCTCACCGGTTCCGTAGATGGGCAGTTCTTTGCCTGCCAGGGCGTTGATGGTCACCAGCGGGATCAGCTTTTCAGGAAATTGAAAGGGACCGTAGTTGTTGGTGCAGTTGGTGATAAGCACCGGGAAATCAAAGGTGCGCCCCCAGGCTCGGACCAGATGATCGGAGCCAGCCTTTGAGGCTGAATAGGGTGAGCTGGGGTCGTAAGGCGTATCAATTTTAAACACATCATCCATTCCCAGGGACCCGAAGACCTCATCTGTGGAGACATGCAGGAAGCGGAAATCTGCTTTGCGAGCTACTTCCAGATCTTTCCAGTAGCGGTAGGTCACATCCAGTAAATTGGCCGTTCCCACCACATTGGTCATGATGAAAGGCATGGGTCCATCAATGGAGCGGTCCACGTGGGACTCGGCTGCAAAATGGACGATACCATCGGGTTGAAAACCCTGAACCAGACTCTGAACCAGCTCTTTGTCGGTAATATCGCCTTCCACAAATTGATAGCGGGCATGATCCGCAACAGAAGCGAGGTTATCCAGATTCCCGGCGTAGGTTAATTTATCTAGATTCAAGATCTCGTTCGCTGTTTCATTGATCTGCTTGAGAATGAAGTTGCTTCCGATGAAGCCGGCACCGCCGGTGACTATTATTTTTTTTGCCATTACTTTACCTCTGTTTCAAAATTTGACTGATGTGATTTCGACCCCGCCAGTTGCGGGGGAGAAATCCCAGAACCATCGCCAATTTCCAAATCCTCCCAATGTGGGTTCACTGACTCGATCAATGCAATCTTTTTCTCCCGGCGCCACTTTTTGATCTCAGATTCACGCCTCATTGCTTGAAAAGGACCTGGAAAAATTTCAAAGTACACGAGTTGAGTCATTCTGTAGGCAGCCGCAAATCCCTTTTTGCCGATTCTGTGCTCTTTCAATCTTCTATTAAGGTCATTTGTCATGCCCACATACAGGCGTCGGTTTCTGTTCGAGAGGATGTATGTAAAATAACGTCGCTGCTTTGTCATAGTTTTGGGTTTTCTCGCCCCGCATAATGCGGGGCTCGAAATTGTGTCACCCTCACATCATTGTTTGTATTTGTTTCATATGAGCTACTAATCAATACTGGGCGACATTCTCCGGAATTCACTTCCCATGATAGTCTCTGTACCATTGCACAAAATGAGCTAATCCTTCGTCTAGTGCGATGCGAGGTTTAAAATCAGTGAATTTCTGGAGAGCGCTTGTGTCCGCCTGGGTCTTGAATACGTCACCGGGCTGGAACTCGACCAGTTCGGTTCTGGCTGCTTTGCCTATATGGCCTTCCAGTGTTTTTACAAAGTCGAGGACAGAGACGGAACGATCACCACCAATATTGAATACATGATAATAGGGACTGCGCTGTTCTGCAAGGGATGCTGAAGCACCACCTGCTTCCAATGCTGCTCGGTTATCCAGGATACGCTTGATACTCTCGATAATATCATCGATATAGGTATAATCCCGCAGGTTCTTCCCCTGATTGAACAGCTTGATGGGTTTCCCCTCCAAAATAGCTTTGGTAAAGAAATAATAAGCCATATCGGGACGGCCCCAGGGACCATACACGGTAAAAAAGCGCAAACCAACCGTCGTCATATTATAGAGATGGCTGTAGGTATGAGCGATGAGCTCGTTGGATTTTTTAGTAGCAGCATACAGCGAAACTGGATAGTCAACCCGATCTTCGGTTGAAAAGGGCGTGTCCTCACTATTGCCATAGACGGAGCTGGAAGAGGCATACAGAAAGGTCTCCACACCATTCTGTTTGCTGGCTTCCAGGATGTTGAAAAATCCATCCAGGTTGGATTCGATATAGGAGCGGGGGTTCTCCAGGGAGTAACGCACACCGGCCTGAGCCGCCAGGTGGATCACGATCTCCGGCTTAAACTCAGCGAAAAGCTGCTGGACTCGCCCATGGTCCTGAAGATCGAATCGGTGAAACTGAAAGCCTGAGTCATCTATTTCTGCCAGGCGGGCTTTTTTTAAGCCTGGATCATAGTAGTCATTCAGATTATCGATACCCCAGATCTCATGACCATCATTCATCAGTCTTTTAGATAAATGAAATCCAATAAATCCAGCGGCTCCTGTTACTAATATTTTGCTCAACTATGATCTCGTTTTAGTTCAAAATCATCTGCGATTTTCGTGATTCGATTGATGTAATTTCGACCCCGCCAGTTGCGGGGGAGAAATCCCAGCACCATCATCCGTTTCAAGCGCTTGCCAATTTGGATTCACAGACTCGATCAACGCGATTTTTTTCTCTCTTCGCCATTTCTTAATAATCGATTCGCGACTCAGGGCTTCATTGGGACCAGGAAATGTTTCATAATAGACCAGCTTTGTCATTTTGTAAGCTGCTGCGAATCCCTTTTTGCTTGTCTTGTGCTCCTCGATTCTCCTATCCAGGTCATTTGTCATGCCAACATAGAGTCGTCGGTTTTTGTTCGAAAGTATGTATGTAAAATAAGTTCGCTGGCTTGTCATAGTATTGGGTTTTCTCGCCCCGCATAATGCGGGGCTCGAAATTGTGTTATCAGTAGCTCTTTTTTGCGATTATCTCCTATCAATCCAATATTACTTGATACTCTTGCAGCCTTGCCTGCCCGCACAGAGTTATACGCAGGCGGGCGCCGCTGCGAGGAGCAATACATTTCTCTAACCTAAAAACTCGACTTTATCATCTGATAAGCGATAATTCTTGCACTCACTCAGCCCTGATGCATCGAAGGTGAGTTTGAAGCCTTTTTTGTCTACCCAACCAATGATGCGGCCAGGATTACCGACGACCATGGCATAGGCCGGGACATCTTTGGTGACCACCGTACCGGCACCGATAAAGGCATACTCACCGATGGTCGTGCCACAGACAATGGTGGCATTGGCACCGATACTGGCACTTTTCTTCACCAGGGTCTTGGCATAGAACTCCGTTCCGCGCTGAGGGAATTCAGAACGGGGACGCTGAATATTGGTAAAGACCATGGAGGGTCCACAGAAAACATAATCCTCCAACTCAACTCCCTCGTAGACCGACACATTATTCTGAATCTTGACGCTGTTGCCGATCTTCACATTATTGCCTACGTTTACGTTCTGGCCGATAGAGACATTTTTTCCAAGGGTCGAGCCACTCTGAATATGGGAGTAGTGCCAGATCTTGGTCCCTTCACCCACGTCCACACCCGCATCGACCTCACTCGTGGCGTGGAGGAAGAATTTTTTTGAGCTGGCGTCCTCCTGTTTGACCCCATTGGCTTTACCCTGCAGAGAAATTGTCGCCTTTTCCAACACATCCAGCACATCATAGGCATTCTGACCATCAGCGATCTCTATTTTGCTGCCATCCAGGTGATCCAGGAAATATTGCAGTTCATTGGTCAAAGGGAACCCTTTCTCATAGGGGATCACTTCGGTAGGGCCATCCCGTGTGATGGGTTCGCCCTGGATCCAGTCGATCCCCTTCTCATAGAACAGGATATCCTTCTCCTGGGAACTATCCTCAAAGGAGATCATACCGCCAGAGCCGATGATGACCATGCGATGTTCTTTGAAGGGATGCAACCAGCTCACAAAGATATGACCCACCACATTGTCAGGGTAGGTCAGGGTGGTCATGGTTGTATCATGAATACCGGGGGTTAAAAATGCACCACCGCGGCTCACCACTTCAACTGGATTAGCACCGATGAAATATTCAAAGATGGATATGTCATGGGGGGCAAAACTCCAGAGAATATTCTCTTCCGTTCTGACCGTCCCGAGATTCACACGATTGCTGTAGATATACTGCAGCTTGCCGATCTTACCTGATTCGATGAGCTCTTTGATCTTGATGATAGCCGGATGGAACAACAAGACATGGCCAACCATGAGGTTGACTTCGTTTTTATCTGCCAGTTGTTTCAAGTGCAGAGCATCTTTGGTATTCAGGGCGATGGGTTTTTCAATGAGTACGTGTTTCCCATTTTCCAACAGGTATGAGCCCACATCGACATGGGTCTCTGCTGGCGTTGCTACTGTAAAGCCATCGAAATCATCCAGGGGTACATCTGTCACGGTATTGAACAGGGGTACGTCTGGAAAGAGTTCCTGCAATTCATCTCGCCGATCGTCACGGCTCTCCACGATACCGCCAAGCACTCCTAAGCCATTCAGGGTTTTAATATGATTGGTCCCCCAACGACCGGCTCCCACTACGCATACTTTCTTCTCCATGTATTTCCTCTAATTCTCTACTTTTTTTACCGTCAAATAAATGAGTCTAAAGTCTAATGTCCAAAGTCACAAGTAGAACCACTAGGACGATCTAAGGTGTTTTGCTAGTGTGGCTATTCCCTTAGATATGTGTTCAGATTTCGTTCTCAGCTCTGATGCCATTCTACTTTCTAAGTATTGTTGATCTTCCGCAAGATATAGCATGCTCCGAACCTCGCCACATGAGGCTTTAGCCATATCAAGAAATCTAGCAAAATCTTTGTCAGAATTCCTTTCAAACCCCTCAGCAATATTATTCATTATTGAAATGGCAGCCTGCTGGATTTGGCTTCTAAACCCCCAGTCTTTCGATCCTTTGTCACTTGTTTCCAGGCCCGAATATACTTCATTGACGAGGGCTCTGGCTTCTATCCAAATTCGTAATTCCTCAAATCTTTGTACCTTAGCCAAGGGACTCCCAACTCAGAACTTTTGACTTTTGACTTTGGACATTTGACTATACCACTAACTTTTCAAAACCTCAGTTATGGTTTTTATATCTTGTTCCTCGAGGTAAGGATACATGGGCAAACTGAAGATGCGCTGACTCATCTCTTCACTGACTGGAAAATCCCCGGCGCCCAGCCCCAGATGGGCAAAAGCCGTCTGCTGATGCAGTGATTTAGGATAATAGATAGCTGAAGGGATGTCTGCTGCTTTTAATTTTGACTGAATTGTCTGCCTGTCCTCGGCATCCTTGGCCAGAATGGAGTACTGGGCCCAGGATGAAAGATAGCCATCCGGAACACTTGGTGTCACCACCACACCAGCTAATTTTTCATTATAGGACTTGGCTACTTTATTTCTCAGGGTCACCTCGTTGGGAAAAAGCTGAAACTTTTCCAGAACAATGGCGGCCTGAAGGGTATCCATGCGGCCATTCAGACCGATGCGCACATTGTCATATTTGTCGCCGCCCTTACCATGGACACGGATGGAGACCAGTTTTTCATAAAGATCGTCATCATCGGTAAAAATAGCGCCACCATCACCATAGCATCCCAGCGGCTTGGCTGGAAAGAAAGAAGTAGAAGCGGCATCACCAAAGCTACAGGCTAATTTGTCGC
The DNA here is from genome assembly GCA_021734255.1 of Fidelibacterota bacterium. Classification (GTDB taxonomy): domain Bacteria; phylum Fidelibacterota; class UBA8477; order UBA8477; family JABMPR01; genus JABMPR01. The sequence continues at coordinate 121,631 of JAIPJM010000004.1, read as the reverse complement.
CGATCTGGCCGCCAAAGCCTTGGGCTGCATCTTCCAACAATTTGATATCATATTTTTGAGCGATGGCTTCAATAGCCGGATAATCAGCCGGGAGGCCGAAGAGATCAACGGGGATGATGGCTTTAGGCTTCAGCTTTCCCTCAGCGATGACCGTTTCTATAGCCTCATCCAGAAGCGTGGGATCAATATTATAGCTTGTCCGATCGATGTCCACAAACACCGGGGTGGCCCCCAGTAACTGGATCACTTCAGCCGTGGCGATAAAAGTAAAAGGTGTGGTAAATACGGCATCACCCGGTCCGATGCCCCAGGCCAGGAGCGGCATGAGTAAGGCATCTGTTCCTGATGCACAGCTGACGCAATGCTTGACTCCAACATAGTCTGCCAGTTGGGCTTCCATCTCCCGAATTTCCGGTCCCATGATATATTTTCCGTGGGCCAGTACATCCTGTATCCGTTGGTCGATCTTGTCCTTGATCAGACGCTGCTGCTTGGCCAAATCAATGAATTGCATGTAATTTTCCTTTAAGAATAGTAAGTAAAAATGTTGAACTGTTCATCTAACCCCTTTGGATGTGCAAAGTTCACTCCAACAGTAAAAATCGCCTCAAAATAAATCATTTCCAGGTAATTCCTATGGAACCATCCTGAGCTTTACTGCACTTTCTGATAGGCTTGATTAAGCGCACATGGGAAAGAGGCTTTCATCCACCAATCCTACCAACTAATTTGGACTCAATACAAGACTTATGAATAATCGAGGCGATCCAATGAAGCTGCAATTCAAATTCATAGCAATTGTCACTACACTACTCCTGGTGGCAGGCTGTAGTTCATCCAAAGAAACATCGGGTAGTAGCTCTGGACCCAAACCGAGCTGGTTGATCCAGCGACCGGTGGATAGCAACTATTACACCGGGATCGGCTCGGCTGCTAATACAGGCAATGCTAGTGAAGCCCAGAAGAGTGCCCAGGACCTGGCTCTGGCCGATATTGCCTCCCAGATCTCGGTGAAAGTGACCAGCGATATTGTCACCACCATCATTGAGAGCGGTGCCATGACAGCAGATGAGTACATGGCCACGGCACGCTCCCAGGCGGTTGCTGACCTGGAAGGACACGAACTGGTGGACACCTGGTCAGATGCCCGGAACCATTACGCCTACTACCGTCTCTCAAAAGCCAAATACGCGGCCATTCAGGCCCAGAAACGGGCGGAAGCACTGGCGCTGGCCACTGATTTCTATGCCAAAAGCCAGACAGCGCATGGCTTAGGGGATTTCGATGCAGAGCTGAAAGCCCTGCTCCAGGCCTTCACACCCTTGATCCCTTACCTGAATGAAGCACTCAACGCAAATGTTAATGGCGAACCGGTCATTATTAGCAACGAGATCAATCAGTCTCTGTTTCAGATCTTAAGCGACATCAAAGTGACACCCAATACAAGCACCATTAAAGCCAAGCTGGGACAAGCCATCCGCGACCAGATCAGGATCCAGGTCCGAGATACCAATGGCAAAGCACTGGCTAACGTTCCCCTGTCACTCACCTTTGCCAAGGGCGCAGGAGAGCTGACCAGGACGATTCAAACAGATGAAAATGGGGTGGCAGACCTCCCTCTCATCCACTTGACGGCTGCTGACAAGTTGCAGATTCTCAGTATCCGTATTGATCCCGATCAGTTGATCCCTGAGGGGACCTCTCCCATCGTCACCGGACTGGTCAACAGTGTTCCCAAGGTTGCGACTCAGATCATGATCGAGGTGACCAACCCGACCATCTTCCTCAGCACCAGCGAGATCTACAATGGCAAACCAATGGCACAGCCCCGCATTGAACCTCAATTGAAAAACCACTTCATCGAAAATGGCTTCCATTTTGTGGACGGACCAGCTCAGGCTGACTGGTTCATGGAACTGCAGGCAACCGCCACACCAGGAACAGAGTATAGCGGCCTGTACACCGTTTTTTCTGATGTGAGTGTCAGTGTGCGGGACAGGACCAGCGCTAAAGAGATCTACAAGAATTCTATTTCCCGGGTTAAGGGGATCGATCTGAATTATGCGGCTGCAGCCAACAAATCCTTGAGTAATGCGGCCGGAAAATTGACTGAGGATATACTGCCCCAGATCCTGGCCAGCTTGAAGTAGCTTGCAACCCCTCCATAGTGTTGTTGATAAACCGTTGAAATGGTTGATCCAGTCTATAGTCTCGTTAAATCACCCAACTGCCGTCTACGCTCATCCCCCGCCGTGGCGGGGTTCGAGCTACGCCGAGCCAGGAAAGTTGGGTGCTAGCGGGAGATTGCCACTACATCAGTTTTTCTGTTGGCACGTTCTCATTAGCACCTGGCTTTAGCCAGGTGTTAAAAATACTAAGCGCTCCAAGTAACCGTTTTAACGGTTTGCTATTAATCCCTGTTTAGTTGAAAGTTATTAAAGGCTGCCGAGAAATTTATCTAACTGGTAGTCCGAGGCTTTCAAAGCCGATCGGAGGACTTTCAGTTTCCATTCCGGGCGTTGGATCTTGAGGAATGGGTCCAGGACAGCGATCAGTTGCTCCATGCGTTCCTGCTTGAACCAGGTCACACCATCAGCATCGTTCATGAGGAGGAATGTTTGGGCTTCAGCTGTGCGCATCAGATCCTGACACAGTCCTGCCAGCGTTTCAGGCTCATGAGCCAACAATTGGTCCGTTAATTCCAGAATAGGTAAAACATCCAGTCGCTGCAGCTCTTCCACGCTTAGGGTATCACGCAGGGGTTCCAAGAGCTGGAATTCATCCACAACACTACCCTGCTGAGTGGGTACCGCCCTGTGGACCTGCGCAGTGAGTGCCAATACTGAAGCCATGATGGTGTTCAGCGAGCCTGTATCGTCATCGCGTAAAAAGCGAATAGCCGACAATTCAGTATAGCGCTGCTCAAAGCGTTTGGAATAATCCTGGATCTCCTCCAGGAGCAGGGATATACCCAGCATATCCAGCATGGCTTCAAATACGGGTGAAAATGTGGTCAGCATCTCGCCCAGGACATCCGGATCTTCTTTTTCCTGGATCCGGTTGAGCAGATGCTTCAATAATCGATGGACAGGGATGAGCTCAATAAGCTTATGAACATGGGCAAAGTCTTGAACACCAGCACCATTCAATCTCTGAGCCACTTCAGTCCAGTGGAAATCCAGTGAATCATCCACGTACTGGAAATTTAGATAGACCTGGGATTGATACCCGGATAGTTCCAAGTAGAGTCCCTGCTCGCGCAGCTGCTGGATCTCCCTAACGAACCATTGATTGGAGATCTGCTCGTGAAAAATAACGAACTGACGGCTGGTTCCCGGCTCAATAAGGACTGCATTCAAGTCCTCTGTGATCATGTCGGCCTGATCGGCAGCAGGGGCTCGATTAAACAGTGTGGACCCTTTGATCCACCCGGCCTGACTGGTATATGAATTGTTAACGACGACCAGGGAGCGCTCATTCTCAAAACGATTGGTGTAGGCAAAAACGCTATCGATGCGGTTGCCATCTGCGTTGGTCATGGGAAACAGCCTGAAATTCTGGGCATCTGCGAACAGATGGCGTTGTTTCATCAGGGGAAAGATCTGGGCTTCATGGCGGTGGACCAGGTCCTGATCCGGTGATTCATCCCAGTAAGCACGCCGATATTCCATCCCGTATTTCTCTTCAAAGCCTTCGATCTGGGCATGAGCGAACATGGGCATTCCCGGCAGGGTGATCATGAGAATGGTAGCCCCAAAATACTTGTCACCCTTCCCGAATTGGGCAATGGCAGTATCCTCATCAGGATTACTTAAAAAGTTGACATAGCGCTGCAGGATGCGGGGGTCGAATTCAATGGTGCTGGCGATCATCCCGAAGAATTTGGCATTCTCCTCCATCTTCAGCATGTTCATGAAGGCACTATTATAGACGCGGTGCATACCCAGGGTGCGGACGAAGTAACCCTCCATCATCCAAAAGGCTTCAGCCAGGAGCAGGGTATCCGGAACTTCTTTTGCCACGCGATCCACGACCTCCCGCCAGAACTCAGCCGGAATGGCAGCATTGAAATCAGCGCCACTCATGCTGTAGGAAGCACGCGATGGTATATCTCCGCCTGAGCCCGGTTCAGGGAACCAGAGTCGCTGGATATGGCGTTTGGCCAGGGTCATGGCCGCATCAAAACGGATCACCTTGAATTGCCTGGCCACGTCCAGAATGACCTGGATGACCTGCTCCCGGAGCTCCGGATTCAAATAATTAAGCTGTGCCGTGTCATTCCAGGGCATGGAAGTACCGTCATTGCCATGATAGACATAGCGGGTCTGCCCATTCCGATGATCATAATATTTAAATACCACAGCAGCATCACTGCGGGTGTAGTAGTGGTCTTCCAGATGAATACTGAGCTCCGGATCCTCTGACAGGTCTCCCCCATCAAAGGTGTAGGATGGAAACGGTGGGTGGTCAGCTGAGATGTACCAGTCCGGGTGGTCTTTCAACCAGTTCGCATCCAGGCCAGTGTGATTGGGGACCATATCGCTGGCCAGGCGGATGCCTCTCTCCCAGGCGCGTTTGCGTAAATTTTCCAGGGCTGCTTCGCCACCAAGGATGGGGTCGATCTTGTACTCCTTGAGTGAATAGGCTGAGGATTCAGCATCAGGATTGCCACACCAGTGCTTGATCTGCTTGGATATGCTGCTGCGATTCCAAAGCCCGATCAGCCATAAAACGGTAAACCCCTGATCTTTGAGGAGGTCCAGTTCGGCATCGGGGATAGCGTCCAGGGTTTTTATCTCTTGCTTATATTTTTTGGAGAGCTGGTCCAGCCAGACAAGTGAATTTCTGGCGATCATGACCACACGGGGCATCCACTCGCTATCTGCGCTGTAGTATTCACCATCCATGAGGTCCCCTGAATAGCTAGGACCTGTGATCTCGCCAGGACCACCGGCACGAATCTTTCGTTCCTCTTCAAAGTGATCCAGACCGCGTAACAGATCACTAATGTGTGTCCCCAGGAAGGAAGCCCAGTTCTGCTGGATCCATTTCAACTGATCGTAGATAGAGTCGGGAGCGGCCAATATGGGTTCCATGAGCAACTCCAGTAAATTCTTACCCTCCGCTCCAAATCCTTCCCCAGCGTCTGTCATTGCCTGAATGATGCCCAATAGCTTTTCCGGTTGACGGACACGTTCGTGAAATTCGTCTTTAAAGATGGTCTCGCACGTTTGCAGGGCCGGATTGGCGCGCGCCAGGAGATGGATAAGCAGCTCTTCAGTGACCAGATCACTTGTTTTTACCTTCCCTATCTCCGAATTGAGAAATGTTTCCGGTGTGGTCTCTGACGCTCGGTAGACAGCCGTTGGTAAGGCTTCAACGAAACGTGCCAACATGTCCTGGAGCTGGTCCTCCTGCAGTTCAGTGGATAAATGATCATGCAGATCGCTTATATACCGGGGATTTACCTGGTTTTTATATAACCTGACGACTTTGTGAGAGATAAGCATGAGCAGGCCCATACCATGCAGTTCTCTGGCTGTGAAGCTGGTCTCCGGGTCGTCGGCCTGCATTTGATGCGCCAGATTCTGTAGCTCATGGTAGGCGATCCGAAACTTCCCATTTTCCAGGGTATAGAGGGGTAGATGAAGGCCGTATTGATCGGTGATCAAGCCGCGAACATGAAACTCCAGATCAGGGTGGCTATGTTCCACTGGATCCTTGCGCTGTGTGTTTGTCCCATCATTCATGATTTCCAGTCCCTGGTCTCCCATATTTCGACCTGATAATAACACATAAAATGGGTCTCATACAAAGGAGAAACTGCCCTAAATAGGAGATTTAATCAAACAGGTGGTTAAATCAGGGCTTGTAATTAACTGCTCATAAGATTATTGTTTTGCTCATTTTCATGCTAACCATGAGAGGATCGATCCAATGAGTCAAGATTTCATGCAGTCCCCGGAATTTCAGGCGCTGATCAAAGAGTACTTGGAATATTTAAAAGCACTTTTTCCTGAGACTCGGCAACACTTTGAGAATGCCGGGTATGACAAAGTGTACAAATTCGCCCACAATATCAAGGGGACGGGTACCAGCTATGGATTTGAGAATCTAAGTCAGTTGGGAGCAGATATCTGTAGCGAGATAAACGCAGAAAAATATGAGAATATTCCGGATCAGTTGAACCAGATCGAGTCTATTATTGATACAGCCCTTGAGGAACGATCTGGCAGCTAGAACCCCATGAAAAGGGAGAGGTACCAGTCAATGATCTCCCTGCCCCACAACTGACCCAACCAAATACCTAGGCAGATAAAGGGACCAAAGGGTACCTGTTGTTTGCGATCGATTATTCCCAGGGGCATGAGCACGGTCATCATGAGGGTCGCGCTGAGAAATGCCAGGAACATGGAGACGATACCGACATCCCAGCCCTGGACCCAGCCTGCCATGGCTGCAAATTTCACATCACCAAGCCCCATCGCCTCCCGTTTGAACACTTTTTCACCAAAAAAGCGAATAGTCCAGAAAGCCATTCCCAACCCAAGCAGACCATAGAGTTGTGGTATTAATGTTTCACCCCCCTGGGTATACAGAAGATAGAATCCCGGTATTAAACCTATGATGACCATGGAATCTGGAATGATCAAATGGTCCATATCGATGAAGGCAATGGCGATGAGCAATGCACCGAAAAGGGCGAATACCACCAGATCCAAGCTTAGACCATAGCGGATATAGCTGGAATAGAACAGCAGACCGGTCAATGACTCAACGAGTGGATAGCGGAGCGAGATCCTTGCTCTACAGGCGGAGCATCTGCCTCGCAAAAAGATGTAGCTGAGGACGGGAATATTCTCCCAGGGTCGGATGGGGTGACCACAGCTGGGGCAGTGTGATGCGGGGAAGGCTACGGACTCCCCCTTTGGGAATCGATAAATCACCACATTCAGAAAGCTTCCAATGAGGAGGCCGAAGACAATAGTAAAGAAAGCGGTCATAGAGAACTGATCACAGGAGCGATTCGATCTGGGATGGGAAGGTTTGGTAGTTTAGCGGTTTGACCAGATAGAGCGCTGCGCCGCTTTCTTCTGCTATTTCCCGATCCCGCTCACTGTCTTTGGCAGTAACAATGATGACCGGGGTATGCTTCAACTGCTCTTCGAATTTCAGGAGTCGACAAACCTGGTATCCATTCATACCGGGTAGCATGAGATCAAGCATAATGAGATCGGGCTGTTTCTGCCGGGCCATGGCAAGTCCTGAGATACCATCATTTGCTACGTCAACTGCATAGTCCTGCCCCTCCAGGAGGCGTTTGACTGGTTCAATAAAGAATTTCTCGTCGTCGACGATGAGGATTCGTATCTGAGACATTGCGTTACCCTCTAGCAGTGATCGATTCCCATAAGAGGTGAAAAGTTTCCACCAAATATGGATTAAGATAATCGAAAACGGATAACAATTCTATAAGCATAGCTTACTAAAAAGAGTGAGCCCCAAGGGAATTGGGGCTCTGGAGGATCGGGGGGGGGGAAGTTCTGTATTGAACAGGATGATCTACAAATACGGATACTATACCTGATTCAATGCTTTTGTTTTCTGCAGGATGGTTGGGTAGCTAACTTCCAGTTCCCGTGCGAGACGGACTTTCTGATATCCAACCTGCTTAAAGAGATATTCCATGACCTCTTTTTCAAATTGTTGATTTGCTTCTGCCCAGGATAGTTCAAGCAAACTGCCAACATACTGATCCAGGGCTTGCAGATGGCGCTTACTAATATGAACAGGTAAGGATGATTCTGGTGTAGAGAGATCATAGCCATGCTGAGATAGGCGACGCTTGATGGCATAGTAGGTACTGGACTTTAGATCCAGCTTTTCCGGTAGTTCAGAGATCTGATGTCCGGTATTCAGATGTGCGTCAAACAGTTTAGCCTGAAAGATGTCATTGATCTCTTTCCATTTCAATCCAGAGCTAAAGGCAAATGGTTCGACCTGTGGTCCAAGGGTCTCAGGCAAGCTATACCCGACCTTGGGTCTGTTCTGGAAGCGTTCGACGACTTGCTTTCTTTCACCTTCGAGGCGAAACCCGTGTTCTGCTAATTTCAAGGCAGCCGAGGAACCGATCTCATAATAATGTGTTGCCAGCTCGGGCTGCTTGAGCTGATCCCGCTGCAGATCACCCATGAACAGACATTCTTCAGCCAGCAGGGAGAGAATGTCATATTTCTTGCTATGGCTTATGGCCTGGTCGATGGTCTCAGCAGCTTCTTCAATTTTACCTTCATCGTAGTACGTCAGGGTAAGGTTCTCGAATATGGTTGATTTCAGGTACTTGCTGTAGGTCCCCTGGAGTAGACTCTCAAATATTTTTCTGGCATTACTATTTTCACCCATGCTGTACAGCAGATATCCTTGGGAGTTCTTCACCTGTTCAGCGAGAAAGGGAAGGTCCAATTGAACTGCATGGTCGAGTGCCTGGTCTAATAGAGAAATTGCTATTTCAAAATCCTCGATTTCTCTGTGGAATTGGGATAGATTACGCAAAGCTAGATTATACATCACCTGCATATCATGTTCATTAAAGTATGTAATCCAGTTTTGAATCTCTTGGAGAGAACTGCCTGTTCCATTTAGTAATTGCTCAATTGCAACCCTATAATCGATAATGGAGGTCAGTGATTCTGATTCAACCAATCTTCGTGCTGACCGAAGTAAACTTATCCCCTGGAACAGTTCTTTTAGCTTTAAAATTAATGTGGCTTGTTCATAGTGGACATAGGAAAGTATCTCATCTTGTAATGGATACCCATTTTCAGCGTTTCTATCTTCGGCAAGAGCTCTCGCTTCATCGAGGGTCATTTTTGAGCCAAGTATATTACCTTCAATGGAAAGAATTTTTCCCTTTCCAGCTGTAAAAAGAGCTTTTTGGCTTAGACTGGATAAGTTTGAATAATCACCAGTAAAAAATACATCCCTTGCTTCGTCTAGTCTGACCAGCCCCATCTGGCTTATGAACTCAAGCCATTCATTGGTGTTTCTTTTGGGAACTAGTTGATTATTCATTCTGGTTTTAGCTATTTATATATATTTGATTTCTTGTCTTATTGATTTTAGCCCTTAGCCGTTTTCTCCACCGTCTCCACCAATACCAAATGTTGCATTGGTGATGATGGTCGTTGAGCTATTGCTACTGCTCTTCCCAAGCCCCTCTGACCATACCTTCGCGGTAAATATCTGAGTAGCTGTGATGACACCACTACCATTAAATTTTTGCAACTCGCCGTTCTCATTTATATAGGATACCTGATTGGCATCCAGTAGAGTGACCAGCGTGGGTTCATCAAAGGTAAGAACCAGAGATGATCCAAGTATGACCTCGACTGGCTCATCGAACTGATTTCCGATCCAGGTTTCAGTGGGTAGGACCTCTCCACCTTCAGCGTCATAAACGGCAGCATCTGCCTGTAAGCCGAAGACGGTTCCATCAGACGTATTTTCAGAAATAACGACGACGCCGTCACTCTTTTTTGCCAGGCTTGTGTTTAGGAGAAAAGGTGCTTTCCCCAGCTCTACAGTTTCCCCCTTGTAAAGGTTTTGATCATTTTCCGTTTCTACCGGGCTCTCACAACCGATAAACAGAACCAGACTTAACAGGATAATTGCTAAAATTCTCATGATAACTTTTCCTCCGATTATAATATCCTCCGAGGCCAATATAATTAAAAAATGAACAGATGTATAATATTTTTTATATATTATAAATAATTTTATTGCAAGATGGAAAATGATGGACTAGATTAAGTTCGGAATGAAAGCAACTAGTCATCATACAAGCACTTTTCAATTTCACCTATAAGCCTGGGAACCAGATGCGAATTGTCGATACAAATAAGCAACAGGTGCCCCCTGAATCAGGTGAAAAGACCAACGGCAAAAGCCAGGAACTAACCCATATTAAGGGTCTGGTCACCAGTATCGTGGACGGAAATACCTTCGAAATGAGTATCAATGGCGGGGCTGACAAACGCCAGGAGATCATTCGTATCTACGGGATGGATAAGCCAGCACCCTCCACCCTATCAGGAATTCTGGCCAAGCTGGAACTGGAGAAGAAGATCGTTGGCAGAACTCTGGAATGTGAGATCATTGAGAAAGATGAGCTGGATCAGCTCATTGCCCGCATCCCCAGCAAATATCTCCAATCAGGTTACTCACTCCCCAAAGCGCAAGACTAGTCCGCCCCTTTAGATTACTTTTTCTCTAATATTCCATAATAATTATCGTATCCTTTCCTTTCTGGGATTAATTTATTCTCTGTGAATATCGATCTAAATGACAAGGTTTTTCAAAACAATTCAGCCCTAGAGGTTTTCAGACCCGAAACAAGGGATTACTCTGATCGTCTGTGGGAGTTTTTCAGTTTTATTTCACTAGCTGATAAAAATTTCCTCATAAATCTTTATAGAAAGTTGGGCTCAATTACTCAAGATTCCTGGCAGGAATCACTTGTGATGGTTGGAAGAGCAAAATTTGAGTCTGTTCAAGGAAAAGTATTTTCAAGTCACAAAGCATTTGCCGACATCCTCTTTAGGATCGAGGAACACCAACATCTCTTCCCTGACAAATCTTCCTTTTTGGAAGTAAAAGCATTTTTTCATTATGAGAAGGCTGTCTTAGAGACAAAAATAAAAAATTTTAGCGATGCCTATGCATCTTGTGTCACAAGCCATGAATTAACAAAGAATGATAATTTTCTATTAGCCACAACTCTCTTGCAAAGAAGATTGGAAGTGGTGTACCTTTCAAAAAACCTCGATAGATTTATTCAAGCATTGGAAAAGGTAGAGATTGCCAGCTTAACTCCTCTTGCGTGTATGGGGTGGCGAATGGCTGGTATTTATGCTAGACAAAGAGGGCTTAATTCTGATAGCAAGAGTTACACATCCAAAGCGCTTAAAATGGCCGAGGAAAACAACTTGGCGCTCCTGCATAAACAAGTCATCATTTCTCAAGCCGTGTCTGCACGGACCTGGGGAGAGCATGACCGAGCGCGTCAATTGTTGGAGCAGGTGGAGATCGAAGGACCCGATGATGTTCACCAGGCCATCGTTAATGAGATTCTGGCCGTTATGGAGGAAAAGGATGGCAATCGAGAGCAGGCCATTTCCCTGGTTAAAGACGCCCTGAAGATCACGACTCAGCTTGACCATGTCACCATGGTTCCTGATGAAACCCTGTATCTGGGTGAACAATTTGAGAAGCATTACAAAGATCTGGATCAGGCAGAGCATTACTACCAGATCGGGTATGAGCACGCCATCAGATACGCCGAGCACGGGATCAGTCTAACCGTTGAACGGAAGCAGGTTGTTGATGCCTATCTCAACATATTAAAAACGAAAAAGAGATCCACTGGTTCAACCACAACGTCTCCAAACCGCTTCTCCTTTGCAGAAGGTAAGAGCTGGAAGCAGATCAAGGATATCTTCCAACATCAGCTGATCCTGTACCATTCAGGCGATTCACTCAACAGTAAAAAAATGGCGAAAAAAATGAACATGCCGGCCACCACCCTTTATTCACTCCAGTCTCGACTCGTCGAACGCGGATATTTACTTCCGAAAAGTGGTGTAAAACCCGAGGATAAGATCGATGCTATCCAGGATTACATTGACAACAAGCAAGAATTAAGTTGGACAGAGATCAACGCTATCTTCGAACGGGAGATCATGCACTATCTCTATGAAAAATATGGCTACAACAAGCAACGGATGGCTGCTATACTGAAGCTCAGTTACCCCGCGCTCATCAACAAGACTCGCCAACTCACACAGCTGAATGAAAATATTCTCCCGAACTGAACCCCGAACTGACTTATGGACAGAAACCCACCCGCGCTTCGGTCAGATTCACTACGCTCGTAAGCCAAAGCTCAAGCGGATGCATCTTCAGGTCATCCCCTTCCAGGGTGTTATGGTTTCCTTTCCGGGGAGAAGTTCCCCGGCGTCTGTTCAAAACTTTGTCGAGGGCAAAACCGAATGGATCAGCAAAGCACTCCAGCGCTCAAAGCAGATAGAAGAACGGTCCCTGGCTTTTTTCCCCACGATCAAATCCCTAGAGGAAAAAACCGTTCGTGATGGGCTTAGTACAAGGATCGAACAATTAGCAACTGTCCACGGATTTGAATACAACACACTCAGTTTCAGGAACCAACGGAGCCGCTGGGGCTCCTGCTCAGCCAGGAATAATATCAGTCTGAATAAAAATTTGTTCCATCTCCCGGATGACCTCAGGGATTATGTGCTACTCCACGAGCTTGCCCACACCCGTGAAAAAAATCACAGCCGTCAATTCTGGCGTATTTTATATGATATTCTCGGTCAGGCAGAGACAGTGAAACGACGGCAGAAACTCCGAGAGTTTGAATACCTTTTTTATCCCCCACACGCGTGAGTGACTATTTGAAATGAGACCTAAGAATTGCCTCTATCTCTCTACCCAGATGGTAGGCTTCCACCTTTAATTCATGGGAGAGTTCTTCCAGATCCTGCACAATTCTGAATTCTGAGTCTCCAGCATCATTTTTTGAAGGCCAATAGCGCACCACCACGTCCTTCTCTGCTATTAGGTTGCCTCTCCGCAAATTAGAAGGTTCCCTGATCTCCAGGGTAAGTGAGATGACCTGCTGCAGAATGATATTCTTCTTCCGATCATAGTTCCTCAGCCAGATGGCAGCATCTTCCCCTATTTCAGACACACGTGCCCAATCTGACTGTATGAGATAAACACTGGCACCCAATTTAGCCGGCAATAGATCGGCAGATTCAGCCAGCGGTACTTTCAGGTCAAGAATAACGGGGTCTGCATCCTCGGCAAATCCAACTCCTGTGACCAGTAGCAGGGCGATTAATATTTTCTTACGGTTTATCAGTCTCATAATAATCCTCAAAATCTTCCAAAATCTCACTTCCGTGGCTATTCACATCCACCGACTCATACACTTTGAATATCACACCCTCCTTGTTAATGAGAAAGGTCTTTCGTTTTGCTACGACCCAGCCATAAGTGCCATATAACCTACTGACCTGTTTGTCCGAGTCGGACAGCAATGTGAATGACAGCTGATGCTTCTCTTTGAATTTGCGATGTGATTCAATGCTATCATAACTGATCCCAAATACCTTGATATTTTTTTCTGAATATGACTCATAATCATCCCGTATACTACAGGCCTCTTTAATTCAGCCAGGGGTATCGTCTTTGGGATAGAAATATACAACGACATCTTGTCCCAGGTAATCTGAGAGGGTATGTGCTATTCCTTCTTCATCTTTCAGCGTGAAGTCTGGTGCTGGTTTTCCAGTCAGGTCCATAGCCTTCGCATTTCCCATACTGGCGACAAGTATTAATGTGGTTATTAAAATCCTGTTCATCGATCATTCTCCATCCGTAAATCAAGGTGAACCATAATATTACCTCCGTGGTGAAAATTTCCATCAAAAACTTTTGAAATCTTTCATGTGATGGAGGACAACTCACAGACTCCACCGATATTCCGACCTTGGATGCCCAACAAGCGAACATTAGATTTGGGAGAATGTAGTCGGTGTCGGGATGAATTTAAGTTGTTTGCATGGTATTCAAGCCTCTGCAGATGCTGGCTTGTACCAATTATTAAACACGCCGTACATCCGGCAATAGCAGGAGGTAAAAGATGACCTTTAACAAGCTTCGTTCGACATTGAAGATATCCAGCCTGATCGTGGGTATCCTGGCATTTACAAACAGTCTACTCGCCATGCCAGACGATATCATCTTTGTCAGTACTGATTCATTGGAATGGACCGTTGATGGTCGAGTGACCACAACTATGGTGGATACCACACTGGGATTTGTTTTCTCCTTTGATGAAGATAATCCCCCACTGGCCAGACCTGATACTGTCTATCTTGACTTAAACGATCCAGTTGTTCTCACTGACTGCGATTCGATCTTTGTGAAGTATAACTCCATGCATAATTTGCCGACCACAGATTCCTGGGTAGCGGGAGACGTGATCGTCCTGGTGCGCCATCCATTGAGCCAGAGCTGGACAGAGATCTATGACGAAGACCTGACCAACATCGGAGGATGGGTGAATAAACTTAAACTCAGACTGAAGGTAGCCGTTCGATCGAATCCAGATGAGCCTGGTTCATACGTTCTACACAACATCCGATTTGTAGGGAATTGCCAATAATTCCTTCTGATTTACCGGATTTTATGACATAGTAAAAGGATAAAACCATGGGACGAATGGTCCTAATTGTGGTACTTGGTTTCATTGTCATCTTTGGCTATGTCAGATCGAACCTTAATCGCACAGCTGAGGAGGCGATGAACTTTGCCTCTGAATTCACTGAGAATGCCCAGCTTGATCAAATTACGAGCAGCGCGATCGAGTATGCACTCTCCATATACCTGCAAACTGGTGCCGTAGATACGACGGTAGTTGACTCCAACTGGTTGGAGGGTATCATAACCGTTAGTATTACACTGGACGGTCAGGACACGCTTGAGAACATCGATACTGTATCGATCTCAGCGGTAAGCAACATCTTTGGCGTGTTGGACAGCAGTCAGGTATCCTTGATCAGCAGAAGTTTGATGATCCCTCCCATCACTGCCTCTGTGGGGATCAGTTCTGAGACATCAAATTTTAATTTTTATGGAAACGTGGAGGTCCATGGCCAGGATACCAATATGGATGGTACAACAGGGTCTGGGCCAGAGCTTCCGGGAATCACTGTATCATCTCCCGAGGATAGTGCCACCATCGTCGATGATTACAGTGGGACTAATTTTATCCAGGGTGCTGGTACTGAGCCCAGTGTTGCCGTTTCAAGCGATAGTACCACCGACCTGTCTGAGATCGTAGAATATTATGAAGCTGTAGCAGATCAAGACCTGCTCGACTGCTCTACTATTTCCAGTGGGAGTGACACGAATCCAACCATCGCTTATATCGACGGTGATTGTGAATTAAGTGGAACGTTTAGCGGGTACGGCGTGCTGGTTGTTGATGGCGCCCTTACGATGCGGGGGAAGGTCCGCTGGCACGGGATCGTGCTCGTTGCTGGTGCCAGCACGATGGAATTCGACGCCTCCGGTACCCCAGCAATTTATGGGGGACTATTACTCAGTGCAACTGAAGTGAATCTCACATTAGGAGGGACGGCTGACCTGTATTACAGTAGCGAAGCGATCCACATGGTTCAGGAGGGACTTGAGAATTCCGGGAAAAATCGCCGTTATCTCGCCGATCTCTATTGGTGGGAGTAAACCTGTCTGAATTAAAAAGTCAACAGTACAAAAATAAAGTTTGGAAAGATCCTACTTGACTTGGTGCTAAAGTAGTGGTCAATATTCTTTACACATTAATTTTGAATTCTTAACTGCTATCTGTCGATAATATCGATGCGTTTCTTCTGGTCCTTGGGCGTTAGGCGAACGATCTTGTCCAGATTGCTCTCAACATAGATCTTCTCCGTTACCCCATGATATTGTGGGTGGGTGACTGTCAACCAGTAATCCTCGAAACTCATCACGATGAACTCCATGGAACTTCCAGGTTCCTGTTTCTTTGTCTCCGAAGACGTGATGAAAGGTTGAATAGTAGTGCTGGCAATATCCCGGAAGTTCTGCTGGCTCACATACATGGCCAGGATGGAATCCACGGGCTGGACACTACTGGAGGCACGGATATTGACCTCTGCACCGACGATGGGAAATCCCGTATTGTAATCTTCCACAGCAAAACGGAAGGATCGCAAGCGTGGATTTACCACCTCTGCAGCGATCTGTTTCAATACATAGCTCACGCTGTACATGGTGACTTCCTGCTCGTAAAGCTCTACTTCCTTCTTACCTGCAAGCACAGGGATATCAACCGATACCGTTCTGGCTGCCTTCAGATAATCGAGGCCACTGTTGGTAAAACTGTTCTCGGCAGGATTTGGATAAACATCAGCCAGCAGATAAGGTTGGTTCTTCCAGTACAGATCGATGGAATAGCAGCCCTGATCATCGGTGCGAGTGACCTCACCTCTGATGTTGATAAAATCTTCCAGGTCGGGAGTCACTACTAGTTTTTTCAAGGGTTTTTCTTTTTTCCCAACGATGCAGCCCTCCAGCGTCCCGATATAATTATCATTCTCAGCCCGCAGTGATTCCTTGAAAGTGACCTTGGCTGGTTCCAGCAACTGGGGAGGTGATGCACACGAGTTAAACCCCGTGCTGATTACAATTATTGAGATCAGGATGACATATGTTTTTGCACTGCGTAAATTATTCATAAGACCTACTCTGAGCATTATTCATTGATCCTCGTTTGCTTCAATATTGTCCTTAAACTGTTGGCGTTCTTCTTCTATGAGATCGCGCATCCTGGCATGTCGTTTTTCCAGACGATCCGAAATAGTTGGGACCAGTTGGGCCTTGATGATTATTACCAATTCTTTTTCGATCACATCATCAGAGTCGAAGCCTGCCAGGTATTTAATACCCAGGACCCACCAGGGTAGATCTTTAAGGATGGGAATACCTTTGCGTACTTCTGACACTTCCTCTGAATATAATCCTGCGATAACTGTTTGCTCGCCATCCAGAAGCAGCACATTGGTCACAGCTGTCTGATTGGCAATTCTCGTGCTCACCGGATCAGGAAAAGCTGAACTTCTCTCTGCAGAAATCGCAAGATGGATAAAAGTCACATCCTGTTCCTGGATCACTTCAGGTGTCACCTCCAAAATGGTACCCACATCGAAAAAATTCTCAATGGTATTGCCAGAGAAATCTTTCTGCTTGATAGAGAATTTTTCCCCCACCTGTATCCTTCCCGTGGTCTTATCCATGACCTGGATGGATGGGTTGGAAATGATCTCGCCATAATTCAGAGCTTCAAATGTCTGCAGTAGGGCCATGACAGACGTCGTTGCCTGCCCAAAGGCTGCATTATAGGAACCTCCGATACTTAACAATTCCTGGGAAACATTGAAGGCTGAGTTGTTCCCAACGGTGATCGTATCACCAGTACCAATATCTGTGATAGCAGACCAATCTACACCAACTTCAGCCAGGGACCGACGATCACCCTGGAAAAAAATTGCTGAGATCTCAATCTCGCGCGTATCCAGAGGAAAAGAGCCACTTTGAACGATAGGTGCTGCAGGTTTTGCCACACTGGGTCCAGTCGATCTCGCGGTTGGTTTGCGAATCTCGTAATAGGTGGATTTTTCAGCGTATTCAAGCCCTTTCGCACGGGCGACCAGCTCCAGCGCCTTTAGCCAATGTGAAGGTGGAATTGCAATATTGATAGGTCCCTTGGTCCCGGTTGGATCGATGACAACTTTGCCTTCGTGTTGGGAGGACAGGAGACTGATGATCTGGATGGCTTGCTGGAAAGTGGTGTTTGGCTGGAATGACACCATTTCATCAGGGGACACAGCTGCGGTAGGCAAACGTTGTCCCAGCAACTGAGTTGGCAAGGTCAAAAAGCCGATCAAAGCCAGTAGACAGAAAATCGAGAATCCTTCTTTTATTCGTAAGCTGAATGCTCTGGAATAATGCTGCATATCAATTCCTTCCTGAATTGGCAAGTGTTAATTCTTCTGTGGAAAAGATGCCACCCTTGTTCAAATTGAATAATACCTTTCCCCTGTGTAGATCGATCCGGGACAAGTTCCCCAGGTATACCTTATCACCGACTTTCATCTCCTGCATCACACCTTCCTGATCCAGGATGAATGCCAGGTTATTGGTCAAGGCGACCAGGCGAGATCCGGCCACATTGACCAGACCATCCACGTTGGGTGGCAACTTAGATAAAATCAGCGGTTTGAATGGGTCATAGGTCGTAAGGATGTCATCAGGGATCTGATTCTCGATCCGGTCCTGATTCCACTTATATACGTCTCGCCAGAGATTCTCGTCACCCAGATACTGTTCTGCCAGAGAGCGCAAGGTCTCACCCGGTTTGACCTCATGGATCATGAAATAGTCGTCAATTTGTTCTTCTTTGATCTTTAGACGCTGCCCGACATAGATCATATGCGGGGTCTTGAGTTTCGATCGATTCAGATCGTAAATATCTCGCCATTTTGTCGTCGTCCCAAAATAGGTTCTGGAGATCTTCTTCAGGGTCTCACCTGGACGAACCTTATGATATTGCAGCTTAGTATGCTGTGATTCCTGGAGGATCTTTAAGCGCATGCCCGGGAAAATGAGAGATTTATCAAACATGCGGGAGATCTCTTCATCGCTCTGTTCCTCCCGATCGCTGAACAACCCAGTCAGCTGCATGCTGACCTCGACATTATCGGATTGCTGGAAACCACGGGGGCTCTTTTTCTTAAAGCTCAGATTCTGTATTTTATAGATGGGCTTCCCATTCTCCAGCCGATAAATGAAATTGGCAATATTATCGAAATCGCCCTCGCCGGTAAGCAGATATGTGGCTTTGATCGAACCATTTTCACGCTTGATCCCGTCGAAACGGAAATCGTAGTTAAAGGATGCCCGCCGTGTGGATAGCTTGTCCAGATAGCGATAGGTGCCCTGGATCGCTGATTCAGGGGGCAACAACTTCGGGTAATAATCGAATTGTGTCTTCACTTTATAGAGTTCTTCCCGGAAGTACTCATAATCTGCCATTGCTTTTTCCAGCTCAGCCAATCTCTGTTCCTTGTTCTCAACTTTGGAGGTCAAGCTTTCGTTTTTCTTATCGAAAGTAAAATGCAGCCAACCGTAACCGCCGCCGCCAAGCAGGAGCAGGATAATCGCCAGGATGATCGAATTTCTTATTGAATATGACATACGTTTAGTTCATCATCCAGTTGCTATTAATGGCTTTATTTTCCAACTTCGTTTCTCACTTTTATCCGTTGCCCTTTAAATATTCGGTTCGGATCCTTAATGCTTTTTGGATTGAGCTGCATGATCTCTTCCCAACGTGCTTCATCACCCAGATATTTCCTGGCAATGGTCTTCAATGTCTCCCCCGAGCGAATCACATGGGTCTGGAGCGGGTAATTAAACCTGTTGTCATAGGACATGATGGTCAATTCCTGCCCCGGATAAATGATGTTCGGATTGCTGATCGTGTGCTTATTCAATTCATAGAGTTTTTCCCAGCGCTCTTCATCACCATAGTACCAGAGTGCCAGGATCTTCAGGTTCTCATTTGGTTTAACCTTATGTTTAATTGGATCAAGATCTTCCTCATCTTGAAGTACAACAAGAATCTGACCGATACTCAGTTTGTTTGGGCTGGATAGTACATCCCGATTGAGATTATATATTTCGCGCCAGCGTTTTTCATCCCCCAGGCGATCTCTGGCGATCTTCTTCAAGGTCTCCCCCCGGCGAACTTTATGAACTTTGAGCGCCGTTATAGGGATGCCACCATTCCCATCCATTGAGGGTTCTGATACAATTTGGGTAGTCACATTCTCAAGAGAATCGGAAAGTCTTGAGATATCGTCTGTCATGGGCATGAGCGAGTCAAAAACGGCTTCAGGTAACAGGCTATCTGCCAGTTGCTCCATGTCTGCAGGATCAGTTTCCATGGTATCAGGGGTTTGCGGTTCTGGCTCTGGTTCAGGTTCTGGCTCAATAACTTCCAGCGTGTCAGGTGGTGTCTGGATATCCTCGTTCTCATCGATTATGGTCACTGGAGCAGACGCTTCCAAACTCTCAATCGGCATGGGCGGTGGTGTAATAAGTTTTGGATTAAAAGCGGCAGAATCTGCAGTTATCGAATTGATGGAGAGGGTAAATTTATAGACCGTTTTTCCTCTTATATCAGCAGGAATCACCGTGGATATCTCGGCCTCTTCAAAATATTCGATGAGCCTGGGGATTCGATTCCTATACAGGCTAAGCCCAGCTAATTCGATCCCTTCCCCCTTACTCTTAAGATCTGCAAACCAGACGCCATTTACCTCCTCCAAGGCAACAAGTAACTGTTTGAAGGTCACACTCCAGCGCAGCGATCCTTGCGATAATTTTGTCAGATTATGCAACTGCTCCTGCACAGAGGCATGCTCCAGGGATAGACTATCAACCATATAGGTTACCCAGTCGATGTCTTTGATGGATTGATTAAGGTTACTGATCCTGAGTTGAGCTGCTCGCTGTTCATCCAACTTCTGCTGATAGATGTGGTTTATTCCAATAGGTGTTAAAAAGATCAGCAGCAGCAGGAGCATTCCGTGCCAAGCAAGTTTGAAGGTCCGCTGCCTTTGTTTGACATAATCTGGAATAAGATTGATGGGGATATGTGATTCAAGTTTTGGTAGTAGCGCCTGGACAGCCATTCCAAGGGGGACCGCATAGCCTGTGAAGGTGGCATCCAATTCCTCAGGTATGACGAATTTTTCAGCGTTTAGTTGAAAATATTCAACATTTACACCTGGATTCGTCTGGACAAAGTGCTCCTTGGCGTTTATCTGCGGCGCCTCACCTGTGAGAATGATCCTGGATGAATCAGGGAAGTGTCCCAGGTCCTGATCATAAAGCATACGACCTGTGACTGCATTCAGCAGGGATGGGGATTTCAGATTTTCGCGAATGCTCTGTGAAAAGTGCAGGACATCATTGCCTTGCATGATAATAAAACTGCTTTGTACATCCTCAATATTGACCAGGGTGATGACTTCTTCTGCTTCGAATTCATAATTATAGCGAAGCAGATTCACAAGCGCCACTTCATCAGGAGTGACTGAGACAAATCTGGGTTTTACCTTAAGATATTGCTGAATACTGTCGAAGGCGTGGATGATGGGAATATCATTTTTGTAAACGAAGGAGTAGGCATCACCGCTGGGTGTCAGGATAGAATCGTAGTGGTCTTTGGGAATGACCGTATCATTCAGTCGCTCTACGATCTCATTAAATATCTTTTTTTCGCGTTCCTTGGGCTTCATCTGGGAATAATCCGTCCGGAGATGAAGGGTGTGCGCAAGATTTCTGGGAAGATTTATGGCATGGGCATAGCGTTTTTCTGGTACATGTGTCAGGAGTGTGTGGAGAATATCTTCGTTGGTCTCGTCTTCATCGAACTGTTCCTCGATAGTCTCATCCACCATGCTGCCAGAGGCTTCTTCCTCCTCTGCAGACACTGCTTCACCTAGATCATCGGTGGCCAGGGGTCCCGAATTATCGATCCCAAAGATATCGTCAGGAGATTCGAGTGGTTCACCGGCTTCATCCAGCTCAACATCTTCTTCGAACTCCTGCTGAAAAGGTGAGATGAGTGTAGCATGATCAATTGCCTTTATCACTATCTTTCCCTTGGAGGTACCTGCCAGAACGGTCTTTAACTCAACCCCGTCCTGGTAAATGCTCAGTATATTCTTAGGTGCGCTCATTTAGATCGATCTACAGCTTGACTATTTCCTTGAATCGCTTTTTATCATTGGCATTTGACAGGGCTTCTTCGTATGAGATCTTCTTCTCTTCAAATAAGCGTTTAAGATCCTGCTCCAGGGTCATCATCCCCAGACTGGCAGACTGCTGGAGCATCTGATAGATCTCGTCCAGGTTATTATTCTTGATGGCTGCTCGAATAGGAGGGGTCATCAGCAAAACTTCTTTCGCCAGTGTGCGCTTGCCGTCCAGCGTTTTGGGCAATTTCTGTGAAATAACCACACTGAGAACGTCAGCCAGACGTTCACGCACGCGATTCTGCTCGTCAGCTGGTACTTCACCAATGATTCGGTCTATACTCTCAACTGTGGATGAGGTATGCAGCGTAGAAAATACTTTGTGTCCACTATCTGTGACTTCCAGGCCGGTGATAATTGTCTCTGGATCACGCATTTCACCAATGATGATAATATCAGGATCCTGGCGGAGTGCCTGTATGGCGCCTTCTTTGAAAGACATCACATCGGAGCCCACCTCTCGGTGCCGAATGAGACAGCCCTTGGGTTTATGGACCTGTTCGATGGGCGACCCAATGATGACGATATGGGCATTGCTGGTCTGGTTGTTGGCGTCTATGATGGAATCCAGAGTTGAACTTTTTCCAGAGCCAGTTATGCCAGTCACCAGAACCAATCCCTTCTTCGTGTGGCGTAAACTCAGTGCTTTGGCAATTTCAGGATGAAGCCCCAATGATGAAAAGGGACGAATCTCATCGCCGATCATGCGCATATTCAAGGCCAGGTGCCCCAGGTCGAAATACATATCACCGCGCAGGCGGATGGGCTCGCCTGCATCATCCAGGGAGTAGGAAAAGTCCAGATTACGGTCTTTGATCAGGGCGTCACGTTGCTTTTCCATGAGAATATTCAAAAGGATAAGATCCATCTCAGCATGCTTGAACTCCCCCATTTTCGGATCGGGGTTTTTCTCGCCATGGGCGCGATACCAAATCTTTTCTCGACAGCCGCTGGATCCCATATCAATATCAGAGGCATCCAGCTCTTTCATATGGATCAAGGTACCATTTAAAAAATTCCGCAGGGTTGTCTGGTCGACGTCGCTAAGCTTCCCGGCTTCGTCGGACATAAATTCCAGACGTTCCAGACCAAAAAGTGTATCTGGAATTTTCGCAATAACGGGACTTACAATATTATGAACTTGATCGATTAAGTTCTGATCCATGACCTTACTCCATATTCCTGCGTAACATTAAATTTACTGTCGTACCAGTTCTTCTTCAAGCTTAACTACGCGACTATTCGTGGCGATCAGTTTTCTGCGCAGTATCTCAATAATATTCATGGTATAGATGTTAAAATATCTTGGATCCTGTCTGGCAAAGAAGTCAAGCAGACATTGTCTGTTGTAACGAAGAACAATGGTCGGTTCCTCAGTCCTTACCGTGGCAATACGATAATGATCCCTGAACATGACCAGTTCACCGAATACATCACCCTTTAACAGCTCACCCAGGATAATA
Organism: Fidelibacterota bacterium; assembly: GCA_021734255.1. Classification (GTDB taxonomy): domain Bacteria; phylum Fidelibacterota; class UBA8477; order UBA8477; family JABMPR01; genus JABMPR01. The sequence goes on along the minus strand of JAIPJM010000004.1, from coordinate 98,677 downwards.
TTCTCTTTCCACACGGATATCCTACCCTGGCAGATCAAAAACATATCTCTACCGACCTGGCCCTTTCTTAGAATATCGACGTGGGAATTATATTTTTCCTCACGGCCCAGCATGAGAAACTTCTTTGCCATCTCCTGGGGGAAATGGGCCAGCAGGATCGGTGTTTCCTTGAAATGGATCAGCGTTCCAGATGCTTCCTTTTTGACGCTAATGGCTCCACCTGTCTCCGGCTTGATATCTATTTTGCTTTTCCCCCCGACGTTCAGCTCGCTCATTACAGAACTCCCATATTCTTAGGCGCAAATTGAGTCGACCAGGATGCACTCCCGTATTGCTCATTGTATCCATAGATCGTTTCGACAGTCAGAGATAATTCTATCAGCCTGATACTGTCCAGCGCCATTGTTGACCCCATATCCTCGTTGAAGTAGGACAGCTGCCACTGAGTAATACCCAGGCCAACGTCATATTCTACTCCGTTTACACTCCTGTATAGCAAACGATCAGACGGGTTATCTGTACTACTCGTCTCGCTGGCAGGTCCCACCCTGTAAGCAATCGTATCTATACTTCCATTTTGATCGATATCTGCTAAAAAAGATATCGTCGTATCTGACACGGCTATCAATGCATTTGATGTCCGTGGTACTTGATTCCCGATCTTTTTAAAGTCGTATTGAATAATAGAAAGCATCTCACCCATATTTTCCTGAGCCATGCGACCCAGGGAATTCAGGCTATTGGTTTCAAGGATCTCCACATTCATACCGAAGATCGTCAGTAAGACCATTCCACCAATAATGAACGTTCCTGCTAGTTGAATATCACCCATCGTCCATCATTTCCAGTACGGAAAAATTCGACTCAGCGTAATGTCGTTTCTTAAATAATCACTGCTGAACGTAATATTCATCCGCTTAAGTGTTGACCGTTGATTCGCAATATTCTCCTTATCATCCTCAGAAATATATCCTACCACAATTTGCATGTCGTAAACCATTCCGTTATCAGCTGTGCCCGTAATTGAAAAATCATCAAAATCATCAACATCATCAAAATCCGGGTAAGATTCTCCTGAATCGACTCCGAGGTGCTCCTTGTCAGTAAAATCATTTGGAATATCAACGGGGGCGCCATCAACTGTCGTTTCATCAAATGATTTTAACCAGGCTTGCCTGAAATAACGCTCTGCGATACCGACCACATTCAATTCATACTCAGATTGAATCACGTGGATCTCATTATTGGCCAACACATCATTCACGGTAAGTGAATACCTGCCAAGAATGGCTATGGCGGCAACCAGAATGATCATTTCAGCTCGACCCATCAGACTTACTCAGCATCCTCAACAGTGACAGCAATGATCTCTTCTATGGAGGTAACCCCTTCTTTAATCCGCTCCATACCTGACATTCGCAGAGTCAGCATGCCATTTCGAATGGCTTCCTCCTTGATCGCCTCCTCATCGATCTGGTCACCTGATGTGATGATCATCTCCCTTATTTTTGGCGTGAAATAAAGGGATTCCATAACCGCAGAGCGGCCTTTATAGCCGTGCCGACAATTATTACAGCCGACAGCTTCATAGATGGTATGGTTTTTCAGATCCTCTTCGGTAAATCCTAATTCGAGTGCAGCAGGTTTATGTTCAGGTCCTGCCGGTTTTTTACAATCTGGACAAAGCCGGCGGATCAGCCGCTGGGCCAAGATCAAACTGACAGACGAGCTGATAAGGAAGGGCTCGATGCCCATCTTATATAATCGTGAAACGGCACTGGGTGCATCATTGGTATGGAGGGTCGAAAATGTCAGGTGCCCAGTATTGGCCAGTTTCATGGCTGTTTCAGCCGTCTTCAGGTCACGGATCTCCCCGACGAGAACAATATCCGGGTCATGTCTGAGGATCGCACGAATCGCCTGCTCAAAACCCATTTTGTCACTGATCTTCAACTGCCGGGCACCATTGATCATGTACTCAACTGGATCCTCGACTGTGAGCACACATTTCTCTGGCGTTATAACTGCATATAGCGCTGCTACCAGTGTTGTACTTTTCCCAGAGCCGGTAGGACCGGTAACGATGACAATTCCAGAGGGCTTATTGATAGACTTTTTAAAATCTTTCAGGGCCTGTTCCTGAAGCCCCAATTTATTCAGATCCGTGATCACTTTACGGTCATCCAGAATACGAATAACAATACTTTCAAGCTTTCGGTCAAACTCGGAGCCAACGATGGGGATCAGTGACACGCGATAACGGATGAGATGATCATCGATCTTGCGCTGGATAAAACCATCCTGGGCCATGTCTCTTTCAAACCGATCCACATTACGGGTCTTATCCTTGAAAACAGCAGCAATGGCTTCAGGTTTTACCCCTTTTTGTGAATGCCATGTTTCCAGTTTACCATCAACACGGAAATTGATGTTCGTAACGTTTCCTGGACTGGGGACAATATGGACATCACTAACACCCTGACGCACTGCTTCAACGAGAACCCCCTCTACCAGTGCAGTTAAGGCACTCTGATTTATCTCGGCATCAAGGGCAGCTTCATCGACATCATCTTCGTCGTCGATGACCGATTCTTCGTCATACTGGATCTCATCCAAAATACCGAGAAAATCATTTCTGCTGGACAGGACCTTGTTAAGAACAGCATCCACATTATCAACTTTGCTGTAAACGATCTCGAAATTGCTGTAGGGTAGTTGCTCCGCCATACTGGCGACATCCGGATCCGTTGGATCAGCAGCCAGGATGGTCAAAACAGATTCACTGCCCTGGCCATTTAATTTGAAAGGGACCATTTTCGCGCGGATCATGGCTGCCCTCACTTCATCGGAGCGACTGTCATATAAGCCATCAATGAAGGCAATCTGTTCCTCTGTCAATTCATCTGGATGAACGTCCAGCTCCTTGATGGCAAATATTTGTGATAACTCATGGAGCACAGAATGCTGGTCGACACCAAGATCTTCGTAGAATATTTTCCCCAGTTGCCTGCGATTACTTGCGGGTTCATTCTGCTGAACCTCTAAGGCTTGCTCCAGGATTTCCTGAGAGATCACGCCTTTTGCAACAAGTATATCTCCAATTTTTGCCATGAGGTAACCCTTCTAATCTACATGACTGAGGTTTCTGATGAAACAACCGTTAATCCGATCATCACCGTCATGATGACCATGGTGACAACGCCGTTAATCGCTCCAACAACACGGTCCATTCGGTAGCCTGTTTCTGTTTCATAATAATTCGCGAGCTGTAGCGCATTATTACGGAGTGCTCCAGATTCTGCACCAGAACGAAATCTGGATATGGCGGTTTTAGTAAAAACACCTGTCGCTTCCATGGCCTCGACAATGCCCTTACCTTCTCCAAGCATCATGGGAATACCCACATTATTCATTTGATAGGCAATATAATTATTTCTGCAAGCCTCAGAAGCGATCTTAATGACCTCAATATTTTGCCCCGACCCGCTATACAGGGAGTAAAAGACTCTTGCAAAGATCTCAATACTTGTTTTGTGGAGTAATTCTCCGATGACTGGGATCCTGATCACCACCTTATCTTTCCACAGTTTCCCCTGCTCCGTTCTCGTATAGATGATCAGACCAATAACCGGAATGAGAATAGCAGCTACAATGATCATCCAGTTGTTTGACAGAAAATTACTGAATGCCATCGTCTTGGCGGTCATAGGGGGCAATGGCTTTCCAAATTTTTCGAACATCGTGGCAGTTTCGGGGAAAATGACCATGACATAATACGCAACAACCAGGAAGATCACACCCAGGGTCACGAAGGGTGAAACCAGCGTCTTTCTCAGATTGCGTTTAAATTCTTCGTCTCGGGCCATGAATTTGGCAGTACTTTCGTAGACGCTGCGCATATTTCCAGAGGTTGAAGCAACGGCCAGCATATAGGCCGGGAATTTTCCGAAAACATCCTCATGCTTACCGAAGACCTCCTTACCTTCTTTTCCTTCTTTCAGGTCCTGCTGTATCTGCTTGATCGTTTCTTTCAGCCGTTTATTTGGCGTGTCTTCTCCAAGCAATGTGAGGATCTCATCATAAGGCAGGTTTTCTTTTAGCAGGTCTGCGCACAACCTGATCCAGGAAGACACTTCGCTGGAGGGAACTTTGCCCTTGAAATCGAGCAGCTTTTTATTAACGCTGAGTACCCGAAATCCGAGCTTTTCAAGGGCGGCTTGTACTTCCGTCTTTGAGAAAGCCTGTAATTCACCAGTCGTCGGTTCCTGACCAGATTTCTGGGCCTTATAAAGAAACGTTGCCTTCTTATCAATACTCTGAAAAGTAAGGCGACGCTTGGCAGCGAACTCGAGGGCGGCTGCTTTGGCTTCTTTCTTATTATTTGCCTCGAGAACGCCTTTGATCTGCTTTCCCGCGACAGTTGTGACGGTATATCTAAATTGCTCCACCAGGGACTCCCATGAAGCATGAAACCAGATGGGCGTTGATACCAACGCCCATCCGGTTTGCAATTAAGGGATAATATGTGCTATAAAACGTTCTACGTCAAACTACTACGGCATGGTAATGGTTGGTGAACCACTAATTCCATTCTGAGTAATTGTAGCTTCGATAACAACACCTTCATTGGCACCGGTTCCAGTCAGTGTAAACTGAGAAGCAGTTGCACCTGACATGACATATGTACCATTCGCGTTGGAGGAATCTGAACCAAAGGACGTGATATCAGTTGCATTGATAAAATCCCTTGCTCCACCACCCATGGCGGCTGGTTTACGCCAGTATGCTGCAGCATCTGAGGCGATGGCATTGATGTCCTGCATCATGGCATCACGTTCGGCGTTTACCGCGCCCTGTGTGAACATGTTGATACCTACGACAACGGCTACACCAACAATGATGGTACCTAATACGATCAGAAGTAATTGTTGTTGACCCATTACGGCTCTCCTTTTTTTACTTTATTAATACTCTATCGAAGGAAGAAAATGATCTTTCATAATACATTTCTACTTCCTGGCGTCATTCTCCAGTTCCAGAGAGAAGGTTTCCCTCAGTAGAAAAAGTCAGCCCGTACTCTTCAATTCGGTGTGAATATATTTGTCTGAAATAATCGATACAAGGTAAATAAAGGACTGGTACCCCCCCCTGTTGATTGATATCACATGGGGGTAATTATAGGGTTTACCCTGATAGCGAACCCCCAGGCTCAATCTTATATACAGCTCTCAAATTCTGTCGAATCCTTTAAAATTTTCTATATTCTAAGATGAATATTTCACGTCTCAACCTACTCATCATTTTCAGTCTAACCATATTTCCAAGCGCTGGTTATCCTGCCGGTCATTCGCCACTGGAATGGCTGCCGTCCGGGAGCTATTACAAAACGACCATCTTCGACCCCACCGCCCCGCAGACCAGCGCCAGCATTCTGGCCTATCAAGTGCAGGGAAGTCTTAAGGAAAGGGTCTATAGCCCGATCAACATCGGGACGCAGAAGATGGTTGCCCGTCATGATATCGATGAGCATCAGGGTATTGAGCTGGGCCTGGAATTCGGCCTGCATTCCCAGTTCAGCATCGTTGATTCCGGGGAAACCCTCATGGGAGGACTGCAGAATACAGACTATCGGATCGGCGCTATGATCCATTACCGGACAAACCGTTCGGTCTGGAGGGTGCTACTCTTCCACCAATCCTCTCATCTGGGTGATGACTATATGCTGCGAAACACCTTTTTTTCGCCCAATTCGAAGGTGCTCAATTATGAGCAGCTCAGTCTTACCCGCATGCATTCCAGAGCTCATTCTCAGTATTACTATGGGTTCGGATATAATGTGAGTCCAAATACCACTCGGAAAAGGTCCGCATTTCAGGGGGGATACCAGTATCGTCACCCCTTTAATGCAAACCCAAAACTGAGTTATTTATTAGGGCTGCACGTCAAAGCGGATGAACAGAATGACTACCGACCCAATGTGAAAGCTGGGGTTGGAATTGAACTGGGTAGTCTATCGAAGAATCCCTTTATGATCTTCATGGAGTATTACCATGGGAATTTGCCCTACAGTACTCTGGAATACCAGATCGTCCAACTATACGGTCTGGGGGTTTACTTCCACCTGTAAAACAGAAGCCGGGTAACGATAATTTCCTTAGCCCTCAGCATCCAGGGCGATGGAGACATAAACAAGCACACCGTTCCAGTTGATGGCGATCTCATTTGTGGCGTAACTACACAGCTGATCGATATAAGCCAGTGCAGGATAGCTTGAGGTGTAGGCTTCGGCCCCGCAATCTTCCTGGTTCCACGGGTTTGGTCCACCAGCCACCCAGCCTGGTTGCGGTGTCTCAATACCATCTGCCTCTGAGGGGCGGTGATGAATATGCCTGGGTGTCTTATCCCCGAAGCCAGTCACAAATGAAAACCCGGTTGGATTTTTCCCCATGACCCAGTCGAAAGTTGATTGGGCTGCATCTTTATATGCCTCATTCCCACTGAAACGATAAGCCGCAATAAGAATCATGGCCTGGTTGAGAAAATCACTATTACTGCCCCAGCGAAATGTTGCATTGGATACATCGTAGGCACTCATCTGCTGTTCGTTCAACAGAGAGTCTGCCAGAGTAAAAAATGTTTGCTTCACACCATCGTCAGATTGCTTATGCAAAAGATTCATGGCAGCAAGTGCGGCTCCATCTCGCCATTCTGGCACCTTAAGGGGCTGCGGCAGCACTGCATCATATGTTTCATCTGTGGTGATCATCAGCTCGGTGGCTGCCCAAAATTTTTCATCCTCAAAGGAAGCTCCAGGCTGAGCATAAGCGCCCGTGTGAATGTCCTCGGGTTGACTGTAGTGGATATCCATATTGCCCTGAGCCCATTCCCAGGCTCCAAACGCTGCTGTCAAACACCGCTCCGAAAATGCCCCATCAAAAGGCTTATAAACTCGACTGGCCTGTGCCATGGAAGCGGCAAAGTCCAAGGCAGCCGGTGTGGTTTTCATTACTATCCAGCGCTCTGATGTATCCTCCTCAGGCATGATCATGCCGCTGAAGTTCTTACTGGTCAATTTGTGATAGACCCCACCGTCGTTTGGGTCCTGCATGGTGAGCATCCACTCCAGATTCCAGCGGATCTCATCCAGCAGATCAGGGGTTTGATCACCACTTTCTGGAATGTTCAGGTCCAGTCCGCCAGCGATCTCTGGATAGTGTTCATAAGCACTCATCATGCTTGAAACGGTGATCGCTGAATTGACGATATATTTGTTATAGTCACCTGCATCGTACCAACCTTTTGCAGAGGAAATAATGGTGCCTTCCGGTCTCGATTCTGACGCTGCACTGGCATGAATGCCGACAGCGGTATCTGTGTGTCCTGGATTTCTGCTATAGATGCCAGCATATTTCTCTTCCAGGCCTACGCCAGCCCGGTGGAAATAGAACGCTTTTACGCTTGCCGCCGCCAACTCAGAAAAAACCTGGCGATCTATTTCAAAACGGTGGGATCGACCACCACCAACATTCACACGGTAGATACCAGGGGTATTAAATTCGGTAAAATCAGCCAGTCGCACAGTTTCTCCGGATGCTTCCCAATATTGGGGTTCACTGAGATCACCCCTGAATACTACTGCTTTGCTTTCACAGCTGACAATGGTGAAGGTGTTGGAACTTCCGATAACAACTGCTGATTTGTAGCCATCGGGCAAATAGCCCAACTGGTTCACATGGATCGTGTTCATTGGATATGAGTCAGCCTGCATGCCTGGATTACATGACAAGACCAATCCCAGGATCGACAACAGGATCAGTGCAGCTAATAAAATTTTTCTCATTTTGATTTACCCTTTTTGATCATTGTGGCTATAACCCTGTTCGATGTTCCAGATTTCTGGATCGGGATGGTATTCCCAGGGATAGATCCACCATTTACCGTCAGAGATATATCTCCCTTTTCAATATGATCGGGATTACTGATCGTAATGCTGTACCTGGCTCCACGGAAGTTTCTTTCCACGGTGTAATTGCTCCAGCCTGCAGGGATACAGGGATCGATGATGAGTCCATCATAATCGGGTTGTATCCCCAGAATGAAGCGGCTGATGGCATAGAAATTCCAGGATGCTGTACCAGTCAGCCATGAATTCTTTGCTTCTCCCGGTCTCGCTGCATCTTTTCCTGCGATCATCTGGGAGTATACGTAGGGCTCCATCCGATGCATATCCGATGCATCTTCCAGATAGGCAGGTGCAATTCTGGCATAGGTCTCAAAGGCTCTACTTCCCCGGCCCAGTCGCGTTTCTGCAATGGTTATCCAGGGATTGTTGTGGCAGAAGATCCCGGCATTCTCTTTATAACCAGGTGGGTAGGTTGAGATCTCTCCCAGATTCAAGTGATAGCTCGTGTAGGCAGGCTGATTCAGGACGATCCCATGTTCGCACTCCAACTGACTCTGTACTGATTCCAGGGACTGCAGCGCTCTTCCATCCTCAAGTCCGATGCCGGCCATGATACACATACCCTGGGGTTCTATAAATATCTTACCCTCTTTGTTTGTACTGCTGCCAACTTTTTCACCAAAATGGTCATAGGCTCTCAAAAACCATCTCCCATCCCAACCATGTTCATTGACTGCTGCCCTCATTTTTTCGATCGCATTTCTGGCGCGCTGTGCCTCAGAATTATTACCCGTCAATTCACAAATACGGGCATATTCGCTACCATAGGCCACGAACATGCCAGCTATAAATACTGACTCCGCAGCACCACCTTCCTTATTCTGAGTGGTCTGGAAGGGTTCCCCAGGAATGTCGGAGAAACAGTTCAGGTTCAGGCAGTCGTTCCAATCTGCCCGACCGATAAGCGGCAATCCGTGCGGACCAAGGTTATTGATCACATGGTCAAATGAGCGTTTTAAGTGCTCTGATAAAGGTGCTGCCAATTCAGGTTCATTTTCGAAATCTACACGCTCATCCAGGAGGGGTAGATCACCGGTTTCCTTGAGATACTCAGTTACTGAGAGGATGAGCCAGAGCGGGTCATCGTTAAAGCCGCTTCCCACGTCATCATTTCCTCTTTTGGTCAAGGGTTGATACTGGTGAAAGGCTCCCCCATCCCGCAGCTGCGTAGCAGCAAGATCCAGGATGCGTTCCCTGGCTCTCTCCGGGAGCTGATGGACAAACCCTAAAACATCCTGATTGGAATCACGAAAGCCCATTCCCCTGCCAATACCACTTTCAAAATAGGAGGCGCTGCGCGACAGGTTAAAGGTGATCATGCATTGATATTGATTCCAGATATTAACCATGCGTTCAAGCTTGTCATCCAGACCACTCACCTGGTAATTATCCAATAGCTCCGACCAGTGAGCGCGCAGGTCGACAAGTGCCTTATCCACCTGCTGAGTGTGTTTGAACTGGTGGTGCATCGATTTTGCTCTGTCCTTATTCAAAACACCTGGCTTCTCCCATTTGGCATCTGGAGGATTCTCAGCGTAGCCTAAGACAAACATGATGTCCCGGGATTCACCAGGAAAAAGATCAACGCATAAATGATGTGAAGCGATGGGTGACCAGCCATGGGCGATCGAATTACTGGCTTTCCCCCGCGTAACTACGTCAGGTGCATTCAATCCATTGTACAGGCCCAGAAATGCCTCTCTGTCGGTGTCAAAGCCATCCTGATGGTCGCTGCAGGCATAAAAGGCGTAATGGTTGCGACGCTCCCGGTATTCGGTCTTGTGGTAAATGATTCGTCCGTCTACTTCCACTTCCCCAGTAGACAGATTGCGTTGAAAATTAGTGGCATCATCCTGGGCATCCCAAAGTGCCCACTCCACATAGCTAAACAGATCCAGCTTCTTGGGTGTCTTACCAACATTCTTTAATGAGATACGCTGGACCTCTCCAGTGAATTCCAGGGGCACCACGTGTGTCACCTCGGCCTGGACCCCCCTCCTCGTACCGCTTAGAATTGAATATCCGAGACCGTGACGACATGAATAATTCTCCAGCTTTGCTTGCGTGGGTTGCCAACCTGGATTCCAGATATATTCACCGTCTTTGATATAAAAATATGTTCCGGTTTGGTCGAGAGGGACATTGTTGTAACGATACCGGGTGATCCTGCGAAGCTTGGCATCCTGGTAAAATACATATCCTCCACCTGTATTTGAGATCAAGCGGAAAAAATCCTGGTTACCCAGATAGTTGATCCAGGGCCATGGAGTTTTTGGATCAGTGATCACATATTCACGTCGGTCGTCGTCGAAATAACCGTATTTCACACCCTATTCCTTTAATAATCAATCATTGGTCAGCTGGTCGTACCAGCGTGTCTTCAGCCAGTAGCTCGTACCCACAGCGATCGCCAAGGCAATCCCCATGGCGTACCATTCACGAATGATGAGGTATACAGGTGCAACAACCAGAGACATCTGCCAGATAATGCCTATTGCCACATTACTAAGATCCCGAAAGGCAGAAGCACCTGTTTCAAACTGTGGTTGTTCTCTTTTCACTTCCGTGGCCACAGGACCCCAGAAGCCCCAGGGACGTACGGAGGTATAAAATGCTTTTAGATCATCCATTTCATCAGGTTTGGTCGACAGGCTACCGACAATACTACCTAAGGCTCCCGCTCCCATTGTCACTGGGAAGTAATACAAGTAGTCCGATGCCGGTACGATCTGAGCCAAGATCATAGCGGTGACAATACCTGAGATCATACCCCAGAAATATCCATACCCATTAAAGCGCCACCAATGCCATTTCAGCAGATTCGGGATGGTGAAGCCACCCCACAACCCAGTCACGATCCAGCCCATGGCTGAGTGGATGCTTTCTGCCTGAGTCCCGAGGACCACACCAACGATCACGATCAGAATGCTGGCTCCATAACTCATCCAGATGACCTTCTTCTCGCTGGCATCCGGATCGATGTAGCGCTTATAGAGATCATTTACCAGATAGGCAGCACCTGCGTTCACTGTAGAGTCGAAGGTACTCATGTAGGCTGCCAACAGTCCGGCTATTACAAGACCGGTGACACCTACGGGAAAAAATTCACGGATGACAAAGGGCATGAGCATTTCAAAATCTGCTGCCCCTTCCATCACTCTCAGTTCAGTGCTGAAGAATGCAAGGCCCAGAACTGCTATACCACCGATCATGAGCCAGCGGGGAACGAGTGCCGCTGAAACCATTCCACTCATGAGTGCAGAATCCCTTGGCCCCCGTGTCGCCAGGATCCTTTGCATATCATAATTTGGAGCCGGGCCTGCCATGCTCGTCAGAATCCCCTTAGAGAGCATCATCATCCAGACGATGGTAAACATATTGTAGCCATCCGCTTTGATCTTCTCCGTAACAGACGGTATGAGTCCGGACCAATCCAGATCCAGGGTGTAGCCAAAGAACAGGTTCTTCCAGCCATCAGGTATCACCGCATGTAGGACTCCAGGCGCCACGTTATTCATGGCGATAATGGCGATAAAGATGGAAGCGATGGTCAGCATGATAAATTGGAAAACGTCGGTGATCACCACACTGAACATTCCTCCGAGAATGACATAGAAGGTTGTAATTCCCATGAGCAGCATGGCATAGGTATCGGCTGACCAATCCCAGGGTAGAAAAGCTGCCGCAAATCGACCAACACCTTGATAGGCATAGATGAGGAAGCTAATAACGGAGATCAGGGCAAAGACCACAATGGCGATGCGGGAAAGTTCAGCTCCCCGACCCTTCCCAAAGCGCGTGCCGATCCACTCCGCTCCGGTTACAACCCCGCTCCTACGCACCCAGGCAGCCAGGTAGATCATCAAGAATATCTGATTGAATGTGGGCCAGAGCCAGGGTAGCCAGGTACCTTTCAATCCGTATACAAACAGCATGCTTACCAGCCACATGGTACCGGCAATATCGAACATGCTGGAGGCATTGGATACACCCAGCACATACCAGGGGATGCTGCGCCCTCCCAGAAAGTAGGCGTCCATACCCTCTCCTGCTCTTCGTCTGAGCCAAAGCCCCATCAGGACGACTGCTGCGAGATAAATGACGATGATCGAACTATCTATAATGTGAAGGGTCATCTCAACTCCGATCCAATTATTAAAATTGGTTGATAGTGAACTTTAATATGCCTACGATTAAGTCCTTATGGAAGAAAAAGCATCTTTTTAGCCGCGCGCATGTCCCCTGAAATGACCTGATAATAATAGGTTCCGGCTGGCACTCTGAGTCCCCTCAGGTCAGTACCATTCCAGGAGACTTTTACCCTGCCCTTGGCTCCTGTAAAATCAAAGAACTGTACGCGACGACCGAGAATATCGAAGATCTCCACCGTAAGGGGATCATCTGTTTCTATTTCAAGCGGGATCACCGTGCCACCATTGAAGGGGTTGGGGTAATTTTGTCCAAGTGTGAAGACCACAGGAATGTCAGGATAGGTGTGGACTGAATCTATGATAAAAGCCATTGTTCTAATATTTGGACCTGACTGCAATATCTGTAGCTTCAGTTCATGATCACCGATGGGAATCTCCAGCCCCTCAACCAGGAGGGATTCGTAGGCGGTCCAACTACCGGTGATCGGTGTTTCCATAATGGTTGTCAGCGGCTGATTATCCAGATATAATCTGAACTGTCCTGAGTATGCTGTGCTGGCAAATTCCATACTCAGGTCATAGATACCACCATACTCAGCATGAAAGGTGTATTTCATCCATTCACCATCAGTTGCCCACCCTACATTGGGAATGCCTGAATCTTCGATCTGAAGGTCGACCCCATCGTTGCGATATTGGTGACCATTATTCCAGGCGGTATAGTTATCCCAGTGCACGGTCTCATATACGTCATCCAGATAGGCTACGCCTTGCGCTCCAATATCATAATCGGCTGCCAGGATCGTTCCAGGAATCTTATGCTCCTTGAACGGTTGATTTACTGAAGCATAATCTGGGCTGAACCAGGAGGCTACAACACCGGGGCTGAAACGACAGTTTTCAGTCTTGAGATTATCTGCCATCTCCATGAGGATCGCTTGAGCAGCCTGGGGGCTCGGTTTTCCGCCGGATCCCGACCAATAGTCACGAAGCAGATCCCAACCCGCAGGTTGATCGGCGGAATAGGGACTGGTGATGGTCTCAAATTTCTTGGTGGTCCACCAGCACCACCCAATGTCATTCTCCTCAAACAACAGGACTGCTTCATAGAACCAGGTATTTGAATTTTCGCCGGTTTCGCTCATCCAGAGCGGCACATTGTACTGATTGCGCATATTGAGGTAGCTCTGGATTGAATTCTGGTCGTTAACACTCCAGTATTTATGAAAGCTATAGGCCATATTGGTGTCAAATGGCGGCGTCAGACCGGCAAAATCTGTGGCATACCAGTTACCCTCTATGAAAAGCATGTGGTTCGTATCAACGGCTCGAATGGCTTCCTTCAGACGCACATAGAGCGCTCTGAATTCTATTGATGTGACACCAGACGGCAGAACCGGTTCATTGAGTAGGTCATAACCACCTACCCACGGTTCATCGACATATCTTTCTGCGATCTTCGTCCAGATCTCAACGGTATGGGCCTTGTTGGATTCTTCCAGCCACAAACGTGCAGTTCCATCACTATCACTGATCGGTCCACCATTCTGCCCACCCGGTGCACAGTGCATGTCGAGAACGACGTGCATGCCCACTTCAGAACACCAGGCGATCAGAGAGTCAGTTACTTCAAATCCCCAATCGATATAGACCCCCCTGGCCGGGGAAAACATGTTATAATGAAAGGGCATACGCACATGGTCGAAACCCCATTCAGCCAGTTCGTGAATGTCCTCACGCGTTACATAATTATTATGATAAGCGGTATAGAATTGATCTGCGCCAGTCTCACCGACAACATCTACAATGTCAGCTCGGATGGTGCTCGGTGATTGAGAAATGGTATTAAGCATATACCCTTCTGGAACCAGCCACCCGCCAAGACCCATGCCCCGCATGAGCGCTGGTTCGCCACCCGCATCAAGTATTTGCTGACCAGAGGCATGCACAAATGCTGCCACTGGATTAGCCAGGAATACCAGAAGTAAAATGGACACAGCAATTTTCATGAGGTATTACTTCCCTAAAGTATCATTTCAGCAGAACCACTTTCTGGCTCGCCTGACCAAGCGGTGAGTTGATTCGAATAATATAGGATCCGGAGGGCAGCAGCTCTCCAGCATCATCTTTTCCATTCCAGGTGATCGTCTGCAGATTCTGTCCGTTGTCCGGCAGTGCTACGCTGTGTCTCAATTTCCCCAGGTGATCAAAAATATTGAGTGTCATGTCAGTGGTGGCTGCAGTTTCGAGCGTTAAGTTCACTTGTCCGTTGAAGGGATTTGGATAGGCAGGTGACAGCTGAAAGTTGTCTGGGATTGGACCACTACTCTCCTCAACATGGAGAGCAGCTCCATTATATCCAAGCTCAGTGGGAGTGGTAAGACATAGGATCAGGTGCCCATATCTGATGACAGCATTGGATGGGGTGAAATCCACATTGTTACCAGACCAGGTGTGGGAGGCTTTTTGCCAGCGGCTGGTGTCCCATTCATCAAAATTGTCCTTCCACTGCGGCGAAAAGTCGTTATTCGTCCCAACCGAACCACTCCCGGGTGTATAAGCTGCATAGGACGCCCAATCATAAAATGCATACACAGGTAATATGGCTGGATCGAATGTTCCCACCCAGCTCGGGTAGGCGGGTAACCAGATATTCATCATCAATTTTTGTGCGTGGTAAACTGAATCCGCCCGCTCACCGCTGATGGTACGCAAGAGCCGATCACCTTCATAAAATCGGATAGCTTCCGGTGTCCACTCAAACGCATAGGTGATAAAATTTTCATGAGGATTGGCCGTAAGAAATACCTCTGACGGGTCCCCCCACTCACCTTGAATGATCACATTGGTCGAGACCTTATTGTCACGCAGACCCAACCACTCCAGATCGATCTCATTCCAGTGTTGGCTGCCGTTCAGTCCTTCAGCATAATAATCCCTGAAGGTGAAAAATGAACTGACCACACCATCCCCATCTGCTGATTGCATCCTGACTTCAAAACGGCCATATAAATAGCTCTCAATTGTTCTATATTCAGCACCTCTATAGCCTTTTCCGAAGACTGTTGTCAGTGTCACTAGAAGCATGGTGATGCGGAGTATGTGTCTATTCACAAGGGTCTCACTTCAGTAATAGTATTTTAGTTTTTTGCGAGGTGAGACCTGCTTTAAATCTTAGGACATATAGACCGCTGGGTAGATCGTGTGCTTCGAGTCTTAAGTGGTGAGATCCAGCGGAATAGGCACGATTGGTAAGTGTCTGCAATTCCACACCCCGCAGGTCATACAGAGATATGTTGACCTTGGCCGCATCTTCCAGATTGAAGACAATAGTTGTGCTGTCGTTGAAGGGATTTGGATAGATAGCAGTCAGAGCATGCTCCGTCGGAAGCAACACATCATCTGTGCTGGTCCACACTGTCCCATCGATCTGGATACCATTGAGAAGTGGGCCGGCATAGCCATAACTTCTGCCGTACACCAGGGCCGCTCCCAGGATATCCAGAGTACCATCAGTTACCTGCAGGTCGGGTATTGAAACCGTTAGCGCTGCACTATTCCCAACCGCTTCAAACACATCCAACTCCGCTATGATCAGTGAGTCCTCAACAAATAATTGGAACACCCGTTCCCCAGCGTTGCTGTAGTGATGTTCTGCAAAATGGAGCTGTACATCAAAGACACCTGGTTCCAGTCGAACATGATATCTGGAATAACGATTAAGTGAGGTAGCCATCACGGAGTCGAGATCTGTTCCAGATAGATCGGGATAGTCTCCAGCTACCTGATAATTGCCACCTTCATGGCCATACTCTACCTCAGCTGACCACCACTGATCCGGCAAAAATCCAGAGGCACCGGGACCGGCAACATCGATATTTATAGGTAGATCCAGTGGTTTGGGGTGAATGATCTTTGTATAGGTACCTACCTGAGTATTTGATGGATCAGCCCTGTCTTTTAGACCCAGTGCGTACACCGTACTGTTCTCCGTCAAACTGGGTTCAGCTAATAGGATGCTCACCGTTCGCTGGTCTGGGTGGAGGTACACACGCTGGATGTTGGAGCCAGGGATGTTGTAAGTTGATACGCTTGTTGCTGATTCTAAGTCAAGTTCTTCGCTGAAGCGCACAACAAGCGAATCAGGTTGATGGGCGCGTGCCCATAAGGCATGGGGTGGATTATCGTCCTGAAGTCCTGGTTTGTCAGGCAGTGTAAGACACATGATCATGTGACCATCTTTAAATACGATATTATCTGCAACCAGGGTTGCATTATTCCCATTCCAGGAATGACCATCACTCTTTTCCCAGCGCTCCAGGTCAAACACATCAAAATTATCCAGCCATTCAGGAGTGAAATTTGCATCTGTACCGATACTGCCTGATCCAGGTGTATAACTAGCGTAGGACACCCAGTCGTAATAGGAAAAGCGAGGCAAGGTCCGATCATCAATGGTACCGACCCAATCTGCAAATGCAGGTGTCCATACATTCATCATGATCTTTCCAGGTTCCAGGAGACCGTTGATATGCGTTCCAGTTTGTCTGTAGGCTTCTTCCCCATCAATAAACCAGGCTACATAGTCCGGGGTCCATTCAAAGGCATAGGTATGAAAATCGAGGTGTGGATTAAAGTTCAATGGGTTCTGGCGTAAATGTGACCCCTGCTCTTCAATGACATTCATGTCAACATTGTTCGCCCAGCGCCCCAGGATCTCAAAGTCGATCTCTGCCCAGGGTGTGTGGGGAAAAGAATCATTGTAGGTAAAAAAACTTGAGAGGTAGCCCTCACCCTGTGCTGATTTGATGCGCGCTTCAAAGCGACCATACTGAAAATAATCCAGTGATCGTAATTCTGCCCCAAGATAAGATTGGGCCTGGACAACCAGACATCTACCAATGAGCAGTAGACCGAGCAGATTTTTCAGCCTTGAGTGAGCGGTCAACATATCAGTTTACATTTTCCCCATAATCGATGCGGTTATCGGTTGTTAACCTGGGAAAGGCCGGTACGGCCAAAGGAAATGGAACATTACGATTACCAACCATCATGGGGACTGTGCTCAGCTTAATGGACTCAAACAGTTCCATATTTATTTTGATCTCTGGTGAGTACTTAGCCTGCAGTGTATCAACCAGGGGATCCAGATAGGTCTGAATTAATTCCACATTACTCAAAGCCTGTTTCAGGCTATCAACTTTTACTCTCGACCTGAGATACTCCTTTCTGGCCTGGCGGCTAAGGTAGTGGTCTTCAAAAGTTTCTGTATACTGGTGCACATTGGGAACCTGATCATAGTTAAGCCTGTAAGCTTGTTCTGTGATATAATAATCGCGGACGAGATCGGCGATGGCATACTTGAATTGTTCAGCGAACTCACTCGTGTTCATTTTCCTTTTTCTGAACACCAGGGGATGTTTTAGAAGATATTCCTCAAATCGGTCGATAGACCATTCCTGCTGATCGATCTCAAACAGGATCTCAGATCCATCAACTTCTGGTAATTCGTCCCACTCCTGATTCAACAGGCCTTCCTCCACTTCCCAAATGGCCGCATTCAATAATTGTTTCTTCTCATCCTCTGCTTCAAGGTAAATATCACTGATCCGTTTCGAGTAGCTCCAGAAAACAGGCTTGTTTAACTGCAATTGTTTGTCAGACATGAGTTCGCCGACATAAGACTTGTAAATGCGGTCTGCCTGCCTCTCGATCATTCTTTCAGTCACATCGATCCAGCGCTGCTGAAGTGCATCATCAGTAATATCCGGTCGATCAACCCAACCATCGATGCGGAGCACTATGAAGGTTCCATCGTCAAGTGGAAGGGGGCCCAAAACATTCCCTTTGGTCTGCTCCTGCTCAAAAATCACCTGCCATACGGATTCAAGCTCTCTATCAAACCAGGATATCGCTCTCCCTGGAATGGTATCACTTCCCGTAAGCGCAGCGGCTATTTCGTTGAAGCCAATACCATCTCTCCTTGCGCGACCCCAGCCCATAGCCGCATTGCTGTCAGGCAGGACCAGAAATTGTACATGATAGATCCGGCTGGAGAGCCTGAATGCATCTTTTAGTGCACTGCTATCAATACTGACAAGATCACGTCCATGTGTCTTCTGCATCCACTGACGCATAACCTGTTCCTGTCGCCCCTGGATATATGCCTGAAATGTTGGATCAGACTTAAGGGGAGAGTCACTGAATTCCAGGGCCAACAATTTCTCTGCGATGAGGCTGTTCAGAACGATCTTTTTGTGGATGTAGTTATCCCCAGCGCAGTAATCAGGACGTAAAGTATATTCTGCCCGACGCTGAAAATCCTCAGTGGTGATGACCCGGTCCCCTATTCGGGCGAGGACCTCACCTGCAGGTTCCGGTTCATTGGAACAGGCTCCTAGAGCCCATAAAGCCATCCAGATACCCAGTATCTGGATGGCTTTCTTAATAGGAGGATGCATGGGTTAAAACGTCAGACCAATAGTGTAAGCCTGGGTATTTCCCAAAATATTGGCTTCCTTGAAAGCGTAGTCGATCCTCAGTGACCGATTGCCAATGAGGTATATTTCGATACCGCCACCAGCCGTAAATCCGAATTCTGCATCTTCGAGGAACAGGGATTTGTAACCGCTTCTCAAGTAAAGTCTTCCTGAGTTGGCCATTTTAATGGAATACTCTCCGCCAACATTCACAGATTCAGCATTATTGTTGGGGTGAAGTGCATCAGCAGCCAGGGTCAGCGAATGAAAACGATTGAGGATCGGCGTCCAGGACAGTCCAATTCGGAACAGAAGCGGGAGTTCCCATTCCTGGGTTCTGTAGAGACCGACCACATCCCCATAGTTACCTGTCTCATCGATGGAGATATCGATGGGTTGGAGCAGATCGATACCATCATAGCGCATGCGCGTCCCATAATTGGATATACTCATGCCGATCACCAATCCTTTTTCCCGCCTGTCTTCTGGCGCGAAAAAGTTGGTTTTGACGATGACACCCAGATCCAAGGCAAAGGCGGAAGCACTTTCATGCCAGATCTGCGAATTGATCATCTTGGCTGTGGCTCCAAATGAGAACCAGGTAGCGATCTTCCTGGCGTAGGAAAGTCCCAGTGCATATTCATTGGCGGTAAAGAATTCTCCGGTTCCATCCTGATGAGTCAAGTTGGTCACAGCCATTTCACCGTAACCGATCTGGGTCATGGAGACAGCAACTGTTCCAATGGTGGGGATCACGATCGCACCACTGGAGAAGACAGTGCTAATGTCTACGAGCCAGGGTTGGTACATGAAGGCAAATGAACTTCTATCTAGATAGGCAGAGCTGGCCGGATTCCAGTAGATCGAAGATAAGTCACCGGTAACGGCTACATAAGCTTCTCCCATACCGGTTGGCCTGCTACCCACCCCAATTTCCAGAAAGCTTGCCGCAGTGGACCCATAACGGTTGATCTGCTCACCAAATAGTGATGCTCCCAGAGTTAGCAATAGAGTAAGATAAACGATTGTTCTTTTCATTTTATCCTCCCTACTTGATCACGGCAAATTTGCCGGTTCTTATTTCACCCGTTTGGGTGGATTCTACATGATATAGATACATGCCTGCAGCGATCTCCAATCCTTCTCGACTCAGCAGGTCCCAATGAACAATGCCGTTCTCCGGGTCTGCATTTTCAACGTCGATCTTGTCGACCAGCACACCGCTGACCGTGAAAATGTGAATAGTGCATTCAGATGGAATGTGGGTAAACATGATCTTCCGACGCTGATTCAGGAAGGGATTTGCCACCGCTGTTTCCATCATATTTGTAACGATGTATGGGTTTGGTACAACCTGAATACTATCCATAGTGGTGGACAGGGCTACCTCATTCAGATCTGTTGTTGTCTCCACTTTGAATGAAACGGTATCGGTCTTCCAGAAAGGACGATCGAAGCGCACGTTGTAAATAGCATCTGCGCTCGGATAGGATGAGGCATCCGCGTATTTAAAGTCGATGGAGAACGCAGTTGCGATCCATCTTTGCCTATCGCTCCTTGGCCCAACCAGGATCTTGTCCTCGAACAGATCAAAGGTGCCATTCGCATTCAGATCAGAGACCACCATATCGAATTTTTCAAAGAACCCATTACTGTCTGGAAAACTGGTATTCTCCACATAAAAATCGAATGGAAGCTGCCAAAGAAGATTTGAAACAGTGGTCCCATCCACATCCCTTGCCGTGCCACCACGATTATGCCCAACATAGGCTGAATCCTGGCCAGTAAAGACAATATCATAGTCCCAGGCTAACATTCGTGATTCGAATTCAGAGGGGACGATATTGATCGTTCCTGTCCCATTCAACCAGTCGGAACGTGCATAGCTATAACTTGGGACTACCGGTCCTGGATCAATGGTTACCTGTAAACCGTCAAAAATGTCAGAGGAAGCTCCCTGCTCATTCAGCGACCAGAAGTCTTCATAATTTTGACCAACGTCAAGCGAATCTCCCTGGGTAAATATGAGGTTAGCACCTGAATATTGATCCTCATCCTCACTATAGACTAATCGCAGGGTATCTGTGGCATTCAAAATGCTGAAGGCGCTGGTGCTGTAGAAAATACCATTCTCATAGTTACTCAATAGCTTGATGGTATCAACTTCGAATGTGACCATGTAAGTATTGTCAGCAGCCACAGCCCCTGTCGCCAGAATCTCCGGGATCACAGATCCAGAACCAAAGAGATTGTCATTTTCCTCCTGAACGATCTTTGGCGGGATATAGCCAGCCGCCGCCTGACGCGGTACCATGATGGCTACATTCTTACCGATGGATCTAACATTTTCCGCTTCATCCAGCTCAATGACCGCATTGTTTTCCGAGGGTGCGATTCCTGGGCCTATTTCAGGTGCGCCATAATCGTAAGCAACCACTGCATAGTAATAGGTCCTGCCGTTCTCCACATTATTATCGATATAGCGATGGGTTATACCTGTTTCTGATCCCAGGTAATAAGCTGCACCATTCAGGAGGGCGAAATCAGTGAAACCCTGCTTACCATCTTTCAGGTCGCATTGAAAGATGGGTTTCTTGAATGTTGGCTGTCCAAATCCATCGGTAATGATCTCAGGATCAGCCAGAAATTTATCCGTGGACCTATATATCTTGTACCCTTCAAAATCATTGACGTTTCCTACGAAAGGATCTCTGGTCCTTGTATCCGCAATATTATCCCAGGTCAGGATGACACGGCCATCTCCTGGTGTTGCGGTAAGCGTGGGCATCTTGGGGGGCTGAGCAAAGCGGTAATCTTTCTCATAGATCACCTGTACGATCTTTTTGAGCTCATACAGAGCCGGCGCCCGGTGTTCATCGCTATTCAGACCATCAAGATCATCAAAGGAGTGCAGCTCACTCATGGAAATTCTTTCCGTCAATCCCTGGGGAAGCGGGAAGGGACCCGAGGCAAAGACCTCGATCAGGTTGGACGTATTTGTGGTGTACTCCTCCAGGGTGTCACTGGCAACCAGATCCCACATGGCTTGATCATTTTTGAACCATTGGGTCTCATTGGACTGAACATGGGATGGTACGGGAAACATCTGAAAGGCTGTTAGACCAACCATATCTGATTCTGAAACATCGGTGAGATTGAAGTTTGGCTCACAACCGACACCTTCTTCCCATGAAGGCTTATGATCACACTCGCCCTCATCAGGGCCGGTGTAATTCAACTCCCCAGGTCCTACACCATCCAGACCAACATCGTCACCGACATATTCCGTCAATTGGTAGATACCGTCTCCATTGGCATCAATTCCATCTTCCCAATCCTGATCTTCATCGGCATCCCAGTGTGTGCGCAGATCTGCCTCTGTTAATTTGTAGAAGTCCAGAAATTTTTGGAGATCTGTGATACCGTCATAGGGCCCAATTTCCGACATGGGAGGGTCTGTGGGACCTGGATAGTCCCTACGTTCATTGGTGAGACCATCGTCATCATTGTCAATAAAATCATTAGGAACACCAGGGCTTTCCAGATAGGCAAACCCCAGGGTACCGGTTTTTAAGTTGCCAACACCGCGACCACTAACATCCCAGGAGTATGACATATCCAGCTCATCATCAAAAAAACCTTTTTCATCATCCCCATCGGAGCCACCAACCGCGCTATGCCCAATGGCGTTATCAACCCAATAGCCGAAGGCTACTTCCAAGAGGTCATACTCTGAGGTATTGGCAATGGTGTATTCCCAGAAGATTGCATCACGGGCTTGCGGATTATTCCACTGGAACCCTCGAGATTCCACGCGAAGTCCCAGGCCGCCCCAATTTGCACCAGGCTGAATGGTGGCTGAATTCTGGATGAAAGAACCTGGCTTTGGATAATATTTAACACGATCCTCTACCCCCAGGTATTCCTGGTCCTGTGCATCATTCACAACAAAGTAGGATTCCATATCGGCATAAATGACACCGCGGCCAAAACGGCCATTCCATTCACCCGGCCATTTCAGTTGATTATTCACTGAGGGCCAACCACCAGGAGGCCAGGATTCTTCAAGATGACTCATGGCAGGATACTCACTGGTAGGATTGGAATAACCCTCAACAGGGTAAAGCCCCCACTCGACATCGCCAGTCGGATTAAGATCCATTTCCTCACGATAACTGGTCTGCAAATAGTAGAGTGTGTGGTGATCCGTTTTCAGCACTTCTGGCCAATCCGTCAATGGGATGGTGTCAATCGCTGTGGTTGAGTCATCCTTAATGAAGACTTTGGCTCCCAGGAGCAAGCCAATACCATCTACCATTTTTGTCCCAGAAGCATTGTTCGGCCACCTGGAAACGTTCGGCTTTTGCCAGGCAGACAACTCAGTCGTGTTCTGAAAATAGATCAAGACACGGTTACCTGTCATGTAGCCTTCTCTTTCGAAAGCAGGGTCTCCTGCTGGATCTATGGGTCCACTATAGGGTCTGCCCTGTGCATTAATTTCCACGGGTAGGGAGCCAGCGAGGATGATGGCTGCCATTATGATCGATCTATATATAATAATTCTCATCGCTAAGCCTTAAAATGTGATGCCCATGCCCAGCTTGATCTGTCGGGGAGCGCTGAAAGCAGAGGGATCCTGGTAGGTTTCTTCATAAGTTGAAAAGTCACTCTTAAAGTTCGAAAGTTCTGCCTCAGTCACGACAGCAGTATATGCACGACCTGTTTCTCCATTCACCCAATTTTCGTTCAATCTGTCAAACAGGTTATAGATGCTCAGGTCAAATTTGAGACCGATCCCCCCCACCAACTGCAAGTGGTAATACCCGGTCAGATCAGCATGGTACCTGACGGGTCGGTAATCGTTGTTTGGATACAAATTCACCCTGGCAAGGATACTTTCACCCTGGGGTGAAAAAGTATAGGGAGCACCCGAATTGAAATATCCCGTCAAGGACACACCAAAATTTTTCCCAATATACCCAAGCGTGCCATTCAACGTGTGTCTTTGATCCCAACTCATGGGGATGAACTTGTTCACCGGATCCTGGCTATTTCCAGCTCTGTCAAAAGCCTGTGTGGGTGAATCAGCATTTCCGCGTGTGTATTGGAGGGTGTAATTGAGCCAGAGGTTGATCGGTTTTTTAAATACATCAAACTTGACCTCCAAACCCCTTACATTTCCATAATCCTTATTCGAATACAGCCCGTATTCGATCTGATTATAGGTACTGATGATCCGAGTACTCAGGAGATTATAGATGTCTTTATAGAAAAGCGAAACTTCCAAACCGATACCAGGCATCAATTCTTGCCACAGACCGATCTCATAAGCAACAGTCTTCTCGGCATCCAGGCGTGAATTACCCATGACTGTAGAATAGTCACTGGGGCTCACCAGAAAAGAATGGTTCTGATACATGGCATACATGGGTGGCAGCTGGAAGAAATGACCATAACTGAAGTGCAGGATCGCTGCGCTTCCCAATTGATATGCCAGACCGATCCGGGGACTGATCTGGGAAGATACCGGGCTTGGTAGAAGGGTAGAGGTTCTTGTTGAATCATCTTCAAAATTCAATTGATTCGCAGGATTACGCAGATCACTGGGGTACTCAGTGGCTGGATCGAACCAATCGTATCGTAATCCAAAATTGATCACCATCTCATCATATTCCATTTTATCCTGGAAATAGACGGCGAAATCCTCAGGCTTGACTGTATAGACATCTGCATATACCGAGCTATCACTAAATATAACAGGTTCATACATGAAGACAGCCAGGGGTGTACCATCGTACTTATTCCGAATCTGATGCCACTCATTTGTCAGGTCATGTTGGACATAGTTAACGCCAGCCTTCAAGCTATGATGGTTATTTGCTTGCCAGGTCATGTCAAATTTAGTGACCAGGTCTGTCATCCATCTTTCGCTGTGATCTTTGTTTTGACCTCCTGTAAAAAATCCCGGCCCATAATCGTTGGTAAAGGTATCATTGACATAGCCTGAATCGGCAGTATCGCGGAATAAATAGTTCCCATTATAGGTTTCCATCTTGGAAACTTTGAACTCATAAAAAAGTTGGTTGGACAACATATGATTCAGTTGAAAAACGCTGAAGGCTGATTCGCGATAAGAACTTGCCAGACCATGGGGATTGTATTTCCATGAATGGGAATAGCCGTCCCAGCGATCATTATTGATGGAATGCATCAATGAAAATTTTATGCCCTCGAAGAGCTTGAATACAATCTTTCCCAAGCCAGAGGTGTTTTCTGAACCATTCATGGGGACGTACTCACCTGACCCGGTATTGCTTGTGATCCAGCTAGCTGGTGTATCACCAAAATAGTTTGAATAATCATCTACATTGTAGCGGTGGATACCATTGAGATGGTTACGATTGTTTTGCATACGTCCATTCAAAAAGAATGTGATCCGGTCACCCAGGATCGGACCGCTCAACTGTATCTTATAGTCCTCATTCAGGTTAACTGCTGATGAATCGATGCCAGGAAATATATCTGTATTAGACGTATAATAATTGGATCTCCCGACATAAACTGATCCATGAAATTCTTTATCACCGTCTTTGGTTACGGCATTCACAACACCGCTCATTGCGCGGCCGTATTCTGCATTGAATGTTCCAGTAATAACTTCCAGGTCTTTGATGGATTCCGGCTCGATCTCCACCGATGCATATTGACCACCAAAGGTCTCATCCACAGGAATACCATCGATGAGATAGGATACTTCTGTTGATCTTCCGCCCCTGAAGTGGCCTTCGACCACACCTGCCTGCATGCTGACAACAGCACCAAGATTCTCGACGGGGAGTATCTCTAATTGTTCAGATGAAATATTTTTTATGGTACCGGTTTGATCTTTCTTTGCAGCCGCTCTGTCAACTTCTACAACAACAACTTCTCCCTCAATCACAGAGGGAACCATGCGTATTTCAACGGGTACCGTTCTGTTCATTGAAATAGCCATATTTTCAACGATCACCGGGCTATAACCCATCATATCGATCCTGAGGTTGTAGAAACCTGGACTAATATTCAGGATAAAAAATCGACCCTCTATATCTGCAGCGGCTCCTCGTGAAGTACCGACCAGGTTGATGTTTGCCCCAGGTAGTGGTTCTCCAGTGGCATCATCCAGGACAATTCCCGAGATCTTTCCAGTGGTTTGAGCCTGGACTCCCCCAATGAATAGGAGGGTCAACAACAGACCGAAGATTAAATGCTTATTGAACTTCTTGAGATAATATTTCATCTGCACTACCTAGTAATCGAGATGCAAATGGGGCGGGTAACTTCCCCGCCCCTTTGCTGTTTATTTTAACTAACCAAAAGACAATCTTATTTCAATAGGATCATTTTTTGTGTATCGCCGAAGCTACCAGCTTCAATGGTATACAGGTAGATACCTGAGGCCATTGTGCTTGCATCAAACTGAATCTGGTAGGTTCCAGCTGGCTGAACTTCGTTTACGAGGTTCGCCACTTCCTGACCCAGCATGTTGTAGATCGTCAGCTTGACATGTTCCTGCTGGGCGATCTCATAGCTGATCGTGGTGCTGGGGTTGAATGGGTTTGGATAGTTGGCACGAAGTGCATATACACCAGGAAGTGTAACGTCTTCGCGGCTTACCAGATCGCCAGTTCCTACCCAGGTCTGACTCCATTCATTATTGTTGTTCCAGGCATTGTCTGTGTTCAACGGTGAACTTTCAACATTACCTTCCCAACCACTTCCATCATTATCGTGAAGGATTGGTTCCATGATGATACGCATACCGTTCTGAGGAACGAACTTAGCGTCTTCACCACTTGCTGCCAGTGAATCAAGGGAGATCTTGGCTTCGATCACGTAATCAGATGAGAACCCTTCGAAGTAGTACATTCCGTCACCACTCCCGGCCATTTCTGACATACCGCCTGGATTATCATTGTAAAGTGAATCATTGGCGAATACGACACTGTAGTCTGGTTCATCTCCGCGCTGGAAGGATCCATGACGAGGACCGCGCTGATCGTAAAGACCGATGAACAGCTGGAGGGCATCATGATCCCACCAGTTTCCCGTTCCAGGTGTCCAACCATAGTAGACATCATCAACGACATCAGCTGCTACATACAGGTAATCCTGATCCACAGCGAGATACAGTTTAGCTGAAGCATCACTATTATCTGTAACTGTGTTATTTACCTCTGAATGTCCCCAGGAGTTGGGCTGACCAATGATGAAGGGTTCAATACCAGCCCATTCATCAAAGAAACCATCTGGGGTGAAGTTGGCTGGTGGATTCAGGGAGATCGTTGGGATTCCCAACGCCTCATTGGCAAATGAAGACGTGGAATAACCAGCAGGTCCCACATTGGCAGCGGCATCTGTACAAACAACTGCATAATAGGTGTTGACAGTTGCATCAACGACAGGTGTATACAGATAATGGACCACACTTGGAGCGCCTTCCAAAATACCACTTGCAACAACACTTACGTAATCGGCATTGATGTTATTGATGGGGAATGGACTGGCGTATACAGTATAGGTTTCACCTTCTTCCCCAGCTACTTCTTCCCAGGTTACCAGGTTGTAGTTGGTTCCTGGTATGGCTGTGATATTTTCTACAGCTGCTGGTGGCTCAAGATCGGGAAACCCAAGACTAACCATTGCTACATCATCAAATGCGTATACTGCAGCAATACCATCGTCTAGCCATTTCGTGGCGACGAGGACTGCCTGAACTTTAACAGTATTTGCAGGCATGATAGCCTGTGCAGAAAATTTCTGCCACTCGCGAGTGACACCTTCCTGGATAATCTCTTGCTCGAGAACCTTATTTCCATCAGCATCAAAGGCTTCGAATTTGAGGGCTGCGAAATCACCGCCTGCATCGGTTGGAGATACATCTTTGATCCAAGCACTGATCTCGAAAGTTTCGCTTGGGAGCGCTGGTATCTCATCACCTTCTGGCCATAAGACACAGTAGCCATTTCCAACATCTACACCGAGTTCGACATAGTAGTCACCACTATGAGCCGAATCGCTCATTACAGTAGCAAAATGGGTTTGGGCACCCCAACCGTCCCAGGCAGCCATCCAGCCGCCCCAACCTTCAGGAACGCCACTATCATCGGCTTTTGGACCAGCTTCAAAACCAGGATTCAGGGTAAGTTTATTTCGGGATCCCGTCAGCTTCATATCATCAAAAACAATTGATCCAGTGACCACATCACCTTCGCCAGCACCACTGACGGAGAACTCGAAAGCAAATCCCTTGATGGCATCTTTATCAACTTCCTGATTCCCATCTGTAGCACCTGCCCAACCGGTATAGGTGAAGTCTGTGTTTCCATAGCTGTCACCACGTGTAAGTGGAATTGTGATGGTGTTCCAGCCCGGTTCATCATCCAGAATGTAATTGAAGGAATACCAGTATTCTCCAAGATCTGCATAGGCGGAATCAGTAACATTGCCATAGTCATTCAGGTTCAATCTCACATGAACACGGCCAAGTGAGTCCTGAGGAACGATGTTGTTGTATGAGAAGGACAAACTGTCATACAGGGACCAGTCATAGGTCTCTGTGCTGAGTGTATCCGGATGAAAATGGTGGAGTTTTGAGTATCCTCCCCATCCTTCGCTATTGTGAGCGGAATAGTCCACCCGCATGGCACCGCTACCCTCTAACACAGGATCGGTAACATACGAAACATCAATCCAGCCCTTCTCAGGATTTGCGTTTGTACTGATCGCATAGTGACCGGTTGCAGTGGCAGAACCACCTTCAGTCACGGGGTTGTAGAATTCCCAGTAATTTGTGTCTGCTGGTGCAGCATCAAAATTATTGATGACCTGCGCCTGTGCAAAGACAACAAATACCAGGAGTGTCAGTACAACGCTTGTTCGTAACATTGTCTTCATTGTAAAGCCTCCTTGCTCTATGATGACGTTATTCATTAGAAAAACTTTGCCCAGAGAGCCAAAATGGTCAGGACCAGTATTACCGAAGCAATAATATTGATCCTATTCCATGATGGATCCTGAACATCCATTTTACGACTTAGATCGGTTTGAATTTCTGAAGCTGTAGCCATCGTTAGGCCCAATATGCGCTCACGACTCGGTGGCGTTGTCGCCAAACTGACAACAACCACTACACCAACTGAAATTACAAATAAAAATACAGCAAAATGCAAAAAATTCATTGTGGCATACCATTCGATAGCCCCCAGGGAAGTTCCTGATTTGACAAGCAGTTCGAGAATGAAGCGCAGGGCACCGAGAACGGCACCAGTTCCCAGGGCAGAAATAGCTCCTCTCGCATTGGCCCGCTGCCAGAATATTCCCAGGATGAATACAGCAGCAATGGGTGGGCTGATGTAGGCTTGAACGCTCTGCAGGTAGACAAATAATTGACTGCTTAACATGGTGATGAGGGGGACGGACAAGACACCTAGCACGACCATGACAGTCGTTGCAAGCCGACCAACGAGCACAAGTTCCACTTCTGAAGAGTCAGGCCTGAAATATTTATAGAAGTCCATGGTGAAAAGGGTTGAGGTGCTATTAAAAACACTGGCTAACGAGGACATGAGGGCCGCCAGCAAACCGGCAATTACGATGCCTTTGATCCCCGTTGGCAATAGATAGCTGGTAACCAGCGTGGGGTAAGCTTCATCTCCCGATGTACCGAATAGTGCTGCTGCGATCAGTCCAGGTAGAATGAGGATGAACACGGGTAGGATCTTCAGAAATCCGGCCAGGATGGCACCAGAACGGGCATGATTGATATTCTTGGCGCTTAACACACGTTGAACGATGAATTGATCCGTACACCAATACCAGATTCCCAGAATGGGTGCGCCAAATATGATTCCTGTCCAGGGGAAGTCTGGGTGGTCCATGGCTTTGAACATATTGAAAAAATCAGGTGGAAGCTTGGCCTGCAAGCCTGAGAATCCACCCACTTCGTTCAGGCCAAGAACGGTTAGGGCAAGTGCTCCCCCGATCAAAATAAAGGTCTGGAGTAATTCGGTATAGATAACTGCTTTCAGCCCACCAGCAATGGTATAGATCCCTGTCACGATGATGAGAACAATGGCTGATGTCATCATATCCCACCCCAGGATCTTACTGAGCAGTAGACCGCCAGCATAGAGCGTGACGGAAATCTTGGTGATCACATAGGCAAGTATGGAAACGGAGGTCAGGTACATCCTGCTGGAGCGGCTATAGCGTCTTTCCAGAAATTCCGGCATCGTGAAAACGCCGGATTTCAGATAGAACGGAACGAATACCCATCCAAGGAACAGCACAATGAATGCTGCGAGCCACTCAAAGTGACCAACAGCCAAGCCACTGCTTGATCCTGTTCCTGCCAGGCCGATAAAATGTTCACTGGAAATATTCGAGGCAAATAAGGAGGCGCCTATGGCTATCCAGCCCACATTCCTACCGGCAAGAAAATATTCGGTGGAATCCGTTGTCCGTCTGGAATAATAAACGCCTATTCCCAGGACAATGAGAAAATACAGGACAATGACAGCGAAATCGATGCCGCTCATACCTGACCGTTTTCCTTAGCTTTTTGACGAAAAATAAATTTCATTAATTATATATATTTCAAATACTAGACCATCTGTTGTTCGTGGGTTCAATTTTTTGTATTAAAATGATCGAAGACCACCTGCAGACGAGGTGCAAGCGCTAGAAAAGTGTTTGTAATACAGTGGTTTACAAATTGACGGGGAATTACGTTTCAGGTAAAAAAATGTAGAAGATGCACCGCTTGGGGAAAAGGATGCCGATTAAATTCCTAACATGTGCTTATTATTGGAATAACAATTTTATTAAACTGATAAAATTATTTCAAGCCCAACTCTTTGCACATGCGATGATAATTTGGAGGGGCCAGGCCTAATTTACCAGCTGCCTCTGTATCCGTTCTAGAATGTCTGCGCACGAACTCAAAATATTGCCTTCTGAAATTGAACTCGATCTCTTTCAAGGGGAGTAATTCACCCTCCGAAAAAACAGGGTTTGCGAAAGATGAAATACTGTCCTGAGCTTGAGAATCCAGAGCCAGGTCAACCGTGTCATCATCGATACCGTCCATCCCCAATATGACCAAACGCTGGACCACATTCTTCAATTGTCTCACATTCCCAGGCCAGGGGTACTGCTTAAGTCGACTCCAGGCCTGTTCAGTAATGGATGGAATGGTGATGCTCAAATCAGTACAATAGTGTTCAACAAAATATTCGATCAGGAGCGGGATATCCTCTTTTCTCTCAACGATCGGAGGTGCTTCGATGCGGAGAATATTCAAGCGATAATATAGGTCCTCCCTGAACTTGTCCTGCTTCATCTGCTCTTTCAAATCCTTATTGGTGGCAGAAATAACCCGCACATCTACTTGATGGCTCTGCTTACGCCCGATCTTATCCATCTCCCCGGTTTCCAGTACACGGAGGAGCTTGGCCTGGGCGAGATAAGGGAGCTCAGAGATCTCATCCAGGAAGATCGTGCCATTATTGGCCTGCTCAAAGAGCCCTGCTTTGTCAGATTTGGCACCTGTAAATGCTCCTTTCACAAATCCAAAGAGTTCACTTTCTATGAGCTCACCAGGGATCGCAGCACAATTCACGGTCACGAAATTCTCATAGCGTCTTTCACTTTGGTAGTGAATGCTACGGGCAATAAGTTCCTTACCTGATCCAGACTCGCCCTTGATCAAGATGTTGGCCTGGGTTCGTGCATATTTGGTGATAAGGTCACGCACCTGTTGCATGCTGGATGATTCACCTAGGAGCGGTCGTTCCTGCATGATCCTGTCAATTTTCTTGTCCAATCTTTTCTGTGACCGGATTCTATCCAGCTCCAGCTTTTTCCTTTGAGCCGCATTCAGAATGGTCAGGATGAAATCAGTGGGTTGGTAAATGAAATCTTCAATATCGGAGGGGTATTTTGTGCCAAACCAGTATGCGCCACTCTCAATCATCTGATTGGCAAAATGTATGTCCGTCTGGTCAATGGTCATCTTGGTGATAATGATGACCTGCAGACTCGGATCCTGTTCCTTGATCCGCCGGATGAGCTGTTCTCCATAGAGACCTCCAGAGATCTGATAATCCAGAATAACCACATCAAAGGGCTCCTTCTGACTGATCATGGAAAGTGCGTCTTCACCTGTAGAGACTATTTCCTGGATCCTGATCCTTTCCCGATAGGGATCCAAGGTGTTCTTGATCCGACGAACGTCAAATTCTTCATCCTCAATGAGCAATACGCTGATTTGATCCTGGTCCATATTTATTCTAAACCTGCATAAATGACAAAGCAGGCGCCTCCTTCATTTCTATTAACAGCATCAACTGTCCATCCACATCTCCGACTGATCTCCCTGGCCAGATAACAACCATACCCAGAGTTTGGAACACCCCCCTTTGTGCTAACCGATTCCTTGAACAGCGCTTTCACTCCATCCTCATCTTTTTCGAGTAACTCAGCCGGAAAACCTTTCCCGTTGTCTCTGATCTCAATCGTTAATTTTTCCTTATTATCATCCATCCTGGTGACGAGATCCAGCGTGAGTTCCTGATCCGAGTTGTGGTCGATGGCGTTCTGGATCAGGGGTTCGATGATCTCCCAGACGACATATTCATTCACATGGACAATGGGGATATCTTCTTGCAAGTCCAGATGAAACTGCACACCCTTGGTCTCCCCTTTCTTATACACCCGCTGAAACAGATTGCTCACCAGAAACTCGATCACCTGGTTAATATCTGTCCTGAATATGGGGTTTCGGATCACATGGAGGGGTGGATCATAGGATTTCATATCATAGATCACCCGGGAGACAAAGTTCGCATACTTGGTCACACGATCCCGGGTCTCACCTAGATTGGGTTCGTCCAGATACCGCAGATCCTCTTTGATGAATCCCATTACTTTTTCAGCTTTATGGTGTGTATGATAAATTCTTTTGGTAAAAAGCGTTTCCTTCTGATGTTCAACCTGTTCCTTTAGCTGTTTCTGTCGTTGGGTAAACAATTGGTTCTGGACAGTATCCCGTTCACTAGCTGTATAGGAATAAATGAAGAACATAGCCATAAAGCCCATAAGGATCAATCCCGTAAAAAGCACACTACTCTGGCTATACGCCGTTTTCAGCAATGCGATCAGCCGACCCACATCGGGTGTGATCCGCATATAGGCAGCACCGCTGATCTCACCCTTGAAATAGAACGGAACCAGCACATGGAAAGTATCATCTCCTACGAGAATACTGATGATCTGTTCATCCCGTAACAATGACTCCTGGTTCTCATCGAAATATTTAATGGCAGCTTCTGAAAAAAGCGAATCACTGGTCATCTGCACAATTCTGCCACCGATATATTGATCAAATATCTGTGTTCCATCAGCCAATGTTTTTATGGAATCTCCATCTTGTACCAGGAGGAAAACTTCACCAATATTGCGTTGGAGCAACTGCTGGCTCAAAAGCTTATCAAAGGACTGAATAAGCGCATTTTGCTCCTCGGGGGTGTCATGAAGTTGAGTATCACTTTTTTCTATAAGGAGTTCCAGGGCAGTCGTGGTAAGGTCGGCGATCCTTTCCGCGGAATCCCGTCGATAGTAGTCCATGGACTGACGGAACAGCTGATTCGTCGACTGATTGTTGATAAATGAAAGCACCATCTGGAAAACCATGACGATAATGAAGAGGACCAGAATATGCTGGATCTCAATATGATAGTCTTCAAGTTTTTTGAATAATTTCAACGCTCAGTCCCTTCAGACTGAATCGCTTTCACCTCTTCCCAGGCCAACTGCATACCCTGGTCTGCAGCTAGTTCCCCAGCCAGTATCTGGTGTAGACGTTGGGAAAGAATGTCTGAGATAAGTGTGTATTTCTCAACTGCCGGTCGGTGAATACCTTGTTTCATCATCTTATAGATCGACTGCAACTGTTCTCTCTCTTCGTCAGGAGTAAAATCAGCAAGATAAAAATTTGAGTGGACAGGGAGGGTCCCTTCGGACTGAAACAACATTTGCTGACCTTCGAACGAGGCTGCAAAACGCATGAATTTGATGGCGGCCTCTTTCACTGGTGAATGTTTTGAAAGCATCATATTCCATCCACCAAACACCGGGCTTGGTGCTGAGCCTTTGAAGTGTGGCAAAGGCGCTATCCGTATCTTTTCAAATTTTGTCGGATCGAATCGTTCTCCACCATGGATATTAGCCGTAGGCCATCCCCTGATGAAGGGAACATCATTGGCCAGGGCGTAATGAATGCAATCATCCTCTGTCATAAACAGGACCTCTTCAGGAGACTTACCCGAGGTGATCAGGT
This sequence comes from Fidelibacterota bacterium, assembly GCA_021734255.1. Classification (GTDB taxonomy): domain Bacteria; phylum Fidelibacterota; class UBA8477; order UBA8477; family JABMPR01; genus JABMPR01. Next base: position 64,705 of record JAIPJM010000004.1, on the reverse strand, counting down.
CTCGCATGAATTGAATACGTGCGACAATGAGGGAGTCTGTCAGATCAACGATTTCTCCTGTTTGCGGATCCAGTAAAGATTGCCCAAGGATCTCATTGAAATTACAGATCAACCCTTCGTACGCCTGAGCCTGTGGCATATAGACCGCTTGATCAGGAAAGTATTTATCAGCGATCTGGAGCAACTCTTCCCAACTGATCGACGCTTTAATTCTTTCATTGATAGCCTCACCATCAGGGAGCGCCAGGATCATGTCCTCGCGGTAAAGCAGGGCACCGATATCAATATAGAGAGGCACGGCATACAGCAATCCATCCACATAGCAGGTTTCAAGAGATTCCGATAATAAGTGTCCTAAGAAGTTCGGCGAAAAGTAGGGTGCGACGGGCTCAGCCCATTTGGTAAATCTGGGAACCCAGATCAGGTCGACGGCGAATATGTCGATTCGGCTACTGCTGCTCCTGAGATTACGTGCAATGAGGTCCTTGCGTTGATTCGTGTTGAATTTTGAAAAAGGCAGATCTACAGCGATCACTTCGACCTCGCCCTGGTGTGCTTCATTGAAGGCTTTGATCAGGGCTCGATGTCCATCACTGATATTATCTGCAAAGTAGACCTGTTGAATTTGCTGAATTTCAAGGGGCTGTCTGGAGATCGGAAAAGAGGAAAGGAGGAAAGACACAAAAAAGATGGCGGTCCCCACAATAAATAAAAAAGGGATGCTGGAAACAATGGCTCGATGCCGAACTTCTTTTATGTCACCGTTCTGTTTTATTTGATCGCTCATATTATTGAAATGATAATAATCCACTATCAATTCAATACCAAGACCTATGTTCCCAATTCGAACATGCTGATTCCTGCCTGAAAGCGTACCTGAAATGCTACTCTCCAATCGCGTGGGTGAGTTGATCGTCAAGCTCAAATTTCCAGGGAATGGATAATTCTTATATGATTTATTTATAGTGACTTACAATCATGTTTATCGCTCATATTCAGCCGCTCCGACTGCTTAAAATTCAGAAGAAAAAAACAAATAACGGCTCAAATATCCAGATTTTCATAGACACGTCCTCTGTGGCACTTTTATTGCGCTAATATTGATTTAGTCAAACACTAATAAATGTGAAGCTCAAAAATTTGGAGACGACATAATGCCCAGAACCAACCCACAGAAAGTGTCCATGATTATTTTATCTGCTCTGATCCTTCTGATCGGATGCAACACGACCGAGCCTGTCGTTAAACCGGTTTCAATTGAGGATAAAAGTGTAGAATCGATCGTCGAAATGATGACTCTGGCTGAAAAGGTCGGTCAAATGACACAGGTAGATCGACGCTATCTGGATGATCTGGATGATATCAGTAAATATCACCTGGGTTCACTTCTCAGTGGCGGTGGTTCCACGCCTGATGTGAATGATCCAGCTGTGTGGGCAGATATGGTAGATGAGTATCAGTCAATTGCTAAAAAAAGTCGCCTGGGAATTCCATTGATCTATGGAATTGATGCCGTTCATGGCCACAACAATGTCATAGGCGCCACGATCGTCCCACACAATATAGGATTAGGCGCCACACGAAACGAAGATCTGGTCCGTCAGCTTGGCTGGCTTACAGCCAGGGAGGTTCGTGCCACAGGGATCAACTGGACCTTCGCTCCCTGTGTAGCAAATTCCCGCGATGAGCGCTGGGGTCGTGCTTATGAATCGTTCGGTGAGGATCCAGCACTTATCTCCGCCATGGGCAAGGCGCAGGTCGAAGGATTTCAAGGTGCGGATCTAAGTGATCCTGAAGCGATCGCAGCTTGCACCAAACACTATATAGGAGATGGTGCTCCAACCTGGTCAACCGGGTTGGGAGGCATGATCGACCGGGGCGATGCACAACTGGATGAAAGTCGTCTCAGGGCTCTCCATCTTGCCCCATACATTGCGGCGATCGAAGCTGGTACGGCAACCATTATGGCTTCCTACAATTCCTGGAATGGTGAAGCGCTGCATGGACATAAATATCTTTTGACTGATGTCCTGAAGGGTGAACTGGGATTTGAAGGGTTTATCGTCAGTGATTGGGCTGCTATTGATTCTCTCGCCCCCGACTACAAAGGCAGCATCATCCAGAGTATCAACGCAGGTCTGGATATGATCATGGTTCCAGGTCAGATTCCAAAGAGCCATTCTTACAAAGAATTCATTTCCCTGCTGACCGCAGCAGTCAACGAAGGTTCCATACCCATGTCCAGGATAGATGATGCAGTGACCCGTATTTTACGAATCAAGGAACAAATGGGGCTCTTGAATGCAGATTATGCAAATGATCGCAGTCTGCTACCGACCGTCGGATCTGAAGAACACAGGGCTATTGCTCGACAGGCTGTCGCCGAATCAATCGTCATGTTAGAAAATGAAAACAATACCCTGCCCCTCTCCAAAAACGCAACAAAGATCGTCCTCGCCGGACGCGGTGCGGATAATGTAGGTATGCAGTGTGGCGGATGGACCATCTCCTGGCAAGGTGGTCATGGTGCGATCACCGATGGAACGTCCATTCTTCAAGCCGTGGAATCAGCAGTTTCCGAGGCTACTGAGGTCATTCTATCTGAAGATGGATCCAATAGCCAGGGAGCTGACGCTGTTATTGTGGTCGTAGGAGAAGATCCCTATGCTGAAATGCACGGCGATCGGAGAGATTTATCTTTGTCTCAGGAAGATCTGGCCGTCATCAATGCAGTCAAGCAGTCAGGTTCACCAATGATCCTGGTACTCCTATCAGGACGACCGATGATCATCACCGATATCCTGGATAGCAGCGATGCCTTCCTGGCAGCCTGGTTACCTGGAACAGAGGGCGCCGGTGTGGCCGATGTTCTATTTGGCGATCATGCTCCTTCAGGGAAACTGTCTGTCACCTGGCCCACATCCATGGACCAGATTCCCATTAATGATCGGGACACTAATTATAACCCGCTATTTCCATTTGGTTATGGCCTAAGCTATTGATCTCGAAAGCGTTTTTGATATCACCCGGGCTAACTTAATTTTGTAACCTGATGTTTAATTTTTTCATAAGAGGGACTGGCTTTCTGTCGGTCCTTTTGCCCTTTTTGATCTGGGGGCAAACGCTCAAATTGAATGAAGTGGTCAGCTCTAATCAGTATGGTATCAGAGATGAAGATGGCGATACCCCAGACTGGATAGAGATCTACAATCAATCAGCCAGCACCATTGACCTCAGTGGTTATGGCTTAAGTGATGATCCTCTGACTCCACTGGAATGGGTGTTCACAGGAGGAGAGCTTGAAGCCGGTGGCTATGAGGTCGTCTATGCTTCAGACAAGAACAGACATGGCCAGGGCAATAGCTGGCAGGTGCTACTTCAAGAAGGCGCTGCATGGAAGTATGTCCTTGGAAACGCAGAACCACCCAGTGCCTGGAATTCTTTAGGTTTTGATGCATCCAGTTGGGCCAGTGGCAGTGCGGGGATCGGTTATGGAGATGACGATGATAACACCGTCATCTCGAATACGGTTTCATTATACATGCGCCGTGAATTCAACATCCCCAACCCGCATGATCTGGCCAAGCTCTTATTTCATATTGACTATGATGATGGGTATATCGCCTATATCAATGGTGTGGAGTTCTCTCGGGCAAATATGGGTGAACCTGGTTCGGTTGCCTATCACAACACACTGGCCACGACATATACTGAACCCGTTCTTCCCTTCGGAGGTTCCTTGCCGCCTATCCTCATACCTCAAGAATTGATCCGAGATGGGGGAAATGTCATTTCGATACAGGTTCACAACAGCAGTTCAGGTTCATCTGATCTTACCGCTCTCCCATTCCTGAGCCTGGGGGTCGCTTTAAATGCAGGGTCAAATCTTCCGTCATATCTTGAGCTACCACCTGCATCAAGAAATCACACAAACTTTAAGATAGCCAGCGAGGGTGAGACTTTATTCTTGACCTCTCGGGATGGAACAGATAGTGATTCCATGACCGTCCCCAGCCTGCCGGTTGATATTAGCTACGGTCGGGATCCGGACGGTGCTCAGTCACTGAAGTTTTTCAGTACACCCTCTCCCGGACTGGCCAATACAAATGGATTCGACATCCTGGCCAAGCCTCCCACGATCTCTCCCTCCCCCGGATTTTATACGGGAAGTGTTTCAATTGATCCTGGCAGCATACCAGCAGGATTGATCTATACCTATACTCTGGATGGGAGTGAGCCCAGCCCGGACGACCCAACATTCAATACCCCGGTAACATTGTATGAGACTTCGGCTCTCAGAGTGCTGGTCAGCAATCCGGATGGATCGAATCAGCATCGGTCATCCTACACCTACTTTATAAATGTGGTCCCTGACCTGCCCGTCATCTCACTCATTTTTGAACCAGATGATTTCTTTGCCGAAGATACTGGCATGTATGTCATGGGACCGAATGCCTCAAGCAGCTTTCCTTATTTTGGCGCTAATTTCTGGCAGGACTGGGAACGTCAAATTCACCTGGAGTACTTTGCAGATGAATCGGGATTGAGTTACGCAGCCGGTGGCGGGGCAAAGATCTTCGGAGGCTGGAGTCGTGGAAATGCACAACGCTCGCTGGCTCTGTTCGCGCGGTCAGAATATGGTGCAGGTGAATTCGATTTTCCTTTTTTCAGTGATCAGGACCTGGATTCATATGAAGCCCTGGTATTAAGAAATTCAGGTAATGACTGGCAAAACACAGGATTACGGGATGGTGTGTTGACAGGATTGGTTTCAGAGCGTGACATTGATAAACAGGCTTTCCAGGCAGTTGAGGTCTACTTCAATGGCGACTATTGGGGGATTTACAATTTAAGAGAAAAGGTAAATGAACATTTTGTAGCCGGACACTATGCCATCGATGCAGATGATGTTGACCTCCTGCAAGCTGATAATGAATATCTGTACCCGGATGACTGGTTTGCTATTCATGGAGAGGCTGCCGGATATTTGGCACTGGTGGATTTTATCAGCAACAATGATCTGAGTGATCCCCTGATCTATGAATATGTTCAGGAGCGGATCGATATTCAGAACTTGATCGACTATCAAGTCTCTCAGATCTATTTCAATAATCGTGATTGGCCCGGTAATAATGTCAAGCTCTGGCGGCGGTCTGATGTGGCCGGAAAGTGGCGCTGGATCTTATATGATACCGATTTCGGCTTTGGGATATGGAATACCAAGGACTATGAACTTAACACCTTCGAATTTGCTGCAGATCCAAATGGACCGGGATGGCCGAATCCGCCCTGGTCAACGCTATTACTGAGAAAATTGCTGACAAATGCAGATTTTCGACGTGATTTCATCCTGACGACCTGCGATCTATTGAATGATCCTTTTGTACCGGCAACGGTCAACGAGGCGATCACGTATCACAAGGAGGTCGTCTACGGTAGCATCCCTGAGCATTTTCAGCGCTGGAATCATAATAATCTGGAGTATTGGAACAGTCAAATTGATAACATGCGAACCTTTGCCTTCTATCGTCAAGCATTCATGCGCTCCCATTTGAAGAAATTTTTTAACCTTGGGGACATCAAACAGTTGACGGTTAATATCGATCAGGCCGATATGGGATCTGTTCGCATTCATACACTGACCCCAGAGGACTACCCGTGGAGTGGTCAGTATTTCGCAGGGGTGCCTCTGGATCTGGAGGCATTACCCAAGCCAGGATATGTTTTTAGCCACTGGGAAGGCAGCACTAGTACGGAAAGATCAACCTCCCTGCCCATGAATACAGATACGGTCATCACCGCTCATTTTATTCCTGCTACAGAAAACAGAGAGATCGTGATCAATGAGATAAACTACCATTCCCCGAGTTCAGATGATTCAGGTGATTGGTTGGAATTGTTCAACGCCAGCGGGGAGGAGATAAATTTGATCGGGTGGGGGTTGCAGGATGCCAACGATGATAATCTATTCATGCTTGGTGATTCCTATCTGGAACCTGGCGGGTATCTGGTGCTGTGCCACGATACGACACTTTTTCGAAATGTGCATGGAGCTGTGCCCCGAATAGTCGGGAATTTCGACTTTAATCTGAGCAATGCCGGTGAGCTGGTTCGCTTGTACGATCATGATGGTCTTTTGGTCGATAGTGTCCGCTACGATGACACGGATCCATGGCCTCTCGCTGCTGACGGCACGGGTCCAACCCTTGAGTTACTTCACTATAAACTGGACAATGGGGATGTCCGGGCCTGGGCTAGTTCAGATGGTCTGGGATCACCTGGAATGGAAAACAGCCAATTCACAGTTTCGACCGAGCCCCAACTTGCTTCTATACCGGAGCGATTGAACATTTCCCGCGCATTTCCCAATCCAACCAATGCGTCCATTACGATCTCATATGAGCTACCTGATCCTGGTCCTGTCGATATTCAAATATTCAACCTGAGGGGGGCCCTCATCTATTCATCCGTTATTGAGCAGGCGCATCCTGGTCGGCATAATTTTATCTGGGATGGCAAGTTCAACGATGGCGTAGATGCTTCATCTGGCATGTATATCCTGCGGATCAGTCAAAACCAGCAGCATGATAATACAAAATTTGTGATCATACGATAAAGGACAACAGGGATGTTTCGTCAAATCTTGCTCATCACCCCGCTCATGGTAATAGCTTTCAACGCTTGTGTTCTGCCAACAGAAAACAGTCTACCTGAGCAAAAACCACCGACAAGCAATGCCTGGCAGCAAAATGACAAGTTGGCCAGGTCAATGAATCTGGGCAATGCCCTGGAAGCGGCTGAAGAAGGTGACTGGGGTTTGATGCTTGAAGAAGAATATTTTGAGATAATCGCGGAAGCAGGTTTCTCAGCCGTTCGTCTACCGTGTAAATGGTCTGCCCATACAACGCAAGCCAAGCCCTACACCATTGATCCTGAGTTTCTGGCTCGGGTTGACTGGGCCATTGACCAGGCAGAGAAAAATGGATTAGCCATTGTTGTGAACGTGCATCACTATGATGAATTCAAGGAGACACCTCTGGAGCAGGTGGATCGGCTCCACGCCATTTGGAATCAACTGGCCACTCATTTTCAGGACCGATCAGATAATCTCATTCTGGAGCTATTCAATGAACCCAATGGTGAATTTACACCTGAGCTCTGGAATATGGTATTAGTGGAACTGGTCGACTCCATCCGCAGCATTGACAGCAGTCGGACCTTGATGGTCGGTACCGCTAATTGGGGAGGGATCAGCGGTTTGGACGATCTGGTGCTCCCTAGTGATTCGAATCTCATCGTTACCGTCCATTACTACAATCCTTTTCATTTCACACACCAGGGTGCTGAATGGGTGGATAATGCAGACGACTGGCTGGGTACAAGCTGGGGGGTCAGCAATTCGGATCATCTCAACCTGGAATCTGACTTTGATAAGGTACAACAGTGGTCCAAACAGCATGATCGTCCAATTTTTGTCGGCGAATTTGGTGCTTATAGCAAAGCAGAAATGGTCTACCGTATTCAGTGGACGAAAAGTGTTGTCAGTATTATCGAGCAGAGAAACATGGCCTGGGCCTATTGGGAGTTTGCCTCAGGGTTCGGTGCATATGATCTAAATGCGGATGATTGGACCGCTTTACTGCCGGCTCTGATCCAGGATTAACCCGACCTTACTATTTATTTTTTCAGTTTGATCGTTCCAAACACAGCCGGTGTTTGATAGGAATTATCTCTATGCGTCCACCAGGCTAATTTTCCATGTCTCGTGGCACCATCGTTATCATTGATATGAATATCCAAACCGATAAATGATTGCTCAGCCAGGTCCGCTCCCATGGATTCCCAGGGTAGGGACAGCTCAATAATATACCCATCCTTAAGCACGGATTGACCCGTGATCATGTCCTGAATAGCAGAACCGATATTTACAGTGGACTGCGCTTGTCCCAGCACTGATCTAATTTGGTACTCGTCCTGGCCATAGTGGGGTGATTTACTATTATCCACGTCCAGGTATATCTCGATGCCATCTTTCATGTAATCAATGGAGGCACTATCGCTGAGGACGTCATCGAATACCCGGATAAGAAAAAATAAGGCATCTTCATTCCAGGTCAGTGAAAACCAGGCACTCAGGTCAGGTGCTGAATCCCGTTTACCGCTGACAACATGGTCTATTTGAATCTTTTGGGCTGTGTGCCACAGCGTATCTATTTTCCCATCAATTACGGGTGGCAGAATAGTTTGGGATACTTGATTACCCTCAAAAGCCTGCAGAGTTACGACGGCGACATCACTTTTGACCGATCCTTTTGCGTTGGAGATCAGAACCTGATATTCGCCGGCAACCCCATCTATAGGGCGTGAATGAAGTGGTAATTGAAATTGATCCGCTCCATGCAGTGGTTCGCCATCCTTGAACCATTGATAGGTGAGAGGGTAGCCATGAACCTTCACCTGTAGAATACCGGCATAACCGAGCTCGAGTTCCAGATCCTGTGGTTGCTGCCGGATCACAGGCGCTTGAATGCCCATCCGTTTGATATGAGCGCCTGGATCCAACGGATGCAATGATCTGACCATGCCGGGGAGGAAGTCACAGTACTTGGTATTTGTGCGTCGCGCCTGATCGAATAACCAGCGCTTGGCCTGCCATTTACCGGGCCGTGGCCCCTGGCCTTTCCAATAGTCAAGAATTTGGTTAAATCCGTCCGCTCTTGGGATACTCCAGGGTTGTCGACTCAACTCAAATTTTTTGTGGGTCCACCAGTTCCAACCGATATTGGATCTCTCCAGGAATTCAGTGGAACGCTTGTAAATCTCCCAGGGTGGATTTTGTTCGCCCGTTTCGCCATGCCACAAGGGAACATCATACTTTTTCCTTAGATCGTCCCAGCGTTGAATACCATTTTGGGTACTGCTGGGAGGGTAGGAATGAAATGCAAGCACCAGGTGCGGATCCCAATCCAATGGTTCCAAGACTGAAAAATCCTGAGCCCAATCATCACCCTCTACGAAAATGATTCCTTCGTGATCCGTTTCCCTGATACGGTCGGTAATGCGGACATACAACTCCCTGAGTAATCCGGGATCAACTCCTGGATAGCGGGCCAGGAGTGGTTCGTTCAATAGATCGTATCCAACAATACAGGATTTGTCAGCATAACGTTTGGTTATCACATCCCAGAGATCAATGGTTTGGGGCCAATATACGGCTTTCTCGGTCCACAGGCGGGCCTCACCATCACTATCTGATATATTCGCCGCATTTTGGCCGCCAGGAGCTCCATGGAGGTCCCAGATGACCCCCATACCAATATCTTCGCACCAGTCGATCAGATCATCCAGGTAGCTAAAAGCTTGCTGGTCATACACAAACGGTGGGTGGTCTGGCTGCTTATCGCGTGGTTGCAACATGGACGCCAGCAGGGGAATGCGAATTGTATTCACACCCCAGGATTTCATATCGACAATATCGGATCGGGTCACAAAATTTGTACGGTAGAGGTGCCAGAATTTTCGGGCATTTCTTTCGCCGATCAGATCAACGATAGCGGCTTCGAATTGACGGGGTCGATCCAGTGCTCTGATACCCCACATATAGCCTTCGGGCAGCAGCCATCCTCCCAGGCCGATGCCTCTTAACTGGACGATTTCCCCAGTTTCTCTATGAACGACATTTTGTCCGCTGGTGGTGTAATAGGCCAAGCATGAACTGCTCAGGATGAGGAGTGAAAATATAAGATTTTTGAATATCATTGGATTTGTATTCCTAACGGGGACCAAGTTTCAGTTGATTTTCAAAGGAAGCCTTTGGCGTCCTGTCTTCATTGAAGACACCCCAATGCTTCTCAACCACATCTGGACCTGTTTGATCTCCCCCACCTTTCCAGGGCTCATCGAACGCTTCAAAAAGAAAGGCCGGTATCTGGCTGTTGAAGACCCAAGTATAGAAATCGTTCAGAAAGACTTCCTGTGCTGACACACTAACATCGCCTTTGATCAGAACACCTTCCTCACCTGGGCCAGTCCGGGTTGGATCATAACGTGTGGCCCAGCCTGTTTCTCCCAGAACGATTGTCATCTCAGGGAATCTTGATTGAATGTCCTGATAGACACTGTCTGTCCACTGCACCGCATACTCTACGAGCTGTCCATTCCAGACTGGATGGGCGTGCAGAATAATGAAATCGATCTCATCTGCCACTGCTCCGCTGTGGGGTTTGTTCCAGAAATTATAGTCATCTGCAGTTGTGACAGGAACTGACACATTCTTTCTGATCATTCGGATGTACTTGATCAGATCATTCATCGCCATCCGATGCCAGGACCAATCGACCTGGGTCTCGTTACCAACATTGATGCCCACAATTTCATCAGGGTACTGCCTTGATAAGGCAATAGCCCTTTTTGCCTGGGCTTGATTCAATTCGAGTCTCTCCGGTCTAGCTGTCTCATTTTCCAACCAAACACCAAGCATTACATGGAGTGGTATCTCGTTCTCATGGATCAGTTTGAGGATACGTTCGCTATCATCTTCGGCACCATAGACGCGGATGATCTCCCAATATTCACTGATAATGGCCAGATCTTCCAGGATCTCCTCATCACTGGGACCCAGGACATTGGGTTCCTGACCCTCTCGATAACATCCATAGGACACACCTCTCGAGCTGAATAGTGCATCCTCCCCCACTCGTTTGATGAATCGATCTTCCGTCTGAGTCTTCATATTGGTTTCATTTGGGCTCATCTTTTCAGGGTGCATGTCGTCAGTCCTCACAGCCTGTTGCACTTGACAATTGGCCATGTAAAACACCACCATGATGAATAGCGGAAGTCTGTAGTATTTGTGCTGCATTGTGGCTCCCCGCAATTTATTAAACATCTAGATCTACTTCTATTCTGACAATGTCCCGCGCCCGGATCATTTCTGCATATTGACTATCCAGGAACGCTCCCTTCGCTGTCACCACCGCCCCCTTTTGATCGGTCAACCGCCAGCGTACGGGGTGTACGCGGTCAGGTCCGAAGGTGTTCATTCTACCGGGGTTATTGTAGGTGATCAGAATATCGCTGAGGAACATAAAACTAAAGCTATTGGCAGGAATGGGTATTTTCTGGTCTGACTGTCCTGCTGTAACTCTGAGTTCCTGTTCCCCTTCAGTGAACAACCAGGCTGGGAGGGCTGGTTCGAGACTAAACCGGAGGTTTCCCTCTGCATCCAGGCTGAAGGGCTGCGAGCCCACTGTCATTTCACTCAGAATATGGATAAACTCAGCGGTTGCGCCACTCAGGCGAGCTACAAAGCCGGCACCATGCAGTCCGGGATCAGGATTAGCGCTGCTTACCAAAAAGGATGAATTCTCAAGAATGCTGCGGCCATATTTTTCAGCATCGAGAAATGGAATAAATACATTTTTAAATTCAGCAAAGAAATCATCGTAGAGCTCGTTCCTGAGCATTTCAAGCATGTATTTGTACTCCATGTGCAGCCAGATAGATTCATTTTCGAACCAGCCCGGTGAGAAGACACGTGCCCGGCCAATTTCCATGGGTTGATCAGCCAGGGAGGCATTGACCTTGTACATTTTCAGAACTGGGTCATACAGTCCACTTTTCCGAATGTTATTCACTAACTTCTGAGCTTTTTCCTTGCTCGGCAGCGCTCTCAGGTAATGGACGGGTCCCTCCAGAAAATGAGGAAGCGGGACAAGCTCAAATTTTTTCGCCTTAAAACAGGGGAATCCACGTCCGTTGGTCCTGACTCCAGTCTCTCCTGATTCGTCCTGGACCTCGATCATCTCAAACTCAGAGACCGAGTGACTGAAATATGTCTTAGGGATTTCTCCCTTTTCATCCCAGGATTTTTTGATACCGGCGTTGATCTTCTTCACACAAGCATGGAGGAATGATACTATCTCATCCAGGCTCATGTCAAATTCGTGACCACTGATCCCCAGGATGGTCTTTTCCCTGAAGGCTTCTTTTGCCGATGATGCCTGATCCCAATAGGCATACCCATCCTGCTCACTATCGATCAAATTTTGGATAGTATTCATGAATTGATGGAGTTCCTCGAAGACAGCTACAGTGCGATCAATGTTTTCGGTAGCGTCGATCAGCTTGAGTAAGTACTCCGCATGTCGTTTTACCTCAACTGTTTCACTCAGACTGGACCCCATGATACCGGGCAGTCCGTTCAGCGCATCATACCAGTTCGGTTTATCAGTTTCCATCTCAACACCAATTCCTGAGGGATCAAGAGATGCTATCTTATTGGTGAGGAGACAGAGCATCTTGTTCATCAGAGTCGTCTGATAGACAGGCCCAGAACCGAATTGGGTCCTCATCTTATCATGGTCTTCATCGCGGGTTTCCATGAGAGCAGCTTTATGTTTATTGAGTTGGACAGCATCCAACTGCATGGTCTTACCTTCCCAGATCACATATTTGTCAGCTCTGGGTAAAACGGTATAAGCGCTATCATGATAGGTATAATCAGTTTTTTCAAACAACAGACACTCCGCGTTCTCGGGATAGACACTGAGATAGTTGTGCAGCAGATCCAGATTATATGTCCAGTGATCAGACCAGTAACCCTCAGCATGATCTGTATCGAGAGATTGATAGCAGACAGACAGGAAATCACCGAGAAAAGCATCTGCATTGGATTCAAATGTGAGATCCGATGCCTCCAGCTGAGCGATGAGCTCGCCAGGCGTATGCAGCTCCTGCATGAATGTGATGACAGCATCAACCCCTGCTTCATCGAAATAGTCTTGGAGAACTTTTTTGGCGTTATCAGGATCTTTTACCCGATAACTGATCTCCTTGATAACCAGGGGATTGAATCCATCCAATTGGATCAAATTTACGAACTGATCCAGATTGCTGGTTTTGACATCAGGATTAAAGAACAGGTCGGAGCGTCGGTTCTGATTCACATCCCTGAAATTACCATTCCCCTGTGAATAATAACTTGGCGTTACTCGAAAGAAGTTATAATCCCGTTCCAGGTCTCCGTGTTTCCGCGAATACAGATGCAGAACGGACTGGGCCTTCTCTCCCTTGAATGTATAGGGGAATCCGCCACGTAAGACATTATCCAGAAAGTTCTGGCGGGTGTACATATCGAAAACAGGATCGGAAGTGAGCACCAGATTCTTCTGGGTCAACTCATCAACAATGTGCTTACTCGACTGGATCTTCTGTTCCAGGTATTCATCTTCTGCAATCCTGGATAGCATGCTATTCAATGCTTCTTGAGATTCGGTATGGCCAGCCAATGAGCTGATCACATAGGTTTCACCAGGCGAGATGACCTGCTGGAAGGGTGCCATAGCTGATGGTAGTCGGTTTTCCAGGATTTGGTCCTGATACAGTGCATCCAGATCTGAATTCAGGAAAGCTTCCGGAAAGCTGTAATCTGCATGGGGTCCAAATATCTTTTGCGGATCCACGATCGGTTTGATCTGCTTTTTGCCATCAGCATTCTCTTCAAATGCCAGGTAGAAATTCGCTGCATCCAGCATTTCCACATCAGGCCTATCCGCCGGCTTTACTTTGGTTTTGAACATGGGTGCAGATCGATCGTAATTGATGACCTCCACAAACGCTTCCATCAGTCGTCTGATCTGCTTCAGGTTATCATTTACAATACCATGGGGAATGATGAGGGGCAATCCATCCAAACCCGTGATCTTTACTTCTGCCTTACCGGTATTCTGGATACTCAATTTGCGGATAAAACCGGCATAGCGATCCTCAGGGACAGTATAGTATTCTACCCGAAAGTGCATGCCCAGTGAGTCATTCTGCTCTTCAAGAATCAGATGGGATGGGCTGATGCGCATGCGCTGGGATTTAAGCAAATCCCGGTCTCTATAATGGTTCTGGAAAGGTTCGTAGAAGGGGATATCGGCATTGTCAGGCAGCTTAATGAAGGTTCTGAACCCCTGCGTACTCGTCTTCTGATAGGCCCAATTTGCAGGGAGAAACTCCATGATGGGGTTGTCCTTATCCTGGACGCCCATACTGCAGACACACTGCCCGCGATTCACATAAAATGCCCAGAGCGGGATGCCCATCTTTCCTGCGATACCGGGGAAAAAGCTGGAAAAGGGCTTGGCCGCATTGTATTGGTCTATTACAAACTCCCCCAGCTCATTTAATCCGTAACTTGGCTTCATAGCACTCATCAAGTTGATTATTCCTACTTACTCATTTCATTTTGGTTAAAACTACAGTTGGGTTCTGACTGTCTGCACTGAATTTGCCGGGATAGTGAGCGGAGCGAAGATCTCGCCCACCTGCAAATTATATTGAATGGGTCCCTGGCTTGTATTCAAGAGCTGAACACTCAACATGTTGTCCGCATTTATCGTGGCACAGGCATGCAGATCATCAGCTCCCAGTCCTGGAGCTGCCTTCTCTGTCTGAACGGCACGGTCCCCCGGACGGATAGATCGGCTAAACTGTGACAACACATCGTAAACAGGTGTATAATAGACATCCTGATTGTCTGTGTCGATCATGATAGGCGCGCCACAAAAGTTGCCGACATGGTTCGGACCTCCCTGTTTGTCAAGAACGATGTTCCAATCAACCCAGCCTGTCATCCAGTGGTCGAGACTAACAATAATATTTCGGGCATAGCGATGGACGGGTGTGTAGAGGGGATGATCCTCACCATTCCCTGGTGTCCATGGAACTGCATAAGCCCAATCAGAAGCTGAAGGGGTCCACCAGAATTCGTCATTGTTGAACCAATTCTCTTCCGTTCGGCCTTCCGGGTCCGTGCACTCTGCTGGCGCTGGTTTACCCAGGTCATCAATGCACCCCTCGGTGTGAACGATGGAATATTCAGGGTATTTTGCATTGATGCGTTCAAAGACATCTTCATACACTTTCATGGTGCTCTCATACCAGTGAACAGCCACACCATAGATATACTTTTCTTCCTTATCCGCAGGGTAAAGAACATCGGTCCATTCCTCAATGCCATCCCTGTTCTGATCAAAGATCAGCAGCTTCAGGTCACTATACCCTCCACTCCGTAACCCGGGTCCCAGATGCTCCTGTACAAATTCGCTCTGCGACTCAGGTGAAAAATTCATGCTCTCCCACTGGCCATTGTTGCCGTGGGGCTCATTTACAGGGGTCATCCCCCAGAGCTCAACGCCCGCTTGCTTATATTCATCCAGATACCTGACCAGATAATCCGCATAGGTCTCGACATATTCTGGTTTCAGACTTCCGCCGGTACCGTTCCAGCCATTTTCTTCAGTCATGCCCTGGTACCAGTCCTCAATATCTTTCATCCATGCCGGTGCTGTCCAGGCCGAGCCAATAATGCGGAGTGTTTGATCCTTCTGCGCACTTTTAATGCTTAAGGCCTCCTGGATAATGGGCAATAGATCATAGTTTCTGTCCTTGATACCAGGGTATTTCTCAGGACTGAATCCTTTCAGGTCTTCTGCCAATGAAAAGGATTCAAGTGCCGTATCTCCTTTTACATCAGCATAAGAGTAGTTTCCCTCAACAGAGAAATCACAGGCTCCGATATGGGTGCGTGTCAAAGAAAAGTTAGCGCCTGATTCACCGTAGATCCGCTCCATTACACCCTTGCGTTTTTCAGGGTCAAGATGAGCCAATACGAAGGCAGATGATTCCGTAAAGGAGGTTCCAATGCCATCAATGGTCTGCTTCACCTGGTCTGGATAGATGGAAATGATAACGCCATCCGGTGTACCGGCTTTGAAATTCACATTTTCCTGAGGGCTCTGGCGAGCACCCGCTGCCGATGTGAGGATGATCTCAGAGGTTTGCTTGCCAGGATCCGTCGTGGCTGGGATGAGCGCACAACCGGCAATGACCAGGCTTGCAAGGATAAGAATTAGGTAAATGTTAGCAGTCTTGTGAATCATGATTTGTCCTTGAATTCAATTAGTTTTCGATGGAATCCGCGGCAACGATCTTGCCTCTCCGGAATTCCAACTCTGTCCGGATCTCATTGGCCCTTTTCTCTGTCAGTGTATAGCTTGCGATGATCCAGAGCGCAATAGCCGAGGTAAGCATGGGTATTCCCACATCAAATAGTCTGATCAGAAATAGTGTCTCTTCACCTTGTGCCGCACCCAGGGCAACATCAAAGCCTGAGCTCTTCAGCAATACACCCGTCAGCAAACCGGCCAGAGCCATCCCGACCTTGACCATCCACCAGTAGATCGCACCAAACACACCTTCACGTCTTTGATGGGTTTCCAGCTCATCGTAATCACAGACGTCTGAGATCATGGAGCCCATGAGCGTGAATAAGGAACCGGTCCCAAAAGCCACGAAGGGTGCAGCATAGAGCAGCCAATATGGGTAATCAGGATTATATCCGATCCACTTCATTGCGTATCCGAACAGTGACAAGGAGATGGTGATAAGAAATGTTTTTCTCTTTCCGATACGGGTTGCGATCCAACCTGTCAAAGGGATAACACCGAGGGTGGCTATTGAGGTAAGCATTCCAAACCAACCCATGAGCTGACCGGCATCACCATCATTCCCACCAAAGAGATAATAGATCATTACATAGATGGAGAATGACATCCCCAACTGGAAACCATTAAATACCAGAAAGGTCGCCCCACAAAGTTTGACAAAGGGTTTACACTTGAAGGTGGTCACAATGCCCTTGAAAAACTCAGTCATATTTTGGGCAAAGCCCTTTTTCTCCTGCTTGACAGGTTCTGGGATCGGTCTCTCTTTTAGAAAGATGGCTGGAATAATGCCAAATACGGCGACAATGATACCAACAGCAATTGCCAGGGTCCGGGCACCATGCACGGTATCTCTGAACAGGGCGCTGGACATGATGGCATAGAACCAGGGAACACCCAGCCAGGCCAATTGACCAACCGTATTGGCGAAAGCGTGAAGTCGGGTTCTCTCATGATAATCAGGTGTCATTTCGTAGCCAAAGGCCACAAATGGTGTAGCAAAAACGGTATAGGATAGGAAGAAGAGGATGGACATTGCCATGAAATACCAGAAGTATTTCACAAAGAATGCCTGGCTCTTCCTGAGTTTCAGGGAATGGATGGTGGCACCTTCAGCCGTTGTGAGACCGCTGAGGTAAATAGTGATATTGTCGATTGCCTTGAGATCCAGCTGCTGGTTCCCCTGTTGGAGACCTAATTCAGTGTTTTGTTGCAGATCAGACAGTTGAAATTTATACAGATTACCTTTACCCCCCTCAGACATGCTCTGATCCAGTTCGATGACATACGATTCACCACCTGTCATATCTGAGCCGTCTGCACTTTCATTGAATACAACCATGAAGGACTCGAATTCGGGTATAGCCACATTCAACTCAACCTGGGGAAATCCATCCAGGTCAGTGGTTGTCAGGCCTTTTCCGGATTTATTACGTTCGGGTCCATAGAGGGACACAGCCGCGGCAAAGGATTCACCTGTGTCGCTTGTTATAGTGATACCCCCAGCGTTATTCATTTCAGCTTCTCTCACCTCTGGTGATACAAGCTGGTGTGCCTTAACCGGTGTTTTTGCCAAAATGTCAATATATCCTGAAGGTAATTGCCACATGAGGGCAAAAATGAGCCCGGCGATCAGCGCCCCGGCAAAAATAAAGGGTCGACGTCGGCCCCAGCGGGTGCGAGTGTTGTCAGAGATATAACCCAGCATAGGATCAGAAATGGCATCAAAGATCCTGGGGATGGCACCGATCAAGCCTACCCAGAGGACATCCATCCCCAAACCGAGATTCAGTATGACCACCATGGCTGGCAGTGCAGCTGCCTGGAGGTTATTTACCAGCATTCCCACAGCATAGGCGGATTTCTGTTTTAGAGAAATACGATCTTCTGGTGCAGTCTTAAAGTGTGTAGTTGAGCTCATAACTGTGCTTCCTCTAGATCAGGCGAATTAAAGTCTTGTCATCAATTGTTGTGATTCTCTTATCATGGAGAAGTAAAATGAAATACCAGGCTGATCAACATTGCTAAAATATGGGTCCAAGGCATGGACCTCACGCAGAGCCGAATACGCATTCCGGGGATATAGTGCATAATGCCCATCAGGATCGACAGGTCCTTTTGCACAGATCCCGAACCATTCTTCGTTCATATTGTTGAGTCCGGGGTGATAATCCTCAGAATAGCCCCCATTACGCCAGGAAGCCCGGGTATCATGAATATCCAGATTCGAATCCAGATCCGTCTTCCACCAGCCATCGCTAAATTGAAATGTGCATCCCCCGAGCGCATTGCCATTCGATCCATTATTATAGGTCTCTTTGTAGATCTCTTCCCAGTTGGATAGCAGATATTTTACCTGAAGATTCTGGTCTTCCTGTGCTTTCAATGCATCATAGGCGTCAGCACCAAATTCAGTAAAAAGGACCGGGATTCCCAGTTCAGTCTTCACAACTTCGAATAGATCGCCAAACGATTCACCGCGATACACATTTGTGCCAAAAATGTCCAGATCAGGAATCTGGCTGGCAACTAGATCAACAAATTGCACATCACCATTTGCCATGGCAACTGGCCGCAACTCATCCTTTTCATGAATGAGCACAATAGCATCGTTCATGAGAGCATAAAGTGCTTTGGCCTGGTCAAATTCCGTCTGAGTTTCATCTGGAATATCATGCGTTGCAGATGAGCCCCAGGCTAAACCATAGTTATTCTCATTCCCCAGCAACCACATAAGAATTCCAGGAGTCTCCTGATATTCATCGACCATGGCATCAATTTCGGCGAGAAGATCTACTTTTAGTTGCAGGGAAGTATAATCAACATTTTCATGCCACTGACCATCATATTCAAACCCATACCTGGCAAAGGGGTGATTCAGGATGGTATAGATGCCATACTCTTCATAAATGTATTTCACCCAACGTGGAGGGATATCCACATACTGCCTGATGGTATTTACGCCCAGTTCCCTGAGGAGCGACATTTCGTATTTCAAAGCTTTTTTGATGAAACTGTCTGATTGAGCCCAGAGTGAATAGGCATAGTTGGTTCCCGGAGGGTAGTAATCCCAATTCATCCCTTTGACAAAGAAGTCCTTTCCGTTTACCTGAAGCTTGTGTCCAGAACCATCAGAGAATATGGTCACCTCATCGACAGCACCCTCACGCGTCGGCCCTGTCGTTCGGCAGGCTGAGAAAGCAAATGCGGCAAGGATGATTGCCGCAATTGCTACTACCTGTTTGGATGTTGAATAGATCTTGGTCATATCTGCATACCGAGTTCTCCGGTATGGCCTACCAGAAGACAGCGTAGACAACGACCAGGATCAGACCAATAATTGTCGCACTAATATTGAATACCGGTTCTGTGGCGAAATATTTCCGTGAAATGGGGATCCCTTTGGGGTCGGCTGCGCCCTTCCCCTCGATCTGGCTGACAACAGCAATGATCAGCATGGTTGCGATCCAGGTGATCATCATCTGATGCATCCAGGGCATCGGCGTTCCAAGCTTCAGGACCAGCGCGATGGGAATTGACGATATTGCTCCCCAGATGGCTGCATTGTTGGTCGACCGCTTATAGAACAGACCCATCATGAATACAGCCAGGACTCCGGGACTAACTAATCCTGTATATTCCTGGATGTACTGAAACATTTCCTTTACCGAGCCCAGTGATGGTGCAACCAGAACTGCAATAACCAATGCGGTCAATACTGCGATACGTCCAACTCTGACCGTCTGTCTATCATCTGCATCTTTCTTGATGTATGCTCGATAGATATCCATGGTAAAAATAGTTGAGGTTGAGTTGAGCATGGATGCCAGGGATGAAACGATCGCCGCCGCCAACGCTGCCAGGACCAACCCTTTCAACCCAGTGGGTACGAACTGACTGATCAACCAGGGATAAGCCTTGTCATAGTTGATACCGTCTGCGGTGTTGAAAGCTTCAGCTACACCAGGGATCATAGAAGTGCCTTCCGGAGCTGTGAACATGACGTAAGCTACGATTCCCGGGATAACGACGATGACGGGGATGATAAGTTTAAGAAAGGCAGCAAAAGCAATTCCCTTTTGAGATTCCTTCAGAGATTTGGCAGCAAAGGTTCTCTGGATGATGTACTGATTAAAGCCCCAATAATAGAGATTGGCAACCCACATACCACCGACCAGAACAGCAATACCAGGTAGATCATTAAAGCTGGGATGTCCTTCCTTGAGAATCATATGGAAATGCTCTCCAGCAGTATTATAAATGTGCGAGAGTCCTACGAAGACGCCGCCCTCAGGTGTCACATGATTCAAGGCAATGACCGTTGTGATCAATCCACCTCCAATGAGCAGAATGACCTGAATTACATCGGTCCATGCCACTGCTGACAGGCCACCCCAGATGGAGTAGGCTGCAGCAAAGAACGCCAGACCTAATATTCCGTGTATGATATAATCACCATTACCGGATCCAAGGATGGTATCCAGCGCTTTTGCGCCCAGAAATAATACGGACGTAAGGTTTACAAAGATGAAAAGCCCTATCCAGAAGACTGCCAGGATGGTTTTCAGGTTCTTGCTGTAGCGCACCTCAACAAAACCCGGGATGGTGTAAATATTCTTTTCGATGAAGATGGGTAGAAAATATTTGCCAACGATGAGCAGGGTAATTGCGGCCATCCATTCATAGGAAGCAATGGCGAGTCCTAGAGAAAATCCAGACCCGGACATGCCGATGAATTGCTCGGCGGAGATATTAGCAGCAATGAGGGAAGCTCCAATGGCCCACCAGGGCAGGGACTTGCCAGCCAGGAAATAGTCCTCAGCATTTTTCTCGTGGCCCTCTTTGCTACGGGAAACCCACAACCCAACGGAAACAATGGTTACGGCATAAATGATAAATGTTAAATAATCAACGGCTGAAAACTCCATGGATGAGCCCTTTATGTTATTTGATCTGAAATTCTAAAGTCAACGTGAACCAGTTTATCTTTTCTACTCCATTCACAACGGAGAAACAGAATCATTTAATGAACAATTATACTTTGACAAAAACCAGACCACGAATTTTAGCCATGTTTTTCAAGGATTTAGCACAGCTTGGGACAGAGAATATTATTAACTTCATAATATTCTTTATCATTTTGAGAGGATAAGGCTCTTTTCTATAAAAAAGGTCTAAACCAGGAGGTGGTGCGGCGACAGCGCAATGAGCAGTTGCCCACTGTAGTAAAAAGCCAGACTGATCCGGTTATACTTCCAGGGTTTCCAGAATCGATTTGCTGCCAGGATCAGATCAGAAACATAGAACAGAATTGCGCCCATCAGCACCAGGGTTCCGGCGAGACAACTAATTCTTCCTGCCCCCTGTATACTGATCGCGCTTCCGACCATGAGGGTGATGATAATGATATAGCTTATTACAGGGATCTTCATACTCGCCAGCCCCTGTTTAATGATCATGAAAAAGGAGCCACTCACAAAGGCAAGCATGGCAATTGGAATAATATGAATTTCCGAGAATTCACCTAAGCTTAAAAATGCCACCGAATAAACAAGATGAGCGATCAGAAAATTGGCCAACCCAAGGCGAAATGCCTTTAGGTTCCTGGGGAACATGAGCGCCATATCACCGAAAAATGAGAACAACAAGCCCAGCAGGATCATGATCGAGTAAGGCAGATATGCCCCTCCCCTCGGCAATGCAAGCGCTGCAATTATGATCACAGAGATCGTTGCAATGGGCTTGAAAATATAGATCAGTTTACGCTCGTTTCTGACCTCAGCCCTGATCAGATAAATACCACTAAGGATCAAAACAGCGATCAGATAGGGTAGCAGGTCCACTATTGTATTTCTCCTGGATAAAGCACACCGATATTCTCCCGAATATAATCCATGACTGCCATAGTCTGGAAAGTCTCATCCAGCGGCATGCGGGGATGTTCGATCTCCTTGCTGTCCAGCATATCCATGACGGCCTGGGCTTCATACTGGTAGCCATTGAACTCGTAAGGTGTCTCATGGATCACAGGTGCCTGACCATTTTGGTGGAGCACCAGCCGCTCGGGGCGACCGATCAAGCCATGAATTTCCAGAAATCCCTTAGACCCGTGGAGAGAGGCAATTTGATTGGTATTGTATCGGCTGGAGCACCCCAGTTCTGAGGTTGCACCATTCTCATGGGTGAAGATCATCGAAACCTGATCATCCACTCCCGTTGGGCACAGGTTGGCTGTGCAGGCAATGCTGGCTGGAGGTCCCATAAACAGTGATGAAAGTGCGATGGGGTATACCCCGAGGTCAAGTAGGCAACCACCTCCAAGGGACGGATCAAATAAGCGATGTTTCGGATCGAAGGGGAATTGAAAGGAGAGATCCGCTTTCAAGTGATACAGCTCTCCAAGGAGGTTTTCATCCAGTATTTCGGTGGCTTTCTCGTACCAGGGTTGAAAGCGATTCCACATGGCCTCCATGAGAAACAGCTCCTCATCCCGGGCCACCTGGATCATTTCTTGAGCCTGATCTGCGTTCAGAGCAAACGCTTTCTCGCATAGAACATGCTTGCCAGCTTCCAGGGCATTCAAGGTATCCCTGTGATGAGAGCTAATGGGGGTAGCGATGTAAACAATATCAATATCAGGATCCTTGTATAGGTCCTCATAACTTCCATAGGCATGCTTGATGGACCATTTCTTGGCAAAATCGTCAGCTGATGCCTGGGACCGGGATGCAACGGCATACGACTCAGCTTTTTCCAGGCTTTGCAATCCTTCTATAAAAATATTTGATATTCGACCGGTACCGATGATTCCCCATTTGTAATTTTTTGACATGAGTAGCTCCCTAAGTGGCTTTGTTCGTTGGGATTGTTTTCAATAATTTGCATCCATGCAGATTGATCATAATTTACATGCAATTCGAATACTTACCAATGAAGAGCTCAATATGGATCGATTCTTCATTTCCAGAATTCCTGATTGGGTGGGGTTTGCGTGGTTTGCAAGATCGTTTCTTTGAAGTGAACTATTTATTTGAGTGAAGGATACTCACATGCCGGATACAAAACACACGATCCACAGGAAGACTGTTTCTCAGCGAGTTGGCCTCTGGACCGGAGTAATCCTATCTCTTTCGGTCCTGCTCTTCTTTGATTTCACTCCAGCAAACCCGCAGACTACTCGAATGGCTGCCGTTGCACTATTAATGGCCATATGGTGGATAACGGATGCGATCCCCCTCTACGCCACTGCACTTCTACCCATGCTGCTGTATCCCCTCCTAGGCATCATGAAAGGTAACGATGTTGCACCTGTTTATATCAACAGTACGATCTTCCTGTTTATCGGAGGCTTTATTCTGGCGTTAACGATGCAGAAATGGAATCTGCACCGGCGGATCGCATTGTATATCATCCGCCTGATCGGTGGCGGTCCCGATCGCATCATTCTGGGCTTCATGGCTGCGGCGGCATTTCTCTCCATGTGGATCTCTAACACCGCTACAGCGATCATGATGGTCCCCATTGCTCTGGCCATCATTATTCAGATGGAAGAGGAATTTTCAAAACAGGAAGTGCATCATTTCACCGTTTCGTTGATGCTTGGAATTGCCTATGCCTGCTCCCTCGGTGGGATAGCAACCCTGGTGGGTACGCCGCCGAATCTCGTCTTCGCCCGTATTTTTTCCATCTTGTTCCCTGACGCAACCGCCATAAGCTTCGGCTCATGGTTCATGATGGCTGTACCGCTCACTTTGATTATGATCCTGGTTGTCTGGCTCTTGCTTACCCGTTTATTTTTCAAAGTCCCTGCCGAGATTAAAGTGGATCGATCCGTCATTGAGAGTGAATATCGTGGGCTCGGGCGAATGAGTTTTGAGGAAAAAATAGTCCTCGTCTTTTTCACTATCACTGCTTTCCTGTGGGTGTTTCGAAAAGACCTGGTATTAGGATCACTGACAATTCCAGGTTGGTCCCAGCTGCTCCCCTATCCCGAGATGATCGATGATGGAACAGTGGCCCTGTTCATGTCCCTCCTGCTTTTTTTCATTCCGGCTCGCAGTGAAGGAGCAACATCAGCAACCGTGGGAGGACCAGGTGTTATCAAAAGGATCCCCTGGAATATCGTCTTATTATTTGGAGGTGGATTTGCGCTGGCAAGTGGGTTTCAACAATCTGGACTTGCATCTCTGATCGGTAATCAATTCTCAGGTTTGGTCGGTATTTCGCCAATGGCCATGATCGTATCCGTTTGTTCCGGTTTGACCTTTTTAACTGAACTCACATCCAACACAGCCACGACCAATATGATCCTGCCGATCCTTGCGTCAGTAGCGACTGAGCTCCGTATCAATCCGCTACTTATCCTGGTCCCGGCTACGCTATCTGCATCATTCGCATTTATGATGCCTGTAGCCACCCCTCCCAACGCCATCATCTTCGGCAGCGGTCGGGTTAAGATCATTGAAATGGCCAGAACCGGTTTCTTTATCAATATCATCGGTATCATCGTTGTATCGACCTACTTTTTCTTCATTGGATCGTACCTGTTGGGTATCGAAGCGGGTCAATTTCCCGAATGGGCGAAAGAAGTAAACGCTGGCATCAATTAAGTTATAATCGTTTTATAGGAATATTTATCCACCCAGGAAGATTTCATTCCGGTTTTTCCAGAAATTCACATCCAATTTTATATGGTCACAAATATTATCATGTTTTGGCATGAGATATGCATTACCCCGGCACTGGAATGAAATTTAAATGATTAGGAATTCACATAAAATGACCCCAGAACAGAAACGCCCCAAAGCTAGATATATACTACTCCGAACCAGTTTTTGGATACTACTGACTTATATTTTTATTATGAGTTTGCGGTAGTTTCAAGTCTTCGAGCTGGCTTGCGGAAATGCCACCAGCTTCTGGTTGGCTTCATCCCACAATTTTAAGCCGGCACAAAACCAACTATTCTTTAGATTCAGCGGCTTATCGATCTGAAGCTCTCTGATCGATTCGTAGCATTTCTTAAGCGAATAGTTCGGGATCAGTGCATTCAAGTGGTGGATGTGATGATATCCGATATTTCCGGAGAACCAGCGAAGGACTACCGGTAAGTCGAGAAATGAGCTTCCCTTCAGCCCGGCGTCTAGCTGGTCTAAATCACCTTTCCGAGACCAATAGACACCCTCAAATTGGTGTTGTACGTAGAAGAGCCAGATCCCGGCTGCTCCTGCCATCCATATGATGGGTAGCTGGACTGCCAGATAGGTTTGCCATCCGATCGTTTGGACTGCAATCACAATAACAGCCAGAATGAGCAGGTTCGTCAGCAGCAGACTCCGTTTTTCCCTGGGACCCGACAGCTCTGATGCGAAGCGATGTTGAACCAGAAAATTATAGAGTGCACCCAAGCCAAAAATGATCAGAGGGTGACGGTATAACCGGTATTTCAGTTGTTCTTTTTTGCTGGATTGCTCATACTCCTCCAGCGTCATGGTCCACACATCTCCCCATCCCCGAGAATCCAGATCAGCATAGGTTGAATGATGTTTGAGATGGTGCCGTCGCCAATCCTCAAAGGATGTAAACACCAATATCCCCAGAATGTATCCCCAGAACGTATTGGCCCGCTTTGATCTGAAAAAGGAGCCATGGGTGCAATCATGAAAGAGAATGAATATCCGTACGAGGAATGCGGCAGCCGGGATCGCCAGAAGTAAGGTGATCCAGTAGGGGTTATCATTTCGAAAAGTTGTGATCATCAGGTACCACAGGAGCGCATAAGGCACCAGGGTGTTGATCAGTTGCCAGGATGATCGCAGGGCTCGCGGATACCGAAATTCAGACAGTGTTGAATGCCACTCAGGCCAGGATTTGCTTATTGAACTCATTTATATTTATATCTCTCTAGCTTTTATTAAGGTCGTTAAAGATAATCCATGACTCCAAAAAAGACAGTCCTGGGAAAAATAAATCCCTTATTGCACATATATATACTTCACTGTCTTACGCGAATGGTCGCTACCAGAGTGTCGTTTCCCTGGCAGCAATTGAATTTTTTACCTGAGACACTTACTTGATATGCTGATTCATTCAGGCATCAACGTTTAACTATGCAGAGCTAAGCTTAGCAACTTTCGCAATAAGCTCACTATAGGAAAATGGTTTCTCCAGAGAATCAACCGCCCCCAAGGACTTTGCCCATTTCAGTGAATCGTGCTTATGTTGTTTAAAGTCCCCAGAAATAGCCAGGATCTTTATCTCTGGTTTGAATTCTCTCATTTTTTGGATCAGGTCCAAGCCGTTTATCTGGGGTAAATAAATGTCAGTGATCACCAGATCGACATCTGTTTCCTGGAGCAGCTGTAAACCTTTTTCACCATCCTGGGACCGCAAACATTCATAACCATTCTCAGATAGAGCCTCGACCATGAACTCGAGGACTTCCTCATTATCATCGATAACAAGGACAAGCCCTTTTATTTCGCCTTTATGCTTTGCTGGTAGATTCATTTCGAATTATCACCTCTTTTACTTAACCATTCAAATATGAGCAATCGTATCCCAATGCCCCAGAAGTAATTTGGCTCCCATACACCATTTTTCATCTTGAGTGATAAAAAGATAGTTGAGTGAATAAATATCAGCAACTAATTATACCTCTTTGTGCCATCAAACCTTGATCTCCTGCCTGTAAGGAAACATACATCAAATTTCATCTGACTGATATTATTGCGGTTAAGGTATGAAGTGGAAAATGGTAGCCTGCTTGTCCCGCCATAGCACAAAGTGTGAAGGAGGACCCGATTGCAGCCTGCCTGTCTCGGCGTAGCTCGAAGAGCGAAGACGGACCCAAAACAAAGAAGGACCAGCAGATAGCCAGTCCTTCATCAATCATTCTATATGTTAATCTTACTTCAAATACATTTATCCCCGCATTTTGCGGGGTTTCCTCCGTAGGCCAACTGCGCCGAAGCAGCCTCGGCTACGTAGGCTGTACCTTAGCGTAGGAGGACCATCTTGATCGTCTTGCTGTAATGAACCCCGCCATGAACCCCGTCAAAGGCGGTGGCGGCGGTGGCTCCCGCTTGTAGTCGAGCGAAATAGACGCCTGTACTCATTTGATTACCTGAATCATCTACTCCATTCCATAGAACCTCATAGCGACCAGCTGGTTGCTCCTGGTTCTGTAGGGTGCGCACCTCTCTCCCCAGCACATCATATACGGTGAGAATGACATTTGATAGTTCTGGCAACTCATAGCTGATGGTAGTGGTTGGGTTGAGGGGATTGGGATTGTTTTGCAGTAGGATAAGATTATACGCTTCCTGCCGATTACTTAGTGAAGTAGTCAAATCGACTAAAAATGAACTGAACAGCGTAGCACTATTTTCCTCGCTCTCATCTCGATATACAAGAACCCACCCATATGTTTTGCTTGATTCGAGAGCAACACCACTACTGTCGAAGTTGTAAACGATAGATGTATCCATCCTGGTGAGCCCTGAATACCACACATTCTGCTCTTCTTCTGGTGTAAGGTCCATAACAATCAGATCCATTCCCCCAACCTCCATTGCCAGTTGTGTCCATGTGAATGTTGGTGTCGTTGTATTGATTATGCCCTCGTGTTGCGGGAAAATGATTGTCGGAAACTCTTCAATTGTACCTGTAATGGTATCTGATGTGTCCTTGCTGCTCAAATTATTAAAGGTGATATGAAATATATATGTATCACCTGCGACTGGTTTGACCACCAACTCAACATCTTTGTGCCATCTCCATTCACTACCAGTGAAAGTTTGTTCAAATTCAAGCTGAGTCAGCGATATATTTGGACCTTCAACAGATACAGCTGAAATTGAGTCACCCCGAACATCAAAACTCAAGGAATACTCAGTAACAGCAGGAAGATGCTCAATATAAAAGTGACTGGTTCCAGCACTTACTTTGGATATATGTTGTGGGTAAACAGCACAAAGGAATACAAAAAAAGCTATTAAACCTTTGAGTAGAGATTTCATGCCTTCCCCCTCTCGCTTGGATTCCAAGATATTGAGCGGTGAGATTGAGTCTCAGTAGATACCGATTGTGTGAGAATAGTGAAGTACGTGAAAGATATACGAATTATTGCCTATTAGCAAATATCTTCGCACGCCAGACGTGATTCGCAGCATGCAGAGTCATCGTAGGTCACAATTGGTAGTTTTTAGGGATGTAAATTGATTCCGTTATCATTTCGTACTTTTCATACCGTAGCTTCACTCAACATGAGAGTATAAAACGATGCCTGCTAAGGGTTAAAGCCCCTAAGGCCTTGTATAGCCCCAATCTTTCATATAAAAAAAGTGCCCGAAGCGACCGAAGTTGCTACCAATGGTGTTCCTGAATCCTCACCTGTTACCCTATTTATTCCTGCATATTGAGAATAATGCTTGCAAATCAGTCAATCCTATTGTTTCATGATATATATGTAAACACTCTGTTTTCGCAATCCCATTTGACACATGAGGAGGTAACTATCATTGAAAGCGTCGTATGCCCCAACTGTGGAGAAAACCTTACTGATGAAACGCTTCAGAAATCGCTGGTCTGCCCAGAATGCCAGGTTAATCTGAAAGATAGACAGTATATGGATTTCCTCGAATTTCTGATGGCGGAGGAGATTGTTGGAGATATTGATTTCTTCGATGAATCATTATTTGGTGATGAATTTCAATCTTACGAAGATACTGATTTCGATGATCCGGACCTGCCTGACACAGAAGCAGATGTAACCATTTGGGACAAGGACCCCGATATCCTTGAACAAGAATGGGGGGAGGATCAAGATGCAGGTGGAGATTAACCTGCTGTGCTTTTACCTCAATGAAGTCATTATGCCAAACATCCCCATACAATTAAATCAATGAATCAGAATTTTTGCGTCCACTCCCGGACGCCTTGCATAATCATCTCAATCGAGACTGTGCCTACAAAAAGTGCCGTAATACGTCCAGCGATCTCAATATACCGTTGTACCAGAGGTTCTCGTTTGGGGCGCACGTAGTCGTGCAGGAACTTAAGGCCAATCATGATAAGAATGGAGGTGATCACTGCGGTGAGCACCATGATACAGGACACCAGGGGTTCGTGTCTCTCGCCAATGATGACACTGGCACTGATGGTCCCAGGACCAATTAGGATAGGCATTGCGATAGCACCTGCGAGATGTTGTGATTCACCCCGTAGGAACTCGATAGCCTGAGGTCCCTGGAAGACGAATTGCAGGCCGATAATCAGAAAGACAATCCCGCCGAATATCTGGAAAGATGCAAATTCTGCCTGGATGATACTTGAGAAGACAGCATCTCCCAGGATAGCGAAACACCAGAAGACAACGGTGGCGATTGATCCTGCTCGAAATAGTACCCGGCTGAACTGCTCAAGGTTCAACTTCTCCACCACATCGATCAAGTAGATGATGAGTAGGAAGGGGTTGAGGAGAACGAGCAATAAAGTCGTTGATTTAATAAAGTCGAGTGCCATAATCAGCTTAATACCTGCTAAACAGGATGTACATAATTACTGAAGAATAATACATAGCAATTCCTCTTGAAACAAGCCTCACAAGGGTTGACTTGGAATGGTTTCCGGGATAGCCTGCCTGTCTCGGCGTAGCTCGAAGAGCGAAGACGGACCCAAAACAAAGAAGGACCAGCAAATACCAGCCCTCCTCTAATAAACCTGTTAATAAATCTTACTACAAATACATTTATCCCCGCATTTTGCGGGGTTTCCTCCGTAGGCTAACTGCGCCGAAGTGGCCTCGGCTATGTAGGCTGTACCTTAGCGTAGGAGGACCAACTTGATCGTCTCACGAAATTCACCAGACTGGAGTTTGGCAAAATAGATGCCTGTACTCACCATTTCACCGGAATGATCCAACCCATTCCATTCTACGGCATAGTGACCTGGAGTTTTGATCTCATTGATAAGATTCTGCACTTCATGGCCATTCACATCGTAGATCTTGAGATTCATCATTGCAGTCTGATCCATGGAGAATTGGATCTTTGTTGATGGATTGAAAGGGTTCGGGTAATTCTGGCTCAGCTTGCAGATCTGTGGTGAAACCGCATGCTCATCCAGAGCAAGCGGGGTTGCTCCACCACCTACGACAAGCGATGTGAAATGTGGAACGGCTGAGAAAACCCGATTCCGGAATAGATCAACGGTCCTAAAACTGAGACCAGATGTGTCCATAGCCACACTATCCCCATATGCTTCGGCATAGTAGAGGGCCAGGTCGCTGGCTTCGATACCTAATTTTGCCACGAGCCCATGTTTGTAGATCACGCCCACGATTAATGATTCATCAAAGGTGTAGGTTTCGTAAGTGCTGTCTCCGACAATGACCTGAAAATCAACGCCGGCGATGGCATGGTCCGTACCACAAGAGACGCTATCCTGGGAGACCTTGAAGAAAGCAGGTAAGGAAATATGAAATCTGATATCCTCATGGAGTGATCCCTGCGGAAAGTATACTGAGCTTCCGTTCAAAATATTCAGAGGATATGGCAAGCCGGACATGGTCCAAATCTCACCTTCCTGTAGTTCCCGCATATTAGAGAATCCAGCAGGATTGGGTGAATCTCTTGTAACAACGATAGAGTTGATGTCAACAGAATCAGCTACTGCATTTTCCACAACTACCAGAGCGGTGCCGCTCATATCACCTGCCTCTGCGGTTACGATGGCATATCCATTCGCTGTGCTGGTGAGCAGACCGTTGGCATCAATACTTCCGACAGGCATCCCGTTCATCGACCAGGTAATGGTAGTATCTACTGCACCACCAATACCACCGCTATCTGGATAGAAAGCCTGAAACTGGACGGTTTCACCAGTAATGATAAGTGTGTCAGACGGCAGAATGACCAAATTCGCGTTGTCCATGTCTTCTTTCTCATCCGTTGAGTCGAAGACACTGACCGTCACCCAGGCCGATAGTGTATCCAGATCTGCCTGAACGATGCATTCCCCAGGAGCTGCGCCACGAAAATTGCCCTGATTACTGATAATACCCAGAGAGTCTGGATCAACACTCCAGGTTGCGCTGGTGTCATGTTCCACACCCAGTGTGTCGGTATACATCGCTGTAAACTTTATACTCTTACCTACGTCGCAGGCCAGTGTATCGCTTTGGATGGTCAGTAGCGCTGGGTTAGCCAGGAGTAAGACGGATGAGAATAGACATATTGCCCAACAGAATGCTTTTGGATTTATCCCCCGTTTCATATGCCACTTCCTCTCGGTTTATGCTTGATTGCTTACAAAGTTATTGATTGTGGATTCAAAGCATTTGATATAACGCACATAATATTAAATTAATTAATTCAATATGTAAATATGAACCCCGAAAATTTTGTAGCTATATCGAATAAAAAGTGCCCCCAGGTACCGATCACCGCATTCGCTTTGCTCTGCGGGACAAGAGTCACCAAGGACTTGCCGCCGCCGCTGGTGGGGTCCGGGGTGATTGGATATCGAATAAAGAACACGGATTGAGGAATGACGAAGTTGACCATGACTTTTCCATTCTGTATTCTTGATTCGACATTCTTAGATCGAGCGAAGCGTTAGATCCAGCCCCCTTTATGCGAGCAAAAATGGGTCAAGTGGGCGCTGATCCCGACACATGTGTCGGGACGACCCCCTGCCTTTGCCAAAACGGCTCCACGCAGGCAGGTACAACGTACTCTTGGGAGGCTTGTAAGGAAGCACACATAAAATTATATCTAACTGATATTATTGTATTTAAGTTATGTTATGAAACATGGCAGCCTGCTCATTTGACAAAAAAAGGCTGATTGAAAACCAGCCCTTCGATGCGTTCAAGTAAGCGGATGCCTACTTCAGATAAACCATCCGTCTTCGCCATGGCTATGACGGGACACGTCTTGATCGTCCTATTTCAAGTAAACCATTTTAATGGTTTACTGACGGCTCCAGCCCCGCCTGTGGCGGGATCTACGACTTGTAGTCAAGCGAAATAGACACCTGTGCTGACTGAATTGCCAAAATAGTCTGTACCGTTCCATTGCACGTCATCAATATTTTCATAATATCTGATTTCTGGCCTAGGCCTTTTTAATCAAACTGATTACATATACCAAAATGATAGCACCAACAGTGGCTGTAATTATAGCGCCGAGTAACCCGTTAGTGGCTAAGTTCGGCAAACTGAATACAAAGCCACCTAAAACAGCACCAACAACCCCGATAAGAACGTTACCCAGAATGCCAAACCCCGTGCCCTTTATTATGTTTCCTGCCAGCCACCCGGCTAGGGCTCCAATTGCTAAAAAGATAATCCAACTACTTAAATCCATGATGCCTCCTGTTTAATGTTTCTTGACGAGGAATAAGCCAACCACAAAACAGATCGCACCCGAAATGTAGAAAGTCATTACTTTTTCTGTATCCGCACCCGTGACAGCCAGGGTAAGCTGTGATCCCACGGAACCCGATAATTGATAGCCCCATATTGCCAGACCAACCCCAAAAACCACCAGGCTAATCCCAATCGTTTTTATGCTCAACCCTGAATCATTTGCCACATTGAACTCCCATCATTAACTGAATTAAAATATCTGACCCATGCCCTGGATTAACGTGGGTAAGAACCGCTGCTTCTTCGCCAGAGTGCTCTCCGGCCAACTGAGCCTAGATAGGCTTCTTTTTAGGCAACTTATCCTCTGCCTTCCGAGACTTGTCCCGTAGCCTTTTAGTATCCTGCTTCTGGTTCTTCTCTCTATCTTTTTTACCGCCTTTATCGCCCATTGGTCAGTCCTTCAATTTTCCGTTATCCAAGCCAAGAATGATTTCAACTCGTCGATTTTGACGTCGACCTTCTTCAGTATCATTGGAGGCGATGGGTTGGTAGGGTCCGTATCCGGCGATGGAGAAACGCTCGGGATGGGCATTGGGTAAGCCTTCGATATAGTGCAATACAGCCAGGGCTCTCCAGGTGGAAAGGTCCCAGTTAGAGTGGTACTCTGCCAGAAATTCTTTGGCAATAGGCTGATCGTCCGTATGGCCCACGATGAAAAACTCTCTACTGGAATTGGGTTCCAGGACAGCCCAGATCTTTTCCAGGATTTTTTTGCCCTTGGCCGTTAGGACGTAACTGCCGGAACCAAAAAGCAGGTCATTGGTGATCATGGTCCGGTTGCCTTGAACCTTGATCTCGGGAATTTTGGCCAATTTTGACATCGCTTCCTGGAGCTCTACATCCTGGGCTGCATTTTCTTTTGTCAAGCGGTCCATTTTATTTCCCTGCCCCTTTAACTGCTTGTGTAAGCCAGCATTTAGGCTAATCAGGCTGTCGATTTTTGATTGCTGTTCTGTCACTATCTGCTGATTTCCGGCACAGGAAAACAGGAAGAGGACACTCAGAAAGGGAAGAACAATTAAATGTTTATAGTTCATGGTAAAGCCTCCGTTTTAGTTAGTTGAGTATAAAATTATAGTCTGCGAGACTATTGCCGGCTGTCACGAGAACATCTTGGTAGCTCGTGTCGGCCGTCAGTTCAAATCCTTCTGCTGAAACATTATATGTGCCTTCTAAAAGAATGAACTTGTATTGACCAGTATCAGAACTCAAGGTTGAGGTCGTATCTCCCGCCATAACGGCATGGACCACGATGTCATCCAAACCAGCGCCAAGTGTATCGCTTATTGTCCCTGCAAGCGTAGCAGATAGAACACTCCTGAAAACCTTGAATACAGGTTTCATGCTATAACGCTCCAGGTAGGGGTGTTTGTGGATCGAGCGAGCAGCATCGAAGTCAAGATATATCTCTGCAATTTGATCTGTTTCAATGGTGAATCCCAGGTTCAGCTTTACACCCGACTGACTACCACTAGGTACACCTAGCTCATGCTGGATTCCATTAATGACGATGGAGGAACTATCACCGAGCAAGAGTCTCAACTGTGAGTATTGCCCAATTTCCAGATTTTCTTCAATGAGCTGGGCTACCTGGCCATTGACAAGCTCCAGAAAATCGACGGTTGTATCTATTTCACTTAAAATGATCCACCCTGAAGTTGTATCAGAAGTGTCTGCATTTGACTTGTGCACACTTACCTGAATGATGTTCAGATAGATGTGCTCCACATCCCCCTGAAAAGGTGCATCGAAAGTCTTGATCGACAGGGTGCCAGTGGCTCCAATATCATCAGTAGTGCTCTCACATGTCATAAATGTGAGGATGATACCAGCCAGTATGAAGACTATTATTTTTCGCATTCTTTACTCCGATTTTCTATGGTTGTAGTGGCAGTGTTCAGAAAACAAACCCACCAACCAAGTTTTGTTGTGTTATTCAATTTTTCCCCCTGTTCTCTTTTAATGGAAGCTTCAAGTCCATCTGTTTATATGCATTACTTATATAGCTCAGTCTTCAGGGTATTCCAATGGACCCGCAGGTTCAATTAGGGTCTAGGAAGGGTCTAGGATGCTAGCAGTACTATAGTGGAACAGACAATTCATCCTTGGTTCAAGTCCTAGAACCAAATATGGGTAAATTGCTTGGCCAGTTTTATTTCTACACAGGTGATGTTGTTGTGATTTCTTTAGCCTGCCCAACGTGTTTATTGGCATGTAGAGTCATTATTTGTCATGGTTGAGGGGGTATGATGGACAACCCAAATCAAATGAGTATTGAGGAAGTATCGAGATGCTTAGACAGGCTCAGCATGACAGTCAAAGCGTTCATGACAAACGTCTAAGCCTTATATAGAACCAATTCTTCATATAAAAAAAGTGCCCCCAGCGACCGAAGTCGCCAAGGGCTTGGGGGGTGAATTCATCAAATACCGAAACCAACTAACTATCGTGCACTCAGAGTGTTTTTAATCGAAACTTCAGTGTTCTGAGTGTGAGCTTCAATCTTCGGTAATTGATTGAAGTTTCGATTGGGGTGGGCGCTGAGGGAGTCGAACCCCCGACATCCTGCTTGTAAGGCAGGCGCTCTGAACCAACTGAGCTAAGCGCCCCTGTTAAATTCCAGACATCTATCCGGAAAAATAATCTTATTTCAAAAATTCGGGAGTCGAACCCCGAACCCCGCTAACAGCGGGGCGACCCTCCCGACACTTGTGTCGGGATGCTCTAAACCAGCTGCGTGTCCGGCCGAAGCCTTGGGCGTAGGCGGAAGCTAAGCACCCCATATTTTCAATACTGTAGCCTGGGTGTGTCGTCCTTCGTCAGGCTCCAGCCTCCGGTCTAAGAGCTTCGGCCAGGCAGGCAAGGATGACACGTTCATTTTACAGCTGAGCGACTCGTCGCACCTTAGTCACGCTGTAGCTCTAGGAGCGAAAGCGGACGATGGCGGAAAGCGCCCCTTATTATCAATGCTGAGTGTTTTCAGCGCAGCGAATATACATGGCGAACGGCTCGCTGCAAATTTTTTTCAAAAGAGTCTTGAATAGGCGAAACCAAAGCCAGTGTCGCCCCGGTAGGCAGACTCCCGAATTTCTACATTTGACAGGGTAATGATCCCCTTGATCAACTGACTATCGTCCAACTTCCACTGACACATCACACCCAGATGCCTGGCCCCCAGGTAATTGATCTCATCCTCACCGATCCCTACACCCGGTGTCTCACCCTGCCCCACACTCAGTTCTACAAAAGTATCTGCACCTTTCAGGTAGCGTCTGACCTGAAGATTTAAGGCCCGGGAGAGGGCCCCCTCGTCAGGCGTTAGAAACGTTCGGGCACTCATCCAATAATTGCCATGATATTTGCTAAAAGATCCTGCCAGAACCATCAGATCCTGATCTGCAAAATGCAATGATCTGTACCCGATCGACATTTCCATGGCCTGGGGAAGTGCCTGAAATATCTCAGCTCCCGTGCGAAATTTTGGAAAGAGTTCTGTCCAGGAATAACCGAGCGCCACGTAGGCATACGTTCCTTCACAGATCAGTGGATAGGACTCAATTTCGAGCTGCTGACCCGAGCGGCCGTAGCGATCTGCAACATTGAATCTGGCGATCACCGGACCAAATTCAAATTTTTGTTCCAGCTCCACAGAGAGCAACTGCCAGGGATCCAAAGATGTTTCCCCAACAAGCATCTGCCACTGTGTCTGGGTATCAGCCAGACGATTCAAGGTATAAAGGACAGAAATTTTTCGTTTCCTGGGTTCTGGCTCTAGACCACCCAGTACGGCCGCTGCCTGCTCGTGATCCGGATGATCCTTCAATAATGCTTCCAGAAGTTCACGGGCTGTCTTTTTATCCCCCAACTCCAGCGTACAGATCGCAAGCTTATACCTGAAATCTACCTGACCAGGGTCCATTTCAAGACCAGCTTCAAGTATGCCCCTGGCAGGTTCATAATTTTTGTTCCACATCAATGCGTCAACCAGGGCATTCCGAGCATCAACATAGGCGGGATTGGCTGCTACAACCTGTTCCAGCTCCACTCTCGCACTATCATACTGTCCATTCCAGGCATATAGTCTACCAAGAAGCAGTCTAATATCCACATAATCTGGCGCGATTACCAAGCCCTGTTTCGCGATCTTGATAGCCAAGGCGTAATTTTTAGACGTGAGTGCAGCATCACGGGCCCACTTATACAGTAGATCAGGGTTCTGCTCTGACCGGAAATTGAGACCGCCAACAAAACCTGAGGCGGATGAATCCATACTAAGTGTATCGTTGACGACCGGTGTGTTCACAATACTCTGATCTGCCACAGTAAGCGAATCATTTGCTGCAAGTCCAAAGCTAAATGATATCCCCAGGAGGATTATCCGATACGATGATCTGAGATTACTTTTCATATGCCTCCCACTATCTGCTTCACTTCTTGGTCGCAAAACCTTTACGCTCCATCTTCCCCCAGCCCTCTTCTTTTTTTAGCGCTGAAATAAAGCCATGCATTCTCCAGTAAATCGTCAATTGACGGTATCCGATGTTTTCAATAACAGCAAGTACGAATAAAGAGAACAGGTCCCTGAAGCGAGGATAGCGCCTGAAGGTCAACTCTTCCAGGGCAATTGAAAATATGGAAAGTGCTATTCCAAAAATGATGGCTGCCATGAGGAAGGCGAACATAAAAGATGTTGATATTGTGCCGAATATGATGGCCAGGATAAACATAAAATACCCAGGGAGTTCGATAGCTGGGCCCAGCATCTCCAGGACATAAAAGTAAGGAAATGCGAACATCCCGATACGACCATAGCGGGGATTCATGAACATGACCTTGTGGCGAGTCAACACTTCAAATAGGCCGCGCTGCCATCTGTCCCTCTGTCTGCCCAGAATCTTGGTAGACTCCGGACATTCTGTCCAGGCCACTGGATCAGGGACGAAGGTAATATTGTAGGGTATCTTATTTTCACGATGGTATCGATGAAGTTTGATCACAAGTTCCATATCCTCACCAACGGTATCAGTGGCGTAGCCACCAACGTTGACAACAGCGGAGCGTTTGAATAAGCCAAATGCGCCCGAGATAATGAGCGTCGCCTTCATTGCACTCCAACCCATCCTTCCACCAAGAAAGGCACGCAGGTATTCCAGGACCTGATACTTGGCCAGCAGATTCCGCGGTAA
This sequence comes from Fidelibacterota bacterium, assembly GCA_021734255.1. Taxonomy (GTDB): domain Bacteria; phylum Fidelibacterota; class UBA8477; order UBA8477; family JABMPR01; genus JABMPR01. The sequence continues at coordinate 27,095 of JAIPJM010000004.1, read as the reverse complement.
TCTGATCTCCTCGACTGAACCCGAGCGTATGGTGCAATCATTGACGATCCGAATGATACCGCCTGTCGCCAGGGTACTGGCATCCTCAAGGAATGGTCTGACGACTCTGATCAGCGCATCCCGCTCAAGCAGCGTATCTGCATCCATGGCACAGAAAAGAGGCGTTCGACAATAATTCACACCACCATTCAGCGCATCAGCTTTGCCGCCGTTCTCCTTATCTATTAACCATAGATTCGGCTGGTACTTTGAGCGGTAGACCCCTCTTACCTTGGCGGATTTTAAGCTTGCCAGTGGTGCCCGTTCGGCTTTTTGCATTTCAAAGGCTTCAATGAGCACTTCACGTGTCTGGTCCTTGGATCCATCATTGATAATCAGCACTTCATATTCGGGATAATTCAAAGACAATAGCGCTTTGGTCGATTCTATGCACGTCGCTTCCTCATTATACGCCGGTGCCAACAGAGTAACAGGCGGCACGCCTGCCTTCGCGATAAGTGCGTTCAGGTCCACGGCCTGCATGCGTCGTGCATATTTTCGCAGGGAGAAGAAGGCCAGAATCGTCGTTGTCAGGTAAAAGAAATTGAGTGCTAAAAAATAGAAGAGGACGATGTAATTGAAAATTTGAACGATCGTGTGGATGAGCGGTACAATATGAATCATGCTGCACCTGCTCCAACCATCACCTGCCTAACGATCTGGGATTTGGGATGATCATGAGCCATTACCTCCAGTAGATCCTCTCTACCTAGATCCAGCAATGCTCGGGCTGCGTGGAGCGCAACCCAATCAGACTCATCATTGAATGATGCCAGGATCTTCTCCCCATCCCCAGGTTCCCCAATATGGCCAAGCGCTTTCAAGGTGTGAATGCGGATGATAAATTCTGGGGCATCTAAAAGTGAGATTAAAGTCAAGCGGTGCCGGGGTACACCCAGAGTGCCGATCAGTCGAAGTAAAGCCGCTTTCAATTCAGGATCTATTTCTTCGTTCAGCAATTTGATCGCCAGATCACCGGTTCCCAGATCACCTATTTCCCTGAGCGCCTCTGCTGCTGCTATCCGGACTCGCAAGGATTCATCAGGATTGGTCAGTGCAGTTCTTAAGGCAGGTGCAGCCTCCAAGCCCATTTCGGAAAGCATAGAGGACAGGAAACTCATACTCCACTCATCAAATTTTTCCAGAACACCAAGAATCAATTCACAATGTTCTGGATAATCCCGATGCGCGAGGGTACGTGCAGCCGTCATGCTCACAATGGGCGAGGGATCCTGAAGGGCCAGCTTGATACGCTCAATATACTCAGGAAAGCCAAATGTACCCAGGATGTTCAGGTTTCTGGCTCGCCACTCCGGGTACCTGGACTTTAGACCTTTTTGTAAATGCTTTAGAAAAGGGGTGGCCAGATCTTTCACTTTCACTCTCTCCGCACCAGTGAGTCTCTCGGCAAAGCGGTATAAGTAGCGAATATAGAAAAAGCGGTCCCCTCTTTTGATGACCGGAGGTTTTATATCATCCTCACCTGACATGACGATCTGGATCAGCTGTTTTTCCCAGCTGCGCTCAAGGCGGATCAGTCGTCTGGATTTTAGCTGGTTCTTGAATCGAAGAAAGACAACTGTGCTGGCAAGGATCACCGATACGATGAATGTGAACACGATCGCCAGAGCGATGATCTGCATACCCAGCTCTTGTCCAGAGAGTGTGGAATAATAATTTTCAACCTTGCCCCAGAGGACCAGCAGCTGGTCGAAAATGAGTTGAAGCTGTCCCAGGATTGTTTCAAGATCCACTGAGTGTCTCCAGCTCTGCAACCAGACTACCGGGATCAAAAGGTTTGTGCATGATCCGGTCAATACCGGAAGCCAATAGCGTCTTTGTCAATTCTGCATCTTGCCTGGCGGTCAACATGAGCACACGGACCGAATCTAGCAATCCTGTCTGTTTCCATTCATCAAACAGGTCAGAGCCCTTCCCATCAGGTAAAAGATAGTCCAGGATCAGAACGTCTATTGCCTGGTTCTGCAGGATATCCCCTCCCGCCTTACCGTTCTCAGCTTCAATCACAGAATATTTGCCCGTTGACTTCAGTACCATGCCGACAATAAGTCTGATATCCTCGTCATCATCAACAATGAGCAGGTTTTTCATTTTAGTAGTCTCTGTACTCTTGCCAGCAGCTCAACCGGGCTAAACGGTTTCAGCATATAGTCGTTGGCCCCCAGTTTAAGCCCCCGTGCGATGTCATTTTCCCGACCCATGGAGGTAAGCATGATGATAGGCGTAGTTCTATTCTTCGCATTCTCGCGGGTACGTTGGACCAACTCAAAACCATCCATACCGGGCATCTTTACATCGGTGATAATGAGATCGTATTGGGTTTTTAAGGCTTGCTGGCAGGCTTCATCACCATGCTCGTAATGGGTGATCTGATAGCCAGCTCGCTCGAGTCGATGCTTAATGAACTCGGCGGTAAGCTCATCATCTTCAGCGAGTAGCACAGTAATTGTGTGAGGGCGTGCTTCCTCATGCGCTCTTATTATCTGACCAGGGCCACCAGCGATCGCCGTATACATTAGTTGACTGGCCTGGGCGATCAATCCCTCCATATCCAGATCATCACTGGCATCGACAACAGCTCCTGAAAAACTTAATTGGATCTCCTTTCCCTCACTATCTAGAGCAAGGGGACTCATCTGCCCATCACCAAGGATCGCTTGTAATGACTTCAGGGCTGCCTCCACGGAAGGACCCGGTAAGAGGGCAATGAATTCACCTTCACCTATCTTGGAAAAAAGGGCTCCTTCTGTGAGATCGCTTCTTACGATTTTCACAATGTGCTTGAGAACTTTTTCTATGACAGGAGGGTCATAGTTTTCCTGTATTGATTTGAATTGATCCACTGAAAAGGCCAATAATGAACAGCTATCACCACTATCCTTTAACGTGCTCAGGCATTTCTGACTCGCTGTGATGAACGCATCCCGCTTGATCATGCCATCCAGTTCATCTTTGGCGGTCTGTTTATTTGGTCTATCAGACTGCTGAATGGAGGAGGCGATTTGAGTAGTAAGCACACTAAAGTCTACTGGCTTTTCAAAGTAATTCTCCGCTCCCAGTGCATAACATTCAGATTTGATCTGGGGACTGTCTTTTGCGGAAAGGACGATCACAGGAATATCTGCGGTATTCTCATCTGCCTTCAGGTCGATCAAAAAGTTCCGCCCATCTGCATCAGGCAGTATCAGATCCAATAGAATGAGCGAGATCCTTGTTTTCCCGAGGGCGGCTTTGGCCTCAGCCGCTGTTTCTGCAACCTCCACCTGATAGCCCTGCTTCTTTAAAACCGTACTGATGATCAGGATGATCTCTTCACTGTCATCAACAATAAGCACAGTGGCACTACCGTCTTTGTCTTCCTCTTTGAGAAAACGCAGGTAGTTGAGCAACCTTTCCAGATTATCGATTATTTCAGCCCCAGAACTATCCTCTACAGCGGCAGCAAGCGTACTGATGTTGGAAAAACCGTATGTCCCTCCCGAGCCGCGTAGAATGTGGGCAATTCGTTTTGCAGAGACCAATGCTTCATCGTCACCACTTTTGACCGCTTCTAAGGCAGCCTGCAGGGCTTCAACTTTTGGACTTAGCTTGCGTATATACGCTTTTTGGAATTCTTCCATATCCTAGATTCAATCCTCAAAAGCTTTGTTGATCGCATGCTTAACTTCAGCTTCAATGTGTTCATTTTTAACAATTACAGGAATACCCTCTGTTTTGAAATAGAACGCTTCTTCTGATGACAGGTCCTTTCCAGTAACCACAATAACCCGTACCTCTGTTTGATCATCTTGTGCATGAATTTCATCCAAGAATTTATGTCCATCCATACCAGGCATTCTGAGGTCAAGGAGGATCAGATCTGGATTCAAGGTCTTAATGATATCGAGTGCTGCTTCCCCACTCCCTGCTGCCCTGATCTCAGCACCGCTTCCAGCTGCGTATTTAGCCAAGGTCAGACGCATAGCTGTATCATCTTCTACAATGAGAATACGTCTTTGTCCATTGGAAATATTTCTGCGAATAGCCCATAACAGCTGCTGTTTTTGAATCGGTTTCGGGATAAAATCCACCACGCCTGGGATACGCCCACGTTGTTCCCTGGCAATAATACTCACCACTACGACAGGAATATCCTGATATTCCTTTTTCTCTCTGATCCTTTTCAGGAATGTCTCACCACTGACTTCGGGCATTTGAAGGTCCAGAGTTATCAGATCTGGTTTATTGGCTTTCATTAGTTCCTGTGCTTCATCGACACCATTAGCTGTGTCGATGGTACATTCTGTGTCACTCAGATAGTGTTTAAGCAGGGTAATTGAATCTACATCATCATCTATTAGCAGAATACGCCGACCGGCCAGTGTGTCTGGTTTTGTACCGTTGGTGACACGGTTGCGCTGTCTTGTCGCATCTTGTTCTCGCGGTTTTGCTTTGCCCTCCAGATCTGATGCAATATCATCTGGCAATGATATGATAAAGGTAGAACCTTTCCCTTCCTGGCTCTCAACGCTTAGCTCACAATTCATCACCCTACAGAGTCTTTGACTGATAGACAATCCCAGTCCAGTCCCACCAAACTTCCTCTGTGTACTGGAATCCACCTGTGTGAACTCATCAAAGATGCTTTCAAGCCTATCGGCGGGAATTCCTATACCTGTATCTTCGACCCTAATTTCAGACACGCGTTTGCTCTTCTTGTGGGATTTCAGTCTTACGGTGATCGATCCTTCGGAAGTGAATTTCAATGCGTTGCTGATCAAATTTAAAACGACCTGTTTTAACTTGCCCGGGTCGATCAGGTTTGGAGCAAGCGTTTTGGGTATATCTACACTCAGTTCAATGGGTTTGTTGGCGACCTGGCTTTCGACCATCTTCACTATATCTTTGATCTGCTCACCAATGTCCAACTCCACCAGTTCTAATTCTATACGTCCCGATTCAATTTTGGAGAGATCCAGAATATCATTTATCAGTTGGAGTAAATGTTTTCCGTTTTCATGAATACGTTCCAGGTAGGTGTGGTCCCGGTCTTCCAGGTCATCCAGTGAATTCAAGAGTATGCTTGAAAACCCGATCACCGAATTCAGCGGTGTCCGAAGTTCATGGCTCATATTCGCAAGAAATTCACTCTTGGTCCGATTTGCCTCTTCAGCAACACTTTTTGCCAGTTTCAGAGCCTCCTCACCGCGCTTTCTCTGAGTGATATCCAATATGATACCAAGAAAACCGGTGATCTCGCCATTGGTATCCTTGAGTGCCGTAACTGCAGAGTTCACCGTCAGGTGGCTGCCGTCCTTGCGCACATAGGTCCATTCATGCTCTTCCTGCCCCCCCAGCTTTGCGAGGGACACAAAGGTCTCAAATCCTGTAACATCTCTACCCAGGCCTTTTGAAATTTGCTTTGACCAATCAATCACTTCAGAATCCAGATGGAACATATCAGTCGTTTCACCGAGCACTTCGTCAGCCGCATATCCCAGCATGTTCTCCGCCCCAGGATTGAATGTGGTCATTTTTCCTTCAAGATCGGTGGCAATGATGGCCACCTGAGTGGCCGAGCTGAATATATTTTGTAGCCTTAGATGGGCATTGGCCAAATCCTCTTCAGCTTTTTTCCTGGCAGTAATGTCCATGACCACGCCAGAAAAATAATGCTCGTCATCTGTCTTTATCTCACTTATTCCCAGCTCGATAAAGATCTCTTCGCCACCCTTTTTCCTGGCCGACACCTCCCTGCTACTGCCTATAAAACTCGGTAATTCTTTCTGAAGATATTGGAGGATCAATTCATCACTTTGTGCAAACTCAGAACCATACATCAGGACGCGAACATTCTTTCCGATGATCTCATCTGCTTGATAGTCAAATATTTTTTCTGCGGCCTGGTTGAAGGAGAGAATGAATCCTTTTGTATCAATGAGGATAACACCCATGACAGACGAACTAATAACAGATTTATACCGCTTTTGGCTCTGTTGAAGCGCCTGGTTTGCATTTTCTCTATCCAGCACACGACTGACCCATTGCCCCATGAGTCTGACCAGATCTTTGTCACTCTCAGTGAATTTGTCTTTCCGTGGATTATTGCTAGAAAATGCCAGGGTACCATAGACAGAACCGCTAACTACTATGGGTACGCCGATGTATGCTTCCAGTTTAAATGCATCCCAACAGGGGTGACCGGCATATTCCGAGGTTGACATCTGGTCGATGGCAATGACTGACCCATGATCCACGGTCATGGAACAGTAGGTCTCCTCGAGCTCGAATACTTGCCGCTTTTTTAAACCAGAACTCTCAGGATAGAAATAAAGTACTGTATATTTCTTCCCCTCGATATGACTGATTATACCAAGATCCACCCCGAGCGTCTTTGCACCTGCAGAAACGGTCTCCTCAAGTTGCTCATCTGCCTCGATGTTCGTTGTGGCAGCCAGTTCATAAAGAATCCGTATGCGCTTTTGCTGAAGTTCCTGGCTTTCATTCAGAGCCATCAGGTCCTTTTCATATCTGATCCGCTCGGAGACGTCCCTGCTCATGGACAAAATTTTCCAGTCTTCACCATCTGCTTCTGGTTGGGAGAATTTGGTGGCTGACTCGAGCCAGATGTAGCGCCCATCCTTATGTTTAAACCTGTATGTAAAGGTCCGCGGTTCTTTCGCTTCCAGTATTTTTTGGTGCTCTGCCTGCACTTCTGAAAGCTCCTCAGGATCGACAAATTCGTATATCGATTTCCCTTTTAGCTCCTCCGGCTCATATCCTACGATCCGCTTGCTCCTCTGGGTCGTATATATGAAGCGACCTTTTGAATCGTGCTCGGCGAGCATATCAGTTGCTTCTTCAGCTAATATTCTGTAACGCCGCTCGCTGATCTTGATCTTCTGCAGATATTTTTCACGAGATGCCGCGATCGCTGGTGCCCAGAGCAGTAACCCCACCATGAGAAGGATGGCGCCACCAATTTCACCAATGGCCTCCCTAATTACATCCTGGATGAAAGGGGTCGCAAGCGCATCAATGTGATCCCCGCCTATTTTCAACAAGGTACCCGACCAAAGCAGGAACCAGGCAACCACGATCAAATACCAACCCCGCTGGCGATTGAATTTATTTCGCTCGCCTAGGACAGTTACCAGAACGGTGATAACACCGATCGAGACTGCTGAGAGAATTTGTGAAAATAGGGTTAACATCTAGGCGGCAACATTATTTAGCCATCCAGTAAAGAACGAATCAATGTGTTGAATTCATCAAAATTCAGAATAGGCTTACTGTAATAGCCGTCAAATCCTGCTTTTAGGTATTTCTCTTTATCCCCCACCATGGCGTGTGCAGTTAAGGCAATAGCAGGTGCTTGTTTTAAGTGATCCATTTTTCGCAATTTCCCGAGAAGTTCCACCCCATCCATACCTGGGAGCGCTATATCGATGAGCATGAGATCTACACTCGATTTTGCCAGACCCTCTAATGCAATTGGACCATCTTCATAGGTAGAGAGATCATAATCCTTACCCAGGATCGCCTGGATCAAGAGTAGGTTATCTGGGTTGTCTTCAACAACTGCAATTCGTTTCATGACGCACCTTCGTATTCCTTTAAGTAGTTGTAAAATGAAGTATTAGCCTGATCAAACGGACCGACGAGATCTTCTATTTCCTTCAGATCGTTCTCCATGGCTGCTGCTTCTATCTTTTTGGCCAGATCAGACACCAGCTTTCCGCCGAGATTGCCTGCGCTTGAGATCATAGTATGAGCTGCCCGTTCTATGGACTCAGAATCACCATTTTTTAGTCCTGTATAGATCGTATCCAACTTTTCAGGGGCGTTTTTAAAGTAAAGGGCGATCAATCCACTCACCAATTCAGCCCCACCCATTTTATGAAGCCGCAGCAGCACGTCTTCGTCGATGGAGTCATCCTTCATATCGTGGTGTATCCGGCGCATTGTATTATCTTATCTCCAAAATCTTCAAACCACCGCTACCACCTGCGACATACAACCAATTCCCATGCAATCCGATGTGGTTGACAGATTCCAAGTCACCAAATCTAAAACTCCCCACCATCTGTAGGTCCTCAATGTTGCATGAGTTTGAATCAAAATTATCTGCAGAATATGCAACATAGACACCGGCTTCACCGTTAGAAATATAAATTAGCTTGCCATCAGTTTCAGCAGCATTGGTGACTGTTACCAGGGGTGAGAGCCCATCTACAATTGGCGGCTCGATGGTCTCAATAGTTGCTCCAGTTTCCAGACAGATGATCTGTGTTCCACCATCCCCTACAGCAGCTACGGCTTTTTTCTTGTGGACCTTTATGGTGGATTTAGAAAAGGGGATTGTCGCACCACTCAGGTTGAATTCATCAATGAGCGTGCCTTCCTCATAGTCAAAGGTCAACACCCTCGCCGGGGTGCCAGCCAGAACAGCGATCTCTTGTTTATCAGTATCCACCCAGCGGGCATCTTCAACAGGATAGGAAAAGACTTCGGACTTGTTTTGTAGATCGATCACCGTAACAGCTCCATCGTCTGCACCTGATGTGATGAATGCCTGTTTATCAGACACAATAACGCTGGTTGCAGAGAAGCTTGGGATGTCAAACGTCTCACTGGTGATCGACAGGTCTTTTTGGCCTACATCAAGAACCTCAACTGCCGCAGGAGAATCGAAGCCATCGCGGTTGGTGGCGATTGCCAGATAGAGTTCATCATTGTACCGAGCCATGCCATTGATGTCAGAATCCGTAAAGTGCAGGGACGCTACCAGCTCAGGCGCATCCTTATCTGTTACATCGAACAGGTCTACCGCACCCAGATATTCTTCTCCAGCCATGTTATAACTTACATACACGCGAGCTGCCGACAGAATATGGACATCTGTTGCTTGGAGCACCTGGCCATTTACTACTGGCGGGTCCACTTCTGCAATTAAAGATAGGGATATGGGTTTAATGGTCGGTTTCCCCAGTAAATTGCTGTCTTGGATACTTGTATCGATGACCACTGCTTCCTCGGTATAATCCACACGTGCAGAAAGTTTTGTAAGGTCTTCTATAAGAATGATACGATCATCTTCTGGTGGCTCTGTACACGTATAGAAAAAGAGCATGCTTAGCACGCCAATAGCACTGGTGATGACTGGTCTAAACTTTGAGTTATTCATATTCTATCTTTACCCTTCTCGACTACAATTCAATTGCATAAAAAAATGAGCAGGATATATCTGAGATTGTTTCACCTACATTTCGATAGGAAAGTAAGTTAAAATGGTTTGTAGGAAAGGGAAAGTGCCTACTGAAGGGATGTTAAAGTTTATTAACTATTGATCTATATTGACTTGAGCCCTTCGGGAGACACGATATATCGCCGTCAACATGAGCAGGGCACCGAGAATCTGGCTCCAGGTCAATGCATGATCAAAGAAGATCCAATCAATGACCACAGCTGATATTGGCCAAAACATTTCCAGGATTGTGGACTGGCTCGCCTGGACCTTTTTCAATCCGAAATAATAGATAGATAGTGCAACGGTCCCAGACGAGCAAACAATTGCCAGGAGATATAGGAATTGGGTCTGGGTCAATCTGGGAATTGTACCTAGATCCATGAACAATAAAAGAAAGGTCCCACTTAGCAGGGCGGTCAAGCCCAGCCTCAGGGGGGTTACGATACGGCTATCAAGATCACGAAGACTGTATTTACCCATGACGGTGGAGGAGCCCCAGGCAAAAGCAGCTCCCAAGGCCAGTAAACTGGCGAGTACATTTTTTCCGCCATCTTCCCATTCTGGGTAAATATCAGGGAAGGCAACTAAATAACTGCCAAATAGTGCCATACTTGCCCAGAGGAAGAAGCGGCCTTGGAATTGTTCCTTCAATACGATGCGAGCGAGAACGATGGCAAAAATGGGTTGCAGTTTCTGCAACAGGACCACGACTGAGAAATTTATATAGTTGATGTAGCTGAGGGCCTGGGTGTATGCCAGCGTGCCCAACAAGCCACCAAACAGTGCGATCCAGAATATTGAGATCCAGGTCCGGCGCTCCAGATTTTTGATCTTAGGCCAAAATTTGATCAGCCAGGGAAGGGTAACAAGCAGCCCGAGTGCATGTTCTGAAAAGACAATGACCATACTGGGCAATGAATAAAGGGCTTGACGCATTAAGGCATCCAACGACCACAGAAAGGCAGCGAAAATGATCGCCACTGGTCCAGCGAATGTCCAGGATGTGAATCGCTTGAGCATATTAGTCGCTTCTCCTCATCACAAGAATATAGGCAGGAAAATCAACATAGAGATCGCTACTTGTTCGGATAATTATTTTTTTCAGGTTGATTCTGCATATCTCAACCCTTGATGCGGAATCGCTCTGCAAAAGATGAGAAGTCTGGAAACAGATGATCCGGCTCTGCCTTCGCCAGAATATCCCTCGGTGTAAAACCAGATGCCAGAGCAACTGAAATGGTGCCTGCCCCCTTGGCAGCCTGCGTATCAACTGGATTATCCCCTACCATACATACGGGATCGGTGATCTGCAGGCCCAATTCAAATATACCGTATTTGATGACCTCTGGATCAGGCTTCCAAACGGGGAGTGTGTCTTTGCCCCACATGAATGTAAAGTACTGGGTCATATCCAATTCCCGCAGGACACCAATGACGAACTCCTCCGGCTTATTGGAGACAACGCCCATGGGTCTGGTCTCTGCTTTTAGAAAATCCAGGACGCCAGGGTAAGGTGTTGATTCATCAACCAGATGGCCCCGATAATGATCTCTGAATTTTTCCCATATCTCAGTGATGAGATCATTATCAACCTTCATATCCGGTTCATGGTGTTGCAGGCATTTTGTGACTAGAAAATTGGCTCCATAGCCTACATGGGACAAAATCGTTTCATGGGATAGTTGGGGATAACCAAACGAATCGAAGGCACGATTCAGGTTGGCACTGATATCCCTACTGGTATCGACCAGTGTACCGTCCAGATCAAAAAGGAACCCGACAGGTTTAAGCATGTTTCTCCTTTGCCAATTGCAATTCCAATAATAGCAAAAGGGACCGGTAAGACCAGTCCCTTTTACGCCAGATTAAGGAGAAAAGACTATCCAAGTAAGTCCTTTGCTGCATTGTTCAGTGCCGGTACCACTTCGAACAGATCGCCAACGATACCATAGTCTGCCACCTTGAAAATAGGTGCTTCTGGATCTGTGTTCACTGCTACTATACACTTAGATGAGCTCATCCCTGCCAGATGCTGAATAGCTCCTGAAATTCCACAGGCGATGTAGAGATTGGGAGAAACCGTCTTACCCGTCTGTCCAACCTGATCGGCGTGCGGCCTCCAACCAGCATCTACGGCAGCACGTGAGGCGCCAACAGCTGCTCCCAGTGTATCTGCCAACTCCTCGATGACCGTGTAATGTTCAGGTCCACCCATACCGCGTCCACCTGAAACGATCACGCCTGCTTCAGTTAGCTCCGGTCTGTCGGAGTCCTTCATGGCAGTATCGATGACCTGAACTTTGGAGCCAATATCAGAAGGAGTAACAGATTGAACGACACCACTTCCTGCTTTTTCCGCAGCCGCAAAAACGTTCGGTCTCAGAGTAACAACCGTGGGTGTCCGTTTTACAGCCACTTTCAAAAATGCTTTCCCGGCATACACCGGACGTTTGACCACGAGATGATCACCATCCCACTGTGTTTCAACCACATCGCTTAGTAGGCTTGCATCTGCTTTTGCAGCCAACAAGGCACTTAATTCCCGGCCCATGGCTGAGGATGTTAAGATCGCAATACTGGCGCCAGATTCGGCCAGGACTTCTTTTAAAATTCTGGCATAGGCACCAGGTGCATAGCTTTTAAGACCTGCATCATCTGCAACAACTACTTCATCTGCTCCATAGGCCGATACCTGGTCTGCCAGGTCGCTTATTCCTGAGCCAATCAGGGCGACTAACAGTGTACCACCTGTAGCGTCTGCCAGTCGTCTGCCCTCTGAAATTGCTTCAAGGGCATAAGATTTAAGTTGCCCCTCACGTTGTTCAGCAAATACTAATAACTTCATGAAGACCTCCTAAAGAACCTGTGCTTCATCACGAAGCAGTTTGATCAATTCAGCGGCTACCTCTGGACCCTCACCGATAATGCGGCCTTCCGGTTTTTTGGGTGGATAGCTCATTTCCAGGATCTCAATCCCCTCTTCAGCAAGGCTGACGTCTTTGATCTCAAGGGGTTTTCTTTTAGCCTGCATAATACCCTTTAAGGCAGGATATCGGGGTTCATTCAACCCCTTTTCTGCTGTCACAATGCAGGGTGTGGCGGCTGTTACTGTCTCTTTACCACCTTCAATATCTCTAACCACCGTAGCTTTTCCATCTGCGATTTCAAGTGATTTGGCTGTGGGTAGCACAGGCAGGTCCAGCAACTCTCCAAGCATAACTGCAACTTGATGACCATAGCCATCAATAGCCATCTTACCAGCGAGAATAAGGTCAGCTCCCATATCCTTAACCTCATTTGCCAGGGCTTTTGCTACTGAAAGTCCATCAGCTAATTCGGCCTGTTCGGCCTTCAGCAGGACACCACTATCAGCACCCATTGCCATTGCAGTTCTCATGGCGGGTTGAGCATCTTCCCCACCAACAGTGAGTACGATGACCTCTCCTTCGCCATTCGCTTCTTTTATCTTGAGAGCTTCTTCAACTGCGAATTCATCATAAGGATTCATTACATATTTAACGTCAGCAGGGTCAATTGATTTCCCATCATTCCCGATAACGATCTTTGCTTCAGTGTCCGGGACTTGCTTAACGCACACTACAATTTTCATCATGCGCTCCTTCTATCATCTACCTACGAATATTGATTGCAGGTCAATTCATATCATTTGATAAATCAAGATAGATACCTGCCCTCAATAAACAAAATATTTCAACATACCGACTGGTCGGTTTGTAATATATTGATTCCGATCTTATTTCCAATAACTGCTTTATTATTTCACATGTCCGGCACGGACATTCAAAATAGCCATCCTGCCTATTCTGATTAATTTATCCCAGATGAAGGGAAATCTTATGAAACTCAGAGACTGCTTCCAGCTGTTGCCATTCATAATTGCGCTCGTGTCATGCACCTCGAAGGATGAAGGATTTACCATCTCTGCTGATCAAGTACGAGAAGGAGACTTTCAGGCAAAAGCGCTGAGCCCGACCCACCTGGTATCTGACTACCCCATGGAGTTGGACAAGGGCATCCCACAGCCCATCATTTTCAAACTCAGCCTCAACGGTGAAGACAATGAAGGGGGCTTTGGTGATGACCATTTCTTAATGGTTCCACCTGAAATAAAAGAATTCAATGCCCCAACACTGAAATTTGGACAGCGCGCTCCCAGACCCGAATGGGAAGCCCGGGGAATAACCGCAGCAACAACCGCCCATTTTCGAGTTGATTTCAGGGATGTTCTGAAAGATTTCCACGACCAGGGATACACAGTAACCCCGACTGGAGACACCATCACCCAGGCAGGTTTTTCTGGACTTTATATGGCTGGCAACACGGCTCCACTTCGTTGGATTTGGGATAACCCTGATGGCAAGGAGCAGTTAAAATTTCAAGATACTGATGGTGATTCGATCTATGAACTCACCCTGGCTTTTGATCCACTTTCGGATGACTCCGAAACGCGGCACTGGGAGCTTCAAACGGATGTGAGTGCCTTCCCAAGGTTCAGAAGTCCTGAGGCACCATTGCTTGAGGCATTGACCAATCTGGCCCTGGAGGAAGCACAACTAAATATCAGGGATGATGGTGCTTTCTCCGCAGGCAAGGAGTGGCAGGGTATCTGGACCAGAGATTTCGCCTATGCGTCCCACCTTTCACTCGCCTACCTGTTTCCTGAAAATGTAAAAAAGAGTCTGGAAGCAAAACTAACGGCCGACAACAGGATCCTACAGGATACCGGAACAGGCGGCTCCTGGCCCGTTTCTGTGGACCGGCACATCTGGACCATTGCAGCCTGGGAATATTTCCTGGTAACTGGTGACAAGGCGTGGCTGGACAAAATTAGAGATCCTGTGATCAATTCACTGAAAGAGGATATGCTCTGGAACAGAGATCCTGTCTCCGGTATGCTGCAGGGTGAAACCAGCTTTGAAGACTGGCGTGAACAAACATACCCGGTGTGGATGTCTCCATCTGATATTCACAGTTCACATGCCTTATCCAGTAATGTCCTTTTCAAACGGGCGCTTGAGATCGGTCTGGCACTTTCCGATGACCGTGACATTCGCATGACCTGGGGTGATTTCATAGGCAGGATCGATCAGAGTTTGATACCTCACTTCTGGAGTGATACCCTTCAGGGACCAGCCAGTTATGTCATCTCCTCACCGATCTGGGAACACGCCTCTCATCGTGACCTCCTGGGCGAATCGCTGGCAATCCTCTTCTGCAATTCTTTTTCCTCAGTCAGTGCCCAGCTTGTGAGCAGCTACCCCAGAACGCCCATTGGCTCGCCCGTCATTTCACATCAATTGCCTCACTCACCCCCCTATCACAATCAGGCAATTTGGCCTTTTGTAGAATCCTACGCACTGCTGGCAGCAAAACAGGTGCATAATCAGGAGGCATACCAACATAGTTTTAATGGACTCATTCGATCTGCAGCTCTTTATCAGACCAATCGAGAGAATTATCACTATCTGTCAGGTCGACCAGACCAGACTGAGATCAATTCTGACCGACAACTCTGGAGTGTAGCCGGCTGGCTTGGCGCTATCTATAAAGGACTGTTTGGACTCACTATCGGGTATGATTTCTCAAACGACACCTTTGAGCTTGCCCTGCAGCCGAACAACCCATTCACTTGGGATAATTTTTCCCTTAAGGATCTCGAGCTCCACGACAGCAAGATCAATATTCACTTGAGTGGCAGCGGCTCCGTCATAGAGTCCATGGAAGTAAACGGTGATCTCTGGACAGCGGGTCGTCCTTTAGCGCTTGGCGGGTCTGATTATGATATCAGTATTCATCTCAAACAAGGGGATGAGGGAGCTATCAATTTAGCCGACCATATCTTACCCGCGAGTCCGAGGGTATTTTGGGCCAGTGATACTCTTTTCTGGGAAGCAGATGAAGATCTGTGCCTCATCGAGTTGAATGGGGTTATTCTGGATTCACTGGAGCACTCTCCTGTGATCATCTCTGACAGCTTATCCGGTTTTTTCCAATTGGTGGCTGTTGACTCACTAGGGAATCGCAGTTTGCCAACAAGGCCCCAGTACCTGGGACCGGCGGCTAACTTATACCTTCGGTCAACAGCTCCTTATTATATTGAGCTGGGAGAAACGACCCGATCCATTGAAATGGCATTCACACTTCCAGATAAGGGTAATTATTTGATCCGATTTTTATACAGCAATGGATGCGGGACTATCAGTGATGGGAATAGTTGTGGTTTGGCGAATCTAAAGATAAATGACTGGTGGCTGGAGCAGATGGTCGCATTCCCTCACACGAATAGTTGGGATCAATGGTTTAAGACCAGTTGGATACGAGCCGTATTTAAGGCGGGTGAAAACACGCTTATCCTGGATCAGGATGCCTTACCCCTAACCAATATGCATGGAGAGTTAAACCAGTTTCGGGTTCAGGCGCTGGAGATCATTCCTGTGACTGGTTAACATCCTCTGTATTGATGTAGATGGGGTAGATAGTTTCGCCAAAGGGTCCCACACCCCTGGTCAGAAATGTTTGATAATTTACGTCGCCGAAAGGTGCACGCTTTTCCGGGTCTGATTTTAAATCACCAAAATAGTTACTGCTGTAGGCATCAACGCTGCGCTGATCGCGAACAACACGAACTGCCCTAACTCCGGCGATACTGGCTGCGATCATATCGGTATCAGAATCACCAAAATAAAGATGGAGTCCTAATTCAGAGATCAGATGATGTTTAGTGGTATACTTCTTTCCTGTGGCAGGATCCTTTTGCTTTGGTGAGAAGAATAGATTCTTACCAAGCTCCACTGGAAAGTCCAACTCGCTACTCAGAAACCTTCCAACAGCATCACCATTGATCCCGGGTCGAGCCGTAATAAAGAAAACATCATGTCCATGGGCACGATAAAACCATACCAGGTCAGCAACAGGTTTAATAAGCGTCGAATAGAGACTGTCGTGTGTGTTGATCCAAGCATAATCCAGGTGATCAGGATCGTCACTTAAAGCAGGTGCTTTTAAAAAGTTATCCCTGGTAAAAAGAATGGTATCGTCTATATCAAATCCAACTTTTAACTGCCCTTTCTGCTGCTCAACTTTGACAAGGGCTGGAGTCGGTGAGCAGGCCGTGATAAGCAAGATTACAATTAACATGATGAGTGATTCTGCGCCATGTTTCATTTCGATTTCCCGATTTTTTTACCTACCACAAAGTTGTGGCAATTTCATCTTCACATATTCATTTTAAAGTATGATATCATTGCCTGTCTCCAAGTCCGAAAAACGACTTTTATTCCTCATCTCCAAAACCTGGAGAAAGCGGTACCTGGACCCTTTGATGATTCAGGTCTCTGACCCGTATCGCTGGATCACTCCCATGCTGACATTTGCCATGATACTCATGTATATCGACTGGAGATTCGGTAGTCAGGCTATATTTCTTGGGGGTTTAAGCGCCGGGGTTGCAGATTGGATCAATGCTCGCCTCATAAAACCCAATGTGGACAGGATTAGACCAGGTAAGCAGATGGAGGAAATAAAATCGCTGGGAAGTATGAATAGAGGCAAGCGTTCCTTTCCCTCCAATCATGCCTCGAATACCATATCAATTGCTCTATCGATTGGAATTTTCTTTCCCATGACTCTGTGGTTCTTGACTCCCCTTGTAATCCTGGTGGGATACTCTCGCGTTTATTGCGGTGCTCATTATCCTCTTGATGTGCTTGTGGGTTGGTTGCATGGATCCGTTTGGGTTCTCATTTTCCATACATTACTTCTCTCTCTGCTATAAAACAAAAAAGGGTGAGATCTACTCACCCTTTTTCAATGATCTGTATATTCAGCTTACAGTTTTTTCTTTAATGTATTAAACTCTTTTTCCAAAGCTGTAATTTCACTACGAATAGCCTGAAGACGCTTCAATACGGCATCTGCATCATCGGTAGCGGACTTAACAAGAGCCACTTTACCTTTAGCTTTAGCTTTAGCCGCAACCTTCTTTACATTGGTTTTAGCTTTTGCTTTTGCTTTCTTCCGTTTACCCTTACCCCAGTTACTCAAGGTTACAACTGACACACCAAACTTATCACTGGCAGCTTTCATACCACCCCGTTTGTGCTCTGCATTATAAGTTTGTATAAACTTTACGATCTCTGCTTTCTCCTCAGCAGAATATCTTTTTCCCTGGTTCCCCTTTACAGGTTTAGCCACCACTGGTTCACCTCCACGTTTAAATTTTAAACCTAAAACTGCCACAACTTATAGTTTTATCCTTTCTCTGCAAAGTAATATATATGTTAAGAAATGCAATTTTACTTTCTGTAGTCTACCTTATGTTTTATCCGATCCCACACCGCGTCCATTTCTTCAAGCGTCGCTGCTTCCAGATCCCAGTCATTTCGTTCATATTCAAGCTCAAGGGCCCGAAATCTGGCATCAAACTTATCAATTGCCAATCGCATGGTGGATTCACTATCAAACTTCATGAGTCTAGCGACATTGACCAGGGCAAATAATACATCACCAAACTCCTCACGCGCACGATCCTTTTCCCCTGCCTCCCACTCTACTATAAGTTCGTCTATTTCCTCGTGGAACTTTTCCAGGGCTGGAAGCACTTCGTTCCAGTCGAATCCCACTTGTGATGCTTTCTCCTGGATTCGCTGTGCTCTGATCAAGCCTGGTAAATTTTTTGGCACACCGTCTAGCCAGCTTTTACGACCTTCAGCTTTTTTTGACTTTTCCCAGTTGCTGGTCGCGTCATTATGTCGCCCCTGCTCACTATTATCTTCTCCAAAAACATGTGGGTGGCGCCTGATTAGTTTTTCGTTGATGGAAAATAACGAATCGCGTAATGTGAAACCTTCAGCCTCCTCAGCCATCTCTCCCTGCATGACCACATGCAGCAGGAGATCACCAAGTTCAGATTTTAGGCTTTCCGAATCTTCATTCTCCAAAGCCTCGACGACTTCGTATGTTTCTTCAATTAAATAAGGGATTAAACTCTGTGGTGTTTGCTCTTTGTCCCAGGGGCATCCATCAGGCGCTCTGAGTTTTTTTACTATTGTTTGAAGGCGAAGCAGTTCATGCGTTACGCTCGACTTTATACTTTCGGACATTTATTTAAGTATACCTTTTTTGACGCGTACTTTCTCAATACGGTTCTTCTCAACAGAAACAACTTCAAATACATGGTTGGCATATTGAACCACATCTCCTGGTTCTGGTATCGTACCTAAATTAAAATAGATAAAGCCACCAACAGAATCGTAGTCTCTTTCCAGAGGGAGTTCTATATTTAATTGTTCAGCGACATCATCCAACTGGGTTGTCGCTGTTATTAAATAGCTATTATCACCTAGGTCTCGGATCTCTATCTCATTGTCAGAGTCATCGATCTCATCCTTCAGATCACCCAGGACCTCTTCAATTATATCTTCTACGGCCACCATCCCTGAAAATCCACCATATTCATCCACAACGATTGCCAGCTTCTGCTTCTCATTCTGCATGTCCCTTAGCAGTTCATCAATGTGTTGATGTTCCGGTACAAACATGGCTGGTCGGGCTAGCCGTTCAAGATTGATACGAGAGGGCCCCCTGTGGAGATACGGAAGAATATCTTTAATGAAAAGGATCCCTTTAATGGCATCAATCTGGTCTTTATATAAAGGATACTTTGAATACCCGGTTTCCCTGATCGTACTTAAAATTTCCTCTCGGGTCATCTCAGTGTTCACCATTATGACATCAGGTCTGGGAATCATGATCTCTTTGGCCATGGTATCGCCAAACTCGATGACAGAATGGATCATCTCTTTCTCTTCTTCACCGATCACCCCCTGATCCTGACTTAACTCGACCAACTCTTTGATCTCTTCATCAGAAGTGAAATTTTCTTCTGGTTGAAGACCGAGGACGCCTACCATTTTCTCAACAAAAGTGTATACGACCTGAGCTACAGGCGAAAACAGTTTAAAGATCAGAGATAAAACTCCAACTATCCTGGAAGCAAATCCTAGTGAATGCCTCATTGCTACAACCTTTGGCGTTATTTCACCAAGTATGACAAGCACCACGGTAAGAACGACAGACTCTATAGTAAGTGCTAAAACCTGATTCAACCCTGCTTCCCTGGCTATACCTACAGTTATGAGGGCAGCCAGAGAGGCCAGCGCAACATTGACGACTGTATTTCCAGTTAAAATCGTGATCAGTAATCGCTTGGGCGTTTTTAAAAGTCGAACGATCAGTTGAGACGATGGCGCAAGGTCATGTCTTAAATGATCCATCTCCTGCCTTTTCAAGTTAAAGAGAGCTGTCTCAGATCCTGAAAAGAAGGCTGATGTCCCCAAGAGAAAAAGAAATATTAAACTCTGCCATAAAATTGGAGATTCTAGGATTGCATTAAAATCCATCAAGCATTCTCTTCATTGAGTAATGACAGATGAAAATTCTCACGCCCTGTCATTCTATGCTTCAGGGTGCTTGTATCGTCCTCATATCCGCAAAGGTGCAAACAACCGTGAATGAGGACGCGATGCAGCTCATCTTGTGAATCTGTCGAGTATTGAGCGGCATTCAACTTGATCTGCTCGAAAGAGAGGTACACTTCACCCTCCACGGCTTCATTTTCTTCATTCAAATTGAAAGCGATCACATCGGTGTATACATCCTGACCAAAATATTCTTGTTTCATGGAACGGAGTGCATCCCTCCCCATAAAGATGATATTAAGAAAATGAACAGGCTTCTTTTCCTCCAGAAACACACGCTCACTTATTGTGTTGAATAAGCTGATGTCAGCTTCGGGGTCAGGTTCAATAATTTCGATTTGCATGTATAATCAAATGTCGATCAGAAATGGCTTTACTTTTCGTCGTCCTGCATATGGAGTTTCTCCCGTTGACCTGGATATTCTATTCTTTCATGTAAACTACCAGTGAGAACGGGAACCATCGCACTTTTGATGGTCTCCAGATCCTTAAAGGTCAGGGGACAGTTTATCAACTCCCCACTTTTGACCCGACTCTCAATAATCGAATCCATAAGCGTTTCGATGCGTTGGAGTGTGGGCTTCTTGATCGAGCGTGAAGCGGCTTCTATGGCTTCAGCGATCATGAGAATACCTGTCTCTTTCGTATTGGGTCTCGGACCGGGATATGTAAAATCTGCTTCATTCACTTCCGAGTCATTCTCTTTCGCTCGCTCAAGTGCCTGTTGATAGAAATATTCAACTCTTGTTCGGCCATGATGCATGGGAATAAAATCTCTTACAATAGGTGGTAGGCCATACTCCTTTGCCAATTTAACACCATCCTTGACATGAGCGGTGATGACAGTAGCACTCAGGCGAGGGGAAAGATTTTCATGCTTATTGACACCATGCATTTGATTCTCAATGAAATACTCAGGTTTCTCTGCTTTGCCAATATCATGATAATAGGCACCCACTCTTGCCAGCAGGGAGTTCGCACCAACAGCTTCTGCAGCTGCTCTTGCCAGGTTTCCCACATCAATACTGTGCTTAAAGGTTCCTGGAGCCCGCATAGCCAAATTACTTAAGGGCTTATTATTAAAATCCAGTAATTCCAGGAGCGTCAGATTTGTTGTGATCTTGAACGTTCGTTCGATCAACACCAGGAATCCATACGATATCAGGGGTGAGAAGAAGCCATTGGCAGCAGCGAACAGCATTTGTTCCATTACAGAATCCCAACTGCTGAATTTGATCATTTCGAATACAGCAATTACTGCAATGTACCCAGATGTTACCGCCAGGATACTCCACAGGATCTGAGAACGGGACCGTAGACGCCGAACGGAATAAATGGCCAGGGAGGACACGAAAAGGTTGGCGACGATAAAGGGCATGTTATTACTTAGAATGATTCCAGTGAGTATGGTGAGCGTCACCATGATGATGAACGCAATTCTTCCGTCGAAGACCACCGTAAAGAGAATGGCAGCAATACTCATGGGTACAAAGAATTCCGACCACTGCAGTTCATAAACAATAAGATGAGCCATACCCAGGTGCATGATAAAAATGATACCCACTAAAATCATCAACTTGATGTCATTGTAGATCTGACTTCTGTAGGTCTGCAGATAGGCAAAGAAAAAGAAAAGTAGAAAAGCCGAAAGGAATATTTTACCGAGGAAGGTCATCAAGCGGTTAGCTGCGGTCTGACCGTACCCTTTCCGGATATATTCTCTCTCCAGTGAGTTCAGTTTCTGTTTGATCTGAGGAGTTACTCTGGTATTGGCATCCACGATCCGCTCATTTTTAAAAACCTTGCCAACACTAATGGGAACCAGGTTTCTGGCTTCCTGCTTACGATTTTCGGTCAGCTCTGCTGAATAATTCAGGTTGGGGACCATCACCGCCAGGGCAATCTCTTCCGCCATCTGCATAAGCCTGGGATCTTCATGGATATAATCGGAGGAAAGTATTTTCTCAACATTGGCCCAGGCGACTGTCATGTTCCTGAAATCGTTTGGATTCCGGGTGGTTTCTTTCCCGCGCATGATCATGGTGATCTGATCATGATTGGCATCAGGCGGTAGATCTCCGATGATGCCTAACATATATTGAGGAAGCAGGGCTCGCTTTACATTATTGATCAAGCGTCTGGTCGATGGCCCCTCTTCCAGGAAGTAATCCCATCTGGGGGTACCCAGGTCGGTCAGCCCCCTGTCCCTGAGTTCTAACCTGATGTTTAGTACCTGCAGCGAGTCTTCCTGCAGTTTGGTTAGCATGGAGTCGGCCACAACTGAATCTGAGATCGTCTGCCAGTAGCTTCTAACTGCTTCCAGATCTCTTTCTGCCTGGTACCAGAGCGAGAGATGCTTGCGTATCTCATCCAGATCATCATTAACCCTGTCTCGGGCGGTATTGTCCCAGATGAACACAGGCAGAATGGCTCGTTCTCTTGTATTTCGGTCACGCTCAAGCCCCTCTTCCGTTTTCAGTATATCAAAATCAAAGGGGGCGATGATGGTTTCAGTTGTGATCTGGTCTACATCATAATCAAACTGGAACATCTTTCCCCGCGGAAAGAAAAGTGCAGCAACGACGAGTAGAACGACGATGAGGGCAATCTGACTGATTCTCAGCCAGATCTGATATTTTTTCTCATCACGAACAACCTTTTTGGCCTGTCTTAACATGATTTATTATAACCTGATTCTAAGTTTCTTCAAAATACCAAGTTTAGGGGTTTCTGATTCTGTTTTTTTATAGTGATCAGCCATTTTACCACCGGATAACAGATGCACCCCAGGTAAATCCAGCACCAAATGCTGCCACGACCACGATATCCCCTCGGTTGACTTTCCCCTCGGCCATGGCTTCATAAAGGGCAATTGGAATTGACGCCGATGTGGTGTTTCCATATTTGTGAATATTGGAATAAACGACTTTATAGGGTTCGAGTTCAAGTCGCTGTGCGACCGCTTCAGTGATCCTCAGATTTGCCTGATGCGGAACCACTAGCTTAACATCTTTCTTTTCGATATTGGCAGCTTCAAGCGCTTCCATGATTACTGCAGGGAACTTGGTGATGGCATGTTTAAACACATTTCTTCCATTCATCACAGGCCTGCCATGACCCTTATCCACATTTTCATAACTCAAAAATGGTTTATCATGGGTAGAGGGAGATCTTAACATCAGATCTTCTGCATAGCGGCCATCCGAATGGGTAACGACTGTCAGCACGCCTCTGTCCTCATCTGTGGATTTAAGGATGGTCGCAGCAGCACCATCCCCAAAAAGAACCGCCGTGTCCCGACCAGCCGTGGTCATATCAAGGGCTACGGACTGCACTTCCGCAGTGATGAGCAGAATGTTGTTGTAAGCTTCTGATTCGATCAGAGCTTTTGCAACCTGTAGACCATACAGATAGCCCGAACAGGCCATTCTGATATCCAGAGCAGGTGTTCCCGGAATACCCAGATGCTTGGTCATGATCGCACCACCGCCCGGGACCAGATAGTCATTCGCAATAGTCGAAAAGATGATGTATTCTACATCATCTGCAGTCATTCCAGCTTTGGCTAGCGCTGCCTCTGCTGCCTTCAAACCGATCTCTGTCGTACTCTCACCATCCACATGGTGGCGTTCCTGGATACCGGATCGCTCCAGGATCCACTCATTTGATGTATCCATAAGTTTTTCTAGATCCTGGTTTGTTACAACTCCCGGTGGGACATACATGCCGATTGTGTCGATATATGCTCTAGCCATTTTACATTCCCCTAATTCATTAATCTGATATCTTTGAGTTCCAGCTGAATTGATTTTCTTCCCTGCCATTCATTCTCAGAGAGGACATATGCCATTTCAAGGGGTCGGTTGGCGTACAGCAATTCCATTTTATCTGCCATACCAAAACCGATGGCATCCATAACGCGCCCCCCCTGCTTTACTTTCAGTTTCAAATGATCTTTCCCAACGATCCTTGGACGGGGATAACCCACAGCTTCAAGGTTATCGCTATAAAACATGGGCCTCATATTCCCCGGTCCATAGGGAGCCAAACGACGCAAGGTCTCCAACAACTGTGTATTGATATCGTTAAAATCCAGTGCCGATTCAATTTTCAAACGAGGACGCATCATTTCATCGCTGATCTGTTCCTGAGCGATAACCTGAAAGCGCTCCTCAAAAGCCTCCAGGTTGGCCGGATCAATGGTCATCCCAGCTGCCATCATATGCCCGCCATAACTCACCAGTAGATCCGCACATTTGGAGAACGCAGCATGGAGATCGAAACCGCTAATGCTCCTGGCTGAAGCCTTGCCAACCCCATCATTTACAGCGATGATAACGGTAGGGACAAAATAGCGTTCTTTCAATTTGGATGCTACTATTCCGATCACACCATGATGCCAGCCTTCCTGATACAATACCAGGGAACGCTTGGATCGAGGATCAGGTTTTGAGTTTGCCAGACGGACCGCTTCGTCAAAAATGCCAGATTCAACTCCCTTTCTGGCTTCATTCTCTGAGTTAAGAACCGCAGAGAATTCCTGAGCTTCAGCCTGGGTGCTGGCTGTCATGAGACGGACGGCCCGTGTTGCCTCACCAAGACGGCCCACGGCGTTGATGCGTGGTCCGAGTCCGAACAGGACATCAGCCACGGTCACTTCGTCCCGAGTCACTCCGGCCACTTTTTTTAAGGCCTTGATGCCAGGCCGATTGCCCTGACTGATCAGCTTCAATCCTTCGCCTACAATAATTCGATTCTCGCCTGTAACTTGAACAATATCCGCTGCAGTTCCAATCGCTGCCAGGTCTAGAAAATCTAAGGACTGTCTTTCTGGAAGATCCAGGTATTGTGCTAAGGCCTGTGTCAATTTGAATGCAACACCGGCACCGCATAAATTCTTATTCTCATAGCCACACCCTTCCTGCTTAGGATTGAGGATTGCATCTGCAGGAGGAAGCACCGGATCAGGGATGTGATGGTCAGTAATGATCACCCTGACGCCCTGCTCGTGTGCATATTTGGTTTGATTTACAGCAGTGATCCCACAATCGCAGGTGATCATGAGTTCAGCACCGATAGAAACTGCATAATCGATACCCTTGTTTGAAACACCGTAGCCCTCTGTATTCCGATCTGGGATGTAGAACTCTGACTTGGCACCCAGTGATTGGAGGAAAAGGTGCAGCAGTGAGGCAGCAGTTGTACCATCCACATCATAATCACCATAGACGAGGATGGGCGTCTGATCATCCAGACTCTTTTTCACCTGCTTGACAGCCTCGTCCATATTCAACATGCCAAAAGGATCAAGCAGGTGCTCGACTGAAGGATTAAAGAACTCCTTGGCGGCATCCATGGTCCGTAATTCCCTGCGCCACAGTATTCCCGCAACGACAGGTGACACGCTTAAACTCTTTGATAGGGCTGTGATTTCAGCCTGGGGACTATCCTGAATGATCCAGATTTTTTCCATAATTAACAGGTCTATAGTATAAACCTCTCCTTGCTTTTTTTCACGGTTAAATACAAAGGGATTAAAATGCTCGGTGGGAGCGTATTCTGAATCTGCGCTAGGAGTAGGTTAACTGTCTAGACCGGTTCAAAATATTGGGTGAATCTGTAAGCCGGATTCTGTCTTGCTCTAAATAGAACGAGGCAGCCATTGATCTGGATTCAGAATTACTTCTGAATTCAAGCTCCCTACCCGAAGAGTGTCAAATAAATGACGTGGCGGACAACCACTCTCTTCTGCTTGGAATTGCTCCGGCCGGGGTTTACCCACATGATCAGTTCCCTGAGCACGGCGTAAGCTCTTACCTCACGTTTTCACCCTTACCCGCCTTCGCTCCATCCCCATTCTCAACGTGGATGAGCTACTGAGCGGCAGGCCCCTCTCTTTGGATCGATCAAGGCATGCTGTGCTTAAGCTCTGTTATCGCCATAGCGAGAACGGAGCGAAGGCGAGCGGTTTGTTTTCTGTGGCACTTTCCATCACCGCTATAAACGGTGTCCCATGCTAATGACATGGGCGGCCTGTCCTGCGGAGTCCGGACTTTCCTCCCCAACTCAATTGCTGAAGCGACTGCCCGATTCACCCAAATTTTAAATAGCGGATCAAAGCTAATGATGCTCGTCTCTACTGAAAGAAAAAATGACCCGCACGTGCAGGTCATTTAAACGATAAGTTATTGAGAGTTAACAAGATCTCTAATCTTCTTTCTCCATTCGTATCAATATGCGACCGCAATTCTCACACTCAATCAGTTTATTCATCTGCTGTATGTCATAGATCGTTTGGGGTGACAGCTGTTTGTGACACCCGGAGCAAGCAGATCGTTCGATAGGAACCACGGCGCGTCTTCTGGCCTTTAGAATGCGGTTGTATTTACGGAGATAACGTTCACGTACTTTCGGTACCAAGGCTTCTCTTTCTTTTTCAAGCTCAAGCTGACGTGCATCCGTTAGGTCTGATTTCTCTTTGAGCTCGTCCCGGTTAGCTTCCAATTGTTCTGCAAAAGCTGTGGTCTGCTCTTCTGAGGAGTTGATGGCAGTTTCTAGCGTTTCGATCGCTTCCTGGAGTTCAGTCTGTCGGCTCTCCATCTCCATCATTTTGGATTTTTCGGTTTCGATCTCATTGGTGAGCGCATCATATTCACGATTCGTATTTACCAGGTACAACTGATCCTGATATTTTTTGATCTTCTCCACAGCATCCATAAGACCGCCGTGAATGGTGTTCAATTCCTTCCGATTCTCTTCCAGTGCTGCCTTGGTAGTATCCAGCTCTGATCGCAGATCAACCGCTTCAGACTCTAACTTCTCCACCTGCTGCGGCAGGCTTCCTTTTTTTTCCTCAATTTCAAATAACTGTCTATCGATCTCTTGAAGATCAATTAGATATTTAAGCGTATCTTTCATTCGCACTCACTCTCTAAACGATTAAAAAAGAAAAATGCACCCTGCGGTGCATTCAATATGGATAATATTTTTGTGACAGAATCCTGGTGTGTAAGGTAGTAGGGCTGCTTTATAATTCGCCTAGTCACGTCGTACAATATACATAGCGTAGACCCTACATCAAGAGCGTATAGTTTCCCCCTATTCTTTTTTTTGTTCCGGAGAACTCAGGTCAGTTATGTCCTTAAATTTCTGTAAAATTGGATTAGGGTAGAAAAAGAGTCGGCCATGGTTTCCCCAAATTATCTTGAGGTGTTCAAATCATTTCAAGAGAAGGAGAGAACCAATGGCCGAGAAACAGATTAATGACAAGCTGGTAGATAATCCAGGCTTTTTGCAACAACTGGTGC